>CAXTVS010000019.1:0-57310 GCA_964247735.1 uncultured Acetobacteraceae bacterium
ATGCTGCTGGCGTCGGATCGCATCGCGGCGGCGAAGCGACACATGGCCACCGCCTGATCTTCCTCACGAAGGGACCACCCGCAGCGCCCTCCGTCCGACCGTCTTGGTCGGTCCGGGCAGCTTCAGCACGGCCTCGACGCGGCCCGTGAGCCGGTCGATCGTGAACGGCTTGGTCAGCAGCTGCATGCCAGGCGGCAGACCGGAGGCTCCGAGCACCGCGGTCTCCGCATACCCGGTGATGAACAGCACCCGGAGGCCGGGCCGCAGCAGGCGGGCCGCATCGGCCAGCTGGCGCCCGTTCATGCCGTTCGGCAGCCCGACATCGCTCACCAGCAGGTCGACCGGGACGTCCGACTGCAGCAGCGCCAGCCCGGCCGCCGCGTCCGCCGCCGCCAGGGTGCGGTAGCCGAGCTCTTCCAGCACCTCCACCACGATGGTCCGGATCGCCTGCTCGTCATCCACCACCAGCACCGTTCCACCGCGCGCCACCGTCCTGGGATCCTCGACCGGTGCCTGGGTGGGCGCCTTCGCGCCGGCCTGCGCCGGCTGGTGGCAGGGCAGGTGCAGGCTGATCGAGGTCCCCTCGCCGGGCACCGACACGATCTGCACGTGGCCGCCGGACTGGCGCACGAAGCCGTAGGTCATCGACAGGCCGAGCCCGGTGCCCTGGCCGATAGGCTTGGTGGTGAAGAACGGGTCGAACGCGCGCGCCATCACCTCCGGCGTCATCCCGGTGCCGGTATCTGTCACACGCAAACGGACGTAGCATCCGGGCGGCAGGTCGCCGACCGGATCCGCCAGCGCCGACGACTCCGCGGCGGCGGATGTTATGGTCTCGACCGTCACGTTGCCGACCGCGATCAGCAGCCGACCGCCGCCGGGCATGGCGTCGCGGGCGTTGATGCACAGGTTGAGCAGCGCGTTCTCGAGCTGGTTGGCGTCGACCAGGGTAGTCCACAGCCCGGCCTCGGCCGTCACTTCGATCGCGATCTCCGGCCCGACGGTGCGGCGGATCAGCTCCTCCATGTCTGCCACCACACGGTCCACCTCGGTCGGCCGCGGATCGAGCGTCTGCCGGCGGGAAAAGGCGAGCAGGCGGTGCGTCAGCGACGCGGCGCGATCGGCCGCCGCCTGCGCGGTCTCGATGTAGCGGTCGAGCTCAGCCGTCCGCCCCTGCGCGATTCGCGTCCGCATCAGCTCCAGGCTGCCGGTGATGCCGGTCAGCAGGTTGTTGAAGTCGTGCGCCAGCCCGCCGGTGAGCTGGCCCACGGCCTCCATCTTCTGGCTCTGGCGCAGCTGCTCCTCGCGCTTCTCGGCATCGGTCACGTCGCGCAGGCTGGCCGCGATCAGCCGGTTCCCATCCGGCCCGGCCGGCACCGGCGCCAGGATCACGTCGAGCAGCCTGAGCTGTCCCGCGATCTCGCGCCGGGCCGAGGTGCGTACCGGCCGGCCCGACTGCAGGCAGCGGGCGATCTGGGCCGGCATCCCGAGGACCGGGTCGGCAACGAACAGCGTGTCCAGCGTGATGTCGGCGAGATCTCGCGCGCCCAGGTGGTACAGGGTGCGAAGCGACGGGCTGATCGATTCGACCACGAACCGGTTGTCCGGCGTGACCCGGAGCAGCAGCAGCCCCTCGGGGGCGTTGTCGAAATAGGTGCGCAGCCGTGCCTCGCTCAGCGCCAGGCTCGCGGTGCGCTCGCGCACGCGCTGCTCCAGCTCCTCGGTGAGCCGGACCTGGGCGGCGACCGCGGCGCCGCGTCGAGTCTCCAGGTCGTCCAGCACACTGCCGTCGCGCAGGATGCGCACCACCAGCGACACCACGGTGCTGGCGACCACGATCGCCATCGCGAGCCCGGTGGTGAGCCGCCCGCTGCGCACCCCGCGCAGCGCCAGCAGCCCGATCAGGAACGGCACCAGGATCACCAGCAGCAGCTGCATGCGGGAGTTGCGGGCACTCGGCCGGCCGGACGCGAGCAGCGCGGTCACACCCTGACCCGGCTCGCTGACGAGGCAGGCCAGGAACAGCACGAACAGGCAGAGCGCCGTGGACAGCGCCATGACGCTGTTCATCATGAGCGCCCGCAGCTCCTGGACGCCGTAGGCATAGCAGAGCACGACCAGGCCCGCGACCAGCAGCCCGACCAGGGCGCAGCCGTCACCGATCCGCCGCACGTCGGCGCCGCGCCGATCGGACAGCACCGTGGCCAGGCCGAGCAGGGCAAAGCAGAACACGCTGGTCGGCGCGACCCTGCCGACATGGCCGCGTCCACCCGACGGCAGGTGCGGCAGCAGCGACCCGAGCACGTCGTATCCGGCCGCCGCATGACCGAGGATGAACGACACCGCACCGGCCAGCAGCAGTGCCGCGAAGACGCGTGACGCGCGGCGCAGGCCCGTGCCCGGCGGGCCGGCGTTGCGCAGGCCGAGCGATAGGCCGCCCAGGACGATCGCCATCGCAGAGCGCGACGTCATCCCGCCCGGATCGGGACGGATCAGCAGCGGCGCCTGGTGGCCGATCATCCAGCCTGCCAGCACCGACAGACCCAGCAGGATGCACGACGCGCTGCCCAGGCGCGCGAACAGGCGAAACGCGGTCAGCATGAAGGCGTCGACGCGATCCTGTGCTGCGGGAGGATACTGCCTAGATCGTTACTTTTGCGTAAACCGGCTTGTCCCGCAAGAGGCCGAAGATCCTGCTGGCGATGCCCGTGCCTGCGGTCCCGGAACGAGTCCGCGTCGGGTTGCGGTCCCGACGGCGCGCTCGAGCGCGAGGGCGCCGGCGATCGAGAACGGCACCACCAGCATCAGGTTGTAGCGGACTTGGTTGACCGCGACCGCCGCGTTGACGGCGAGCATGAACCAGCCGGGCAGGCACAGCAGGAGGAGGCGGCCTGCCGCGGATCCGCGGTGCCCGAGCGCCTGGACCGTCGCGACGGCGCAGACCGGTCCCAGCACGAAGCCCCACCAGTGGTCGATGTAGAGCCCGCGCAGCGCCAGCGGGACGGTGACCGCGGCATGCCATCCCAGCTGCCGCACCGGATCGCGCAACAGGAAGGTGTGCAGCAGGAACGACATGTGGTGGCTCCAGCCGCCGGCCTGCGCCACGGTGCGATTCAGCATCGGGCCGATGCCGATCGCGTAGAAGCTGTCCGGATGGTCGTCCCAGCCGAAGCGGTCGCAGGCATGGCGGCCGGCCAGGGCGGCGCCCAGCCCGTTGCCGTCCGGCAGCCAGCACACGAAGCTCATCGCGTACTCGTGGCGGCGCATCGCGTCGAACGACAGCCGCTGCACCAGGCTGTGCGACGCGTAGCCGAAGGTCAGCGCCGGCCGGCCCATTACCAGGGCATTGCGCAGGATCCAGGGCAGCACGACGCAGCCGATCCCGGCGGCGAGGCCGAGGAGCGCCCGAGCCGCGCCGCGCCCGGATGCCGCCGCCAGCCGAACCGTTCCGGCGGCGAGCACCGCCGCCGCCAGCGCCGCGAAAGCCGGCCGGCACAGCACCGCCAGCCCCAGGGCCACGCCGGACGCAAACAACCAGGTCGAGTCCGGACGCCACGGGGCGTCGTCCGCCGGCATCGCGCGAAGCGCCAGCGCCTGGAACGCGACCACCAGGAACAGGCTGACGATCTCGGTCATCAGGTAGTCGACCGAGGACAGCAGCAGCGGCGCCGTCGGGAGCGCCAGCCCGAGCGCGATCAGGCCGGTGCGGGGGCGGCCCGAGCAGCGCCATCCGCACCAGCACAGCATCCCCATGGTTCCCGCCAGCATCACGAACTGCAGCCAACGCACCGACGGCGCCGCCCGGGTGCAGGCCGCCTGGCTGCGCTGCGCCACCAGGCAGTCCATGCCGTGGCGCAGCGCCGGATCGATCGTGGCGGCCGCCGCCAGTAGGGTCGGATAGAGCGGGGTGAAGCGCATGCCGGGCGGACGACTTGTGGCGGCATCGCCGCCGGCAAAGCGGTAGCCGTCGGTGAAGCGGCCGTGATGGAGGAGGTCGAAGGCGATGCCGAGATAGAACGGCTGGTCGTATGTCTCGAGCGGCTGCACCCGGCTGCGGGTCCAGCACCCGCCCAGGACGACCAGGATCAGCAGCGCGACCAGCAGGCAGGGGCGGGATCTCACGCCGAGGCTCATACGGTCCGGCCGTCCTGTCGGTCCAGGGCGGCGCTGGCAGCCGAGCCGGCGCCATGGAACAATGCGCGCTCGGGGACGGCTGGCCTTCCGAGCCTCCGACCGTGCGGAGGAAGGCATGGCGGCGCGCCGGCTGGGCCAAGACGAGCAGCGCCTCTGGCTCGACCTCATGCACGAGGTGCGGCCGTTGAAGGGCCGCAGCCCGACGCCGCGTCCGGCGTCCGCTCCCGTCGCAGCCGCGGTGCAGGACGGACCTGCCGCGCCAGCTCCTGCGGCTCCGGCCGTCGCCAGGACGACACTCCCGCCGCATCCCGGCCCGAGCCGGCCGCCGGTGGAGATCGGCGTCCGCCTCGGCGGGCTCGATGACACCAGCTGGCGCGCCCTGTCCAGCGGCAAGCTGCGGCCGCAGCGCCGGCTCGACCTTCATGGCCAGTCGGCGCAGCCGGCGTTCCGCATGCTGCATGCCTTCCTGCTCCGCGCGCAGGCCGAACGGCTGCGCTGCGTCGAGATCATCACCGGCGCCGGGTCCGGGCCCGAGGGCGGCATCCTGCGCCGGGAGCTGCCGCACTGGCTCGACCGCGGCGACCTGCGGCCCCTGGTGCTGGCGGCCGTGCACCCGCACGCGCGCAACGTCGGCTCGGTGCGCCTGCTGCTGCGACGGCGCCCCGGATGACCCTGGGATGAGCGGCGGCACCCTGCGCCTGGTGCTGGGCGACCAGCTGTCCGACCGGCTTCCGGCGCTGGACGGCATCGACCCCGTACGCGACGTGGTGCTGATGGCCGAGGTGCGGGACGAGTGCACCTACGTCCGCCACCACCAGAAGAAGATCGTCCTGGTGCTGTCCGGCATGCGGCACTTCGCGGCGCGGCTGCGGCATCGCGGGGTACGCGTCGCCTACACGGCGCTCGACGATTCGGACAACAGCCACAGCCTGCGGGGCGAGATGCTCCGCGCCGTCGCCGCGCATCGTCCCGATCGGGTGGTCGTCACCGCTCCGGGCGAGTGGCGCCTGCTGGAGGAGATGTCCGGCTGGCAGGAGCGTGCCGGCATCCCGGTCGAGATCCTCGACGACGACCGCTACCTGTGCGGGCTGCGCCAGTTCCGGCATTGGGCGGACGGGCGCAAGGCGCCGCGCATGGAGTTCTTCTACCGCGCGATGCGCCGCCGTCACCGCCTGCTCATGGAGGACGACGCCCCGGTCGGCGGCCGCTGGAACTACGACAAGGAGAACCGCAAGCGCATGCCCGCCGGGGTCAGGCCGCCGGCCGCTCCGCGCTTCCCGCCCGACGGCATCACGCACGCGGTGATCGCGCTGGTGTCCGACCGGTTCGGGGACCATTTCGGGGAGGCCGCGGACTTCGCCCTGCCGGTCACGGCGGAGCAGGCGGCGCTGGCGCTCGACCACTTCCTCGCCGAGCGGCTTGAAGCGTTCGGCGACTGGCAGGACTTCATGCGCTCGGGCGACCCGGTGCTGTTCCATGCCCTGGTGTCTACGTCGCTCAACCTCGGCCTGCTCGACCCGCTGGCGGTCTGCCGCGCCGCCGAGCGGGCGTGGCGCGAGGGCATGGCGCCGCTGAACGCCGTCGAGGGCTTCATCCGGCAGGTGCTCGGCTGGCGCGAATACGTGCGCGGCATGTACTGGCTGCACATGCCCGGCTACCGGCACCGGAACGCGCTGGCCGCGACCCGCCCGCTGCCGTCGTTCTACTGGTCCGGCGAGACGCGCATGAGCTGCCTGGCCCACGTGGTGGCCGACACCCGGCGTAACGCCTATGCCCACCACATCCAGCGCCTGATGATCACCGGCAACTTCGCCCTGCTGGCCGGCCTCGACCCGGCGGAGGTCGACGAGTGGTACCTCGTGGTCTACGCCGACGCCTACGAATGGGTGGAGATGCCCAACGTGCGCGGCATGGCGCTGTTCGCCGACGGCGGCATCATGGGCTCAAAGCCCTATGCCGCGTCCGGCGCGTACATCAACCGGATGAGCGACTACTGCCGCGGCTGTGCCTACGATCCGCGGGTCGCGGTGGGCGAGGCGGCGTGTCCGTTCAACGCGCTATACTGGGACTTCATGGCCCGCCATGAGGTCCGGCTCGGCAACAACGGCCGCATGGCGATGCCGCTGCGCACGCTGGCGCGGATGGATCCGGCGAAGCGCGACGCGATCCGGAGCCGGGCGGCGTCGTTTCTCGAGGCGATGGATCGCGGCGAGCTGGTGTGAACGGTGTTCAGATCGCCGGCGGCATCGCCAGCCAGCGCCGCACCGCGTCGCGCAGGAACGCCTCGTCCTCCTTGTTCCCCCTCGGGCTGCCGGCGCCGTGTCCCCAGGTCGACGGGATCGCGTGCAGCTCGGCATGGCGAAGCAGCGGCAGCTCTGCCTCGTTGTCGGCGACCCGGAAGTACAGGTCGGTGCGGCCGGGGAGCAGCAGGACACGGGCCTCGATCGCCGCCAGCGCCCGGTGCAGGTCGCCGCCATAGATCTCGTTGGCGCTGATGTCGGATGCGTCCCAGCACCGCGCCTGAGCATAAAGGTCGGCGGCGCGGCAGCGCATGAAGCCTGGCGCCCACTCGCGGTCGAGGTAGTCGTCCAGGTCGGCGGCGCTGGCAAGGTGCAGCCCGTGCCGGTACCAGTCCTGGCTCTTGGCCCAGCCGGCGTAGACGCGGGCGAAGGCGCGCAGCGCCGCGACCGGCTCGGGATCGAACCGGCCGTCGCCGCGATGCTCCGGTGCCGCCTCCAGGATCGCCAGCAGGCCGCGCAGGAACACCTGGTTGTGCACGGCCGTCCGGGCGCTGCCGCACACCACGACCGCGCGCTCGACCGCCTGCGGGTACAGCGCCGCCCAGTGGTACGCCTGCTGCGCGCCCATCGAGAAGCCATACACGCAGGCGACCCGGTCAATGCCGAACAGGTCGCGCAGCAGCGTCCGCTGCGCCCGGACGTTGTCCGCGGCGGTCACCAGGGACGGGTAGTCGCCGCAGTTAGATGGGCTGGAGGACAGGCCGTTGCCGAACATGTCCGGCGTGACGATGAACCAGCGGGTCGGGTCGAGGATGCCGTCCGGCTTGATCAGCCATTCCTGCTCGTCATGGGTGGCGCTGTAGCTGGTGGGGTAGACGATCACGTTGTCTCGCGCCGGGGACAGCGTGCCGTAGCTCTTCCAGGCCAGGCGGGCGTCGTGCAACGTCCCGCCGGACACGAGTGCGTGTTGGCCGAGGGCATGCACCCCATCTGCGGTGGTCCAGGTCATGACTGCTGTTCCCCCCGACTATCGGCGACCCGTCAACGCCGGAGCAGGGCCGGCGGTCCCGCCCGTCGTTCCCAACCGGCCCGCTCCAGCTCCGGCACGTCGTCTGCGTGCAACGGCCAGCCGATGCAGCAATAGGCGACGAAGCGCCAGGATGCCGGCACGTCCAGGATGCGGACCACCTCCTCCGGACCGAGGATCGACACCCAGCCGAGTCCGATCCCTTCCGCCCGCGCCGCCAGCCAGAGCGTGTGCAGCGCCATCACGGCCGAGTAGGCGGTGGTCTCCGCCATGGTCTGCCGTCCCAGGCCGCCGCCCTGCGACGGGTCGGGATCGGCGAACAGCGCCAGGTGGCACGGCGCCTGGTCGAGCCCGGATAGCTTCAGCGTGGCGTAGCGGGCCGCGTCGGTGTCGGGGAGCGCGGCCAGGGCAAGGGCGTTGCAACGGGCGAACTCGGCCCGGATCGCCGCACGACGGTCCGGCGCGTCGACCCGGACGAAGCGCCACGGCTCGCTCAGGCCCACCGATGGCGCCAGGGAGGCGATCCGCAGCAGCCGGTCGAGCGTGTCGTCCGGGACCGGATCGGCGCGGAAGTGGCGCACGTCGCGCCGCCAGCGGAACAGCGTGGCCAACCGGTCGCGGAACGCCGTGTCGAATGCCGGGCCTTCCGTCATGTCCGCCATCCTGTCAGTGCCAAGGCCACCACCGTCGAGAGCACCACGGCCTGGATCACGCAGGCACGGAGGTAGAGGTCGAGCGCACTGCGCAGATCCGAGGGTCCGGCATCCGCGCGGCCGTCGCCGAGCCACGGATCCGCGATCCGTTGGCCGGCATAGACGCGCGGTCCGGCCAGGCGCAGGCCGAGCGCGCCCGCCATCGCCGCTTCCGGCCAGCCGGCGTTCGGCGACCGGTGCCGGCCGGCATCGCGCCAGGCGATGGCGGCGGCGTTGCGGCCGTCGGCGCCGCGCATCCCGAATGCCGCGAGCACCAGCCAAGCCGCCGCCAGCCGCGATGCCGGAAGGTTCAGCAGGTCGTCGAACCGGGCCGACGCCCAGCCGAACGACCGGTGCCGCGCGGACAGGTGACCGATCATGCTGTCCGCCGTGTTCACCGCCTTGTAGAACACGAGTCCCGGCAGCCCGAACGCGGCGCACCACAGCAGCGGCGCCACCACCCCATCGGAGAAGTTCTCGGCCAGGCTCTCGATCGCCGCCCGCGCCACCCCGGCCTCGTCGAGCGTATCCGGATCACGGCCGACGATGCGGGCGACCGCCATCCGGCCGCCGGCGAGACCATGCTGCTCCAGCCCGTGCAGCACCGCACGGACGTGCTGCCAGAGCGAACGCTGTGCGACCAGGGTGCCGGCGGCCAGTGCCAGCAGGCCGAGGGTGAGCGGGCGTGGCAGCAGGACGACGGCGGCGTGCTGCAGGCCGGCTGCCGCCAGCGTCGGCAGCAGGGCCAGGAGCAGCAGCGCCAGCATCCCGCAGCACCGCCGCCCCGGTCCCGACATGGTGTCGCGGTTGAGCAGCCGGTCCAGCCGGGCGATACCGGCGCCGATCCAGCTCACCGGATGGCCGAGGAGGCGGAACAGCCGATCCGGGTAGCCGAACAGCGCGTCCGTCGCCAGGGCACCGGCGGCAACGATGAAAGTGTCCGCGATGGCGACGCGTCCCCAAGACCTACCACCAGGCTGTAGCACGGACGGCGGCGCCGGATCAGTCCCACCGGCCATCCATGGCGGCCGACTGCAAGCGGCGGCGGCACTGTTTCCGGACGCACCCACTCCGTTCGTCGACCTGTCCACCGGCATCAACCCCTACCCGTACGCGATGCCAGCGCTGCCGTCGGACGCATTTACCCGTCTGCCGGAGCCGGAGGACGAGGCGGAGCTGCGCCGGCTGGCCGCCGCCGCCTATGGCGCCGCCTCGGCGGAGCAGGTCGTGGCCGCGCCGGGCTCACAGATCCTGATCTCGCTGCTGCCGGTGATGCTCGGCTGTCGGGAAGCGGTGGTGCTGGGACCGACCTATGGCGAGCACGCCGCGTCCTGGGCTGCGTCCGGCGCGCAGGTCAAGGAGGTAACGGACGCGGAAACCATGCTCGCGCAGGTCCGGCCCGGTGTGGCGCTGGTGCTGTGCAACCCCAACAACCCGGACGGGCGGCGTCTGACGCGGCGGTGGCTGGCCGAGCTGGCGGGCCGGTGCGCGGCAGGGGGCGCGTTCCTGGTGGTGGACGAGGCGTTCGCCGACCTGGAACCGGACGTACCGCAGGCTGCGGCTCTGCTGCCGTCGCCGGGTCTGGTGGTGCTGCGTTCATTCGGCAAGACCTATGGCCTGGCCGGGGTCAGGCTCGGCTTCCTGCTCGCCGATCCGCCCATGGCGGAGCGGATGCGGACGCTGCTTGGACCTTGGGCGGTCGGCGGCGTCGCGATCGTCGCGGGGCGCCGGGCCTTGGCGGACCGGCCGTGGCGCCACCGGTCCGGCTTGCGTCTGCAAGCGGAAGCCGGGCACCTGGACTGCCTGCTGGCGGAGGCGGGCCTGTCTCTCGCAGGCGGAACCCGGTTGTTCCGGTTGGCGGCGCGGCCAGACGCCGACGTGCTGTTCCGGCACCTGGGAGGTCACGGGCTGCTGGTGCGGCGCTTCCCTACCCAGCCGACCTGGCTGCGCTTCGGACTGCCTCCGGACGAGGCCGCCTGGACGCGCCTGCAGGCCGCGCTGCGGGCGCGGTGACCGCTCTGCCCACGCCGCTGTCGTAGCATCAGCCGGGCAGGGAGTTCGGCGGCCCCGTTGCCGGGCGGACGCATCGCCCGGCGATGAGCCGGACCGGTTAGCGATGCGGCGTCGGCGTGTCCTGCCCCGGCTGGACGTTGGTTCCGGGCTTGACCGGGGCATCCGGCAGGGGCGCCACCTGTTCCCGCGCCTGGTTGCGGAACGTGCGCAGGTGCTGGTAGGGCAGCACCTTCTGCCGCACCGCCGGGGCGGGCTGTTCCGGGCTGGTGTTGACCGCGCTGTCCTTGTGCGTGCTGGTGTGGCCGGTCACTGCCTGGCCGGACGTGACCTCGGAGTCAGGCGCCGCCTGTCCGCTCGGCTGCGCCGACGCCGTCCCGGCGGCCGACAGGCCGGCCAGGACCAGGCAGGACAGGAGGGCAGGTCGTCGAAGGGGATGGGACACGTGTCGTTGGCTCCTGAGGCAGCGTGCTCCGTGTCGGCCCGCTGCGCGATCATCCCGGGTCAACACCTGGCTGTCGGCCGGAGTTCTTCCGGCGCGGCGGATTGTGCCCCGCGACGCTTCCGCCGACCCGCTGCGACGGCTGCGGCCGCGTGACCGGGATCAGTTTCTATCACCTGACCCGATCCGGCGCCGAGGAGGCGCTGGCGCCGTTGCTGGGCCGCACGCTGCAGGCCGGCCACCGCGCGCTGGTGCGGTGCAGGGACGAGGCCAGGGTCGAGGCGGTCGACGCGGCGCTGTGGCGCATCCCGGAACCGGTCTGGCTGCCGCACGGGACCAAGCGGATGGGCGAGGCGGCGCTGCAGCCGGTCTGGATCGCCGCCGACCCCGAGGTGCCGAACGGCGCCACCTTCCTGTTCCTGCTGGACGGGGTGCGGGCGGCGGATGCCGACCGGTTCGCGCGCGTCTTCGACCTGTTCGACGGGAACGATGCCGATGCGGTCACGGATGCGCGTGCCCGATGGGCGGAGGCGAAGGCTCGCGGCCATGCTCCCGCCTACTGGAAGCAGGAACCCAAAGGTTGGATCCGGGCGGGGTGATCCGGTCGACGCGACGTCGCCGTCGCCTGCCTGGCGGCGTTGCCCGACGCGGCGCCGGAACGGCCTCCTGGCAACCGGACCTGTCCCGCGCGGTTGACTCGCCGAACCGGAACAAGGGGTGAGGACCATGGCCGACACGAGCACGCAGGCCGACAAGGACGAGCCCGCCGGGCCGCCGCCCGCCGCGGACCCGCACCTGAACGGACCGGGAATGACCAACGGCATCCCGCATGGGAACAGCGACGACGCGGCAGCCAGCCCGACCTCGGACCGCAGCGCGGCCGAGAACGCCGGGAAGTGACCGCGCCGGCCGCGACGCTCCGTCCGGTCAGGCTGCCGGACGGAAGCCACGTGCCGTGCCTAGGGCAGGGCACGTGGCGCATGGCCGAGGACCGCTTCCGGCGCCGCGACGAGCTCGACAGCCTGCGCGCCGGCATCGAGCTCGGCATGACCCTGATCGACACCGCCGAGATGTACGCCGACGGAGCCGCCGAATCGCTGGTGGGCGAGGCGATCGTCGGGCATCGCGACCGCGTCACGCTGGTGACCAAGGTACTGCCCAGCCACGCCACCCGGACCGGGATCCCCAAGGCCTGCCGGCAGAGCCTGGCCCGGCTCGGCGTCGACCGGATCGACATCTACCTGCTGCACTGGCGAGGCGGCACGCCGCTCGCCGAGACGGTCGAGGCGTTCGAGACGCTCCGGGGGCAGGGGCTGATCCGGGAATGGGGGGTATCGAACTTCGACGTCGACGACCTGGCCGAGTTCAGCGGCATCGCCCGGCCGCGCGGCTGCGCCACCAACCAGGTGCTCTACAACCTCGAGCATCGCGGCATCGAGCACGACTTGATGAACTACTCGGTCAGGCAGGGCATCCCGTTGATGGCGTACTCCCCGGTCGGCCAGGGCGGCCGGCTGCTGCGGCATCCGGTGCTGGGTCGCGTCGCGTCGCGTCACGGCGTCACGCCGGCCCAGGTCGCCCTGGCCTGGACCCTGCGGATGCCTAACGTGATCAGCATCCCGAAGGCGGCCGACCTCGTGCACCTGCGCGAGAACGCTGCCGCCGCGACGCTGGTGCTCGATCCGGAGGACCTGGCCGAGCTCGACCGGGGCTTCCCGCCGCCCGGAGCCAAGGTGCCGCTCGCCATGCTGTGACCGGCACCGGCCGAAGGTCGGGTACCGAGCCGAACGGCACTGGCCGGGGTGCGGCGACGGCGCTAGCCTCGGAGCGGTTGAACCGATGCCAGCCTGCCGCAGGAGGCCAGCCTGAGCCTTCTGATCCTGATCGGCCTGGTTCTGCTGCTTGCCGTTCTTGCCGCGTCCGGAGCCGTGGCATCTTTTGGACGCCTCCAGGCCCCTGTACCCTCCCTGGCGCTGCTGCCGACGCTCGGAGCGGCGCTGTCGCTGCTGGCGTTGCTGGACGGGCAGACGTCTGCGCTCCCTGTTCCGACCGGGTTTGCCGGTGGCGGCGGCATCCAGCTGGACCAGCTTTCCGCGCTGTTCCTGCTGCTCGGCTTCGTGGCGGCCGGCTTCGTCGAGGCGGCGGTGAGGCTGCCGCCGCGCGAGCGCGGCCGGTTGCGGTTGTGCCTGTCCGGCCTGGTGCTGACGATGCTGTCCGGGGACGCCTTTCTGCTGGCCCTCGGCGGCATCCTGACGATCGCGGCACTTGGCCGCAGCGCCGGTGGCCTCGGAACGGGACGCACACCGGTGCTCGCCGGTACGGCCTTGCTCGGTGCCTGCTCCCTCCTGCTCGCCATCGCTTCACCGTCCGCCTTCCTGCTGGCCGATGCGGGCTTCACCAGGTTGCGTGGCGCCGGCCAGCCTGGGCTTGCTGCCTCGACGCTGCTTCCGCTGCTGGTGATCGTGGCCTCGACGCCCCTGCTCGGGATCTGGCCCTGCCAGGGCTGGCATCGGCGGCTGCACGCGGTGGCGCCGCCCTGGGCACCGACGCTGGCGAACCTGCTCGGGCTGTTCCTGCTTCTGCGCCTCCTGCTCGACCTGCCGGGAGCGGCGCTGCCGGGCGGCCCAGGAGCCTTGCTGGCCGTCCTCGGCCTGGCCGGTGCGCTGCAGGCCGGCCTCGCCGCGTTGGTGCACACCCGGCTGCGTCCCGCCGTCGGTGAGCTGGCGTCGGTGCCGACCGCACTCATGGCGACGGCGGTCGGGCTCTGCCTGATCGCTCGTGCCGACGACCTGCCGGTGCTGGCCGGTGCCGCGCTGGACTCGATGCTGCTGTTGCTGCCGATGCAGGTGCTGGGCGGCCTCGGCGCGCTGGTCCTGGCGCAGGCAATGGAAGCGGAAGCGGGAGCCGGCACGCTCGGACGGCTGGGAGGACTGGCACAATCGATGCCGCGCGCGTCGCTGCTGGCGGCCGCCTGTGCGGCTGTGCTCGGCTTCCTGTTCCCGGCCGGAGCCTTTGCCGGCCTGTGGCTGCTGCTCCAGGACGCGCTCGGGCTCGCCCGTCTGGGCGGCTGGCTTGCGCCGGCCATGTCGGTCGCCGCCCTGGCCCTGGTGGTGTCGGCCGGGGCGTGCCTGGTCGGCTGGCTGCGTCTGGCTGCGGTTGCGGTGCTCGGGCGGCCGCGGACCCCACGCGGCGCCGCAGCGCTCGACATCGCTCCGGTGCTGGTGCGGGCGATGTGCACGCTGCTGGTGGTGCTTCTGCTGGTCGGGCTGCTGCCGGGAGGATGGTTGCGCGTGCTGGCTCCGCTGCGGCTGGCGCTGGCATCGGACGCCGCCGGCGACCTTCCGGTGCTGCGGCTGGTGTCCCCGGGCGGGGCCGCGAGCCTGTCGCCGCTTCCGCTTCTGCTGCTCGGGCTGCTGGCGGTTTGGCTTCCGGAACGGGTATCCCGCCTCCTGGCGGAGCGACCCGCGCGTTATGCCCGGTCCTGGGAAGGCGGTGCGCCGCCCCCGCCGCCTTGGCTGCCGTTCGGCGATCCGGCGACGGAGGTCGGGCCGGCCACGCTGCCGCGTGCGCTGGTGGCGGCGATCGGCGGCACGGCCTGGGGCAGCAGCGGCGCGACGGGGCGGATCCTGCGGCGACGGCTGCGGCAGGCCATCGTGTTGTGGCGACGCGGCGGAACGACGTTGTCCGTCCTGCTGCGCCGTCGTGGCGGCGTGCTGGTCCTGGCGCTGCTTGCGGCGGCGCTGGCCTGGTCGGTCCGGCATCCCGGATCATGAGCCTGTTGCCGGTCCTGCTGCTGGGAACCGCCGCCCTGCTGCTGCACCTCGCGCTAACGGTTGCGGTGGCCCCGCTGCTCCCGCCGCTGTCCGACGGCGTGGCCGGCCTGCTATCCGGGCGCCGGCGAACCGGCCCCGGGGTCATGGCGGAGATGGCGCGGTCCTGGAGCAGCCTGCTTGTCCTGATGCGGAAGCAGCCGGTCCGCGCCGGCGGCGGGTCGCGTTTGTCGGCGCTGGCACCGCTGTTGTCGCTGTCGGCGGCCCTGTCGGCGGCAGCGCTCGTGCCGTCCTTCGCGTCCGGCCTTCCGACCGCGCCCTGGGCCGACCTTCCGACGGTGCTGGTGCTGCTGGCCGCCGGCAGGATCGTGCTGCTGCTGAGCGCTCTGGACGCGGGCGTCGCGGTTCCCGGCCTCGCTGCGGTGTCCGCCCTGGTGGGGCTGCTGCTCGCCGTGCCCGGCTTCGCGCTCGGGATCGTGGCGCTGTCGCTTGCCGCCGGCGGCACCGGGCTGCAGCATCTGCTGTCCAACCTGCAGCCCGGCGCCGGGCTGGTGCCGGCCGCCTGCCTGGGCTTGGCGGCACTATCCGCCGCCGGCGGTGGGCTCGCACTGTCCGAACCGTTATCCGGCCCGGACCTCGTGCTGTTCCGGTTGCAGGCGATGGTGCAGGCGGTGGTCTGGATCGACCTGCTCACCGCGCTGCTGCTCCCCGTCACGGTGGCGGTGGCGCAGACCGGGCCGCTGCACTGGCTGCTCGGCCTCCTGTTCTGGGTGCTGCGGCTTCTCGCCGGCGGGGTCGCGCTGGGCGCGGTCCGCGGCCTGGTCACGGACGCGGCGGCGCGGCGCCGGCTGGCCGGGCTGTCGGTGCTGCTCGGCCTGCTGGCGCCGCTGCTGCCCCTGGTCGGGCATCGCGCGGGATGAGCCTCCTGCTGCCGGACGGACTGTTGGTCCTGTCCCTGCTATTCGTGCGTCCGGTGCCTGACACCGAGTGGCCACGCCGGCTGGTGCTGCACGGGCTGCTGCTGTCGGGCTGCCTGGTCGCGTCGGCGGTCGCGGGATGGAGCGCCGGTGCCGGCGAGGCACGATGCCTGGCGGCGCTGGCGGCGTCGCTGCTGCGGCTCGCCGTGCCGGTCCTCCTGGTCCGCCGGATCGTCGCCGGGATGCCGTTCCGGCCCGGACCGGACGAGGCGGCCTGGCTTCTGGCCGGCCTGGCGCTGGTGGCGTTGGCGATCCGGATCACGCCGGACTCAGGTGCGCCGCACGGATTGCTGACGGTCTGCGTCGCCGCAACCCTGGCTGGTCTGTCGGGCACGCTCGCGGCCCGCTCGGCGGTCGGCCGGATCGGGTCGCTGCTGCTCATCGGCGACGTCCTGATCCTGGCCGCCTGCTGCCTGCCGGGAACCGATGTCCTGGCCTTGTGCACCATCCTGCTGTTCCAGGCCGCTTCCCTTGGCGCCCTGGTGCGGGCGGCCGCGGGAACGGCTGTGTCGTGAACGGGCTTGTTCCAGCCAGCGTGGCCTGGCCGCTGCTCGCGTGTCCGCTGCTGGGTCTTCTGTCGGCGCGCGGCAGCAACCGGGTGGTGGCGGCCGGCGCGATGGTCGCGGCAGGCTTGACGACGCTGCTGGCCGTGTCGAACCTCGTGTGGCCCGCCGCCGCGGCGGTTGCCACGTCGACAGCGGCGCCCTGGCTCGACGACCGGCTGGCGCGTTCGCTGGGGCTGCTGGTGACCGTGCCGTGGCTGCTGGTCTCGATATACAGCGGATCGGTGCGGCCGCACCGATCCTCCGGCAGGTCCGGCTGGTTGGGCTGGCAGGTGGGCGCGCAGCTCGTGACCGGCGGCGCCGTCCTCGCCTGCAGGACAGACCCCTTGTTCCTGATGCTTGCCGGCCTTGCCCTGCTTCTGACGGGAGCCGGGCTGCTGCATGACCATCATCGGCGACAGGCGGTGCTGTTCGCTGCGGTCCTCCTGACTGCCTGGCTCGGGGTGGCGGCGCTGGGCACGGTTCTCGGCCATCCGCCACGCTGGGACGCGCTCGGCGGCCCGGTGCCGGCGGCGCTTCAACCGCTGCCGATGCTTCTGGTGCTGCCGATGCTGCTGCTGGCCTGGGTCGGTGCGGTCGGACCGGATGGGGAGACCGGCCTGGTGCACGCGGCGACGGGGGATCGGGTCGTCCGTGCCCTGCTGCCGGTGCCCGTCGCCGCCCCGGTCCTCGGCATGCTGCTGCGCCTGCGCATGCTGCCGCGTTTCGACGGCGGCGTGTTGATCGGAATCGGGATGCTCGGCCTGCTGCTGGCGGTCGGCCTCATGCCGGCCAGGCGCGGGCTGGACGACCGGCTGTCGCTCGCAGCCGCGGTGCAGCTGAGTGGTGCCGTGATCGGCCTCGGTGCCGGCGGCACCGGCGGTGTCGCGGCGGCATTGATGATCCTGCTGTTCCTGGCGTTATCGCTTCCGGTGGCACTGCTGCCGGCGGGCGGACCGCTTGGCGGTCCCGTACGCCGCGTGGCGGTGCTGGCGGTCGCCGGGATGCCGCCGTTCGGGGCGTTCCTGGCCGGGTTCGTGCTGCTTCCTGGGGTTTTCGCGGTGGCGCCGCTGCCGGCGGTGCTGCTGCTGGCGGCGTGGGCCTACACCGCCCTGTCGCTCCTGTCCGCGCTGCGTCGTGCGCGCCCGGCAGCCGAGCCGCGGCGACGTGCATACGGGTTGTCGGGCGTCCTGGTGCTGGCGCTGCTGGCGTGGCTCGGGCTGGCGACGCCGGACGTGCTGTCCGCCTGGCTGCTGGATCTCGGCGAGGCGGCCACTGGCAGCGGCGCGGTGCCGTGACGGCGCCTTCCCGTTCCCCCGCCGCTGCGGCGCTGATCAGCGCGGGCGCTCCCGTTCCGGCCGCTCGCGGCCTGCGCTACCTGCTGACCGGAGCCGGCTGGGCCGGGCTCGCCGAGCGGTTGCATACCGACCTCCTGCCGCTCGCGACGCTGTGGTCGGACGGCGAGCAGGTGCACGCGCTGTTCCTTCCCCAGCCGGACGCACCGCTTCTGGCCTCGGTCGCAGTCGAATCCCGCCGCTATCTGGCCCTGTCTCCGGCGCGTCCGGCGATCAGCCTGTGCGAGCGGATCGTGCGCGACCTGTGGGGGCTGGACGCCATGGGAGCCCGAGACCTCCGTCCCTGGCTCGACCACGGGCGGTGGGGCTGCACCGCGCCGCTGTCGGCCCGGCCGGGACCGGCGGCCTGGCCGCCGGAGCCGCCGGAGTTCCGGTTCGACAAGGCCGACCAGGCCGCCGGCGCCTTCCAGCTTCCCATCGGCCCGGTGCAGGCGCTTACCCATGGTCCGGCGCAGCTGCGCCTGACCGTGGACGGCGAGCGCATCCGCCGGCTGGAGCCGCTGCTGGGCCATGGCCACCGCGGCGTGGTCGGGCTCGTGCGCGGGCGCGACCCGCAGGCGGCGGCGACCCTGGTGGCGCGGGTCGATGCCCATGCCACCGTTGCGCACCAGTGCGCCTTCGCCCGGGCGGTGGAGGCCGCCTGGGCGCTGGAGGTGCCGGCAGGCACCGAGGCGCTGCGCCGGGCGATGATCGAGCTGGAGCAGCTCGCCGTGCACCTGCACCACCTCGGCCGCGTCGCCCGGCGTGCCGGTCTGGACGGTGCCGCGAGCCGTGCCGCCGTCCTGCGCGAACCGGTGCTGGTCGCCTGCGCCGAGGCGTTCGGCCAACGGCTGATGCTGGACGCGGTGGTGCCGGGCGGCTTGGCCCGTGTTCCGGATCCGGCCGGGCTGGCTGCGCTTCCGGCGGTTCTGGACCGGCTTCGGGCCGGGCTGCCGGCACTGCGTCGCCTCCTGCTCGATGAGCCCGCCGCCGGCCGGCGCCTGGGCGGCGGGATGCCGGACAGTGCCTGGACCCGGTGTCGCGTCCGGCTGGAGCGGATCGGGCAGGGGCCCGGCATCGTCCGATCCCTGTTGGCGGAAGCGGGTGAGCCTGTCCCGTCTCGGTGGGCTTCGGAGCCGGACGATACGGTGACCGAGGGGGTCGGGATGGCAGACACGGCGGGAGGACGGGCGTGGCACTGGGTGCGGCTGGAGGCGGGGCTGGTGTCGGCACTGCACGTCCACGACCCCGCCCTGTTGTCCTGGTCAATGCTCGACGAGTTGGCGCGAGGCGTCGCCGTGGACGATCTACCGTTGTTGTTCGCGTCGCTCGGGCTGTCCTCTTCCGGGGCCGACCAGTGAGCGGACCCGCGTCCCGGAGACGCCATCACCCATCGTTGTCGATGCTGCACCTGCAGGGCGGCGGCTGTGGCGGCTGCGCGCTGGAAATCGAGGCGCTGCTGGCGGACGGCCGCCTCGACGCCGTCGGGCTGCTTCTGGTGGATACGCCGCGTCACGCCGACCTCCTGCTGGTGAGCGGCACGGTCGGCCGCAACCTCATGGAGGCGGTCGAGGCGACCTGGACGGCAATGGCCGAGCCGAGATGGCTGATCGCCGTTGGCGCCTGCGCGATGGACGGTGGCCCGTTCAGGGACGGCTATGCCGCGTCTGGGGGCATCGGCAGCCGCCTGCCGGTGTCGCTGGTCATCCCCGGTTGTCCGCCGTCGCCGGACTCGGTGCTGGCGGGGCTGCGCCTGCTTCTGGATGCGCTGCGCAGCGCCCCGAAGCTCAGCCCGCCGCCCCTTCCGGTTCCTCCGGCACTTCCTCCTGCAGCGCTTCCGCATCCGCGCGCAGGCGGCGGTAGCTCCGGAGGCTGAATGGGATCATCACCGCGTAGATCAGTCCCGCCGCGGCCAGCGCGGTCCACGGGTCGGCAACCAGAACGGTGACGTAGAGCCCGACCCCCAGCATCAGCGGCAGCACCAGCTGGGCCGGCACCTTGAAGTTCTTGAAGCTCCACAGCGGCAGCGTCGACACGCTGAGCAGGGCCACCGCGATCAGGATCGGCGCCACCAGCAGCGGCTGCCGCGACAGGACCATCAGCCAGGGCAGCTCGAGCTTGTGCGCCTCTAGCCCGACGAACAGCGGGAACAGGGTGAGCCCGGCCGCGGCCGGCGCCGGGACGCCGGTGAAGAAGTTGTAGGCATAGGCGTGCACCGGCATCGCCTTCGGCGTGTCGTCAGAGCTGCCGGCGTTGAAGCGGGCGAGGCGCAGCGCGATGCACACCGCGTACAGGATGCAAGGCACGAAGCCGTAGCGGCCGCCGTCCCGCATCGCCCACAGGTAGAGGATGAAGGCGGGCGCCACGCCGAAGCACAGGAAGTCGGACAGGCTGTCGAACTCGGCGCCGAAGCGGCTGGTGGCGCGGAGCAGGCGGGCGATCCGCCCGTCCAGGCCGTCAATGAAGCCGGCGATCACCAGCGCCACCGCCGCCTCGCCGAAGCCGCCGCCGATCGCAGCCCGGATGCCGATCAGGCCGGCGCACAGCCCGATCAGGGTCAGGATGTTGGGGATCAGCCGGTTGAAGGACTGGCCGCGGAACCGTGGCCTGGTCCGGTCGCGTAGTCGGCGCAGGCGGCGCACCCGGCGGGGACGGCGCGGCGGGTCCGGCGCGCGCTCAAAGGCGGGCAAGCACGGTCTCGCCGCCGATCGTCGA
The DNA here is from genome assembly GCA_964247735.1 of uncultured Acetobacteraceae bacterium. Classification (GTDB taxonomy): domain Bacteria; phylum Pseudomonadota; class Alphaproteobacteria; order Acetobacterales; family Acetobacteraceae; genus Lichenicola. The sequence continues at coordinate 19,884 of CAXTVS010000019.1, forward strand.
CTGGCCGACGCGCACGATCGGCTCGACGCCCAGCGGCAGATAGAGGTCGGTGCGGCTGCCGAACCGGATGAGGCCGAACCGCTCGCCCAGCGCAAAGAACGCGCCCTCCCTGGCCTGGCACAGGATGCGTCGCGCGATGAAGCCGGCAATCTGCACCACCGCCATGGTGCGTCCGTCGGCCAGCCGCAGGGCCAGGGCGTTGCGCTCGTTCTTCTCGCTCGCCTTGTCCAGGCAGGCGTTGACGAACTGGCCCTTGTGATAGGCGATCCGGGTGACCTCGGCCGCCGCCGGCATCCGGTTCACGTGCACGTCCAGCACCGACAGGAAGATCGCCACCCGCCAGAGCGGCTCCGCGCCGAGCCCCAGCTCCAGCGGCGGGATCACCTGCGCCACCGAAACGATCCTGCCGTCCGCAGGCGCCACCACCGCACCTGGGAGCAGGGGCGCCACCCGTTCCGGATCGCGGAAGAAGTAGAAGCAGAACCCCACGAACAGCAGCGCCAGCACACCGACCGCACGGGCCGCGACGTATGGCAGCACGAGCCCGATCACGGCCACGATCGCGCCGGCGACGAGGAACGGCCGGCCGGCCGGATGCGGCGGTGCCAGCACCAGCTTCAGCGATTGGGTGAACGACGACATCGGTCGCGGTTCATGAAGGCTTCACCAGAAGCGGTCAAGCTGGCCGCGCAACGGTGTGGGAGGACGGTTCGGGATGGGCGGGATCGACAAGCGGTCGCTCGGATCGTTCAGCGTGGACGAGCTGGGACGGATCTCGGTGCAGGACGGCGGGACGGGCGGCTTCTGCTTCCGGTGGCGCAGCCGGCCGGTGGCGCTGCAGGTGCAGGGAGCCGCGTCCGGCTGCCGCATCCGGATCACCGCGCAGGCCGGACGCGTGCCCAGCAGCGCGCTGGCGGCGGAGCGCCGTCCGGACGCGCTGCGGCTCGCCCGCCTGCTCCGCGACGCGCTGCCGGCGGGCTGGCGGGTCCGGCTGCTCGCCGATCACCGGCTCGAGCTCGAGATCGAGGAGGACCTGCCGGCGCCTGCCCTGATCGGCGAGCTGCTGGTGCCGGCGACCCGCTTCGCGATCCGGCTCGGCCCCTACCTCGACCTGCTCGACGAGCACGGCATGACGATGGCCGCCTGACCGGCCGCGGCACGAAGACGCATCACGGTCCGACGCTGCACCGCCGGCCGGCCTTCGGCCGGGACTGCGGCATACAGGTCCTTGACCGCCTCGACCACAAGCAACCCGGCCAGGCGCGGCGTGACGAACCGGCCGGCGGCTTCCAGTGCCGGACCGACCCGCAGCAGCGGACGGAGGTCAGCCGGCGGGCCGTAGAGCGCACCCTCCATCCGCTCGATCCGGAACAGGCTTCGGGCGAGCAGCCGCTCGATCCGTCCGGTTGAACACGGGGCGCCCTCCGCGAACGGGGTGCTCTCGCTGTGCGCCCACAGGCCGGTCCGGTTCGGCACCACGACCAGCAGCCGGCCGTCGTCGCGCAGGACGCGCCACACCACGCGCAGGGTGCGGGTGACGTGAGCCGCGTTCTCGATCACGTGCACCATCAGCACGCGGTCGAAGGTTGCGTCCGGAAACGGCAGCGCGTCGTCCTGCACCAGGCAGGAGACGTCCGGAGGGACCGGACCGGAGCTGGGTGCCGCGTCGACGCAGCGCCGCAGCTGTTGGCGCCAGAGCGACAGAAACGGCGCGGCGTGGCCGAGCCCGAGCAGGTCCTGTCGGGACAGGTCGGGCCAGGCTGCCTGCAGCCGGCGCCGCAGCAGCGAGGCGACCATCCGGCCCCGTCGCGTTCGGTAGAAGGCGGCCACGGCCTGGACGTCGTCGAGCATCGACCGGATATACCACGCAGCCGCCAGGAGCTTCGACCATGCCCGCCGAACCGCGTCGTCCCAACCCCGGACTGCTCGACGTCAGCCCGATCCCGATCCTGTCGGACAACTATGCATGGAAACTGCGCGAGAACGCCGGCGGCGCGGTCGCCGTAGTCGACCCGGCCGATGCGACGGCGGTCATCGCCCGGCTGGAGGAGGAGGGTGGCCGGCTCGACCTGGTCCTGCTGACGCACCATCACGACGACCACGTCGCCGGGGCGCTCGAGGTGGCGCAGCGGTTCGGCGCCCGCATCGCCGGCGCGGCGCAGGACCGGCACCGGCTGCCGCCGCTCGACCTCCTGCTGGAGGAAGGGGACCGCGTCGTCCTTGGCACCACGTCGGGCGTCGTGATCGACACCCCCGGACACACGCGCGGCCACATCTCGTTCTTTTTCGGCGACGGTCCGGCACTGTTCTGCGGCGACACGCTGTTCAGCCTCGGCTGTGGACGCCTGCTGGAAGGCACGCCGGAGGAGATGTTCGCGAGCCTGCGCAAGCTGGCGGTCCTGCCGGGGGACACCCTGGTGTGCTGCGGCCACGAGTACACCGAAAGCAATGCCCGCTTCGCGCTGTCGGTGCTGCCGGACAACGCAGCACTTCGGGAGCGGGCACGGGAGGTTGCGGCGCAGCATAAGACGGGAACTCCGACCGTGCCGACCCGTCTCGATAATGAGCAGGCCGCCAATCCATTTCTGCTTGCCCCCGACATCGCCAGCCTCGCCGCATTTCGATCCAGGAAAGATTCCTTCCGATGAAGCTGCTGTCATCCAGTGCCAGTCCCTACAGCCGCAAGGTCCGCGCCTGCGCCGTCGCCCTGGGCCTGGAGCACCGGATCGAGGTGATCGACGTCGACGTCACGCAGGCACCCGACGTCCTGGTGGCCGCCAACCCGCTTGGCCGGATCCCGACCTTGATCACCGAGGACGGGTTCGCGATCTTCGACAGCACGGTGATCTGCGAGTACCTGAACGGCACCGCGGAGGTGATCCCGATCATCCCGTCATCGGGCGCGCAGCGCTGGCTGTGCCGCCGGCTGGAGGCCCTGGGGGACGGGCTGATGGACGCGGCGGTGGGGCGGCGACAGTTGCTGGTCAACGGCGCCGACCACGACCATGCGCTGGTGCGACGGCATGGCAACGCGATCGGCCGCACCCTGGATTGGCTGGAGCGGGAAAAGCCGAGCCAGCACGTCGATGTCGGCACCATCTCGATCGCATGCGCCCTCGGCTACCTCGATCTGCGCTTCCCCGACGACGACTGGCGCCGGGAGCGGCCGAAGCTCGCCACCTGGTTCGACGCGATTTCGGCGCATGTGTGCCTGAGCGGCACCGCGTGCTGATCCCGGACGGCGCCCGCCCCGGATGGGGAACGGGCGCCGGACCGGTCGTCAGGCCGCAGCGGGCAGGCTGGCCATGTCGATCACGAACCGGTACTTGACGTCCGAGGCCAGCACGCGGTCGTAGGCCTCGTTGATCCGGTCGATCGGGATGATCTCGATGTCCGACACGATGCCGTGCTCGGCGCAGAAGTCGAGCATCTCCTGCGTTTCGGGAATGCCGCCGATCAGCGAGCCGGCAAAGGTGCGCCGCCCGAGGATGAGCGAGAACACCGCGACCGGCAGCGGATCGGAGGGCGCGCCGACCTGCACCAGCGCACCGTCCCGCCTCAGCAGCGCGAGGTATGCGTTGATGTCATGCTGCGCCGATACGCAGTCGAGGATGAAGTCGAAGCGGCCGGCCTGGGCCGACATCGCGTCCGGGTCCCTGGACAGCACCACGTGGTTGGCGCCGAGACGGCGCGCGTCTTCCGCCTTGCCGGGCGAGGTGGTGAACAGCGTCACGTCGGCGCCCATGGCGTGGGCGAGCTTGAGCCCCATGTGGCCGAGGCCGCCGAGGCCGACGATGCCGACCGTGCTGCCGGGACCGACCTTCCAGTGGCGCAGCGGCGAGTAGGTGGTGATGCCGGCACAGAGCAGCGGCGCCACCGCGGCGAGCTCCAGCGACTCAGGCACACGGAGCACGAAGTTCTGGTCCACCACGATCGCCTTGGTGTAGCCGCCGAAGGTGTGCAGGCCGGGGGTCTTCTTGTCGGGCGCGTTGTAGGTCCCGGTGAAGCCGTTCTCGCAATACTGCTCGAGCCCTTCGCGGCAGTTCGGGCAGGTCTGGCAGGAGTCGACCATGCAGCCGACCGCTGCGAGGTCGCCGATCTTGAAGCGGCTCACCTCCGCGCCGATCGCGGCCACCCGCCCGACGATCTCGTGGCCCGGCACCACCGGATATGTCGACGGCCCCCACTCGCTGCGCGCGGTGTGGATGTCGGAATGGCACACCCCGCAGTAGAGGATGTCGATCTGGATGTCGCCCGGCCCTGGGTCGCGCCGCTCGAACGAGAACGGGGCTAGCTTCGCGTCGGCGGCCTGCGCCGCATAGCCTGTGCATGCGAACATGGAATCTCCGAGGTCGGGAGGAAGGGAGCTGCGGCGCCCGCGTCAGATGCCACGGCCGGGAACGGCCACGCCCGGGCGACGCGTCTGCCTGTCGGACAGGTGGCATGGCGGCACAACGCCGGCAAGAGCGGGCTGGTGGCGTGACGGAGGGCGATTTGCGCAGCGGTCCGGTGCTCATGCTATCCTGTCGCATGTCCATGACCGGGATGGAGCGCACATTGCCGGAAACCGATCGCCCGGTCCCGCCTGTCGTCATCAAGAAATACGCCAACCGACGGCTCTACGACACCGAAGGCTCGATCTACATCACCCTGGACAGCCTGGCGGTCATGGTCCGGCAGGGCCGGGACTTCGTCGTGTTCGACGCGAAGACCGGCGACGACATCACCCGCACCGTGCTCACCCAGATCATCGTCGAGGAGGAGACCAAGGGCCGCAACATGCTGCCCGCGGCCTTCCTGCGCCAGCTGATCGGTCTCTACGGCGACAGCATGCAGGGCCAGGTGCCGGAGTACCTGGAGCACATGATGGAGCAGTTCGCCGCCCGCCGCGCCGCGATGCAGCCCCAGAAGGGGGCGCCGGCGAAGCCGGCATCGGCCACGCTGCCCGCCGGGCGGCCTGCCCCACCCGACACCAGGGCGCTGACGGCCTCGTTCGTCCGCCCTGGAAGCAACGGCGAGGCGCCTGCCGCGGACGAGGCGCAGGCCGAGATCCGCCGCCTGCAGGACGAGGTCGACCGGCTGAACCGCGAGCTTGTGGCGCGAACCGTGCCCAGTCCGGGATGATCCTGCGCAAGCCGCAGGCGACGGCCGCAACCACCACGACGACGGCGGCCCAGATGCCGACATCGGGAAGGGCCCTGGTCGCCTGTCAGACCACCGGACGGAGCGGCGCATGCTGGCGCCGACCTGGCGACCCTGCCGCCCAGGCGACGTCATGCGTTCCGGCGTCCGGACCGGTTTTGCGGAAGACCCGCCGTCGGGCTGCGTCATCGCATGGCGGGGATGCGAAGCAGAGGGATGTCGCCCAGGCCGAGCAGCCCGTCCCGCAGCTGCAGCGGCAGGCGCAGGCGCGATCCGGGCGTAGCGTCGCCGACCAGCCCTGCCACCGCCTGCGCTGCGACCGCAGCGCCCGGCGACAGCAGCCCGACGTCGCGCAGCTTCGACACCAGGCGGCCGGCATCGTCGGTCGACAGCGAGAACGTGCCGGACGGGGTCCCATCCGGTGACAGCACTGCCCGGCCGGACAGAGCGGCACGTGCGCCGTCCCAGTCCAGGCTCGCCTCGCCGAGCCTGATCACGACACCCGGCTGCAGCCAGCGCGACGGCGGCCCGGCAGCCATGTTGTCGAGGCTCGCGTCCAGCCGGGCCCGTTGCACGACGCGTCCTTCCGGCTGGCCGAGCGCGACCGGCAGCGCCAAGTCCCGCAACGCGAGCGACAGCGTCGCCACGGCCGCCTTCCGGTCCACCGCCCATCGCAGCTGCCCGGTTGCACCGGCCACTTCCACCACGTCGTCCGGCCCGGCACCCGGCAGGGCCACGTGCAGCGCCTCGCCCTCCAGCGTGATCCGGTCGGTCGGGCCGGCCATCCCCGGCAGCAGCAGCGCGACGCGTGCGCCCCAGAACCGCAGCGGCATGGGCAGGCCCGCGTTCGGGACCACCGACAGGCTCTGGGTGCCGAGCGCCAGGATCGTCGCCCGCGCCGGACGCCAGGCAGACACGCTGAGGCTCACCGCCTCGCCGGACCAGGCGAGCGCGTCCGAATCGCCATGGTCCGCTGCCCGATAGCGCAGGCTCGGCTGTCGCAGGACGAGGGTGGCCGCCAGCGGCCAGCCGCCGCGGCCGCCGGCCCGGGCGGAAAAGTGCCATCCATCGGCGCGCACCGTCCGTATGAACCGGTCCAGGCGGTGGTCCAGCTCGCGCTCGAGCCTGAACCACAGCACGGTGTCGCACCCGACCAGCACGGCCGCCATCACCATCGCCGCGGCCACGACGGCACGCAGGCGGAGGGACTGCCGGACCGGGTGGCAACGCGGAAGCGACAACATCGGCGCCTTCATAGATCACCTCGCCTGTGCTGGCGAAGCTGTTGACCATGAAGGCTTCGGCACGCAGGATTCACGCATTCCGAAGGCGATCCGCCGCGACTTGTCCACAGGGGTGGATCGTCACGGCGGCGTTCCGGATCGACAACGGAGACGCGGTCGGACTGGTGCCGGCTGATCAACCGTCGCCGCAGCGGCATCATCCGAAAACCCGTTTGCTGCACTGCGCAGTTCGCCGATCGGCGGCCGCGCCACCGGTTCGGGCGGGTCCGGCGGCGCGGTCGGCGTCGTGGCCGCCGGTTGCCAGGCCTGCGGACTCAGGCGCGATCGTCCCCGATGCGGCCGACGCTTCCCACAACCTTATCCACAGCTTCATCCCCGTCCCGGCGTCGTTCCATGGCGCTCCATCCGGCACGGATCGCGGCCAGCAGCGGGCCGCGCCGCAGCCCGGCGGGGATCGGCGGGGCGATGTCGATGTGGATGGTGCCGGGCCGCTTGATGAAGGCCCGTCGCGACCAGCACAGGCCGGAATCGGTCGCAACCGGCAGCACCGGCAGCCCGGACTGCGCCGCCAGCGCCGCGATGCCGGGCTGCAGCGGCACCACCTGTCCGGAGCCGACCCGGGTGCCCTCGGGGAAGATGACGATCTGCCGCCGGTCGGCGATGGCACGCGCGGTCTTCCCCATCAGCAGGCGCAGTGCGCGGGCGCCGCCTTCCCGTTCCAGCGGGATCATGCCGGCCAGCAGCAGCATCGGCCCGACCAGCGGGATGCGCGTCAGCTCCCGCTTCATCACGTAGGCCGGACGCGGCAGGAGGTTCATCCACACCAGGGTGTCGAACGCCGACTGGTGCTGCGAGGCGATCAGCACCGGACGGGTTCCCTGGAGGTGGTGCAGGCCACGTACCTCCACGTGGACGCCGCACAGGACCCGCAGGCCGGACAGCGTCAGCCGCGCCCAGGCCTTGGCGTAGCCGAGCGCATGGCGCCGCGCCGCGAGCCGCACCCAGAACGCCGCCAGCCCCATCAGCAGGGTCAGGACCAGGAAGTAGAGGTTGAATAGCGCGGCGCGCAGGACAGTGACGGCGGTCATGCGGTCAGGCAACCTCGCGCAGGTGGGCGGAGCCGGTCAGGCCGAGTTCGACCGCCAGCCACTTGACATACTCGGCCGCCAGCAGGCGCAGCGTGCCGAGTCCCGGCTGCGACAGCGCTCGCGGCTGCACCGGGTCCGGGTGCAGCGACGCTTCCGGCAGGGCCGTGCCGATCTCGGCGAGCGCCCGACGCATATGATAGCCGGCGGTGACGACGATCAGCGAACGCAGCCCGTTGGCCCGCGCCCAGGCGGCGGTTTCCAGGGCGTTGCCGACGGTTGAGGTGGCGCTGTGGCCGAGGGAGATCCGGCCTGCCAGCGCCGGCGACAGGGTGCGACCGGCGGCGTGCACCACCTCCTGCAGCTCCAGGCGCTCCGACACGCCGGAGATCAGCATCAGCCGGGCACGGCCCTGCGCCAGCAGGTCCAGCGCCGCCTCGATGCGTCCGGCGCCGCCGGTGAGCACGACGATGCCGTCGCATGGCGGGACCGGTGGGGCTGCCCTGGTCGCGCCATAGGCGAACCAGGCGAAGCCGCCGCACCAAGCCAGCGCCAGCGCCGACAGCAACGCCGAGAGCAGGATCAGGTCGACGCGGCGCTGCGGCCGGTCAGATGGTCCTGTGGTCACGGCAGCCGCCGCAGCCAGGTGCGGACGGTGACCTGCGCGGTGCTCCAGCCGATGACGGCAGCGGTCAGCGGCAGCAGCGGCAGGGCGAGCCAGAGCGGCAGCGGCACCCGTGCCAGGGTCCCCGGCGACCAGGCCGGCGGCGCGGCTCCCGGCACCGGACCGCTGGCGCCGGCGACGGCAAACGGCGCGGCTAAGTGGCACAGCGTCAGCAGCAGTGGCACCGACAGCGCGGTGCCGACCGCGCCGCCCAGGGTCGCCAGCGCGGTGGCACGCCCGGCAAACCGTCCCGCGATGTAGCTGTCGGTGGCGCCCAGCCCATGCACGATCTCGATCGCCTGGCGCCGGACGGCAAGCCCGGCCCGCGTCGCCGCCGCGACCACCGCCACCGCCACCGACCCGACCACGAGGAGCGCCAGAGCGGCGCAGGCCTGCAGGCTGTCGGTCAGCGCCACCAGACGGTCGCTCCAGCTGCCGTTGCGTTCCAGCAAGGTGTCCGGCGCCACCTGCTGCAGCCGGGCCTCCAGGCCAGCCGGCACGGTGCGTTCCGGGCGCAGCCGCAGCTCCACCACCGCGGGCAGCGGCAGGGCGATGGAGCCGGCGTCCTCGCCGAGCCAGGGCGACAGCAGGCGCGCCAGCGCCGCACGGTCGAGCCGCTTCACCTCGGCCAGCGACGGCTGCGAGCCCAGGACCGCCATCACGGCGTCGATCCGGCTCTGCGCCGTGCCCGAAGGCGGTGCCACCGACGGCTCGTCGCCACGCGGCACCTGCACCGTCAGCACCGAAGCGGCGCCGGCGCTCCAGCGCTGCGCCAGCAGCGAGGCACCGACCGCGCCGGACAGCGCCAGGGCCGCCAGGAACGCCATGGCCGCGACCAGGCCGGGCAGCAGCCGGTCCGAGATCGCCCGGCGCAGCCCGAGCCCGTCGGGTCGCCCTCCCGGCGCACGCCTAGCCATGCTCCACCAGCCGGCCGCGCTCAAGCCGCAGCGCCGGGTTGGGGTGGCGGCGCACCAGCGCCTCGTTGTGGGTCGCGACCAGCACTGTGGAACCCATCTGGTTGAGCTCCCCGAACAGCTGCATCAGCCGCTCGCCTTGCGCCTCGTCCAGCGCCCCGGTCGGCTCGTCCGCCAGCAGCAGCGGCGGCCGGTGCACCACCGCGCGCGCCACCGCCACCCGCTGCTGCTCGCCGCCGGACAGGGCGGTCGGCCGGACGTGCAGCTTCCGGCCAAGTCCGACCCAGCGCAGCATCTCGGTCACCTCGGCCTCCACCTTCTCCTCGGGGAGCCCGTCGAGGCGCAGGCGCAGCGCCACGTTGTCGAACGCGGTGAGCTCCGGCAGCAGGCGCAGCTCCTGGTAGACCATGCCGGTGCGCCGGCGCAGCCGGGCCAGCGCCGCCCGGCGTGCCCGCGCCACCGGCACCCCGAACAGCTCCATCCGCCCCCCGCTCGGCCTGACGCTCAGGTTCAGCAGGCGGAGCAGGCTGGACTTGCCGGCCCCGGACGCGCCCAGCACCCAGCGGAACGCGCCGGCCGGGATCTCGGCGTCGATGCCGCGCAGCACCTCGACCTGTCCGCCGCCATAGCGCAGGCCGACCTGCTGCAGCTGGATCATGCCGGATCGGCCAGGCGGCGGGACAGGGCGCGCATTTAGCGATTCTACAGGATTCGGTGGCAGGCTGGCGCTTCGGAGATGGAGTAGGCTTCGCCGCCCATGCACGTCCTCTGCCCGTCCTGTGCCACCGCGTACGAGATTGCGGCCCTGGCTCGTCCGCGGCGGCTGCGCTGCGCCAGGTGCGGCGCCGAGTGGCGCGAGCTGCCGCCGGCACCGGACGCTGTGGGGGAGCTCGATCCGGCCGGAGCGGCGATGGGCACGTCGACGATCCCGGAACGTCCGCTGCCTGATCCCGGCCCGGAACCGGAAGGGCGGGAAGCCTTGTCGATGCGTCCGGCGCGCGCCCGGACGTCCTGGCTGGTCCTGCGCGCTCCCCGACGCGAGGAGGTGCTGCTGCTCGGGCTCTGGATCCTGAGCCTGGCGATCATCGCTTTCGCCCTGTTCGCCTTCTGGCATTGGCGCCCGATGATCGCCCACCGCTGGCCGCCGAGCCTTCGGCTCTACCGGCTGCTGCCGCGACCGCCACACGGCTGAGGCCCGTCGTCACATGCCGCGTGCGGCGAGCGCCGACAGGGTGGCGCCGACCGCCGCGACCGCCATCAGCAGCAGGCCGTCGACGATCAGGCTGCCCGGCGTGACCCAGTGGCCGGCAAGGTGCATGCCGGTGGGAATGGTGCCGGAGATGCTGTTGAGGATGTCGTGCGCCTGGCTGTCGGTGTTGGCGGTCTCGCTGGTGACGGCGCCGACCACGCGGGGGAGCGCCCACCAACCGAGGCCCGCGACCAGCAGCAGCGGCGCCAGTAGCTCGGCCAGCTGCTGCAGGAAGTAGAACAGGGCGTGCAGCACGCTCCACACGCCGAGCCGCACCAGCAGCAGGGGGGTCCGCCACCGGTCGACCCGCCGCCGGGTCCAGGCATCGGGCCGGCTCCGGGTCTCGATCGTGCCGGTCATGCGCTTCCTCCTCGTGCCGGCGACGCGCGCGGCGATCCGGCCTGCCGCCGACGGATGCAGCTAACCCCGTTGCCGCCGGCACGGCAACACGCAGCTTAGTCCGCCACGCCGGTCGACGCGTCCGCCATCCGCGTGGCCCTGTCCTCGCGCCGCAGCGACGACACCGCCGCCATCCCGACCATGCAGACGAGGGCAGCCAGCGCAAAGGGTGCCCCGGCCCAATGCAGGGCGCTGCCGGGCCGGGTCGCCACCGTGAACACCAGGCCGGTCGACAACGGCCCGACCACCATGCTCAACCCCTGCAGCGAGCTGAGGCCGCCCTGCGCCTCACCCTGGCGCTGCGGGCCGGCAGCGACCGACAGCACCGACTGGATCGCCGGGTTGATCAGGGCGCCAGCCGCCAGCAGCAGGATCGCCGGCAGCATGACCCAGCCGCGCGTGGCCGAGGCGAGCGCCCCGTAGCCGGCGATCGCGAAGCCGTAGCCGGCGAGGGCGGTCCGGCGCGCGCCGAGCCTGCGCGTCACCGGGCCTGCCAGCACGCCCTGCACCAGCGCCTGCGCGATGCCGCCGAGCGCCAGGGCGAGGCCGTTCTCCGCGGTGGTCCAGCCGAACCGCATCTGGTTGGCCAGGATGAAGCTGCTCTGCTGCGCGCCCAGCGCCAGCCAGCCGCAGCTCCAGGCGAGCCCGAGCCGCCGCATCGGGCCGCTCGCGACGAACAGCGTCAGCGTGCCGAGCGGGTTGGACCTGCGCCAGGAGAACGCCCGGCGCCGCTCCGGCGGCAGGCTTTCCGGCAGCACCAGCAGCCCGTAGAGCACGTTGATCCCGATCAGCACCGCCGCGGCCAGGAAGGGCAGCCGGATCCACATGCTGCCGAGCCAGCCGCCCAGCGCCGGGCCGACCACGAAGCCGAGGCCGAACATCGCTCCCACCAGCCCGAACGCCCGGGCGCGCCCGTCGGGCGGCGTGACGTCGCCGATATAGGCCATGGCCGCGGTGGCGTTGCCGGCGAGGCCCCCCGCGACCACCCGCAGCGCGAGCAGCCACCACAGGTTCGGCACCACCGTCCACAGCAGTGCGTTCACCCCCAGCGCGGCCAGCGAGGCCAGCAGCACCGGACGGCGCCCGAACCGGTCGCTGAGCCCGCCCAGGATCGGCGCGCACACGAACTGCATGAACGCGAACACGGAGAAGATCGCGCCCACCCACAGTGAGGCGGCGGCGTGACGGAGGTGCCCGATCTGCATGACCAGGTCGGGCACCACCGGGATCACGACGGCGAAGCTCAGGGCGTCGAGCGCGATGGTGGCGAGAATGAAGCCGGTCGAGGCGGACCGGGACGAGGGGGTGCGGGACGGCATGCGGCATCGGCCGCCACCGTGGCAGCGGCGTCAAGAGGCACCAGAGCGTCGAGAAATACCTGCGCGCAGGCCCGCCAGCTGAAGCGTTCGGCATGGGCGCGGCAGGCGGCGCGGTCGGCGCGGAGGGCTGCAACAGCGGCACCGCGCAGGTCGTCTGACACCGTGCCCACCCGGCCGTCGGTGCCGGACAGCACGTCGCGCGGGCCGGTCACGTCGAACGCCGCCACCGGCACGCCGGCGGCCAGCGCTTCCAACAGAACCAGGCCGAAGGTGTCGGTGCGGCTGGGGAACACGAACACGTCGCCGCCGGCGTAGGCCGCCGACAGCTCGGCCTCCGCGAGCGGTCCGGTGAACACCACGCCCGGATGGCGCGCCTTGAGCTGCGGCAGCTGCGGGCCGCCGCCGACCACCACCTTGGATCCGGGCAGGTCGAGGTCGAGGAAGGCCTCGATGTTCTTCTCCACCGCGATCCGGCCGACATACAGGAACACCGGCCGCGGCAGCCCGTGCTCCGCCGACCAGTCGCGGCGCGGCTCGGGCGTGAAGCGGGCCAGGTCCACGCCGCGCGACCAGGGAACGAGGTGGCGGAAGCCGCGCCCGGCCAGCTCGCGTCGCAGGGTGTCCGTCGCCACCAGCGTGCCCGCCGACGCGTTGTGGAACCGGCGCATGACCCGGTAGGACAGCGCGAGCGGCAGGCCGGTCCGGGCGTGGAGGTATTCGGGGAATCGGGTATGGAACGAGGTGGTGAAGGCCAGGTGCCGGCGCACCGCCCAGCGCCGCGCCGCGGCGCCGAGCGGCCCTTCGGTGGCGACGTGCAGCCGGTCCGGCGCGAACCGGGCGATGATCCGTTCCAGCCGTCGTCCGGGCAGCAGGGACAGCCTGATCTCGGCATAGGTCGGGCAGGGCAGGGTGCGGAAGCGGTCCGGCCCCACCACCTCGACGACGTGCCCCATCTCCCGCAGTTCGCCCGCCACGGTGGACAGGGTGCGGACCACGCCGTTCACCTGCGGCGTCCAAGCATCGGACACGATCAGGATCCGGCGCACGCCGGCTGCGGCCCGGCTCATGCCGTGACCGGTCTGGGCGCCGGTCGCGACGCGGGGCTGGCCGGACGCGTGCCCAGGAACGACAGGCCGCGCCGGCTTGCCCAGTCGATCAGCTCCAGCCTGCCGTCGGCGTGCTCGACCAGGGCGGTGCAGCTTTCCACCCAGTCGCCGTCGTTGAGGTAGAGCACGCCGTCGATCTCGCGCATCTCAGGATGGTGGATGTGGCCGCACACCACGCCGTCCAGTCCCCGTCCGCGCGCTTCCGCGGCCAGGGCCAGCTCGTACCGGTCGATCGCCTTGACCGCCCCCTTCACCTGCCGCTTCAGCCAGGCAGACAGCGAGCGGTACGGCAGGCCGAGCCGGCGGCGCAGCAGGTTGAACCAGCGGTTGACCACCAGCGAGGCGGCATAGGCACGGTCGCCGAGCAGGGCGAGCACGCGGGCATAGCGCACCACGCTGTCGAACTCGTCGCCATGCATCACCAGCAGCCGCCTGCCGTCGACGGTCTGGTGCACCGCGTCGCGGCACAGCCTGATCCCGGCGATCTCCAGACGGGTCGGCAGCCAGGCCCGCATCATCTCGTCGTGGTTGCCGGGGATGTACAGCACCTCCGTGCCGGCGTTCGCCGCAGCGAGGATCAGGCGGAGCACGCGGTCGTGGTGGCCGTCCCAGTACCAGGACCGTCGCAGGCGCCAGCCGTCGATGATGTCGCCCACCAGGTAGAGCGTGTCGCAGCGCGTGTGGGACAGGAAGTCGGCCAGGAACTCGGCGCGGCTGCCGCGGGTGCCGAGATGCACGTCGGACAGGAACACTGCCCGGTAGTGCATGGTCTCGACAGCCGGACCTGCCGGCTCGACCGTGATGGCGTTCATGAACACCGTTCTCCGCAACGCCAGGTCGACTCGTGCCGGCCGGTAGTGCAGCGTCCAGCAGCGCTATACGGCGGCTCCGCGACGGGAATCGTGACGTTTGCATGATGAAGGCGACGTCGGCCTCGCGGGCGCCGGCGACCCGAGATCGTCATCCGCGTGCGGTGCCGGATCCCGCTATGCTGCGCCATGCTCGTCATCTACAACCCGACCGCCGGACGGAGGCGGGTCAGCCGGCTCTGGCGGGTGCTGGACGTGCTGGTCGCACACGGCGTGCGGCTGGAGGTGGTCGAGACACGGCATGCCGGGCACGCCGGCAGCCTGGCGCGGGACGCGGCACGGCAGGGCACGGAGCTGGTGGTGGCCGCCGGCGGCGACGGCACCATCGCCGAGGTCGCTTCTGGACTGGACGGGCTGGACGCGCCGCTCGGGATCATCCCGCTCGGCACCGCCAACGTGCTTGCGCACGAGCTGGGGCTGCCGACCGATGCGAACGGCCTCGCCTCGATCCTCGCCAACGGTCGCACCGTCCCGCTGTGGCCCGGGATCGCGCGCGGCCGCTCCGGCAGCCGCCTGTTCGTGCAGATGCTGGGCATCGGCTTCGACGCCCACGTCGTGCACCGCATCTCCCGGCCGGCGAAACGCGCGCTGGGCAAGGGCGCCTACGTGCTGCAGACCCTGCGCGAGCTGCCGCGCTACGACTTCGCGCCGGTGCGCCTGCGCATCGACGGCGAGGCGGCGGTTGCCGGCAGCGTGATCATTGCCAAGGGCAGCCTGTATGGCGGCCCGTACCTGCTGGCGCCGGAGGCCCGAACGGACGCGCCCGGCTTCTCCGTGATGCTGTTCGAGCACGCCGGCATAGCGGCGGCCCTGCTGGCAGGCGCCGCGCTTCCGCTCAACCTGCTCGGCCGTGTGCCGGGTCTGGTACATCGCCGCGCCAGCGAGATCGCCCTGCTGGACGAGGCCGGGCGTCCTGCCCAGGCCGACGGCGATCCGGCCGGCACCACGCCGCTGCACGTGTCGGATGCGCGGTTGCCGCTGCGGCTGATGGTGGCGCGCAACCACGCCGCCGACCGTCCGGCTTGCGACATCGTGCCGGGCATGCGCTAGAACGTCGACCGGCCGCATGGGGCCGGCATCGCCGGGAGCCCGATCCGCCATGACGCTCTACTACCGCTGGACGGACAAGAACTCGCCGGACATGGCGAACTACAAGAACGGCAAGTTCTCCTGGACCTTCAACGGCGTGCGGTCGCGCAAGGCGTTCTGGGTGTTCAAGCTCGACTCCGAGTACAAGCCGAACAAGAGCATCCAGAAGAGCCGCATCCTGCTGGTGTTCGACTTCGGCGACCGGGGCACCCGTGTCATCGAGGACACCGCCGACAACCGGATCGACTCGGCGACGGAGAACGGCTTCAAGGGCGAGACCGAGCACCCGATGAAGGTCATCCAGAAGCAGAACGAGCGCGGCGCGTTCGGCATCGGCGCCAACCTGCTGGAGTTCCTGCAGCCGGCGAAGATCCGGCTGGCGGAAAAGAGGGAGATCGCGAAGGCGCTGGGGATCAGCGAGCTCGAGGTTGCAAACGTGCCGACCTGGCCAACAAGCATGGCGCCCCCTCCGGGGCAGAACCTGCCGGGCCAGCTCCTGCACCGCTAGCTTCGAAGGGACCGGAAACGCCACCCTGGCGGTTCCGGAAACGTGTCCAGCATGTCCGAGCCGCCGATACAGACCGGTGTCGATCACGTCCACGCCCATCCGCGCCCGGTCGGGCACCGTCGCATTGACCTGATCCTGGCGCTGTCGGCCGTGTTCATCTCCGCCGTCTCGCTCTACGTCGCCGTCGAGCACGGCCGGATCGAGCGGCAGCTGGTGCAGGAGAACGCACACCTGGTGGAGGCGAACTCCTGGCCGTTCCTGCAGATCGACGGCGAGTATTCGACCCGCAGCACGACACGGATCCTGCTGGTCAATGCCGGGATCGGCCCCGCCAAGCTCCAGACCTTCCAGGTGTTCTATCAGGGAAGGCTGGTCCCCGACCTGTACGCCCTGCTGCGCTCCTGCTGCGGGCTCGCCTCCACGCCGGAGGCCCGGCACGCGCAGGTCCCGGCCGGGCTGTCGATCGCGGATCCGGCAAACGAGGTGCTTCGGCCGGGCGAGAACAGGGCGGTGCTGGAGGTGCCGGCGTCGCCGGAGCAGCACGACATGTCCGAGCTGTTCCTGAAGGCCTCGGACTCGATCACCTTCGGCGCGTGCTATTGTTCCGTGTTCGACCAGTGCTGGATCTCGAACCTGGCCACCCTCCGGCCGCGGGAGGTCCGGGCCTGCCCGTCCGACGTCCAGAGCTTCAACCACGCCGTCCACTAGCCCGCCCGACCGGGCTGCGTCGCTGGTGCCGGTCCCGCGGAACCTCGACACGAAGCCGTCCGCCTCACGGCTTGCCTGCTGCCCGGCAAGGTCCGTCCTGCCGCCCGGCGGCGGGCTCAGGCGTCGCTGGACGCGTCCGCCTGCATCGCCGCCACCTCGTTGTTGTTGGGGTCGAGAAAGTGGAACCGCCGTCCGCCCGGAAACGAGAAGATGGCGCGTACGATGCGTCCGCCGGCCTCCTCCACCCGTGCCTGCGTGTCTTCCAGGTCGGCGACCAGGATCACCGGCAGCGGCGCCTGCGTGACCTCCTCGGGATCGGCCTGCAGCCCGACATCGACGTCACCGGTCAGGGTGCAGGCGTAGCTCGGGCCATAGCCGACCAGCTCCCAGCCGAACGAGGCGGCATAGAACGAGCGCGCGGCGTCGATGTCGCGCGACGGCAGCTCGACGAAGTTCGGACGCGGGACCATGGCGGCTCCTTTTTGTTCTTAAAATGTTCCCATCTCGTGATTGTGCCGTCAAGCGTCGGATTGACTGGACGATGCCGTCCCTGTCTGCTCCCGCCATGGCCGACCGGGTCCTGGTGTTCATGCTCGCAGACCACCGCCTTGCCCTGCCGGCGGCGTGCGTGCGCGAGTGCCTGCCGCTGCCCCGGCTGTGGCGCCGCCCCGGCCTGCCCGCCGCCGTGGCCGGCTTCTTCTCGTTCGGCAGGAGCACCTTGCCTGTTCTGGACCTCGCACGGCTGCTTGGCCTGCGTTTCGATCCGACCCCGCAGGACGGGGAGGGGCTGTATCGCCACCTGCTCCGGCTCGACGACGTGACGCTGCTGGTGGACCGTGCCACCGGCTTCGCGCAAGCGACCGACGCTCCGGCCGATGCCACGCCCGATCCCTGGCAGCATGGCTGCATCAGCCGCCGGGTGCTGGTGGAGGACGAGCCGGTAATGCTGCTGGACCCGGACCTGATCCTGCGCCGGGACGAGCGGGCCCGTCTCGATGCGCTCGCCGAGGCCGCGCGGTCGCGCGCCGGCGCCTGGCGCGCGCCGGAGCGGGAAGGGTCGACGGCGCACGATGCAGCCGGCTGATCCGTCCGGCACGTTCGCCGCGATCAAGGCGCTGGTGATCCGGCACACGCTGCACCACTACTACGAGGACAAGGAGCCGCTGCTGCGCGAGCGTGTGCTGCGCCGCATGGCGCAGCGCCGCGTCGACGCCGCGGCCTATCTCGCCCTGCTGCAAGGTGGTCCGGATTCCGATGCCGAATGGTCGGCGCTCGAGGACGAGATCACCGTCGGCGAGACCTTCTTCTTCCGGTTCGCCGAGCAGTTCGCGGCGCTGGACCGGACGGTCCTGCCGACCCTGATCCGCGAGCGCGCGGCCAGCCGCACCCTGCGGATCTGGAGTGCCGGCTGTTCCACCGGCGCGGAACCGTACTCCGTCGCCATCCTGCTGCACCGCCTGCTCGGCGAGCATCTCCCGGATTGGTCGATCTCCATCCTCGGCACCGACATCAGCGAGGCTGCGCTGGCGGCCGCGCGCGCGGCGGAATACGGCGAGTGGGCGTTGCGCTCGCTGCCCGAGGCGGAGCGGCGGCGCGACTTCGTCGCCGTGCCGGGGCCGCACGCGACCCGGTGGCGGCTGCGTCCGGCGTTCCAGCGCATGGTGCGGTTCGAGCGGCAGAACCTGCTCGGGCTGATCGAGGCCGACCCGTCGACCCTGCCGCAGTACGACCTGCTGCTGTGCCGCAACGTGCTGATCTATTTTCATCCAGACCGGGTGCAATCGCTGCTGCGCCGCTTCGAGGCGTCGCTGGCGCCGGACGGCTGGCTGCTGCTGGGACATGCCGAGGCAGGCGCGTTCGAGCCGGCAGGGCTGCGTCCGGTGCCGCTGGACGGCACCGTCGCCTGGATGCGCAGCGGAGCGCCGGCTGCCCCGCAGCCGATCCCGCGCCCGACACGCCCGCTGTCTCCGACGCGACGCCATCGACAGCACGTGTCGCCGCCTGCGCCTGCACCGGAACCGGACCTCGGCAACCAGGCGCAGGCGGTCGAACGGGTAAGAAGCCTCGCGGACTCGGGAGCGCCGGACGCGGCCTGGCGCCTGTGCCGCAACGAGATCGGACGCTACCCGCTCTGCGCGCCCCTGTTCTTCTACGCGGCACTGCTCGAACGGACGCTCGGACGGGAAACGGACGCGGAAGCGGACTTCCGGCGCGCGATCTACCTTTGTAAGCAGTTCGCCATGGCGCACTACCATCTCGGCCTGCTGCTGACCGATCAGGGACAACTCGTTCCGGGCCGCCGGTCGATCGCGGAGGCCGGTCGCCTGGCTGCGGGCCTGCCGGACGATGCCGAACTCCTGTGCGGCGACGGCATGACCGCCGGCCGGCTGCGCCGCCTGGTTCGCCTCGACTGGCTGGGCGGCCTTCCGTCAGCGCCGATGGCCGGTCCGGACGCGCCGTGACGGTTCCGCCGGACCCCGGCAGCAGGTTCCGGGCCCAGGTCCTGGATGCGCGCACGGCGGCACTGGCCAGGCGCGGCCTGGCGGCGGATCCGGACAGGCAGCTTCCGCCGCGACTGGTCTGCGAGACCGGAGACCAACTCTACGCCCTGGAGCCGGGCTCGGTGGCGGAGGTGCAGCCGTATCGCTGCCATGTCGTGCCGCTGCTGGTGCCGGCGGCGGTGGGCACCGTGCTGGGGGCGTTCAGCCATGGCGGCCGGGTCTACAGCCTGCTGGAGCTGGCCCGGCTGCTCGGCGGAGGGCCGAGCGGAATGGTGTCATCAAGTGGTGTCATGCTGCTGCTGCGCGGCGAGGCTCCGGACGCGGCGCTGCGTGTCGACCGCGTGCTCGGCCTGCTGCCCCTGCGGCCGGCCGGCGACGAGCGGCATGCCCTCCTGGCAGGCCGGGAGGGTGCCGACGACCGGCGCCTGGCCCTGCTGATCGACCCTGCGGTCCTGCGCGACGCGATCCTGGCGCTGGACCGGTCCTCCCCGGATCCGGCCGGAGCCTGACGCCCTTGTCCATCTCCCTGCGCATCCTCCTGGGCTTCGGCCTGACCATCCTGCTGATGGTGGGCCTCGGCGGCTTCGCGCTGCAGCAGATCGGCGCGGTGCGGGAGACCACGGACAACATCGTGACCCGCGACATCGCCGCCTACCGCCTGACCGACGCGGTGCACGACGCGCAGGACCAGATGTCCTCGCTGCGCCTGGTCGCCACCAACAGCTTCCTCCGCCATCCGGACCGGGCAGGGCCGGCCGGCGCCGAGATCGACGCGCGGATCTCCGACTGGGAGCGCCAGGCGGCGCTGACCGAGACCCGGCTGGCGGAAGCGCGGCAGGCGATCACCGCCTTCGCCAACCTGGCCCACGATCCCGCCCGCCTGCAGGCCTGGAACGCGATCGCCGGCACGATGGAAGGCGCCGACGTGCAGCTGCGTCAGATGCGCGCCGACACCGAGGCCATGTTCGCCGCCATGCGCGCCGGCGACACCGAGACGGTGATGGCGGCCGATCCGCGGCTGTCGGGGGAGCGGGCGGACTTCGACCGGCTGATCCGGCAGGCGGTCGCCACCCTTGACGTCGGGGTGCAGGCGGGGCAGCGGCGCGCGGAGGAGGTGTACCGGCAGGGCTGGGTGTCGATCCTGCTGGCGCTGCTGATCGCCGTCGTCGCGGCGCTGGTCCTGACCTGGCTGATCCGGCGCACCGTGTCCGGGCCGCTCGACATGTTCTCCGCGGTGATCGACCGGGTCGGCGCCGGCGACCTGTCGGTGCGGGCGCCGGACGACGCCCGGCACGAGATCGGCCGGCTGGGAGCCACCCTCAACCGCATGGTCGAGAACCTGCGCGAGATCGCCGGCCAGAGCCGGGAGGCGACCGAGAACCTGAACGTGTCGGTGGCGGAGATACGCGCCCAGGCGCAGCAGCAGGCGGCGGGCGTCGAGCAGCAGCTGGCCGCGGTGCAGGAGACCGCCGCCACCGTGGACGAGATCGCCCATTCCGGCACCCAGATCTCCCGGCGGGCGCAGGAGGTGATCGCGTCGGCCCAGGCCACCACGCTGGCCAGCGCCAGCGGCCTGCACGCGGTGCAGGAGACCGGGCGCGCGATGGAGCAGATCCAGGTGCAGGGCGAGGCGGTGGCGGCCAACATCGTCTCCTTGAGCGAGAAGACGCAGGCGATCGGCGAGATCGTCACCAGCGTCAACGACATCTCCGAGCGCTCGCACCTGCTGGCGCTGAACGCGGCGATCGAGGCCGCCTCCGCCGGCGAGCACGGCCGCTCCTTCGCGGTGGTGGCGACCGAGATGAAGGTGCTGGCAGACCAGGCCAGGGATGCCACCGCGCAGGTGCGCTCGATCCTGGGCGACATCCAGCGCGGCATCAACACCTCGGTGATGCTGACCGAGGAGGCGGTGAAGCGGGGCGCCGCCGGCGCCAGGCGCACCGAGGCCGCGGAGGCGACCATCGAGGAGATGGCGGCCGGCATCCAGGACGCGGTGCAGACCTTCCAGCAGATCGTGGCCTCGACCAACCAGCAGCAGCTGGGGATCGAGCAGGTGATGGCGGCGCTGCAGAACATACGCCAGGCCAGCCAGCAGACCGCGTCCGGCACCAGGCAGCTCGACGGCGCGGCGCTGGGGCTCGGCGAGCTGTCGCGCCGGCTGCTCGCGGTGGCGGAACGGTTCCGGATCTGACGGGGCGCCGGCGCGGTGGACGAGCCGGAGCTGCGACGGGAACTGCTGGCGGCGTTCGAGGCCGAGTACCGCGAGCACCTCCACGCCATGCGGGCGGCGCTCGATGCCGGCCCGGTGTCCGGCGCAGCCCTGCGCGACGTGTTCCGGCGTGCCCACTCGCTGAAGGGTGCCGCGCGCGCGGTGGAGCTGCCGGAGGTGGAGTCGATCGCGCACGGGCTGGAAACCCTGCTCTACCGCGCGGTCGAGCGGGACGCGGCGCTGCCGGCCGATGCGGCCGCCACCGTGGCGCGCGGCCTCGACTCGATCGAGGCCCGCATGCGGGCGCCCGACGCCGCGCCGCCGGCCGCTGCCGGCCCCGACGGAGCCGCCGGCAGCGCGGCGGCTCCGGACCTCCTGCCGCCGGCCGACCAGGCGCTGCTTCGGGTGCAGGCGGCGGAGATCGACCATCTCGGCGAGGCGGTGCATGCGTGGTCGGACGCGATGCAGCAGCAGGACCGCGTGCGCACGGTGCTGGCCCGGACCGAGGCCGAGCTGCGCGCCCTGGTCCGCCTGTCCGAGACCGGAACACCGGGCGAGCTCGACCTGCGGCTGCGCGAGCTGTCGCGGCAGGTGAGCGCGGAGCGGCGGTCCGGCGCCGCGCGGGACTGGCAGCTCGACCAGGCGGCGCAGGCGGTGCGCAGCGGGATGGAACGCGTGACCCTGGTCGGGGCCGACAGCGTGTTCGAGCCGCTGGCCGGGATGGCGCGCGAGCTCGCCCGCGAGCAGGGCGACGAGGTGGCGGTGCGTCTGTCCGGCCTGGCGCTGCGTGCCGAGCGGCGGGTGCTGCAGGCGCTGCGCGATCCGGCGATCCAGATGCTCCGCAACGCGGTGAGCCATGGCCTGCGCCGGGTGGCGGCTGCGCAGGACCGTGACGGGGCGGCGAGGGCCGAGATCGGGCTGTCGCTCCGCTCCCGACGCGGCCGCCTGGAGCTTGCCGTGACCGACAACGGCGCCGGCCCGGACCTCCCGGCGATCGCCGCCACCGCACGCGCCCGCGGCCTGCTGGCGGCCGACGCGCCGGCTCCCGACGAGGCGCAGCTGCTGGCGCTGGTGTTCGAGCCGGGCTTCTCCACCGCGGCCGCGGTCGACCGGCTGTCCGGCCGCGGCATGGGGCTGTCGATCGTGGCCGAGGCGGCGCACCGGCTGCACGGGACCGCCCGGATGCGCTGCCGGCGCGACCGGGCCGGACGGATCCGCGGCACCGAGCTGCTGGTGTCGGTGCCGCTTGCGGCGCGCCGGCAGGTCCTGCTGCTGGTGGAGGCCGGCGGCCACGTGTTCGGGCTTCCGGCCAACGCGGTCGCGCGGCTGCTGCGCGTGCCGCCGGCAGCGGTGCAGCGGCTGGAGAACAGGCCGGTCGCCCGGCTGCCGGAGGGTGCGCTGCCAGAGGGTGCGCTGCCGGAGGGTGCGCTGCCGGAGGATGCGCTGCCGGAGCGGCTGCTCGAGCTGGGTGCGCTGGCGCGCCTGCTGGACGGCAGCGACGCGCTGCGCGACCCGGACCGTGTCCTGCCGGTCGCCGTGCTGTCCGGGAGCGGCGGCCGGTTCGGGCTGGTGGTCGAGCGGCTGCGCGAGGTGCGCAGCCTCCTGGTGCGCGCGCCGGAGCTGGTCGGGCTCGACCGGGAGCTGGTGGCGGGCATGGCGCTGGTCGAGCAGGGCCGTCCGGTGCCGGTGCTGGAGCCCGACGCGCTGGTGGCGCGGCTGCGCGCGGCGCTGCCCGCGGTGCCGGCCGACGCGCCGGCGCCGGCCGGGGAGGCGTCGCGACCGGAAGCGGCGAGGCCGCAGGCAACGATCCTGGTCGTCGACGATTCCATCACCACCCGGACGCTGGAGAAGACCATCCTGCAGGCGCAGGGCTACCGGGTGCTGATCGCGGTGGACGGGATGGAGGCGCTGGGCATGCTGCGCACGGCGCAATGGGAGGTCGATGTCGTGGTCGCCGACGTGGAGATGCCGCGGCTGGACGGGTTCGGCCTGCTGGCGGCGATGAACGCCGACCCGCGGCTGCGCGGGATCCCGACCGTGCTGATGACGTCGCGCAGCGCCGAGTCGGATGTGAAGCGCGGCCTGGAGCTGGGCGCCAGGGCGTACATCGCCAAGCAGGAGTTCGACCAGGGCAGGCTCCTGGCCACCATCGGGCAGTTGCTGCCGTGAGCGGCCGGGTCCCGGCGCGGGTGCTCGTGGTGGAGGATTCCGCGGTGATCCGCCGCCTGCTCGCCCTGGTGGTCGAGGGCGACCCGCGTCTGGTGCTGGTCGGCGCGGTCGGGTCGGCGGAGGAGGCGCTCGACGCGATCCCGCGGCTGCGCCCAGACGTGATCTCGATGGACATCCGGCTTCCCGGCATGGACGGGCTGGAAGCGACGCGCCGGATCATGGCGTCGCATCCGACCCCGATCGTGGTGATCGCCGACGCGGTCGAGGACGCGTCGCTGGCGATCTCGATGAACGCGCTCCGGTCCGGCGCCCTGTCGGTGGTGGAGAAGCCGGGCGGCCTGCTGTCCGGCGGCTACGAGGCGGCCGCGCGCGCGATCGCCACCCAGCTCGCGATCATGAGCGAGGTGCCGGTGATCCGCAGGCGGACCGCAGCACCGGGCGCCGCCGCCTGGGCGGCGTCGACCGGCGACGGGTCCGCCGGGAACGGCACGCGCGCCACCGTGATGGCGGTGGCCGCCTCCACCGGCGGGCCGCCGGCGCTGGCGCGGCTGCTCGGCGCCCTGCCGGCCGGCTTCCCGCTGCCGGTGCTGCTGGTGCAGCACATCGGCGCCCCGTTCATCGAGGGCTTCGCCAGCTGGCTCGACGGCCTGGTGCCGATGCGCGTGGCGCTGGCACGGGACGACGAGCCGCTGCTGCCAGGACGGGTGCTGGTGGCGCCGGCCGACCGGCACCTGGGCCTCGCCGCCGGCACCGGCGGCACCCGGGCGCGGCTGCAGGCCGGTCCGCCGGTGTCGGGCCAGCGTCCCTCGGCCACCGTGCTGTTTCAGCAGATGGCGGCGCTCGGCGCGGCCGGGCTCGGCGTGCTGCTGACCGGGATGGGCGAGGACGGTGCCGCCGGGCTCGCGGCCATGCGTCGCAGCGGCGGCTACACCATCACCGAGCACGAGAGCAGCGCGGTGGTGTACGGCATGCCGGCGGCGGCGGTGCGCCTGGGCGGCTCCTGCGCCAGCATCCCGCTCGACGGGATCGCGCCGCGCATCCTGCAGATGCTGCAACCGCGGCCCGGCGACCCGACGGCGCCCGATGCCCGGGAGCGCGTGCGATGACCACGTCGCCGCCCGAGCGCTCGCACCTGCTGCTGGTCGAGGATTCGGAAACCCAGGCGCTGCAGATCCGCCGCGTGCTGGAGCGGGCCGGCTTCACCGTGTCCCGCGCCGCCAGCGCGGAAGCCGCACTCGACCGGCTGAACCGCGACCTGCCGGACCTGGTGGTGTCCGACTACCACCTGCCGGGCATGAACGGCGGCGAGCTGGCGCGCGCGCTGCGGCTGAACGTGCGCACCCAGGCGATCCCGGTGCTGATGCTGACCGAGGCGTCGGAGCCCGGGCTGGAGCGGGAAGGGCTGGATGCCGGCGCCGACGCCTACGTGCCGAAATCCGCCGACACCGGGCTGATCGTGCTGCGGATCCGGGCGCTGCTGCGCCAGCGCGGCATGCCGCCCGGCACCTCCGGCTCGTCGCCCGACGCGCCGGCGACCGGCTTCGGCGCCGGCGTGGGCCTGTTCCGGCTGGCCAGGATCCTGCTGGTGCGCGATCCGGACGCGGACGCGGCGCTGGCGACGCTGCTGGCACGTGACGGCCACCAGGTGCATCCCGCGGCCGGACCGGCCGAGGCCTCGCCGCTGCTGGACGCATCGCCGGACGGGTTCGACTGCGTCGTGGTCGACCTGCGGGCGAAGGGCTTCGACGGCATCGGTTTCTGCGCCGGGCTCGACCGGACGCGCCAGCAGGCGCTGCAGCGGGACCCGGGCCAGGCGCGGCCTGCCGCGGCGGGAGGCGGACGTGCCGGGGCCTTCCGCATCCTGGGGCTCGGCGACGGCGACCCGTCCCGCGCCTACGAGGCCGGGGTGGACGACGTGGTGTCGGCGCTGGCGGGGATGGAAGCGGTGGCGCTGCGCATCCGTGCGGTGGTGCGGCGCAAGCTGCTGCAGGACGAGACCGCACGGATCGAGGGCGACCTGCGCCAGCGCCAGGCGGAGGTCGACCGCGCCCGCGAGGAGGCGGCCGCCAGCGCCGCCAAGGCCGCCCTGGCCGAGGCACTGGAGGAGGCCAACGACCGGCTGCGCGAGGCGCAGGGCAAGCTGGTGCAGGCGGCCAAGATGGCGTCGCTGGGCGAGCTGGTCGCCGGCATCGCACACGAGATCAACAACCCGCTCGCCTTCATCCTGGCGCACCAGGGCACGGTGGAACGGCTGCTGGCCCAGCTCGCCGAGCTTCCCGGGCTGGCGTCGGAGCCCGCGGCGGCGAAGCTCGCCCGCAGCCGCGAGCGGATCGCCGCCATGAGCCTCGGGCTCAGGCGGATCCAGAACCTGGTGCTGAACCTGCGCAAGTTCTCCCGGCTGGACGAGAGCGAGCAGCAGAGCGTGGACGTGCCGGACGCGATCGACACCGTGCTCGCCCTGTTGACGCACAAGCTCGGAACCGGGATCACGGTGACGCGGCGCTACGACGCGCCGCGCGAGCTCATGTGCCAGCCGGCGCTGCTGAACCAGGTCATCATGAACATCGTCGGCAACGCCGCCGACGCGCTGAATGCCCGGGAGTCCGGCGACGCGGCACCGAAGGAGGGGCGGATCGACATCACCACCACGGCGACGGACGGCGTCTATGCCATCGCCATCGGCGACAACGGTCCGGGCGTGCCGGCCGGCCTGCGCGAGCGCATCTTCGAGCCGTTCTTCACCACCAAGCCGGTCGGCTCGGGCACCGGGCTGGGCCTCGCCATCGCCTACAGCGTGGTGCAGGCGCATGGCGGCGGCATCGCCATCGACGACATCCCCGACGGCGGCGCCCGCTTCACCGTGTCGGTGCCGATGGCGCAGGGGACGGCGCCGTGAGCACCGGTGACCCCACGGGTTCCGGGCCGTTCCGTCCGCCGGGCCGGACCACCGTGCTGCTGGTCGACGACGAGCCGGACATCCTGGTGGCGCTGGAGGACCTGCTGGAGGACGAGTACCGGGTGCTGTCGGCCAGCTCGCCGGTGCGGGCGCTGGAGCTGCTGGCGGAGCATGCCGAGGTCGCGGTGATCGTGTCGGACCAGCGCATGCCGGGCATGACCGGCGACGCGTTCCTCGCCCGCGCCCGTGCGGTGACGCAGGCGGAGGCGCTGCTGCTCACCGGCTATGCCGACCTCAGCGCCGTGGTCGCCGCGCTGAACGACGGGCGCATCTCCGGCTACGCCCACAAGCCGTGGGAGCCGGTGGCGCTGCTGTCGATGATCCGGCAGGCGGCCGAGCGGGCGCGGCTGTCGGCAGCACTCCGCGACGAGCGCATGCTGCTGTCCGGCCTGATGGACAGCATCGACGACGGCCTGTCGTTCAAGGACACCGAGCACCGGTTCATCCGCCTGAACCGCGTTGCCGCCGCCCGCCTGGGCCATCCGGTCGAGACATGCCTCGGCCGGACCGAGCGGGCGCTGTCGGAGGGACGTGCCGGCGAGGCCGAGGCCCAGGCGGTCGAGGCCGAGGACCGGCGCGTGCTGGCACCCGACGGCCGCGCCAGCCGGGTGCTGAGCCGGATCGAGCGCGACGGCCGCACCTGCTGGATGGAGCGCCTGCGCGGGCCGCTGCGCGATCCGGCGGGGGTGGTCCAGGCGCTCGCGACCTTCGAGCGCGACGTCACCGTGGCCAAGCTGATGGAGGACCGGCTGCGCCAGGCGGACCGGATGCAGGCGCTCGGCACCATGGCCGGGGGGGTGGCGCACGACTTCAACAACCTGCTGACCGCGATCCTGGGCAGCCTGGAGCTGGCGCAGCGGGCCGCCGGCGCGGACGCGCGCCTGGTGCGGCTGATCGACACCGCGATGGCCGGCGCCGAGCGCGGCGCCGCCCTGACCCAGCGGCTGCTGAGCTTCAGCCGGCAGCGCGACACGGCGAGGGAGGCGGTGGACGTGAACGCGCTGGTGCGGGCGATGGACGACCTGCTGGCGCGCGGCATCGACCGGCCGGAGGTGCGGATCGTCCAGGAGCTGGAGCCGGACCTGCCGGCCGCCCTGGTCGACCCGGCGCAGCTGGAGCTGGCGCTGCTCAACCTGTGCATCAACGCCCGCGACGCGATGGACGACAGCGGCACCATCACCCTCGGCACGCGGCTGCTGCGCGACGGCGAGGAGGACGGCCACGTGCTCAGGGCGGGCACGCTGCCGGCCGGCGGCTCGATCGCGATCAGCGTCGCCGACACCGGCAGCGGCATGGACGAGGAGGTGGTCACGCGGATCTTCGAGCCGTTCTTCACCACCAAGGAGATCGGACGCGGCACCGGGCTCGGCCTGTCGATGGTCTACGGCTTCGTGCAGCAGACCGGCGGCGCGGTGCGCGTCCGCACCGCGCCGGGGACCGGCACCAGCTTCCAGCTCTGCCTGCCGGCGACGGCGGCGCAGGACGCCGGCTGAACGGCGGGCGGGACCCGGCTCAGGCCCTCGCGAACAGCCTTCTCCAGCGCGGCGTACGACGCTGCCGGGCGGCGGACATGTCGTTCTCGATCAGCGGCGCCGGCGGCGGCTGGGTCAGCATCACCTGGTCGAACCAGTTGAGCGATCCGGCCTTGAGCACGCTGGACTGGTCCGGCATCGGCACCGGGATGAAGCGTTCCTGCTCGCCGAGCACGGCGGAGGAGCCGAGCCGCCCGTTGTTGCGGGCGCTCAGGTAGCCGCTGCCGTCGCGTATGACGATGCAGTTCGCGCCGTCCTCGACCAGAAGCGGCGCCGACACCGGAACGGAGTCGTTGGACGCCGCGTCGCCGGTGTTGAGCGAGATCGGGATCTCGCGGTCGTTCGACAGGATGTAGAAGCTCGACTCGCCGTTCGACCAGCGGGCGAACACCGGGAACAGGTCGCTGCGCCCGAACACCTGCGGCTCCAGCCGGATCGAACGGCCGGCCATCTCGTAGCCGAGAAAGGTGCCGTGGACGGACATCAGCAGGCAGCGCTTCTGCCCCAGCACGGTGTCGAGCAGCGGGCCGTCGCCGACGTCCACCGCCGGCGCGCGCAGCTGCATCACCTCCTTGGCGACCAGGGCGAAGTGCCGTGTCGCCGCGGCGCGGTCGCCCCTGGCGAACAGGGTGTAGACCAGGAGCATGTTGAAGGGGTCGTTCAGGATGGTCCTGAAGTCGGGATGCCCGGTGATGCGGGGAGACTGCAGCGCCTTGAGGCACAGCAGCGGCTTGCGTTGCGACGCCTTGCGCAGCGAGCGGACCATGAACACGGCGTTGCCGCGGCGGATCCGGCTGATCTCCCGCACCACGGCCTGGCGGTCGTCGGACCGCGTCGCGCGCACCAGGTCGGAGAACATGGTGGCGCGCCAGGACGGGTTGTAGACCGCGTGGTTGGCGTGCGGCACGGTGACGAACTGGGCGTCCGGCAGGTACTTGCGGAGCAGGTCGGCGTCGTACACGTCGACGAACTCGGACGGGTCGTAGAACACCACCACCCGGCCGTGGGTGTCGGCGGCCGTGATCCGCATGCCCTTGAACTGGGGCCGGTCGACCACGTTGTGGTGCGCCATCGAGTGCTGCAGTATCTTGCGGTGGCGGTCGCTCGGGAACTCCAGCTCGTCGGGATCCATGGAGAAGAACGGCGAGCACGCCAGCACGTAGTCCGCCTTCAGCGCCCGCGAATGCTTGATCGCCGCGTAGCCGCCCATCGACTGGCCGAACACCACGACCTTCCGGCCGCGCCGTTCGCGCTCGACGATCCGGAACACCTCGTCCATTTCCGGTGACAGGTAGAACCCCTTGAGCGTGGTCATGACCCCGATGCAGGAGATGTTCGCTTCCTCGACGATCGGCTTGAGGAAGTAGTGCATGTGGGCGACGTGTTCGTTGTGCAGTTCGCAGAAGGTGACCAGGAGATAATCCGACGTGCCGTGGTTCTGATGGACGACGATCTCTTCACCGCTGTGGACGATCACGGTCTTCTCCAGAATTTTGCTGCAGTGCACTTGCAGAACGGGCACAGTCGCGGCAGAACGACGTTCCGGCGTAGTCCGCCCAAGGCAGGAGACGCAATGCCTTTGTGCGACGACGGCCGCGGTCCGGATCATAATTTCGATTTTATAATGCAATTGCAAGTGGTATCGCTGCGGAATGCAACCGCGCGCGGTCCGCGCTTCTTGATGGTGTCAGCGGCGTCGCGGAGGCCCGACCATGTGTGACCTGCTGGTTCTCGACGACGACCCGCTGGTCCGCGACGTCCTGGTCGACGCCCTGCGCGAGGAAGGCCTGGACGCGGTCGGCGCGGCGGTCGAGGCCGAGGCGCTGACGGTGCTGCGTGACGGGCAGCCGCCGAAGGTGTTCGTGACCGATCTCGATCTGGGCACCCGGCGCAACGGCTTCGTCGTCGCCGGGATCGCGCGCATGCTGTTTCCGTCCGTGCCCATCATCTACATCACCGGACGCCCGGACTCGCTGCAGGACCGGGTGCTGAACCAGTACGAGTCGGTGATGTACAAGCCGTTCCGGCCGAGCGAGCTGGTCGCCGCCGTGCGGGCGCTGATGGCCCGTCCCGCGCTGCCCTGACGCCTCCGGGGCCGGCCGCGCTTGCGCCGCCGCGCTTGCGCCCCATCTGCTCCAAC
Source organism: uncultured Acetobacteraceae bacterium (assembly GCA_964247735.1). Lineage (GTDB taxonomy): Bacteria > Pseudomonadota > Alphaproteobacteria > Acetobacterales > Acetobacteraceae > Lichenicola. The sequence continues at coordinate 49,687 of CAXTVS010000019.1, forward strand.
CATGCAGATCCACCCAACCGCCAGTCACGATCCGGTCGGCTGGCACGGAACCACCGTCCTGTGCGTCCGCCGCGGGCCGCAGGTGGCGATGGCCGGCGACGGCCAGGTCACGCTCGGCCAGACCGTGATCAAGGGCAATGCCCGCAAGGTGCGCCGCATCGGTCCCGGCGGCACCATCCTGTCCGGCTTCGCCGGCGCCACGGCCGACGCCTTCACCCTGCTGGAGCGGCTGGAAGCCAAGCTGGAGCGCTATCCCAGCCAGCTCGAGCGCGCCTGCGTGGAGCTGGCCAAGGACTGGCGCACCGACCGCTACCTGCGCCGGCTGGAGGCGATGATGGCGGTGGCGGACGAGACGCGCGCCTTCACCCTGACCGGCAACGGCGACGTGCTGGAGCCCGAGGACGGGGTGATCGCGATCGGCTCCGGCGGCAACTATGCGCTTGCCGCCGCGCGCGCCCTGCTCACCGTGGACGGGCTGGACGCCGAGGAGGTCGCCAGGCGCGCGATGCGCATCGCCGCCGACATCTGCGTCTACACCAACCATTCGCTGATCGTGGAAACGCTGGACGCGTCCGCCGCGCAGGAAACCCGCTGATGGACGTGCCGACCTACTCCCCGCGCGAGATCGTGTCGGAGCTCGACCGCTACATCGTCGGCCAGAACGATGCCAAGCGCGCGGTAGCGATCGCCCTGCGCAACCGCTGGCGCCGCGCGCAGCTGCCCGACGGCATGCGCGACGAGGTGGTGCCGAAGAACATCCTGATGATCGGCCCGACCGGCTGCGGCAAGACCGAGATCGCCCGGCGGCTGGCCAAGCTGGCGCAGGCGCCGTTCCTCAAGGTGGAAGCGACCAAGTTCACCGAGGTCGGCTACGTCGGCCGCGATGTCGACAGCATCGTGCGCGACCTGGTCGAGGTCAGCCTGAACATGCTGCGCGAGCTGAAGCGGCGCGACGTGCAGGCGGGTGCGGAAAAGGCGGCGGAGGACCGTCTGGTCGACGCGCTGGTCGGCGCCACCGCGTCCGCCGACACCAAGTCCAAGTTCCGCCGCATGCTGCGCGACGGCGAGCTGGAGGGGAAGGAGGTCGAGATCCAGGTGTCCGACGCGCCCGGCTCGCCGATCGGGCAGATGGACATCCCGGGCGTTCCCGCCGGCAGCGTGATCAACCTCGGCGACATGATGAAGGGGATGTTCGGCAAGCCCGGGCAGCCGCGCCGCATGACGGTGGAGGCGGCGCGCATAGCCCTGACACGCGAGGAGAGCGACCGGCTGCTGGACAACGACGCGCTGACGCGCGAGGCGGTGGCGCACGCGCAGGAGCACGGCATCGTCTTCCTCGACGAGATCGACAAGGTCTGCGCCCGCTCCTCCGAGGGCGGGTTCCGCGGCGGCGACGTGTCGCGCGAGGGCGTGCAGCGCGACCTGCTGCCGCTGATCGAGGGCACCACCGTGTCCACCAAGTACGGGCCGGTGAAGACGGACTACATGCTGTTCATCGCGTCCGGCGCGTTCCACCTGGCCAAGCCGTCCGACCTGCTGCCCGAGCTGCAGGGCCGGCTGCCGATCCGCGTCGAGCTGGCGCCGCTGAGCCGCGACGACCTGCGCCGCATCCTGGTCGAGCCGGAACACTCGCTGCTCAAGCAGTACAGCGCGCTGATGGGCACCGAGAAGGTGGTGCTCGAGTTCTCCGACGATGCGATCGACGCGCTGGCCGACCTCGCCGCCGACATCAACGACCGGGTGGAGAACATCGGCGCCCGCCGGCTGGCGACGGTGCTGGAGCGGCTGCTGGAGGACATCTCCTTCACCGCGTCCGACCGCCCGGGCGACAGCGTGCGCCTGGACGCGGGAGCGGTCCGGGAACGCGTGGCCCCGCTGGCGCAGAAGGGCGACCTGTCCCGCTTCATCCTGTAGCGGGGCGCGCCGCGCGTCCGTCTCCGCTATGGATCAAGCGGACAGGCGTGCAGCCAGCAGGGAAGATACAGGGACGGTCCTCGGGTCCATCGCCTCGCGGCCGGCCCTACCGGCCCGTCCCACTGTTGCCCAAGCCCGCCAACGGTGACCTGGCCGGCGAACGGCCGGCGGAGCGCGATCAGCCGCCATCCCTCCTTGTCGGGAAGCGCCCGGAAGTCGTGGATCCGCTTCATCGGCCCGCGTGCGTCCCGCACAGTGACGTGGCCGAAATAGGCCGCGGCAAATCCCGGTATCGGCCCGGGGATCTGGATCATCCAGGCCGGTTGCGCGGCCGCCGCCGGGCGGGGCGGGAAACGAAGGTCGATCAGAAGCAGCACCATGGCAAGCGCCGCCAGGGCCGGGCGGCGTGGCCCGAACGTCAGGGTGCGCAGCAGCAGCATGCCGAGCAGCACCAGACCTGGCATCGTCCACTTGAAGTAGTGGATGTTGTGAAAGCGCCAGAGCCCGGACGGGAGCAGGTCGACGTAGCAGAAGAAGAGGAGGCAGTAGGCGGCGATCATGACCGCCATCAGCGCGAGCAGGTCGCGCGGCAGACCACGGGCGATGAAGGGGATTGCCAGCATTCCGCCCAGCCCCGGCACCACCCAGGGCAGCCTTTGCACGATGCCGGCGTCCGACGGGAACCAGGGACGCGGCGCCAGCAGCAGCAGGTAGGTCTTCCAGCCGGCGCTGTCGAACGCGAAGCCCAGCCCCCTCGAACTGGTCATGTACGGACTTTCGTGCGTGCCGTATATCCCGAGCCAGAGAGCCGCCTCGGGCACCAGGAGAACAAGAACGCCGGTGGCCAGCGCCGCCAAGTCGCGCGGGCTCAGCATGCGCTTGCGCACCGCCAGGATGGCAGCCCCTCCGGCCCAGATCGCGACCAGCAGGCCGTCGGTCGGCCGGACAAAGGGAATCGAGGCGGCCAGCGCTCCCAGCACCTGGAAGCGACGCACGCGGGCGCGGCTGGTGGCGGCCGGGCTGGTCAGCTGCAACGCGGTGATCGCCAGCAACCACCAGATCAGGGCGCTGGACAGGCTGGTGTTCCAGGGCTCCGCCCAGGCGTTGCGGAGCGCCTCCTGGCCGCAGGTCGCCAGCAGGAAGGACGGCGCCGCCAAGGCGGCCGGCAGCCCGACGCGGGGGGCGAACACCAGGAACGCGACGTAGCTCAGCAGCAGGCAGCCGAGGTCCGGCAACAGGAACGGGTGCAGGACGGACAGGCGCGTGAACGGCGCGCCGAGCACCGCGTAGCCGAGCGGATACCAGTGATGCTCCGGCGCCAGATCGGCATGCGCGAGCGATCGCGCCGACATCAGGTATTGCGACTGGTCCCACCACCTCCACCAGCCGAGCGGGGAGCGGCCGGTGTTGCCGGGCACCGCAGGATTGGAAAGGTAGCTCGACAGGTAGATCGCGACGAGCAGCAGCCCGACCAGGCCGGGAAGCGGGCGGATGCGGCGGACCGGAGAACCGGTCATTCTGGAGCTTTCGAAGGCTGCGGTGGCGCATCCGCCGCCGATCGGGCGAGACGCGCGACGAGCAAGTGCCGGCTGCGCCGCGGTGTTCCGGATCCTGGTTATTCCGCGGTTCCGGTCGCCGCGCGGGCAGCGCGCTGCACCGCCTTCGCCATCGATGCAATGCCGTTGCCGCGGTTGGTGGACAGCGCGTCCAGCAGTCCCAGTTCCTTCAGGAACACCGGGTCGGTGGCGAGGATCTCCTTCGGGCTCCGGCCCGAATACACGCGGAGCAGGAGCGCCACCAGGCCCGACACGATCGCGGCGTCCGAGGCGCCAGCGAACCGGAGCCGGTCCTCCGCAACCGCCGACTCCATCCACACCTGGCTCTGGCATCCCGGCACGCGGTGCCGGTCGTCCGCCCACTGCGTCGGGAACGGCGGCAGCGTCCGGCCCAGCTCGATGATGTACTGGTAGCGCTCCATCCAGTCGTCGAACACCGCCAGCTCGTCGCCGATCGCCGCGATGGCGTCCGCGGCGCTTGCCTCCTCCGGAACGACGAACGGATCGGGCAGGGCGCTGACGAGCTCGGACATGCACCGCATGTGCGCAGCGCGGTTGGGACAGTCAAGCTGAGCCCGGCCACGCCTTTTTTTCGACGGCGGTTGAACTTTCTGCCGTTTGGCAGCATATTGAGCGCCAGGAGGCATCATGCACGCGATCCAGGACAACCGGCCGACGGTGATCCCCATCCCGGTGACCGGCCTCAACCTGTCGGAGCCGGCCACCCGCCTGCGCCTGACGCCGTCCGCCGTCGAGGGCATGATCCGGCTCGCCGAGCTGTGGCGGCTGAGCACGGAGGAGACCTGCCTGCTTCTGGGCGACATGTCGGAACGCTCCTGGTTCCGGCTGAAGAAGCAGGGCCGCACCGACCGGACGCTTCGGCTGTCGCAGGACATGCTGACGCGGATCAGCGTGCTGGTCGGCATCTTCAAGGGGTTGCGGCTGCTGTTCTCCGAGCCGCTGGCCGACGACTGGATCCGCCTGCCGAACCGCGGCCCGCTGTTCGGCGGCCGCTCGCCGCTGGCGGTGGCGATCGAGCGCGGCATTCCCGGCATGCTGGAGATACGCAACCACGTCGACGCCCTGCGCGGCGGGCTCTAGGCGATGGACATGCTCGAGCCGGAGGCCGGGCCCGGCCTGCACGGCGAGCCGCCGGCGCCGCCGCTCGCCGACATCGCGCAGCGCGACACGGTGCGCCTGATCCCGAGCGGCCGGTTGAAGCCGCCGGTGCTGGCGCCGCTGGCGGCGACGCCGGAGGCGCTGGACGATCTCGCGGCGCTGGAAGGCGTGACCAACGGCCGGATCCAGGCCTCGGCCAGCGGGCTGCCGGGGCTCGATCCGCGCGAGCTGGTGTTCGGGCGGCCGAACGACAGCTTCGTCAACGCCGCCTTCACCCATGTCAGGCCGGGCGGCAACCGCTTCAACGACGGACAGCGCGGCGCCTGGTACTGCGGCTGGGAGGCGCAGACGTCCCTGGGCGAGGTCGCCTACCACCTGACCCGCGAGCTCGACGCCATCGGCCGCTACGACACCCATGTCGACTACGCCGAACTGATCGCCGACTTCATCGGCCCGTTCCACGACCTGCGTGGCGCCGGGGAGGCCGAGCGGCGACCGGGCGGGGTGCTGGGCGACGACACCGAAGCCGCCTACCCGACCGGACAGGTCCTGGCGCGCCGCCTGCAGGCGCTCGGCAGCAACGGGCTGATCTACCCGTCGGTGCGCCACCCGGGCGGCACCTGCCTGGTCGCGTTCCGGCCGAGCCTGGTGCAGAACCTGCGTCAGGGCGGGTTGTGGCGGCTGACCTGGGCCGGCAGCCGGATCCCGGAGATCACCGTGCCCTGACGGCGCCGCCGTTCAGGCCGCCGCCTCGCTCGGTGCGCCGGCGTCGGGGCCATGCAGCCGCTGCCCGAACGGGCACAGGTCGAGCAGCGGGCAGCGTCCGCAGGCAGGTCCGCGGAAGAAGCAGCAGCGCTGGCCGTGCAGCATCAGCACCTCGTGGTTGTCGTAGATCTGCTGCGCGTCCCAGTCGGCCGGCAGCTGCGCCGCCAGCACGCGGTGCGACGGGCCCACCGCGAGGGAGGCCGGGATCAAGCCCGTGCGGATCGCCACCCGGTGGTGGTGGCTGTCCACCGGAAGTGCTGGCCGGCGCAGGGTGCTGAAGCTGAGCACCGCGGCGCTGGTCTTCGGCCCGATCCCCGGCAGCCGCTCCAGCCAGGCGCGTGCCTCCTCCACGGTCAGGTCGGCCAGGAAGTCGAGCGTCAGGGTGCCGCGCTCCGACCCGATCGCGCGCAGGATCGCCTGGATCCGCGGTGCCTTCTGTTCCGGCCAGGTGGCGCGCGCGATCGCCGCCTCGACCTCGGCCACAGGTGCTCCCGCCACCTCGGCCCAGTCCGGGAACCGGGCCCGCAGCCCCTTGAAGGCGGCACCGCTGTCGGCGTTGCGGGTGCGGTGCGACAGCAGCGAGCTGACCAGCTCGCTCAGCGGGTCGAGCGCGTGGAAGTAGCCGATCGGACAGCCATAGGCCCGGCACAGCCGGTGGTGGATCTCCAGCACCTTGTCCCGCAGGTCCATCGGCATCATCCGGTCGCGGCGCGATGGCCGGTCCGACCGACAGCGCCGGGAGGAGGAGCGGGTTCCCGGTCCGGCACGGGCGAATGTTCTTGCTGCGGCCGTGCCCGATCGCCACCTTGGGGGCATGTCGACGACGCTGCAGAAGATCGCCCCGAAGGCCTCGAAACCGGCGCGCGCGCCGCGGCCGACCAACCTCGACACCGACATGTTCCTGCCCGAGCGCCAGGCCGCGAAGCCCAAGACCCGGCAGCTCAAGGTGGTGTCCCCGTACGAGCCGGCCGGCGACCAGCCGACGGCGATCCGGGAGCTGGTCGCCGGCATCGAGTCGGGCGAGCGCGACCAGGTGCTGCTGGGCGTCACCGGCTCGGGCAAGACCTTCACCATGGCCAAGGTGATCGAGGCGGTGCAGAAGCCGACCCTGATCCTGGCGCCGAACAAGACGCTGGCGGCCCAGCTCTACGGCGAGATGAAGCAGTTCTTCCCCGACAACGCGGTGGAGTACTTCGTTTCCTACTACGACTACTACCAGCCCGAAGCCTACGTGCCGCGCTCCGACACCTACATCGAGAAGGACAGCGCGATCAACGAGCAGATCGACCGCATGCGCCACGCCGCCACCCAGGCGCTGCTGGAGCGCAACGACGTGGTGATCGTGGCGTCGGTGTCCTGCATCTACGGCATCGGCTCGGTCGAGACCTATTCGCGCATGGTGGTGAAGATGCAGGTGGGCGGCGCCATCGCCCGCGACACCCTGGTCAAGGCGCTGGTCGAGCAGCAGTACCGGCGCAACGACGCCGGCTTCGCCCGCGGCACCTTCCGCGTGCGCGGCGAGACCGTCGACGTGTTCCCGGTGCAGAACGAGGACCGCGCCTGGCGGATCTGCCTGTTCGGCGACGAGATCGAGAGCATCGTCGAGTTCGACCCGCTGACCGGCGAGAAGACCGCAGACCTCGACGAGATCCACGTCTACGCCAACAGCCACTACGTGACGCCGCGCCCGACGCTGAACCAGGCGACGGTGCTGATCAAGCAGGAGCTGCGCGAGCGGCTCGACGAGTTCACCGCCAACGGCAAGCTGCTGGAAGCCGAGCGGCTGCAGCAGCGCTGCACCTTCGACCTGGAGATGATCGAGACCACCGGCGCCTGCAAGGGAATCGAGAACTATTCCCGCTACCTGTCGGGCCGGCAGCCCGGCGAGCCGCCGCCGACGCTGTTCGAGTACCTGCCCGAGGACGCGCTGCTGATCGTGGACGAGAGCCACGTCACCGTGCCGCAGATCGGCGGCATGGAGCGCGGCGACCATGCCCGCAAGTCGATCCTGAGCGAGTTCGGCTTCCGCCTGCCGTCCTGCCTCGACAACCGCCCGCTGCGCTTCGAGGAGTGGGAGCGCTTCCGCCCGCAGACCATCCACGTCAGCGCCACGCCCGGCCCGTGGGAGCTGGACCGGGTGCAGGGCGTGTTCGCCGAGCAGGTGATCCGTCCCACGGGCCTGATCGACCCGGTGACCGAGATCCGTCCGGTGGAACGGCAGGTGGACGACCTGCTGGCCGAGTGCCGGGTGGTGATCGGCCGCGGCGGCC
>CAXTVS010000020.1:0-57212 GCA_964247735.1 uncultured Acetobacteraceae bacterium
GCCCTGTCCGCCGCCTGGTCCAGCCTCGACCTCCAGCGCGCCGCCTGATGGACGGCCGTCCGGATCAGGGCCTGGCCGCGCCGCTTCGGCATTAATCGCTCCTTCATGACCAAAGGGTAACCTCGTCCGAAGTCGCTTCCCGCGATCCGACGATCGGCGGCGGCGGCGGCATGTGGCGCCAGGACAGCCTTCCGGAACGAAGGCTGCCCGTGCGGCAGGCCGTCGCGGATCGAACCCTGGCACTGGACGCGAAGGACAGGATGCAGGTCGCTGATCGAAGGCTGTTGCTGATCGGGCCGGATGAGCAGTGCTGGTCCCTGGCGAGGACGCTCCGGCTGCTGTGCCACGTCGAGACCCGTGCCCTCGGCAAAGCGACCACGCAGCTCCTGGGTCGGCCCAACGCGATCGTCACCAGCGGCATCCGGCTCCGCGACAAGCCAGGAGTCGATGCGGCCCAGAACGCGCTGCGCCCGTTCCTGGCCAGGTCGATCCCGATCCTCTGCCTGCTGGACGAGCCGTCGGCGCGGGAAGCGGTGCAGGCACGGATGATGGGCGCGTCCGTGGTGCTGTCGTCCGGCGCCCCGACCGCGATCGTCGCCGCTCACGTGCGCGAGATGCTCCGGCTGCCCCCGCACCAGCGCCGTCCCGGCGACCAGATGGAAGCGCGGGAGCGGGTCCAGGACGTGGGCTTCGTTCTGGCCGACCTCCTGAACGCTGCCGCGACCGGCATGCGGGTCGATGACGGGGTCGCGGCCGGTGCCGCCTCCCTGCTGACGGAGGCACTGCGCAACGACGGGATCGGCAGCTGGCTGCGCACCGTGGCCCTGATCCACGACGCGACCTACCGGCACTGCCTGCTGATGGCCGGCATCATGAGCGCCTTCGTGCTGCAGCTCGGCTTCAACGCCGGCGACTGCGACCGCATGACCCGGGCTGCCATCCTGCACGACATCGGCAAGGCGCTGGTACCGATCGAGATCATCAACAAGACCGACCGCCTGTCCGACGAGGAGATGGCGGCAGTGCGGAGCCATGCCACCGGCGGCCATGAGCTGCTGGTGGCACAGGGCGGCCACCATCCGGCCATCCTGGACGTGGTCCGGCACCACCACGAGTACCTCGACGGCAGCGGCTATCCGGACCGGCTGAAGGGGGACCAGATCACCGACGCGGTGCGGATCGCCACCATCTGCGACGTGTTCGCCGCCCTGATCGAGAAGCGGTCCTACAAGCCGAGCCTGCCCGCACGCGACGCGTTCGCGCTGATGGAGCAGATGGGCGCCAAGCTCGACCAGGACCTGCTGCGTGCCTTCAAGCGCGTCTTCGTGCCGGCCCAGGTGGCCGGGTAGGCCGGGCGCCGGCTCGGGGCGCGACACCGCACCGGGTTCCGTGCGACATCTCGGGCCGCCTGCGGCCGGCAGGATCCGGGAAAGGAGTGAGGAAGCGGATGCGATACGACTGGCTGATCTGGTCTGCCGTGGCCGCCTACCTCGTCGTGCTCGGGGCCGTGGTGCTGTCGCGGCTGCGAGCGAGGCGCCGGAACCGGAACCTGCAGTGGCCGCCCTCGATGACGCAGCAGCAGATGGAGCGGTTCGGGTGGGACTTCATGTATCGACAGGGGTGGAGCGTCAAGCTGATGACCAGCCACGGCACCCGAAGCATGTACCAGTGCATCAAGAACGACGACCAGCTGTACGTCGTGTTCCTGCGCGACACCTCGTACTATTCGCGCCTGCTGAACTCGCTGCGGCGCGAGAACTCGTGGGTGCTCAGCCGTACCGTGACGGTGCTGTACGAGCCTCCGACCGAAACCATGATCGCCAGCGCAGGCGAGGTCAGGCTGTCGCTGATGCACTACGTCGACCTGCCGCGGATCGAGGAGCTGCACCAGGGCGTGCTGCCGAGGGTGATGGCGGCGCGGGCCGCCGAGATCATCGCGCGGGAGCAGGACGCCGCCGCCCGGACGCCCAGATCGCGAAGGCCTGCACCAGCGCCGCCTCCTTGAGGCTGTCGAAGCGTCCCGAGGCGCCGCCGTGCCCCGCGTCCATGTTGATCCGGCACAGCACCGGGTTGCCGGACGTGGTGTTGTCGCGCAGCCGCGCTGCCCACTTCGCCGGCTCCCAGTAGGTCACGCGCGGGTCCGACAGCCCGCCCATGGCCAGGATCGCCGGATACGGCAGCGGCCGGAGGTTGTCGTATGGCGAATAGCCGGCGATCAGCCGGTAGGCCTCCTCGTCCTCCAGCGGGTTGCCCCATTCCGGCCATTCCGGCGGGGTCAGCGGCAGGGTGGTGTCCGACATGGTGTTCAGCATGTCGACGAACGGCACCTGGGCGACGATGCCGGCGAACAGCTCCGGCGCCAGGTTGGCGACCGCACCCATCAGCAGCCCGCCGGCCGAAACGCCGTGCGCCACGATGTTGCCGGCCGCGCCGTAGCCGCGGGCGACCAGGTGTTCGGCACAGGCCACGAAGTCGCTGAAGCTGTTTGGCTTGGCCGCACCGCGCCCGTCCAGGAACCAGCCCCAGCCCTTTTCCGAGCCGCCGCGGACATGGGCGACCGCGTGGATCCAGCCCCGGTCGACCAAGCTCAGGGTGCGGGTGGAGAACCCTGCCTCGATGGCATGGCCATAGGAGCCGTAGCCGTACAGCAGCAGCGGCGCGCTGCCGTCCACGGCCGTATCGCGACGCATCAGCAGCGTGATCGGCACCTCCGCCCCGTCGGCGGCGGTCGCGAACAGGCGCCGGGTCAGGTAGCGCCCGCTGTCGTGGCCGGACGGCACCTCCTGCACCCGGCGCAGCGTGCGCACCCCGGTCGCCATGTCGACGTCGTACCAGTGTCGCGGCGTGGTCGGCGACTGGTAGCCGGTGCGCAGGACCGTGGTGTCGAACTCGTACGAGCCGTCGAGCGACAGCAGGCAGGCCTCCTCCGGCACCGCGATCTCGGCGGCGCGGGCACGAACGTCCGGAGCCTCCGCGTCCGCCGCCTGCACCACCAAGATGCGGTTGTTGACCTGCCAGCGCTCGATCCAGGCGAGGTGACCGCTGAACGCGCTGGCGCCGAGGATGAAGTGGCCGGGCCGGTGCGGCACCCAGGGGCGCCAGCTGCCGCGGTCCGGATCGGACGCCGGCGCCTGCATCAGGCAGAAGTCGAGGGCTCCGCCGGCGTTGGTGTGGACGATGAAGCGGTCCTGTTCCGGCAGCGGCCAGTGGACCAGGCCATAGCGCTCGCCCTTTCGGCGCGGCGCTGCCACACGGGGTTCCGCGGTCGGGTCGACCCCCGGGATCAGCAGGACCTCGCTGGTTTCCTGGTCGCCGCAGGTGATGGCGATCCAGGCCCGCGACTCGCTCAGCGAGACGCCGATGAAGAAGCCCGGGTCGCGCTCCTCGTACACCAGCACGTCCTCGCCGCCGCGCGACGGGCGACGGTAGATCCGGCTCGGCCGGCCGTTATCGTCGCGCCAGGTCCAGAACAGCAAGGCACCGTCCGGCGAGAAGGCGAAGTCGCCGGTCGAGCTGTCCGCCGGCCCGGGCAGCGTTTCGCCGCTGTCGAGGTCCCTGACCTGGATCCGGTATACCTCCGAGCCCTGCGCGTCCTCGGAATAGGCATACAAGTCGTGGCCCGGCGCGTGCCGCGCGCTCGCCAGCACGTAGTAGTCCTTGCCCTCCGACAGCGCCTGCACGTCGAGCAGCACCTGTTCCGGACCGCCGCCGCGCGGCCGCCGGGCGTGGATCGGGTGCTGCGCGCCGGTCTCGTAACGGGAATAGTAGTCCCACGGCCCGTCCGGCACCGGCACGGTGCTGTCGTCCTGCTTCAGCCGCCCCTTCATCTCGGCGACCAGCTCGGCCTGCATCGCCTCCGTCGACGCCAGCATCGCCTCGGCATACCGGTTCTCGGTGCGCAGGTGCTCGGCGATGTCGGCGCGCAGCACGCCCGGATCGCGCAGCACCGCCTGCCAGTTCTCGTCCTTCATCCAGGCATACGGATCGACCCGCACGTGGCCGAGCTGTTCGGTCCGCCGCTCCTCACGGCGGGCGACCGGTGGCATCGGCTCGGTCATGATGTCAGCTCCTTGTCGGGGCGGCGGCGTGGCCCCGGCTCCGGCCCCTCGATCGCCGCCCGGAGATGCTCCACCGCCCGGCCGCCGCGCTCCGCGATCATGTCCGCCACCAGGGTGCGGTGGCAACCATGGTGGTCGCGCTCGAAGCAGAGCAGGCACACGCGCCGTTCCGTCGCCAGCGCGCCCGCTTCCGCCAGCGCCGCCTGTGACCGGTCGCCCTCCATGTGCGCCCGGAAGATGCGCTGCATGGTGCCGACGTCGCCGCGCCGGACCGCGTCGCGGCCGTCCTTGGGCGTGCCGAGCGGCTGCAGGTGCAGGTAGCCGATGCCGGCCTTCGCCAACCCGCCGGCGAGCAGGCGCTTGGAGAAGCCGGGCCGGCGCGACGCGGCGACCGCCCGCACGTCGATCAGCAGGGTGGTGCCGGCGCCGACCAGCGCGTCGCGCACCTCCCCGAAGCGGGCGGCCTCGTAGCCGATGGTCAGGATCGGGGTGGCTGTCACGCGACCAACCTTGGAGGCTGTCATGATCTTGACCTGTAGTTGCACCGGCCTTCGTTGAAAGATCGTGTCCGGTTGATCGCGGATCTGCCTAAATCGCGGGATGGTCTCGCACCATGTCTTCTTGCTCACCGAAGCCGTTTGATGAGGCCGTCCTGGCAGCGTTCCCCGCTGCTCTACGCGAGGTTGCTCGCGCTGCGATCGATGAGTTGATGCCTTTCATCAATCAAAGTTACCGGAAGTCTTCAACGCGGATCGAGGTGCTGGGAGGCGGCGTCTTCGTGGTATCCCGTTGCCACTTCGCTGGGTTACACGACCATACGATCGTCGATGTAGTCTCAGTTGCAACGGCCTGCCTGCTCACCCGCAGCACAGATGGCTATCTACGCCAGCGAGCCCTCAGGCGCATCGTCAGCATACAGGAGCCGTGGAATTTACCTTATGTTGTGCTGTTGCTGGGCGAGTATGTCGTGGAAATCGCGCAGGATATACTCATCAACCTGCCTGAATTTGATCAGAGGCTCTACATTCGGTTCGTTCAGGAAAACCGGCCTTTGATGCGGTTGCTGCGGGCGCGAGCGGCAAGCTACTGGAGTTGCTACTATCGGCCTGATTATCCCGAGCAACGAGACTATCCTGCCCTTCAAGCGCTCCGTGAGCTAGAAGTTTGGGCCCGTAGTATAGCTCAAAGGTCTGCCATTGATCGAAATCAGGCATTCCTCTTTGACCTCGTCGTTCTGCATGCAGCCGAAGGTTATGCTACAACTGGTTCTTGAATGCCCCTTGTCGAACCGGGCGATTGTTCCGTTCCTGCCATGAACGGTCAACCCGGTGAGCCGGTCGGCCGCGCCGCCCGGCGGCTGCGTATCGCGCTGTTCCTGGCCGGCTTCGCCACCTTCTCGCTGCTGTACTGCGTGCAGCCGCTGCTGACCGTGTTCGGCGACGCGTTCCGGGTCAGCCCGGCCGGCGCGTCGCTGGCCGTGTCGCTGTCGACCTGCTTCCTCGCCGTGTCCATCCTGTTCACCGCCCCGCTGGCGGCCCGGATCGGCCGCAAGCGGGTGATGGGCGCGTCCATGCTGCTGGCGTCGCTGTGCAACGTTCTGGCCTCGGCGGCGCCAGGCTGGACCGCGCTGCTGGTCCTGCGGTCCGTCGAGGGCGCGCTGCTGGGCGGGGTCCCGGCGGTGGCGATGGCGCACCTGTCCGAGGAGGTGGAGCCGGACCACCTCGGCCCGGCGATGGGACTGTACGTCGGCGGCACCGCGTTCGGCGGCATGGCCGGTCGCGTCGGCACCGCCTTCGTCGCCGACCACGGCGGCTGGCGCGCCGGCCTGCTCGCCACCGGCCTGTGCGGCCTGCTGGCAACCTTCCTGTTCCTCGTCCTGCTGCCGCCCGCCCGCGTGGCGCCGCGCCGCGCCGCGTCCCCGGCCGGCGGCGCCTGGACCGGGAGCGCTTGGCTCCGCCACCTGCGTGATCCCCGCCTGGACGCCCTGTTCCTGACCGGCTTCCTGGCGATGGGCGCCTTCGTCACGATCTACAACTATCTCGGCTTCCGCCTGCTCGGCCCGCCGTTCTCGCTGGGCCAGGGGCCGGCCGGAGCGGTGTTCATGGTCTACTTGTTCGGCATCGCCGCCTCGCCGCTGGCCGGCCGGATCTCCTCGCGGCTCGGGCGCGGGCCGGTGTTGGTCGCAGGCCAGTTGTGCAGCCTCCTTGGCGTGGCGCTCACCCTGCTGCCGTTCCTGTCCACCACCCTGGCCGGCCTCGCCCTGGTCACGACCGGCTTCTTCGTGTCGCACGCGGTCGCCAGCGCCTGGGTCGGCGCCCGCGCGGCCGTCGACAGGGGCCACGCCGCCTCGCTCTACCTGCTGGCTTACTATTTCGGGTCCAGCGCGATGGGCTCGGTCGGCGGATGGTTCTGGAGCACGGGGCAGTGGCCGGGCGTGGCCGGGTTCACCGGAGCGCTGCTGGGCCTCGGGCTCGCGATCGCGCTGCTGCTCTGGCGCGACGCGGCGCGGCCGCTCAACGGAAGTCGCGCGTCGGCACCCTGATCGGCTCCACGCCGATCGGCGCCGAGCCGCCGCGCCTGCCGTCGGGAACGGCCCGGCCGTGCTCCAGGCCGCGCAGCAGCGGCGTCAGGTCCTCCAGCCGTTCCGCCAGGAGGTGCACCACCGTGCCGGTCCGCTGCACCCGGCCGTGGCAGGCAATCATGCCGGCGGACAGGATCAGGCTGCGCTGCCGCTCGAACAGCGACGGCCAGATCACCAGGTTGGCGATGCCGGCCTCGTCCTCCACCGTCATGAACATCACCCCTTTGGCCGAGCCCGGCTTCTGTCGCATCAGCACGATCCCGGCGACGCCGATGCGTCTGCCGTCCGGCACCGTGTCCAGCGCGCTACACGGATGCAGCGACCGCGCCTGCAGGACGTGGCGAAGCAGCGCAAGGGGATGGCGAAGGAGGCTCAGGCCCACGCTGCGATAGTCCGCGGCCACCTCGCCGCCATCGCCCAGCGGCGCCAGGATCGTTGCCGGCTCCGGCGCTGCCTCGTCCAACCCGTCGAACAACGGCAGCGACCCGGCGCCGAGCCCGCGCACGACCCAGGACGCGTCGCGTCGCGGCAGGCCGAAGGCGTGGAACCCGTCCGCCTGCGCGATCCGCTCCAGCACCGCTTGCGGCAGCCCGGTATGCCGGTGCACCGCCTCGATCGTATGCCAGGGCCCGGCGGCACGGCGCGCCACCAGCCGCTCGCCGTCGACTCGCGACAGCCCGCGCACCATGCGCAGGCCGAGCCGGACGGCGAGCAGCGGCCCGTCCGCGTCCTCCAGCGTGCAGTCCCATCCGCTCGCCCGCACGCAGACCGGCCGCACCGGCACCCCGTGCTCGCGCGCGTCGCGCACCACCTGCGCCGGCGCATAGAACCCCATCGGCTGCGCGTTCAGCAAGGCGCAGCAGAACACGTCCGAATGGTGGCACTTCATCCAGGCGCTGGCATACGCGACCTTGGCGAAGCCGGCGGCGTGGCTTTCGGGAAAGCCGTACGAGCCGAACCCCTCGATCTGGCTGAAGGTGCGCTCGGCGAAATCGCGCTTGAAGCCGTTCGCTTCCATTCCCGCGATCAGCTTGTCCCGGAACTGCGCGACGCCGCCGGTGAGCTTGAAGGTGGCCATCGCCCGTCGCAGCTGGTCCGCCTCGTTCGGCGTGAAGCCGCCGCACTGGATCGCCACCTGCATCGCCTGCTCCTGGAACAGCGGCACCCCCAGCGTCTTCTTCAGCACCCGGCGCAGGCTGTCCTGCGGATACTCCGGGTGCTCAAGCCCCTCCCGGCGACGCAGGTACGGGTGCACCATGTCGCCCTGGATCGGCCCCGGCCGCACGATCGCCACCTGGATCACCAGGTCATACAGCGAGCGCGGCTTCAGCCGGGGCAGCATCGCCATCTGCGCCCGGCTCTCGATCTGGAAGGTGCCCAGCGTGTCGGCGCGGCAGATCATGTCGAAGGTGAGGGGATCGTCGCGCGGGATCCCCGCCAGGCCGAGGCGCTGCCCGCGATGAACCGCCAGCAGGTCGAACGCGCGGCGCATGCAGCCCAGCATGCCGAGACCGAGCACGTCGACCTTCATGAACCGGAGCGCGTCGATGTCGTCCTTGTCCCACTCGATCACCTGCCGGTCGGCCATGGCGGCCGGCTCCACCGGCACCAGCCGGTCGAGCGGCTCGCGGCTCAGCACGAACCCGCCCGGATGCTGGCTGAGGTGGCGCGGAAAGGTGACCAGTTCGCGCGCCAGCAGCAGGGTCAGGCGCAGCCGGCGGTCCTGGAGGTTGAGCCCGACCGCCTCCGCATGCTCCGGGCCGACGCCGCCCTCGCTCCAGCCCCACACCTGGCCGGCCAGCGCCCCGGTCACATCCTCCGGCAGGCCCAGCACCTTGCCGACCTCGCGCACCGCGCCGCGCGCCCGGTAGCGCACCACGGTGGCGCAAAGTGCCGCCCGGTCGCGGCCGTAGCGGTCGAACACCCACTGGATCACCTCCTCGCGCCGCTCGTGCTCGAAGTCGACGTCGATGTCCGGCGGCTCCCGCCGGCTGGTGGAGATGAAGCGCTCGAACAGCAGGTTGCTCTCGACCGGGTCGATCGCGGTGATGCCGAGCACGAAGCACACCGCCGAGTTGGCTGCCGAGCCCCGGCCCTGGCACAGGATACCCTTGTCCCGGGCGAACCGGACGATCGCGTTCACGGTCAGGAAGTAGGGCGCGTAGTCCAGCTCCCGGATCAGGCCGAGCTCGTGCGCGATCTGGCGCGCCACCGTGTCGGGTACGCCGTCCGGGTACGCGACCGGCAGGCGCTCGTGTACCAGCCGCTCCAGATCCTCCTGATCGGACAAGCCCGGTGTCTCGCTTTCCTCCGGATACTGGTAGCGGAGCTCCGACAGGCTGAACCGGCAGCGCTCTAGAATGGTACGGGTGGCGGCAAGCGCCTCCGGGTGATCGGCGAACAGCCGCTCCATCTCCCCAGGGGCCTTGAGGTAGCGGTCCACCGAGCGGCTGCGTCGGTAGCCGGCCATATCGATGGTGCAGCCCTCCCGGATGCAGGTGACCACGTCCTGCAGGATGCGCCGGTCCGGCACGTGGTACAGCACGTCGCCGGTCGCCACCGTCGGCACCCCCGCCGCCCGACACAGCGCCTCAGTGCGCCAGAGCCGGGCGCGATCGTTCGGCCGCCGCTCCAGGGTGAGCGCGCACCAGGCGCGGTCGCCGAACAGGGCGTGCAGCTGATCGAGCTCCGCCGGCAGGCTTTCGTCCAGCGCTTCCAGCGGCCGCTCCGGCAGCAGGACCGCCAGCAGCCCCTCGCTCAGCCCCGTCAGGTCCGACCAGGCCAGTTCGCACCGACCCTTGCCGCCGCGCGCCTTGCCGCGGCTGAGCAGCCGGCACAGCCGGGCATAGGCCGCGCGGTCGGTCGGATACGCCAGCAGCGACGCGGCGTCGCGCAGGTCGAGGCGGACCCCCACCACCAGCCGCATTCCCAGCTCGCCGGCGCGGTGATGCGCCCGGGCCATGCCGGCCAGGGTGTTGCGGTCGGTGACGGCAAGCGCGTCGTAGCCGAGCTCGCGCGCCTGCAGCATCAGCTCCTCGACATGGCTCCCGCCGCGCAGGAACGAGTAGTTGGTGGTGACCTGGAGCTCGACGGGGTTCATGACGCTCATGGGGGCGCTCAACGAATCCGGAACGATTCCAGACGTGGAGTCCGCCCAGCACGGAGGACGATCACCATGCCCAACCGCTCACCGATCCTGGCGCTGGCCGGCCTTGCCTTCGCCTCGACCGCTGTTCTGGCACAGACGGATTCCCGGCCGCAGCCCAGGCAGCCGCCGCCGCGCTCGCACTACGCCGATGGCACCGGCAACAGCGACGTCGACCGCCTGAACGCGGGCCAGCTCGACGAGAACTACCGCGGTCCCTGGCATCCGGTGCCGCCCGGCCGCGGGATGATGCCGCCCGACGAGATGAGGCCCGGCGTCGTGCCGCTCGGCGCCGGACCGTTCGGCCCGATCCCGCCGCCGCCCGGCCGGCCCTGACCGGCACCTGTCCATGGCCCCGCATCCTCAGAACAGCCCGTGCAGGAACCAGCCGAGATCGCCGGTGGCCGGATCAATCCCGTTGCCGCGCCGGAACAGCCAGAACCGGCACCCGTCCTCGTCCTCCACCCGGAAATAGTCGCGCACCGCGAACAGCTCGCCCGGCCGCAGCCACCATTCGCCGGCGATCCGTTCCGGCCCGTCCGCGCCCACCACGCGGTGGCGGCGGCGGCGCCAGGTGAAGGCGGCCGGCGCGTGGTCCGGCAGCTCGGCCAGCGCCAGCACGGGCTGCGGCGGCTCCACCAGCCGAACCGGACGCGGTAGGCTCCCGGGCCAGCTCGACCCGCCGGCCGGCGCCTCGAACCCAGCCCGACGCACGCTGCGCTCCGGCACGTCGCTTTCCACCGGCACCGGCCGCCATAGCCTGCCCGGTCCCAGCCGGTTGCGCAGGGTGTCGATCAGCGGCGCCAGCTCCGGGGCCACGTCCCGCTCCCCCAGCGTCACCTGTTCCGGCGCCAGCGGCTCGGCCACGCAGGCCACCAGCCACATCGTCTCGATGCCCTCGCCGGGATCGATCCGATCCAGCCGCTCGTCCAGCAGGCGCCCGAGGTGCCGCGGCGCGCGTGACGGCCGCGCCAGCGCCACCCGTTGCACGCAGGCCGAGCCGTCGAGGCGCACCAGCACCAGCTCCAGCCGCGTAGCCCCGAGGCAGGCCGCGTCCAGCCGCCGGCATAGCCTGTCCGCCAGCAGAGCGTTCGCCGCCGCCAGCGAGCCGGCTTCCTGCAGCGGCTCGACGAACGCCAGCCCTTCCTGCAGCGGCACCGGCGGCAGGTCGGGCCGGATCGGCTCGGCAACCCGTCCGAACGCCTGGTCCAGGCGCAGAGTCGCCTCCGTTCCCAGCCGACGCGTCAGCGGGCCGCGCGGCACCGCGTCCAGAGCCGCGATCGTGCGCAGGCCGTAGCGGTGCAGCAGGGTCGTTGCCTCAGGGTCGAGCCGAAGCACCTCGACCGGCAGCGGTCCCAGCACGGCGCGCAGCCGCGACGGCGGCACCGACTCGACCGACCTTGGCCCGTGATGCGCGACCGCATGCGCCCCCCCCGGCGTCGGCGCCACCGCAATCCGCGCCGACAGTCCGGCCCGCTGCAGCCGGCGCGCGAGGTCACGCAGCAGCGCGTCCTCGCCACCGAACAGCGGAGCGGAGCCGGTCAGGTCGAGCCAGATCCCGTCCGGCGGCTCGGTCCGGACTGACGGGGTGTAGCGCAGGCACCATCCGCCCAGGCTGGACAGGGCCTCTGCATCCGCCTCCGTCCGCGCCGGCACCACCCGAAGCGCCGGCACCATGGCCTGTGCCTGCGCCAGGTGCATGCCCTCGTGCAGGCCCAGCCGCCGGGCCACGGCACAGGCAGCCGACACGACCATGCGCGATCCGTCGCGGGCCGAGGTGACCAGCGGCCGGTCCGGATCCTCAGCCAGGTCGCGACGCAGCCGGTCGGTCTGCCAGAACGGCAGCCAAAGGAACCCGAACCGGCGCGGCGGGTCGGGGAAGGGCGGCAACACGACCTTGGGCATCGCAGGCCTGCACGATCCAGTGGAAGGGGGACGCCTGGCGGCAGCGCAGCAGCTCCAGCCGCCACACGGCACGCCCCAGCAGTAAGCCGGAGTGGGCGGAAGGCAGGGCCGTGACCCGCCAGCGGCTCACGGCGGCACTCGGCGCCAGTAGAACCGGATCGTCGAATTGACGGCTGCGGCGGATCGCGAAGGCCGCTACCCCGGAGGCTTCCGCCGCCAGCTGCAGCCGGCGCGACGCGGTCAGCCCGAGCCGGCCGTCCACCTCGCCTACCACCGCCGCCAGCCCCGCATGCCGCAGCGCCTCCTCCATCACCGCAAGCACGTCGCGGCCTCCCTCGACCAGGATCAGCCGGCGTGGTTGCAGGCCGACCGCGGCCAGGCCGGGCGGGAACAGGTCGCCCCGCTGCATCGCCCACAGCACCGGGCGGTCGGGATCGTGCCGGGCCAGCAGCCCCGCGATCAGCAGGCTGGGATGGGTGCCATGCTCGGTGTCCGGACCGTGCCCCAGCACCTCATGCAGGGCACCGCACGGCAGGCCCGCCGCGAACCGCCGGTCGACAGCCTCGAAACCGAACCGCAGGCACCGTCCGGCAGCAGCGTCCGTGCCCGGCCGGCCCATCCGGCCGATCCGGGCGCGCAGCGTTTCGATCGCCTCGGCACGTCCCATCCCACTCTCCGATCTCATGACAACATGAGAACGTATAGCGAACAGGCTGGCTCTGAGGGAAGCGCCTGGCCGATTCGCGGCCATGCCGGCCGGTCCGAACGAAGTCGTCTAAACGCTTGTGATCAAACGATTCGCGTTACGATCCGAGGTTGAGACGCAGGATGATCTTCAACCGGCAAGCAGCGGAGGTTGTTCCTGTATCGATCCATCGAGACTTTTTCTCAGCTGCATCCCCTCCGGGCTCGCCGGATCGATCAGCCCGCGCCGGAGGAACAGGTCGATCAGCACCAGGTTCACGTTGAACTTGAACCGGTCAGTGTCGCGCACCAGCGCGAACGCCTCCTCCAGCGGCAACAGGCTGAACTCCGCCACCTCGCCGTCATTGGCCACCGGGCGGAACCCGTCGGGCAGCACAAGGTCGAAGCAGTGCAGCCGGTCCCGGCGCAGCCCTTCCTCGCGCGCCATCGCATAGCGGATGGTGGCGACCGGAACCGCCGCGCGCGCCAGCCTGGTGGGCAGCCCGCACTCCTCCCAGCCTTCCTTTTCCAGGGTGCGCCGGCTGTCGTAGCCGGCGGCGACTCCGCCCGCGACCAGGTGGTCGAGCTTGTCCGGGTCGAGCAGCTTGTTCGACGCCCGCCTGCCGACCCAAAGATGCGTGCCGTCCGCGCGCTCGACCAGGCCGTTCAGATGCACCCCGTCGGCCAGGATGCCGAAGGCGGGCAGGGCGCCGCGGTCCAGCGTCGCCAGCACCGGGCCGTCCGGATCGGCACGCACGTCGAACGGTTCCGCGCGGTGCCGGAACAGCCCGTCCCGGACCAGCGCCTCGCCGAGCGGATGCAGGGCCGACGGGTCCTCCAGCACCAGGGCGTCCGCGTCGCGACCGACGCCGTGGCGTTCCAGCGCAGGCGCCAGCGCCGGTGCCACCCATCCGACGGGTTGGCCGCCGAGCAGGAAGGACAGCCGTCCGCCGGGCAGGCGCGCGTTGTTGCAATTCCGGACGTGTCGCAGAAAGGGACTGGTCATGCAGGGCCAACGCTGTGCCGTCACCCGGGGTTGGCAATCGCCGCGTCCGCCTTTGCAAGCGCCGGATCAGATGCCACATCCGGAGACATGACGACTCCTTCATCCGGACCGGCGTCGCGGCCGACGGCGCTCGCGACGGTCCGCGGGCTGCTGCCCTATCTCTGGCCGCGCGGGGACCTCAGGACCCGCATGCACGTGGTCGCGGCCGTCGCGCTGCTGGTCGCGGCGAAGGTGGCCACGGTCTGCGTGCCGCTCGCCTACGCGCGGGCGATCGACCGGCTGTCGCACCGCGACCCCACCCACCTGCTGGCGGTGCCGGTCGGGCTGATCCTCGGCTACGGGCTGCTCAGGATCGCCAGCGGCGGCTTCGGCGAGCTGCGCGACGCGGTGTTCGCGCCGGTCAAGCAGCGGGTGATCCGGGTCGCGGCGATGCAGACCTTCCGCCACCTGCACGGGCTGTCCTTGCGCTTCCACCTCGACCGGCAGACCGGCGGCGTGACCCGGGCGATCGAGCGCGGCACCCAGGCGATCGAGCTGATCCTCCGGCTCGGCGTGTTCAACATCGTGCCGACCCTGCTGGAAACGCTGATGGTCACCGCGGTGATCTGGCGCCTGTTCGACTGGCGCTTCGCGCTCGCCACCCTGCTGACGGTGGTGGTGTATGTCGGCTTCACCGTCGCCTTCACCGGCTGGCGCATCGGCATCCGCCGGCGCATGAACGAGGTCGAGAGCGAGGCCAGCACCAAGGCGCTGGACAGCCTGCTCAACTTCGAGACGGTGAAGTACTTCGGCAACGAGCGCCACGAGGTCCGCCGCTACGACGAGACCCAGGCGCGCTACGAGCGGGCGGCGGTGCGCACCCAGGTCTCGCTCAACATGCTCAACCTCGGCCAGGCGACCATCATCGCCGTGGCGCTGGCGGTGATCATGCTGATGGCGGCGAACGGCGTCGCCGCCGGCCGGCTGACGGTCGGCAAGTTCGTGCTGGTCAACACCTACCTGATGCAGCTCTACGGGCCGCTGAACTTCCTGGGCTTCGTCTACGCCTCCTTGCGCCAGGGGGTGGTGGACCTGGAGCAGATGTTCCGCCTGCTGGGCGAGGACCGGGAGGTGCGGGACCCGCCCACGCCGGCGCTGCTGCCGGCCCGGCTCGCCGACGCGCCGCCGGCCGAGGTGCGCTTCGAGGCGGTGCGCTTCGGCTACCGGCCTGATCGGGAGATCCTGCACGGGGTCAGCTTCGCGGTGCGCCCGGGCGGCCGCACCGCCATCGTCGGGCCGACCGGGGCGGGCAAGTCGACCCTGAGCCGGCTGCTGTTCCGCTTCTACGACGTGACCGGAGGCCGGGTCCTGATCGACGGGCACGATGTGCGCGACTGCGCCCAGGACTCCTTGCGCGCCGCGATCGGCGTGGTGCCGCAGGACACGGTGCTGTTCAACGACACCATCCGCTACAACATCGCCTATGGCCGGATCGGCGCGACGCAGGCCGAGATCGAGCAGGCCGCCGCCCTGGCGCAGGTGCACGACTTCGTCTCCAGCCTGCCGGACGGCTACGACACGAGGGTCGGCGAGCGCGGGCTCAAGCTCTCGGGGGGCGAGAAGCAGCGGGTGGCGATCGCGCGCACCATCCTGAAGAACCCGCGCGTGCTGGTACTGGACGAGGCAACCAGCGCGCTCGACACCCACACCGAGCAGGAGATCCAGGCAGCGCTCCGCACTGTGGCGACCGACCGCACCACGCTGGTGATCGCGCACCGGCTGTCCACCGTGGTCGACGCCGACGAGATCCTGGTGCTGGTGGAGGGCCGGATTGCCGAGCGTGGCACCCACCGCTCCCTGCTGGAGGAGGGCGGCGCCTACGCCCGCATGTGGGCGGCGCAGTCCGAGGAGGAGGAGGCCGAGGCGGAGGTGGACACCCTGCTTTCGCCCGAACTGCAGGGTGCGGGCCTGGCATAGGACAGGGCCGCGATCCATGTGTGCCGCCTGTGGAGGGAAACGAGATGGGCCTGAACCCGACGACCGGCGACAAACGCTCCGAGCAGGCGCGCATGGAACAAGCGCGGGGGGAGCAACCCCGAGGAGAACAGATCCTGGGACAGGACGGCTCGGTGCCGGCCGAGCTCAGCCATGCCGGGGCGGTGATCGACAAGGCGATCGAGTACATGCTGGGTGAGAACCTGCCGCCGCTGGCGATCGCCTCGGCCCTGCTGGGCGGCTCGCTCGGGCTGCTGGCCCGGACAATGGACGAGCGGGCGATGGTCCGCATGCTGCAGAACGCGATCGCCAGCGTGCGCGCCGGCGAGCTGCACCCGTCCAACGACCGCGAGGCCGGCCGGGCCTGACCGGATCCGGACGACGCTTGACGGATCGGACCGGCTCCGCGATAAGCCGCGCCTGTTCCGGACGCCGGCTCCCGCGCCGGCGCCGTTTGCTCGTCCCCGGGTCGGGTGAGCCCGGCGGGGACGAAGCCAAGCCCTAAGGATCGAATGATGTCGCGCCGCTGCGAGATGACCGGCAAGGGCGTGCTGACGGGCAACAACGTCAGCCACGCAAACAACAAGACCCGCCGCCGCTACCTGCCCAACCTGCAGGAGACTGCGGTGCTGTCCGACGTGCTGGGCACCTCGGTGCGCATCCGGGTCACCACGCACGGCCTGCGCACCATCGAGCACAATGGCGGGCTGGACGCGTTCCTGCTGACCACGCCGAACCGCCGCCTGCCGGAAGAGGCACAGTCCCTGAAGCGCCGCATCCAGCGTGCGCAGGCGAAGAAGCAGGCCGCCGCCACCGCCTGAGGGCTCGGTCCCGGGTGGGGTGCCGCCCGGTTCGTCCTTGCAAATCCGGGGCATCTCGCGCATGTGAGGGCCCGAATAGTCTTTCGGCCGATCGGGCATCGCCCGCGGCCCCGGAAGGCGCGCGGGGCCCCGGCCCCGTCGCGCCTTCTTGGTTTGAGGAGCCCGAACCGTGTCCGACCTGTCCAAGATCCGCAACATCGGCATCACCGCGCACATCGACGCGGGCAAGACCACGACCACCGAGCGGATCCTCTACTACACCGGCGTGTCGCACCGGATCGGCGAGGTCCACGAGGGCAACACCACCACCGACTACATGGAGCAGGAGCGCGAGCGGGGGATCACCATCACCTCGGCCGCGGTCACGTGCGAGTGGAAGGACCACCGCATCAACATCATCGACACGCCCGGCCACATCGACTTCAACATCGAGGTGAACCGCTCGCTCCGCGTGCTCGACGGCGCCATCTTCATCATCGAGGGCGTGGCCGGCGTGCAGCCGCAGTCGGAGACCAACTGGCGCCTCGCCGACCGCTACAACGTGCCGCGCATCATCTTCATCAACAAGCTGGACCGCACCGGCGCCGACTTCTACCGCGCGTTCGACACGCTGAAGGAGAAGCTCGACATCGTGGCGCTGCCGCTGCAGCTGCCGATCGGCATCGAGGACACCTTCGTCGGCGTCGTCGACCTGGTCGAGATGAAGGCGATCATCTGGGAAGGCGGCGAGCTGGGCGCCAAGTTCCACGACGAGCCGATCCCGACGGAGCTGGCTGAGCGCGCCGCCGAGGCGCGCCAGCTGCTGCTCGACACCGCGCTCTCGGTCGACAACGAGGCGATGGAGGAATACTTCGACAAGGGCGACGTCGACGTCGCCACCCTGAAGCGCTGCATCAAGGCCGGCGCCATCTCCGGCGCGTTCCGTCCGGTGCTGTGCGGCACCGCGTTCAAGAACAAGGGCGTGCAGCCGCTGCTCGACGCCGTGCTCGACTACCTGCCGGCGCCGGACGACCGCGAGGGCATCCGCGTCGCCGCCGAGGAAGGCCAGGAGGATGCCGATCCGAGCACCCGCCGCCTGATCAAGGTGGACCCGAAGGGTAATTTCTCCGGCCTCGCCTTCAAGATCATCAACGACAAGTACGGCACGCTGACCTTCGTGCGCGTCTACTCCGGCTCGCTGAAGTCCGGCGACCAGGTGCTGAACACCACCAAGGACCACAAGGAGCGGATCGGCCGCATGTTCCAGATGCACGCCGACAAGCGTGCAGAAATCAAGGAAGTGCAGGCCGGCGATATCGCGGCCTTTGTCGGGCTGAAGGATACCGGCACCGGCGACACCTTGGCCGATGCTGCCGACCCGGTGGTGCTGGAGCGCATGGCGTTCCCGGTGCCGGTGATCGACATCTCGGTCGAGCCGAAGACCAAGGAGGCGGTCGAGAAGATGACGCTGGCGCTGCAGAAGCTCGCCGGCGAGGATCCGAGCCTGCGCCTCAAGACCGACCAGGAAACCGGCCAGACCATCCTGTCCGGCATGGGCGAGCTGCACCTGGAGATCATCATCGACCGGCTGCGCCGCGAGTACGGCGTGGACGCCAACATCGGCGCGCCGCAGGTGGCGTATCGCGAGACCATCACCAAGGCGCACGTCGAGACCTATACCCATAAGAAGCAGTCGGGCGGGTCGGGCCAGTATGCCGAGGTCAAGATCGAGTTCGCGCCGGTCGAGCGCAACGTCGGCATCTCGTTCGAAAACAAGGTGGTCGGCGGCACGGTGCCGAAGGAATACATCCCGGCGGTCGAGAAGGGCATCAAGGTGCAGGCCTCGACCGGCGTGCTGGCGGGCTTCCCGACCGTGGACTTCAAGTACACCCTGCTCGACGGCAAGTACCACGACGTCGACTCGTCCGCGCTGGCCTTCGAGATCGCGGCCAAGGCCTGCTTCCGCGAGGGCATGAAGCGCGCGAGCCCGGTGATCCTGGAGCCGATCATGGACGTGGAGTGCACCACGCCGCAGGACCATGTCGGCGACGTGGTGGGCGACCTAAACCGCCGCCGCGGCCAGATCCAGAACCAGGAGAGCTCCGGCTCGACGGTGCTGGTCCGCGCCCAGGTGCCGCTGAAGGAGATGTTCGGCTACATCTCGCACCTGCGCTCCATGACCAAGGGCCGCGCCTCGTTCACCATGCAGTTCCACCACTACGATCCGGTGCCGCGCAACATCGCCGACGAGATCATGGCCAAGTCCGCCTGACATCCGACCACGGCGTGGTTGAAAAGGCCGATCCCGCAAGAGGTCGGCCTTTTTCATGATCGTCGTCGCCGACGGACCGGTCCGCCGGTAGGTCGTGGCACCGTCGGCCTGGGCGGCGTATAGGATTGATTATCTATGGCGGGATAATTTATTGTCTGCGGGATAATCTTGGATAATGGCATGTCCGCTGGCGAGGCGACCCCGTTCCTGTTCCACAGGCCGCAGGTTGCGGAGGGCATCGTCGATGGCCTGACCGGGCTCGGGCCGTTCCACTACGGCTCGGGCCTGTTCCTGGCCGCGCCGAGGCGCACCGGCAAGAGTACCTTCATGCGCGAGGACCTCATCCCGGCGCTGGCACGGCGTGACGTGCTCGCGAGCTATGTCGACCTTTGGACCGATCGCCAGCGCGATCCCGCGTCCCTGATCTCGGACGCGGTCAAGGCCACGCTCAGGAAGCTCGACGGCTGGGGCGCCAGGACCATACGCAAGTCCGGGCTGACGAAGCTCAACATCGCCGGCGCCCTGACGTTCGACGTGGACAAGGTCGGACAACAGGATGGTGTCACGCTGACCGAGGCGTTCCAAGCCATCGTGGCTCGGACAGGCCACCCCACCGCCCTGATCGTCGACGAGGCGCAGCAGGCGCTAGCCACCGAGGCGGGGTTGAACTCGATGTTCGCTCTCAAGGCCGCCCGGGACGCGCTGAACCAGGGGTCGGCGGGACCTGGACCGGCCGGAACGGCGCTGCTGCTCGTGTTCACCGGCTCGCACCGCGACAAGCTGTCGAACTTCGTCCTCAAGCGCGACCAGCCCTTCTTCGGCGCCGACATCGCGGATTTCCCGCGGCTGGGACGTGACTATGCCGATGCCTATGCCGACTGGATCAACCAGAGGCTGGCCAGTACCAACCGGTTCGACAGGAACGACGTGTGGCAGGCATTCGAGGCACTCGGCCACCGGCCCGAGATGCTGCAGAAGGTCTTGAAGGACGCGGCCTTCGGTACGCAGCGCAGCTCAGGACTGAAGGCGGATCTGCTGGACGGCGCGCGTGCGTTGCGCGAGCGGATATGGGAGGAGTACGACAGCGAGTTCTCCTCGCTGTCCGTGACCCAGAAGGCCGTGCTCGGGCGGCTGGTCCGAGAAGGATCCAGGTTCGCCCCCTTCACCATCGCGTCTCTTGCCGCCTATGCCGCTGCCGCGGAAAGACCCGTGACGACGGCCGAGGCGCAGGCCGCCCTGGACGCGTTGCGCCAGAAGAACATCGTCTGGCGCAACGCCCGCGCCACCTACACCCTTGAGGACCAGGACATGGCGGCATGGTTTCTTGCCAGAAACGGCCATGTACCACCGGCACCTTGATGATCGCAGCCGACTCGATGGCGTGGCTCATCGAATCTTCATGGCATCCTGCCGTTCAAGCAGACTGCAACGCCGACATGGTTTACGCCGTCTCAGTGCCTACCAACTCATCAAGCGTCCTCAGGACGACATGGGTCTGCCCGCTTCTTGTGAGGTAGGCCGGATGATAAGTCCGAAACGACGCCGGTGGCAGATCCGGGTGAACCACGCGGGCCAGAATCCGCTCCTTGAAGCCCTCAACCGACTCGAGACGGGAGCCGGGAAACGTCGCCAGTAGGATTGGGTCGTAAACCGGGCCCGAAAACAGCAGGCAGGCATCTGGTCGCAACAGATGGATTTCCTGGATGGCGAGCTGGCTCTGCGCCGCAACGAAGCGCTCCCGGAGCGAGACGTCGAGACGGAACAGCGAAAGGCTGCTTCCATCCGGGTTGGAGGCGCAGCGACACAGGTTAGACCAAAGGGCCGTCTGGTGCGCCAAAACGGCGGAACGTTCTCTAGAACGCTGAGCGGCGGACGATGCCATCATGCTCAGCGAATGCGAATGCTCGATAAGCTGCGAGCATGGCGTCGACACCGTCCTCGTTGGCGAGAAAGTCGGCAAGGTTCCATGCGTCGGCCGGAGGCGCGGCTAGACAGCCGGCGCGCGCCGCGTGCAACTCCGTGGCGTGCCATCCCCATTGACGGGTTTCCTGCCCGAGAACGAGAACCCGGCGCTTGGCGGACAGGTACCGTTCGGTCGGGTTGACCAACAGCGGCGCCGTGAGGCCGGTTTCGCTCCAGTCTCCACGGGCGAGCTCGTGCCGCCATTCCCGATAAACGTCGGCGAGGCTATCATCGATCGATTGCATGCCTCGGTCACTCCTGGCCTCCCCGGTCATGACTTAACCGTTGGTCGATTTCGGCGTGCCGCTCGCTGCGGGCTTGCTTCCTTCGGTCCTGCGGATGAAGTCCGCGACGTTGTCGTGCAACTGCTGCAGCGAATCCTGGTGCGCATACACCATGTGCCCGGACTCGTAGTGCCGGAACTCGATGTTGGCCTGTAGCGCCTGCGGCATCGGCAGGTGGCGCATCTCGTACTCGCCCTCGAAGTATGGGGTCGCGAGGTCGTAGTAGCCCTGGTTGAGCAGCACCCTGAGGTTCGGGTTGTACACCATCGCCGCCGCCAGGTCCGGCATCACGTTGAGCGAGCCGGTCGTCGGCTGCTGCATGTTCGGCTGCTGGTGCTTCATGTCCCAGCTGTCGATCTGGATCTCGGACTTGTACGCCCTGGTGCCGCCATAGCCGAGCTGGCGGCGCACGTAGTCGTTGAACGCGGACACGTAGGCCGAGCTGATCGCCGCTGACTGCGGGTCGTACTCCGCCTCCTTCGCCAGCGGGTCCATGCTGGGGCCGGCGAAGCGGGTGTCGAACCGGCCGGTGTTGCTGGTGTCGTCGCTGAGCAGGGTGTGCTCGAACATGCCGCCATCGACGCGCAGATTCGCCTTTTCGAGATACGCCACCGGCAGCCCGGTATATTGGTTCAGCTTCTTC
This sequence comes from uncultured Acetobacteraceae bacterium, assembly GCA_964247735.1. Lineage (GTDB taxonomy): Bacteria > Pseudomonadota > Alphaproteobacteria > Acetobacterales > Acetobacteraceae > Lichenicola. Next base: position 21,315 of record CAXTVS010000020.1, read on the forward strand.
GCGACCGCCTCGAGATGGTCGTGGTCGAGCAGCGCGCCCTGCTGCAGTGCCGCCGCATAATCGGTGCTGGCGTAGGTCTCGACCTCCGTCAGGAAGGAGGGCAGGTCGGCGGGCGGCATGCCCGGCAGCTTGTGGTGGTACCAGGCGGTGGCGGCATAGGTCGGCAGGGCGGCGATGTACGGCTCGTCGATCCCCGGGTTGGCCTGCGGCCCGTCCACGCTGAGGTCGAAGTTGAGGATCTGCGACAACAGGATCACCCCGTTGAGGTCGACGTTGTCCTGCTCCAGCTCGTTGGCCAGCACCGCGGAGCGGGTGGTGCCGTAGCTTTCCCCGAACAGGTACTTAGGTGAGTTCCAGCGGCCGTACCTGGACAGGAAGGTGGTGATGAACTGGTCGAACGCATACGCGTCCTGGTCGACGCCGAAGAAGTTCTTCTCCTTGTCCTTGCCGGCGATGCGCGAGAAGCCGGTGCCAGGCGCGTCCACGAACACCAAGTCGCTCGCATCCATCAGGCTCTGCTCGTTGTTGACCAGCTGATAGGGTGCGGCCGGGCCATGGCTGTGGTCGAGCGTCACCACCCGCCTGGGGCCGAGTGCCCCCATGTGCAACCAGACCGTGGCAGAGCCCGGGCCGCCGTTGTACAGGAACGTGATCGGCCGGTTCTCAGCCTTCGCATTCTTGCGGAAGTAGGCGACGTAGAACATCGACGCTTCCGCGGTCGGATTGTTGTCGTCCGTGGACTTGTCCGCGTCCGTGCCCGTCTTGGCCGCGTCGTCCCAACCTTTCGGATGCACCACCAGGGTTCCGGCGACCGCATGGTAGTCCACGTGCTGGCCACCCGTATCGACGCTCGCGTCGCTGCCCGCTTGGTCGTTCTCCAGATGCGTGACCGGATGATCGGTCTTGGAGATCTTCACGGTGGTGTCGTCGGCGCATGCGCGGGAGGCCAACAGGAACGGCGGTGCCGTCAGCAGGGCCGTCGTCAGCAGCAGGGATCGGATCAAGGCAGGGTCCTCGGTACGGATGCCTAACCGCTTACGGGATCAGCCGGACGAGCGCCAGCCTTGCGCGTCGTGCGTGACGAGGCCGTCCGTCCGGAGCTTGATCAGGTGCGACAGCAGGTTGGCGCGTGCGGGTGCATGAAGCTCCGGGCGCAGGTTGCGGTAGGCGCGCCCGAACACCGCCTCGAACGGCTGCGGCGTCGTGGTCAGCACCGACGCGATCGACGCCTCGCGGGCCTGGCGGTGGTCGAGCAAACTCTGCACCAGCATCCGCGGACGCTCGATTGCCGGACCATGCGCCGACAGCATCAGCCGTTCGTCACGGTCGCGCACGCGCTGAAGGTTGGCAATGAACAGGGAAAGGTCGCCGAAGGGCGGAGGCGGCACCACCGAGGTGGACCAGCCCATCACGTGGTCGCCGGTGAACAGGATGCCATCGACGGTGGCGAAGCAGAGGTGGTCCATGGCATGGCCCGGCGTGTCCAGCACCAGAAGGCTACCGATCCGGTCGCCTTCGCGCAGCCCGAGCGCCGCCTGGAACCGCGGATGGGCGCTGCGGCGGTGACCGGCGATCGGTGCCCCGCTGCGACGCCCGAGCGCTTCCGCGCCGCCGAGGTGATCGTCATGGGTGTGGGTCAGCAGGATGTGCGACACACAGGCCCGCGCCTCGGCCAGGATCGCGTCGAGATGGACCGGATCGTCGCAGCCGGGATCGATCACCAGCGTACCGCCGGACCAATCCACCAGCCAGGTGTTGGTGCCGTGATAGGTCATCGGCCCAGGGTTGGGCGCGACGATGCGACGGATTCCGTGCGCCGCAGGCAGCGGCGTCGCGTGCGGCGGCGGCGGTTCGGTCAGCCGCCAGGCGCGCCGGCGGCCCGGTCGTGTCGGCTCGGTGTCCAGGGCGGCGTGCTCAGCCGAACGCGCCGACGCCGTGCATCACCGCGACGCTGATCTCGCGCACGAGCTCGAACAGCTGGCGCATCGGTTCAAAGATCTCGGCGTTCTCGCGGGTATAGGCGTGGGTGGCGCGCGGCCCGGTCGGCTCGCGGAAGTCCAGCGGCACCGCCTCCTCCGGCGCCTGCGGGAAGATCTCTGCCATCTGCCGCAGCACGTGGGGGATCTCCAGCCGGAGCACCTGGTCGTCCAGCGTTTCCCGGGTGAAGCCGTCGCGCGGCGAGAAGTACGGAATGCGGGTCGCCACCAGCCAGATCCGCTCGATCAGGGTGAGGCGGATCGCGTGGAGCAGGACCTCCGGTGCCGCCATGCGCGGCGCGTCGGGCCAGGCGGTGCGGAGTGCCAGGTGGTCGGCCTGGATGCGCCGGAACATGGACTGCGTGTCGGCCCACAGGTCGAGCCGCTCCAGCCCCTGGCTGAGCGTCACCAGCGCGTTGCGCCGTGCCGGGTCAGCTTCGTGCGCGGCACGGTCGAGCCACACGCCGGGGTCCAGGGTCAGCACGATGGCGCGCAGCACGTCGCGGTCGGAATGCGCGAGCGCATGGCTGGCGAAGTCGAGCGCGCGACGGAAGCGCGGGCTGCCGGTCAGGAACTCCTCAAAGGTTTCCGGGTGCCGCGCGGCGGCGAGCCCCAGCCCCTGCAGCGTGTTCGCGCACCAGCCGAGCTGCTGCAGGATGGCGTTGTTCGGGATCGCGCGCAGCTCGCGCGGGTGGCGGATCCGCGCCGCACCCCCGGCGGCATCGCTCTGCCGCGAGGCGGGCCGTGAGCCGGTACGGTCGATCAGCGCCGGCCCGAAGGCGCCCAGCAGCCCGGCATAGCCCGGATCCTCGACCAGCTCGGTCATGCCGAGCCCGATTGCCGAGAAGAAGTCGGCGGAGAAGTCCGGCTGGTCGTAGATCGGGTCGTTCTCGCGTCGCACGACCGCGAAGGCGTGCTCGGCGATGGCGCCGATCGTGGCATCGGCCAGCTCCGGGGTGCCGAACAGCAGGTAGCCGTCGCCGCCCTGGAACGCCGTCTCCTCGCGGCAGGCGATGCCGGCGGCGGCGAACGCGAGCCGCGCGTGCGGCGTGGACAGGTAGTCGAGCCGGTCGGCCAGCGCGAACGGATGGCCGCCGCGGCCGATGCTCTCGCCGTGGGTGTCGAACAGGATCACCTCGACATCGGTCAGCCCGCGTGCGGCGAGCAGGTCGGCGATCTTCAGCCGCAGCCGCTCGACCAGGTAGGTGGCGGCGAGCTGGCCGACATAGCGCCCGCTGTCGGAATAGCCGAACTGGAGTGCCAGCCTGCCGGTGCGTCGCAGGTAGTCGCGCCAGTGCCGCGAGCGCAGCGCCTCCTCGACCACGCGGGCGCCGTTCATCATCGCCTCCCGCGTCTCGAACAGCGGCGAGATCTCGACCTGCTCCTCGATCCCGAACAGGCGCGCCAGCCACAGCGCCACCAGCAGCGTGTAGCCGCTCTCGGTCTCGGCGATCAGGAACCGCACCGGGCTCGTCCCGTCGACGTGCTTGACGATCTGGGTCACCGTCATCATCAGCCGCGCCGCCGACGCCTGCTCGGACAGCAAGGCGCCGAAGTCGACCGGCACCGCATGCACCTCGGACAGCGCCTCGTTGATCTCCGTCAGCAGGGCGCGCCGCTGCGCCGGATTCTCCGGGCTGTCCTGGATGCCCAGCCGCTGCCGGGCGACGTTGTGCAGCTGGGTGGCGTTCAGCCGCACGTGGGTGTGGGCGGCCCCCATGCCGTGCGACACGAAGCCGGCACGGGCCACGGCGAGTGGCAGCCGGTCCGGCTCGGGTGCCGCGTCCAGCGCGTCGGCGAAGAACGGATCCAGCACCGTCGTGGCGAGGATCGCCTCCTCGCGCCGGTCCACAAGCGTTCTGGCGAACGCGGCGACCTGCTCGGCGTCGGCGCGGTCCGGCGCCGCCTCGATCTGCGCTGCCACCGCCGCGATCGCGCCGTCGATCCGGGCCAGCATCGCCGCCGGCGGCGCCTGCAGCTGGCCAAGCTGCGCGTGCAGCCGTTCGAGCTGCAGCCGCTTCATGCGCAGGCGCAGGCGGAGCGTGTCCCACCAGCCGATGTCGGTGCGGCCATCGGTGTCGTAGCCGACCCAGCTGGCCAGGATCAGCGGACGCGGCAGGAGGGCGGTCCAGTTCTGCGTCCAGTAGGCGGCGGCCTCCTCCAGCAGTGCCCGGTTCAGCCGGTCGATCGCGTCGCGTCCGCGCCCGATGGCGAGGCTGGCGAGGTGGAACTCGTCGGCGAGGGTCGGCGTGGCCGGACGCTGCGACCGGAGTTCCGGCACCGTCCCGCTGCCGCTGGCGGCCTCGGCCAGCGCGTCGTAGGCGGTCGTCGCCAGCGCGAAGGTCGGGTGGGCGGTGAACACGGCGGCGAAGCGGGTGCGGTGGATCGCCTGGCGGAACTGGGCCAGCGGGATCGGGCTGTCGTCTGGATCGGGGCGGACCAGCCGGGCCGCGATCCGGCGCAGACGGCCGGCCGTGTCGGTGCCGGCGTCGAGCCCCACGTAGCGCCGGAGGCGTCGGGCCCGGCCCGTGAACGCGTCGTCGCGCAGGCGCCGGACCAGATCGCCGATCTCGGCGATGGTCAGGCTGCCCTCGTCGAGCCGCCGGGACAGCAGCAGGGCGACCGCCAGCACCGGGTTGCCGAACGGGTCCTCCTCCTGGCGTTCCACCAGCTGCGTGGTGAGCGCGACCAGCTGCGCCAGGCGTGCCCCGGCATCATCGGGACGGTCGGCCTCGGGAGCCGGGTTCAGGTCGTCCATGACGGGATCGTGCTCCAAGGGTCGGGCAACGCCGAGGGAAGGTTCCATGTTCGCTGCCGCACCGCAATATCGCGGCGCAGGGCGAGCCGGTGCCGTTGGGCAAAGGCGCGGCCGGGTGCTACGGGAAGCGATGACTGCCTGGTCGGATCCCGTTCCGGACGCTGTTGCCAATCCGAACGGGACCGATCCGGACGGGGCCGATCCGGACGGGGCGGCGCGGCACAACCTCGCGCAGCAGAAGCGCCGCGCCACCCTGCTGCTGGTGGCGATGGGCGGGCTGGTGCTGGTCGGCTACGCCGCCGGGCACGGGTTCTGGGCCGGGCTGCTGCAGGCGATCGCCAAGGCGGGGCTGGTCGGCGGGCTGGCGGACTGGTTCGCGGTCACCGCGCTGTTCCGCCACCCGCTCGGCCTGCCGATCCCGCACACCGCGATCCTGCCGGCGCAGAAGGACCGGCTGGGCCGGGCTCTGGGCGGTTTCGTCGCCCGCCACGTGTTCACCGAGGCGGACATCGACCGGGCCCTGGCCCGGATCGACCTGCCGCTGCTGGCGCAGGGCGTGCTGCTCGATCCGCACGTGGCGGAGATGGCGCAAGGTGCTGCGGCGCGGATGATCCCGCACCTGCTGGATGGGCTGGAAGCCGGCCGGGCGCGGGACCTGCTGGCCCGCCTGCTGCCGCGCCTGCTGAACAACAAGGAGCTGGCGCCGGTGGTGGCACGCGGCCTGCGCGCCCTGGTCGATGGCGACCGACACCAGGAGGTGCTGTCGTTCCTGCTCGACCAGATCAAGATGCTGCTGAGAAGCCGCGAAGCGCACCTGCACCAGATGATCGCCGACCGGGTGCGCGAGCAGGGCGGCCGGCTGGTCGGATGGGCGATCGGCGGCTCGGTCGCGAGCCGCGTGCTGGGCGCGATCACGGCGGAGCTGGAGCGCACCGATCCGCACGACTCCGACCTGCGCGAAGCGGTGACCGCCTGGATGCGTCGCGAGATCGACCTGATCGAGACCGACCCCGACCGCGCCCGGGAGCTCCGGGACACGATACGGGCGTTGTTCACCCACCACAGCCTGAAGCAGTGGGCCGGCCACGTGTGGAGCCGCGCGCGCGGTGCGATCGAGAGCGATCTCGGCCAGCCGGACAGCTGGATCGCCCGGCTGGTCGCCGAGGCCCTGGAACACACCGGCGAGGTGCTGGGGCAGGACAGGGCAGTCCGCGAGGCGATCGACCGCGCCGCGCGCACCCTGGCCCGCCGGGCCCTGCCGGGCGTGCGGGCGCAACTTGCCGGCTTCATCGCCCAGGTGGTTGCCGGCTGGGACACGCGGCTGCTGGTCGACCGGCTGGAGTTGCGCGTCGGCCGCGACCTGCAGTTCGTGCGGATCAACGGCACGGTGGTCGGCGCCCTGGTCGGCGGGATGCTCTATCTCGGCCTGCGCCTGCTGTTCGGCTCGGAAGCCGGCTAGCATCCCGGTGCAAGGCCTTGACGTTGCGGCGGTTCGGGCTCATCTGCCACAAACAGGACCGAGCGGGTCCTGTTGAACCCCTGAGGCCTCATGCTGCGCCTGTCCAAGCTCGCGGATTATGCGGTCGTGGTGCTGGTGCGCCTGTCGCATCATGACGGCGAGGTCACCACCTCTCCTACCCTGGCGCAGGCAACCGGGATACCTGAGCCGACCGTAGCCAAGGTGCTGAAGGCATTGTGCGCCACCGGCTTGGTGGCGTCACAGCGTGGCGCCCGTGGTGGCTACCGTCTGGCACGATCGCTCCATTCGATCCCGGTTGCCGCCGTGATCGATGCGATCGATGGCCCGGTGTCGCTCACCGCCTGCGTCGACGGCGCCACCGGCGGCTGCCAGGCACAGGAAACCTGCCCGGTGCGTGGACGATGGGACCCGGTCAACGATGCGATCCGCGCCGCGCTGACCCGGATCACGCTGGACCAGATGGATCTCCCGTCCTGCGGGAGCGGGGTCCGCCACTTCGACAAAGCCGACCGTCCGGGCATGATGTCCGGCGCCGCCATTCTTGCTGCCGAGTGAGGCCCTGATGCCTGCCGTTGCCGAGACCCTGAACACCGTCGAGAGCCTCACCCAGTCCAGCTACAAGTGGGGGTTCGAGACCGACATCGAGATGGACTTGGCGCCGAAGGGCCTGAGCGAGGACACCATCCGGCTGATCTCGGCGCGCAAGGAGGAACCGGACTGGCTGCTGGCCTGGCGGCTCAAGGCGTATGCAGCCTGGCAGACCATGCAGGCGCCGGGCTGGGGCAAGATCGGTCACCCGCCGATCGACTTCCAGGACGTGCACTACTATGCGGCGCCGAAGAAGAAGCCGGGGCCGAAGTCGCTGGACGAGGTCGATCCGGAGCTGCTCGCGGTGTATGAGAAGCTGGGCATCCCGCTCAAGGAGCGGGCAATGCTGGCCGGCGTCGAGGTGCCTGACGGCGGCGAGGCGGCTGGCGGGGACGGGCGTCCGCAGATCGCCGTGGACGCGGTGTTTGACAGCGTGTCGGTGGCCACCACCTTCCGTTCCACGCTTGCCAAGGTGGGCGTGATCTTCTGCCCGATCAGCGAGGCGGTGCGCGAGCATCCCGAACTGGTGCGGCAGTATCTCGGCTCGGTGGTGCCGGCGGCCGACAACTTCTACGCGGCGCTGAACTCGGCCGTGTTTACCGACGGCTCGTTCGTGTTCATCCCCAAGGGCGTGAAGTGCCCGATGGAGCTGAGCACCTACTTCCGCATCAATGCCAGGAACACCGGGCAGTTCGAGCGCACCCTGATCATCGCCGAGGACGGCGCCTCGGTGTCCTACCTCGAAGGCTGCACCGCGCCGATGCGCGACGAGAACCAGCTGCACGCTGCCGTGGTCGAGCTGGTGGCGATGGACGATGCCTCCATCAAGTACTCCACGGTGCAGAACTGGTATCCAGGCGACGCGAACGGGAAAGGCGGCATCTACAATTTTGTTACCAAGCGTGGCGCCTGCCGTGGTGCGCGGTCCAAGATCTCCTGGACCCAGGTCGAGACCGGGTCCGCGATCACCTGGAAGTACCCGTCCTGCATCCTGCAGGGCGAGGGCTCGGTCGGCGAGTTCTACTCGGTGGCGGTGACCAACAACCACCAGCAGGCCGACACCGGCACCAAGATGCTGCACATCGGCAACAACACGCGCTCCACCATCGTCGCCAAGACCATCAGCGCCGGCCGCTCGGATAGCACCTATCGCGGCCTGGTGCGGGTGATGCCCAAGGCGTCGGGCGCCCGCAACTTCACCCAGTGCGACAGCCTGCTGATCGGCGACCAGTGCGGGGCGCACACGGTGCCCTACATCGAGAACCGCAACATGACCGCCAAGACGGAGCACGAGGCCACCACCTCGAAGATCTCCGAGGACCAGCTGTTCTACTGCCGCTCGCGCGGCCTGTCGGAGGAGGACGCGGTCGGCATGATCGTCAACGGCTTCTGCAAGGACGTGCTCAAGGAGCTGCCGATGGAGTTCGCGGTGGAAGCGCAGAAGCTGCTCCAGGTCAGCCTGGAGGGAAGCGTCGGATGAGCGCGTTCCTGTCCATCGAGGGCCTGCACGCGTCGATCGACGACAACGGTTCGCCGAAGCCGATCCTAAACGGGGTCGACCTGCACGTCCCGGCGGGCGAGGTGCACGCCATCATGGGCCCGAACGGGTCCGGCAAGTCCACCCTGTCCTACGTGCTGGCCGGACGCGAGGAGTATGAGGTCACCGCCGGCACGGCATCGTTCAAGGGCCAGGACCTGCTGGCGATGGAGCCGGACGCGCGGGCCGTGGCCGGGGTGTTCCTCGCCTTCCAGGCACCGGTCGAGCTGCCGGGGGTGAACAACGCCAACTTCCTGCGCACCGCGGTCAACGCGGTGCGCCGGGCGCGCGGCGAGGCCGAGATGGACTCGATGCAGTTCCTCAAGGCCGCGCGGGCGCAGGCCAAGGCGCTGTCGATGCCGGAGGACCTGCTCAAGCGCAACGTCAACGTCGGCTTCTCCGGCGGCGAGAAGAAGCGCAACGAGGTGCTGCAGATGGCGCTGCTGCAGCCCAGCCTCGCCATCCTGGACGAGACCGACAGCGGGCTCGACATCGACGCGTTGCGCATCGTCGCCGAGGGCGTCAAGGCGCTGCGCTCGCCCAGCTTTTCCGCCCTGGTCATCACCCACCACCAGCGCCTGCTGGACTACCTGGTGCCGGACCGGGTGCACGTGATGGCGCGCGGCCGCATCCTGCGCTCGGGTGGTCCCGAGCTGGCACACCAGCTCGAGGCGCAGGGCTATGCCGGCTTCCTGGCGGAGGCGGCGTGAACGTTCTTCTGGCAGAAGCGCGTTCCGGCGTGACGCCAGGCAGCGCCAGCGGCTTCCTGCGCCGCTACGAGTCGATCCGCGACCGCCTGCCGGGCGACCCGCAGCCCCGCGCCCGGGCGGCCGCCTCGCTGGAGCGGCATGGGCTGCCGCAACGCAGCGCCGAGGCGTGGAAGTACACCGACCTGCGCAGGCTCTGGGAGGGTCGGTTCGGCGAACCCGACGCATCGTCCGACGCGTCCGCGCTGCTTCGGCGCTTGCTGGAGCGTGCCGGGCTGGCTGCGGAGGGCGAGCACGCCCTGCCGCGGCTCGTGTTCGTCGACGGGCTGCTGTCCGCCGAGCTGAGCCGATTGCCGCAGGGCTACGGCTGCCCCGGCTTTGACGGCATCGCCGTCGACGCGCCGGTTGCGCATCCGATGATGGCGCTGAACGCCATGCTGGCGCGCGACGGTGCGGTCATCCGAATCCCGGCCGGGTTCGATGCCGGCCGGCTGCTGCTGGTGACGCTGGCGACCGGATCGGTGGGCGCGCACCTCCATCACCGGGTCGTGCTGGAGGAGGGTGCCAGGCTGTCGCTGCTGGAGGTGGCATCCGGCGAGGGAGACTACCTGAACGAGGGCGTATTTGCGTTCGAGGTCGGACGTGGCGCGCACGTGTCCCACGTGCGGCTGCAGCAGGACGCGCCGGGGGCGCTGTCGTTCTCCACGGTTCGGGCGCATCTCGCCGAGCGCTCGGCCTATGACGGCTTCAACCTGGCGCTGGGGGCCGCCTTGGCGCGTCACGAGGTGCACGCCATCCTGGCCGGGCCGAACGCCACCGTGCACGTGAACGGCGCACAGCTGCTGGCGGACGCGCAGGTCGCCGACCTGACCAGCGTGATCGCGCACGACGCGCCGGGTTGCAACTCGCGGCAGACGGTCAAGAACGTGCTGACTGGCCGCGCGCGCGGCGTGTTCCAGGGCAAGATCGTCGTGGCGCGGGTGGCGCAGAAGACCGACGGCTACCAGATGAACCAGGCGCTGCTGTTGTCGGAGCAGGCCGAGATCGACACAAAGCCCGAGCTTGAGATCTACGCCGACGACGTGAAGTGCAGCCACGGCGCCACCGCCGGCGCGCTCGACGAGGAGCAGCTGTTCTACATGCGCTCCCGCGGCGTGCCGCTGGTCGAGGCCCGTGCGATCCTGGTGCGCGCGTTCCTCGACGACGCGCTGGCCCTGGTCGAGGACGAGAACGCGCGCGCGGTGCTGGATCGCGCCGTCGCCGCCTGGTGGGAAGGACGATCCGCATGAACGCGCTCACGCAGGCGACGCCCGACCTGTCCCACCTCCGGGCGGACTTCCCGATCCTGTCGGAAACCATACGCGGCAAGCCGTTCGTGTTCCTGGACAGCGCTGCCTCCGCGCAGAAGCCGAACGCGGTGATCGACGCGATGACGCACACCATGCGCCACCAGTACGCCAACGTGCATCGCGGCCTGCACTGGATGAGCGAGCGCACCAGCGACGCATACGAGGGCGTGCGCGACAAGGTGGCGACGCTGCTGAACGCCGGCTCGCGCGAGGAGATCGTGTTCACCGGCAGCTCCACCGGCGCCATCAACCTGGTTGCCTACAGCTACGGCGCGCTGCTGCGGCCGGATCAGGCAGTGCTGATCTCGGAGATGGAGCACCACGCCAACATCGTGCCGTGGCAGATGCTGCGCGACCGGCGTGGGATCGAGCTGCGCGTCGCACCGGTGGACGAGCGCGGCGAGCTGGACCTGGAGGCGGTGGAAGCGCTGCTGGCCGATGGCAGGGTCGGGCTGGTCTCGGTCACCCACATGTCCAACGTGCTCGGCACCGTCACTCCGGCCGCCCGGATCGCTGAGCTTGCACATGCCGCCGGCGCCCTGCTGCTGCTCGACGGCAGCCAGGCGGCGGTGCACCGGCCGGTCAACGTGCAGGCGCTGGATGCCGACTTCTACGTGTTCACCGGCCACAAGCTGTACGGCCCGACCGGGATCGGCGTGCTCTGGGCGCGTCGTGCGCTGCTGGAGGCGATGCCGCCATTCATGGGCGGCGGCGACATGATCGGCTCGGTGAGCTTCGAGCGCTCGACCTGGGCCGAGGTGCCGCACAAGTTCGAGGCCGGCACTCCGCCGATCGTCGAGGTGATCGGGCTGGGAGCGGCGATCGACTACGTGCAGGCGATCGGCATGGGAACGATCCAGGCGCACGAGGCGGGTCTGACCGAGTACGCGCTGGCCCGCCTCGCCGCCATCAAGGGACTGCGCGTGGTGGGACAGGCGCGGACCCGCGGGGGCGTGATCTCCTTCATCGTGGACGGAGCCCATGCGCACGACATCGCCACCCTGCTGGACCGGAACGGCATCGCCGTGCGCGCCGGCACCCATTGCGCCGAGCCGCTGATGCGCCGGTTCGGCATCACCAGCACCACGCGGGCGAGCTTCGGCATCTACACCATGGCGAGCGAGATCGACGTACTGGCCGACACGCTCGACCGCATCAGGACCTTCCTTGTCTGAGGCGGCGATGCGGACGGAGGCGTCGATCTACCAGGCGCTGGTGGTCGAGCGCGCACGCCGGCCGCTGCACGCCGGCGCGGTTGAGGCGGCCGATGGCGCCGGCAACGGCACCAACCCGCTGTGCGGCGACACGGTGCACGTCACCCTCCGTCGGGACCCGGACGGGCGGGCGGTCACCGTGCGGCATCATACCCGTGGCTGCGCGATCTGTGCCGCCGCGGCCGACCTGATGGTAGAAAGTGTGCAGGGCGCAAACGAGGCCGAGACGGAAGCCTCGTTCGCCCGGTTCGAGCGCCTGTTGCAGGACGGTGAGGCAGCCCTCGATCCCGAGACGCGCCGGCAGCTCGGCGCGCTGAACGCGTTCGGTGACCTGCACGAATATCGGTCGCGCCGGAAATGCGCGATCCTGCCGTGGTCCGCCCTGCTGGCCGCATTCAAATCCGGCGGAGACGCATGATGGAACCTGACCAGTCCGGACACGAGGCCGAAGCTTCTGCCAAGCGACTGCCGAACTTCACCCTTGCCCCGTCCTCCGCCGAGGGCTCGACTTTGGCCCCGGTGTCGAGCTGGACCCCGGATGGCGAGGTGCTGGCCCCGGTGAGCGAGGATGACGTGATCAGCGCCATCGCCACCGTCTACGACCCCGAGATCCCGGTGAACATCTACGAGCTCGGCCTGATCTACGCGATCGACCTGCACGATGGGGGCCAGGTCAAGGTCGAGATGACGCTCACCGCACCCGGTTGCCCCAGCGCGCAGGAGCTGCCGGTGCAGGTACGCGACGCCGTGCTGACGGTGCCCGGCGTGACGGCCTGCACGGTCGAGACGGTCTGGGAGCCGGCCTGGGACGCCAGCCGGATGAGCGAGGACGCCCGTCTCTCGCTGAACATGTTCTGAGCCGGGAAGCCACCATGAGCACGACCCGAAACGAGACTGCGGCTACGTCCCCGAAGCGACGCGCCCTGCCGCCGCTAATGGCGCTGTCGGAGCGCGCCGCCGATCGGCTCCGTACGCTTTACGACACTGCCCACGCCGGGCAGACGCTGCGGATCAGCGTCGGCACCAAGGGGTGCTCCGGCCTGTCCTACGACATGAACTGGGTCGAGGCGGCGGGCCCGACCGACGAGGTGGTGACCGATCATGGCCTGACCGTTCTGGTCGACCGCAAGGCCTCGCTGTTCCTGATCGGCACCACGATGGATTACGAGGTGAAGGACCTATCCGCCGGCTTCGTGTTCATCAACCCGAACGAGAAGGGCCGCTGCGGCTGCGGAGAAAGCTTTCACGTCTAGCCGACGCGGCGCCGGTCAGCGCGGCGGCCGTGGCATCGGCCCGCGCCGGACGACCGCCGGCCTGTCGAACACGCAAACGCTCTCCACCCGCGCCGACCACAGGAACTGGTCGACCACGCTGAACCGCTCCAGCCGGTAGCCGGCCACGGCCAGAAGCCGCGTATCCTGCGCCAGGGACGACGGGTTGCAGCTCACGTAGACGATCCGCGGCACCGCCGAGGCGGCGATCTCCCGCATCTGCGCGCCGGCCCCGGCATGCGGCGGGTCGAGCACGATCGCCTGCGCCGTGGCGAAGTCGCGCGCCAGCAGCGGCTGCCGGTTTAGGTCGCGCTGTCGCACCGTGACGCGCCGTCCGGCACCGGCCACGCGATACGTTTCGACCGCACCGGCATGGCCTTCATAGGCCGCGACCTGAGCCCGATCCCCGATCGCCAGGCCGATGGTGCCGCAGCCGGCATACAGCTCGACCACCCTGGCGCCCTGCGGCATCCGCTCCGGCAGCCCGTCCAGCACCGCCGCCACGATCGCTTCCTCGCCTTCGCGTGTGGCCTGCAGGAATGCGCCCGGCGGCGGCGACACCGCGACGCCGGCGAGATGATGCACCACCGGCGACAGGCCGCAGGCAACCTCCGGCACCGCATCGGATCTCGCCCGCCCGCCTTCCGGCTGCCACGCGATCCGCGGCACCCCATGCGCCGACGCGAACCCGGCCAGCAGGGAGCGGTCGCGCGGCAGCAAGGCTCCATCGGTCGCCAGAAGCAGGTCCGGGCCGCTGTCGAGCAGGTTCACCTCGAGCGAGCCAGCGCGGCGCAGGCCCTGCAGGCTGCTCAGCGTCGGCCGGATCGCGCCGACCAGCGCGAACAGGGCAGGATGGAGTACCTGACAGGTGTCGAGCCCAATCACCGTCTCGGAGCCGCGCTCGTGCAGCCCGACCGTGATCCCGTCCGATCCTCGCCGCAACGCCAAGTCCATGCGCCGGCGCGTGCACGGCGGGCTCTGCACTGCGACAGCGGGCGCCGACGCCGCGAATCCGGCCTCGCGCAAGGCGTCCTGCACCAGCCCCGTCTTCCAGGCGAGGGCCGCCTCGCGATCGAGGTGCTGCAGCACGCAGCCGCCGCAGCGCCCGAACAAGGGGCAGAGCGGCGCCACCCGGTGCGGGCTCGCCGCCAGGACACGGTCGGCGACCGCACGGTTGCGCCCGATGCTGTGCGCCAGCACGGTCTCTCCGCCGAGCGCGTAGCGGACCCGAAGCGGGGCGTCGCGCTGCCGCGCCACCCCGTCGCCTTCCTGCCCCAGCGAGTCGATCGTGAGCTCCAGCCCCGGCCCGGCAGAGACCGGCACCGGATCAGTCCCCATCGAGCTCGATGTCGAGGTCGTCCTGCTCGGGATAGGCCGGCTCCGTACGATGCACCCGTGTCGGCAGCAGCATGAAGGCCGGGATCTCGCCGCCGAATCCGGTCACCGCCGGCCCCAGATCGTCGGGACGATGGCGCTGCTCGCGACGCGGCTCCGCCGCCCGCTCCGGCATCCTGTCCGGCATCCGCTCGATCGCCCGCTCCGGAGCGCGGTCCGGCCGCCGGTCGGACTGCGGACGCCGTTCCACCCGCTCGGCCCGCGGCGGTGCCGCCTCGGCGCGGACCTCCGGCTGCCGATCACGGGTCTTCTCCGGACGGCGCGCAGGCTTGTCCCCCGCCCGCGCCGCCGGCCGCTCCACGGTCCTGCCGCGCCCGCGACCCCGCCTTCCGCCCTCCGACCATTCCGCGGTGGCGACGCCCTCCACCTCAAGCAGCGGGATCGGGTGCCCGGTCAGCTTCTCGATCGCCTCCACGAAGCCGCGGTCGTCCGGCGAAGCGATGGTGTAGGCGTGGCCGCTCTTGCCTGCCCGTCCGGTGCGGCCGATGCGGTGCACGTAGTCCTCGGCGTGGATCGGCACGTCGAAGTTGAACACGTGGCTCAACCCGCCGATGTCGATGCCGCGCGCCGCCACGTCCGAGCACACCAGCATCTGGATCTCGCCGCTCTTGAACTTCTCCAGGGTGGAGAAGCGCAACGACTGCGCCAGGTCGCCATGCAGCGCGCCGGCAGAGAAGCCGTGCTTGGTCAGCGACTTGTAGAGGATGTCGACGTCGCGCTTGCGGTTGCAGAAGATCAGGGCGTTCTGCACGTCCTCGGCGCGGATCAGCTTGCGCAGCGCCTTGCGCTTGTCGATCTCGTTCACCACCGCCAGCCCGGCGACGATCAGCGGCGCCACCGATGCGGCGCGGCTGACGGTGATCTCCTTCGGGTTCTGCAGGAAGGCGTCGGCCAGCCTGCGGATCTCTGGCGCCATGGTGGCGGAGAAGAACAGGGTCTGCCGGTTCGGCGACAGCAGGGTGACGATGCGCTCGACGTCGGGAATGAACCCCATGTCCAGCATGCGGTCGGCCTCGTCAATCACCAGCGTCCTGGTCTGCGTCATCAGCAGCCCGCCGCGCTCGAACAGGTCGAGCAGCCGGCCCGGCGTCGCGATCAGCACGTCGACCCCGGCGTTCAGCGCCGCCTTCTGGTCATTCATGCTCTCGCCGCCGATCAGCAGCGCATGGGTGAGCTTGGTGTACTTGCCGTACATCACGAAGTTCTCGGCCACCTGCAGCGCGAGCTCCCGCGTCGGCTCCAGGATCAGCGAGCGCGGCATCCGCGCCCGCGCCCGCGATCCGCTCAGGATGTCGAGCAGCGGCAGGGTGAAGGACGCGGTTTTGCCGGTACCGGTCTGCGCCACTCCCAGCACGTCGCGGCCGGCCAGCACGACCGGGATCGCCTGCGCCTGGATCGGGGTCGGGTGGCGGTAGCCCATCTCGGCCACCGCACGCAGGATCGGCTCCGACAGGCCGAGCTCGGTGAACGGCGGCAGGACCTCTGCGAGCGGCGCGGCGCCGTTCCCGGCACCCGCCGCCGGATCGTGCGACGCGCCGGCGCCGCCGACATGCATGGCGAGCCCCACCATGTCGAGCGATTCGGCCGGCGGCACTTCGGGGTCCGCGGTTTCCTCCCGGTCCTGTTCCGGACGCTGCAGGGAAACCTCAGGCTCTGCCTGGATGCGCTCGTCGGACAACCCTTCGGTCGGACCGGTCATGCTGGTGATAGTGTCGCTCAAAAACGTTCTCGACCCTGCTGGTATGCGGAACTCGGGATATAGGCGCCATGGGCATCGCCCTGATGCGGCGGCGGACGGGCCGGCAGATCTCGTGATCCGATCGCTTGCCCGTCCGGTATGGCCGCGGCACGCGGCCGGTCGCGACGACGAGGTGTCGCACAGGCCGCTCGCGGTCCACGCTGCGTATCCGCACATCGCTTGCGAAAGTCAAGCGCAGCGTGGCCGGGAACCTATCGTTTCGGCTTCCGTTCCGAGCAGGCTGCACCCTGACGAGGTTGACCCGCGTTGCCCTATACCGCCCTGCCGATCGAGGATTACGGCCTGATCGGCGACTGCGTGAGCTGTGCCCTGGTCGGCCGCAACGGCTCGATCGACTGGCTGTGCTGGCCGCGGTTCGACAGTGCCGCCTGCATCGCTGCGCTGGTCGGCAGCGAGGAGAACGGCCGCTGGCTGCTGGCACCAAGCGTGATCCGCAGCAGCAGCCGGAGCTACCGGGACAACGGGCTGGTGCTGGAAACCTTGTTCCAGACCGATACCGGCAGCATCGCCCTGATCGACTTCATGCCGGTCGGCGTGCCGTCGCCGTCGATCGTGCGCATTGTCGAGGGGCGGACCGGCAGCGTCGAGATGACCCACGAGCTGCGGCTGCGTTTCGACTACGGCATGTCGGTGCCGTGGGTGACGCGGCTCGCCGATGACGCCGGCATTGTCGCCGTGGCCGGCCCGGCGCAGGTCGTGCTGCGCACGCCGGTGCCGTTGGAAGGCGAGGACATGAAGACCGTGAGCCGCTTCACGGTCCATGCCGGCGAGCGGACCAGCTTCGTGATGAGCTACGGCCCGTCGCACCTGGCGCCTCCGCTGCCGCTGGACGTCGACCGCGTCCTGGCCAACACGATGATCCATTGGGAGGATTGGGCGTCCCGCTGCGCCTATGAAGGGCCGCACGAGAAGGCGGTGCGCCGGTCGCTGGTGACGCTGAAGGCGCTGACCTTTGCTGAGACCGGCGGCATCGTCGCCGCCGCCACCACCTCCCTGCCGGAGCAGGTCGGCGGCCCGCGCAACTGGGATTACCGCTTCTGCTGGCTGCGCGACGCGACCCTGACGCTGGTGGCGATGATGACCGGCGGCTACTACGACGAGGCGCGTCGCTGGCGCGACTGGCTGCACCGCAGCGTCGCCGGCAGCCCGGAGCAGCTGCAGATCATGTACGGCATCGGCGGCGAGCGGCAGCTGATGGAATGGGAGGTACCTTGGCTCGCCGGCTATGAGAGCTCCGCACCGGTGCGCGTCGGCAATGCCGCCGCCGGCCAACTGCAGCTCGACGTGTACGGCGAGGTGATCGCAGCCCTGCACTTGGCACGGCGCGAGAACCTGCGCGACGCGGCGCATGGCTGGTCGCTGCAGGTGGGCTTGCTCGAGCACCTGGAGCAGATCTGGATGGAGCCGGACGAGGGCATGTGGGAGGTGCGCGGCGGCCGGCAGCAGTTCACCGTGTCCAAGGCGTTCTGCTGGATGGCATTCGACTTGTCGATCAAGGACGTCGAGAGCTATGACCTGCCCGGACCGGTCGAGCGCTGGCGCGGCGTCCGCGACCAGATCCACCAGACCATCTCCGAGCGGGGCTTCAGCAAGGCGAAGAACAGCTTCACCCAATCCTTCGGCTCGGAGGCGCTAGACGCCGGGCTGCTGCTGCTGCCGGTGATCGGCTTCCTGCCGCCCGACGACCCCCGTATCGTCGGCACGGTCGCGGCAATTGAACGCGAGCTTCTGGTGGACGGATTCGTGCTGCGCTACCGCACCGAGGAGACCTCCGACGGGCTGACTGGCGAGGAGGGCGCCTTCCTGGCCTGCTCCTTCTGGCTGGTCGACACCTATGTGCTGCTCGGCCGTTATGATGAGGCGGAAGCGCTGTTCGAGCGGCTCAGCGGCCTGGCCAACGATCTCGGGCTGCTGGCGGAGGAATACGATCCGCGCCTCAAGCGCCAGGTCGGCAATTTCCCGCAGGCGTTCTCGCACGTGGCGCTGGTCAGCGCCGCCGGGCACCTGCGCGACCGCAAGGTGCCGCTACGCGGCGAGGTGGACGAGGCCGCCTGACCGGTATCACGCCCCGTCAGAACACGTGGTCGAGCGATGCGATCACCACCACTACCGCTCCCAGCAGCAGGTTCACGCTGACCAGGGAGCGGATGGTGTCGAACGTCGCCGGCTGCGGCCGCAGCGCCCGGCGCGCCTTCCGGAACGGCCCGAAGAACGCGTAGGCGAACACCAGTGCCATGATCACGCCGAGCGCCTGCATGGTCTGGATGTGCCAGTCCGGGTTGCCGAACCCACCCAGCGGGAAGGCCAGCATCAGCCAGCCGGTAACCAGCACCAGCGGCATCACGTGCCACACCAGCCTGAAGAAGCGACGCAGCGTCTGCAGGTGCACCGAGTTGCGCTGCGTGGTGTCGAGCAGGCCGAGGCTCGGCCGGAGCACGAACAGGGCGTAGGCGGTCCCCCCGAGCCAGGTCGCCCAGCTGAGCAGGTGGATCGCCAGCACCAGGCCCCATAACGGGCTGGTGAAGGCGTCGGCGCCGCTGCTCATGGTCTGGCCGGTCATGACAAGTCTCTCCGATGTGGCGCACGCTGATCGCGGTTTCGGGCCGCCAAGGCAAGGCGGAACCGGGCCGACAAGCCCGCACGTTGCACGCAGGACCGTCAGAGAAGGATGCCTCGCATGGACGGGATACCGAAGGCTTTGCGCCTGCTGACGCCGGACGGGATGGCGCAGCTGGACCTCACAGCAGCGGCGACGACGCGCGGCTTGTACCCCCTGATGGAGAACGCCGGGCGTGCGGTGGCGCGGGCGGCGATGCGGCACATGCGACCCGCCACAGTACTGGTGCTGTGCGGCCCGGGCGCCAACGGCGGCGACGGCTACGTGGCGGCCCGCCTCCTGGCCCGTGCCGGCTGGCCCGTCTCGGTTGCGGCACTCGCTCCCGCTGCCGAAGGGAGCGACGCGGCGCGGGCCGCCGCCCTGTGGCACGGCCCGATCCGCGGCTTCGACCCAGCCGATGCCGCCCGCGCCGGGCTGGTGATCGATGCGGTGTTCGGCGCCGGGCTGTCGCGCGACGTCGACGGGCTGGCGGCGGACACGCTGGCCGCCGCGCGCCGGGTGCTGGCGGTCGACATGCCCAGCGGCATCGACGCTGCCACCGGACAGGTGCGCGGCAGGGTGCCGGTGGCTTGGCACACCGTCACCTTCCATCGCGCCAAGCCCTGCCACCTGCTGCTGCCGGGCCGCGACCGGCTCGGCCGCCTCGAGGTGGCCGATATCGGGCTGGGCGCCGCGGCACCGGAGCTGGAAGCGCTGGAGCGGGAGCTCGTCCGCGCCTGGCGCAACGAGCCCGGCTTGTGGCGGCTGCCGGTGATCGACGCGGACACGCAGAAATACAGCCGCGGCGTGGTGAGCGTGTGCGGCGGCGCGCAGATGACCGGGGCCGCCCGCCTCGCGGCGGCCGGCGCCCGCGGCGGCGGCGCCGGGCTTGTCCGCATCGCGGCCGAGCACGGCGCCGACATCTACCGCGTTGGCGCACCCGGCCTGATCGTCGACGACGCGCCGCTGGACACGCTGCTCGCCGACGAGCGCCGACGCGTCTGGGTGTGCGGGCCCGGGCTCGGGGTGGACGAGGTGCGGGCGGCGCTGCCGGCCCTGCTGCGGGCGGGGCGGATGGTGGTGGCGGATGCCGGCGCGCTCACGGAAGCGTCCGGCGAACCGGAGCGCTTGCGCGGGGTGACCGTGGCGACGCCCCACGCCGGCGAGTTCGCGCGTGTGTTCGGCGATCCCGGCCCGGACCGGGTCGGGGCCGCGCGGCGGGCGGCGGCCGGCATCGGCGGCGTGCTGGTGCTGAAGGGCTCGGACACAATCGTGGCCGCGCCGGATGGCCGGGTCTCGATCAACGCCAACGCCCCGCCATGGCTCGGCACCGCCGGGTCGGGAGACGTGCTGTCCGGCGTGGTGGGTGCCTGCCTCGCCGCCGGCATGGCGCCGTTCGAGGCCGCCTCGGCCGCGGTCTGGCTGCACGGCGAGGCCGGGCGCCTGGCCGGGGAAGGATTGATCGCCGAGGACCTGCCGCTGCACCTGCCGGAGGCGGGCGTGCTGGCACGGCGGCGGGTTGCGGACTTGCCGAGTCCGGACGCGTGAGCTAAAGGCGCGCGGTCGCGACAGCGGGTCTTGCTCAACGGGTTTCGAGGCGCGCGCGGGCGTGGTGGAATTGGCAGACACGCCAGATTTAGGTTCTGGTGGCGCAAGTCGTGGGGGTTCAAGTCCCTCCGCCCGCACCAGCCTGCTCGGCTCCCTCGCATCGACCCGAACCATCATCCCCGGTGTGCCTGCACGGCGCGCAGGGCACATGTCGTTCAGTTCACGGAAGGATCGCCTGGCTCATGCAGGTCACTGAAACCCTCAACCAGGGTCTGAAGCGCGGCTTCACCGTGGTGGTGCCGGCAAACGAGCTGGAGACCAAGCGCACTGCCCGGCTGACCGAGCTCGGGCGGGGGATGAACCTGAAGGGCTTCCGCCCCGGCAAGGTGCCGATGGCGATCGTGAAGCAGCGCTACGGCACCGCCGTCACTGGCGAGGTGCTGGAGCAGACGGTGAACGACGCCACGCGCGACCTCATGACGGAGCGCGGCCTGCGCCAGGCGACGCAACCCAGGGTCGAGCTCGTGCGCGGCGCCGAGCCGGGCGGCGCCGGTGACCTGGAGTTTACCCTGGAGCTGGAGCTGCTGCCCGAGATCGTGCAGCCCGACCTGTCGCAGCTGTCGCTCACGCGCCTCAAGGCCGAGCCCGATCCGGACACGGTGGACAAGGCGCTGGCCGACATCGCCAAGCGCCAGCGCTCGTTCGAAACCATCGACGAGGTGCGGGGTGCGGCGCAGGGCGAGGTGCTGACGGTCGACTTCGTGGGCAGCATCGGCGGCGTGCCGTTCGACGGCGGCACCGCGAACGATGTCAACGTCGAGCTGGGCGGCCAGGGCTTCATCCCCGGTTTTGCCGAGCAGCTCGAAGGCCTACAGCCCGGCGAGAGCCGCACCATCGAAGTGACGTTCCCGGCCGACTACCAGGCCGCTGAGCTGGCCGGCAAGGCCGCCACCTTTGCCGTCACCGCCAAGGCGCTGAAGCGCCCGGTGGAGCCGGCGATCGACGACGACCTGGCCAAGCAGATCGGTTTCGAGGGGCTGGAGCAGGTGCGCGAGGCGCTGGCCAGCCAGGTGCGGCAGGAGTACGACCAGCTGTCGCGGATGCGGATCAAGCGCGAGTTGCTGGACCAGCTCGCCGGCCAGACCGCGTTCGACGCGCCGGAAGGCATGGTGGAGACCGAGTTCGCCGCGATTTGGTCGCGGGTCGAGCAGGACCTGAAGGTCGGCAAGCTCGACGACGAGGACAAGGACAAGGACGAGGACACGCTGCGCGCCGACTACCGCCGGATCGCGGAGCGCCGGGTGAAGCTCGGCCTGCTGCTGGCGGAGATCGGCCGAGCCAACGGCGTGACCGTCAGCAGCGACGAGATGGTCCGCGCCATGCGGGTAGAGGCCAGCCGCTACCCGGGCCAGGAATCCCAGGTGATCGAGTTCTTCCGCAAGAACCCCCAGGCGGCCGAGACCCTGCGCGGGCCGATTTTCGAGAACAAGGTGGTGGACTACGTGCTGGAGCTGGCGAAGGTCGAGGACAAGGTGGTCACGCCGGAAGAGCTGGCAGAGATGCCGTCCGCCGAAATCTGATCCGGGGAGATCTGATCCGGCGGGCTGGCATCGCGCCGGATAATCTCTATCTTGTTCCTGGAAGCATGGGCCGGCAGGCAGGCGGGAGCCGACGGTCATGAAACGATGCCGGTGGCCGGGGTTCATGCACCGGGCGCCGTCGTCCCAGGTCAGGAACGAGACAGATGTGGGATCGTGATCCCGTCGAGATCTACAACAACGCCCTCGTGCCGATGGTGGTCGAGCAGACCTCGCGCGGCGAGCGGGCTTTCGACATCTTCTCCCGGCTGCTGCAGGACAGGATCATCTTCCTGACCGGTCCGGTCTATGACCAGGTCAGCGCCCTGATCTGCGCCCAGCTGCTCCATCTGGAAAGCGTCAACCCGTCGAAGGAGATCTCCTTCTACATCAACAGCCCGGGCGGCGTGGTCTCGGCCGGGCTCGCGATCTACGACACCATGCAGTACATCCGCTCCCCGGTGAACACCGTGTGCATCGGCCAGGCCGCCTCCATGGGCTCGCTGCTGCTGGCGGCCGGCACCAAGGGCAAGCGGGTGGCGCTGCCGAACGCTCGGGTCATGGTGCACCAGCCCTCCGGCGGCGCGCAGGGCCAGGCCAGCGACATCGAGATCCAGGCCAAGGAGATCCTCTACCTCCGCACCCGCCTGAACGGGATCTACGAGCGCCACACCGGTCAGACCCTGGAGGACATCGAGCGCAAGCTGGAGCGCGACAGCTACATGTCGGCCGAGGAGGCGCGCGAGTTCGGCATCCTCGACGAGGTGCTGCAGAACCGTCCGGTGCCGGTGAACGAGGACGTGGGCCGCAGCTGAGCCCCGGCTCCGGGACGCTCCGGCACAACCGCCGCCGCGTTCCGCTTGTCCGACGCCGGCTCACCGGCCGGTCAACTCCCCGTTCTTTTGCCACCGGTCACAGCCGGAGGTTGCAATCCGGCGCCATCCGTCGGAAGCTCGCCCTTGATGAAGTTTCTGGGGCCGGTCTAATGTTTCCAGCTTGACCCGAGCGGCGTGGGCGGGGCCCGGCCACGAGGGGTAGGAGTGGCCATGGTCAACAAGACGAGCGACTCGAAGAACACCTTGTATTGCTCGTTCTGCGGCAAGTCCCAGCACGAGGTGCGCAAGCTTATCGCGGGTCCGACCGTCTTCATCTGCGACGAGTGCGTCGAGCTCTGCATGGACATCATCCGCGAGGAGCACAAGACGCACCTGGTCAAGTCGCGCGACGGGGTGCCGACGCCCAAGGAGATCTGCAAGGTCCTGGACGACTACGTGATCGGCCAGTTCCACGCCAAGAAGGTGCTCTCGGTCGCGGTCCACAACCACTACAAGCGGCTGGCGCACGGCGCCAAGAACAACGACGTCGAGATCGCCAAGTCCAACATCATGCTGGTCGGGCCGACCGGCTCGGGTAAGACGCTGCTGGCGCAGACCCTGGCGCGCATCCTCGACGTGCCGTTCACCATGGCCGACGCCACCACGCTCACCGAGGCCGGCTACGTCGGCGAGGACGTCGAGAACATCATCCTCAAGCTACTGCAGTCGGCCGACTACAA
The DNA here is from genome assembly GCA_964247735.1 of uncultured Acetobacteraceae bacterium. Classification (GTDB taxonomy): domain Bacteria; phylum Pseudomonadota; class Alphaproteobacteria; order Acetobacterales; family Acetobacteraceae; genus Lichenicola. The sequence continues at coordinate 44,625 of CAXTVS010000020.1, forward strand.
CGTCGAGCGGGCGCAGCGCGGCATCGTCTACATCGACGAGATCGACAAGATCAGCCGCAAGTCCGACAACCCGTCCATCACCCGGGACGTGAGCGGCGAGGGGGTGCAGCAGGCCCTGCTCAAGATCATGGAGGGCACCGTCGCCTCCGTGCCGCCGCAGGGCGGCCGCAAGCACCCGCAGCAGGAGTTCCTGCAGGTCGACACCACCAACATGCTGTTCATCTGCGGCGGCGCCTTCGCCGGGCTGGAGAAGATCATCGGCGCCCGCGGAAAGGGCGCCGGCGTCGGCTTCGGCGCCCACGTGCAGGCGCCGGACGAGCGCCGCACCGGCCAGATCCTGCGCGAGGTCGAGCCTGAGGACCTGCTGAAGTTCGGCCTGATCCCGGAGTTCATCGGCCGCCTGCCGGTGGTCGCCACGCTGGAGGACCTGGACGAGGAGGCGCTGATCGAGATCCTCACCAAGCCCAAGAACGCCCTTGTCAAGCAGTACCAGCGGCTGTTCCAGATGGAGGGGGTCAAGCTCTCCTTCACCGAGGACGCGCTCAAGCACATCGCGCTCCGGGCGATCGCCCGCAAGACCGGCGCCCGCGGGCTGCGCTCGATCATGGAGGCCATCCTGCTCGGCACCATGTTCGATCTGCCCGGGCTGGAGAACGTCGACGAGGTGGTGATCAACCGCGACGTCGCGGAGAACAAGGCGAACCCGGTGTTCGTCTATGGCCAGGAGCGGACGGCGGAACAATCCGCCTGACGAGCCCGCCTCGTGGCGCGGCACGAGGCTTGCAGCGCCACTATCTCGTCCCGACATGGCCTGATGACGAGGCCATGACACGTCGTCATGCACGGACAGCCGGTCGGCGTGCCGAGATCGGGCGCCGGACCGAAGATCGTCCTTCAGGAGATCAAGATGGTGGATGAAACCGACAGGAAGCCCGAGGGCTCCCCGGAGCGCGTCGAGAGCGAGGCCGAACCCGCGCCCGAGCAGTCACCACCGACGGTGGCCGCAAACGACACCGGCGAGCAGCCGGCGAGGCCACCGGTCCGGCCCGCCGCGTCACGCAGGCATTTGGGCGACGACAAGGCCCAGCCGGCGGCCGAGGAAACGCTGGCGGTGCTGCCGCTGCGCGACATCGTAGTGTTCCCGCACATGATCGTGCCGCTGTTCGTCGGCCGCGAGAAATCCGTGCGGGCGCTGGAAGCGGTGACCAAGGACGACAAGCAGATCCTGCTGGTGGCGCAGAAGAACGCGTCGCAGGACGACCCCACTGCCGACGACATCTACCGCTGCGGCACCGTGTCCACCATCCTGCAGCTGCTCAAGCTGCCGGACGGCACGGTGAAGGTGCTGGTGGAGGGCGGCCGCCGTGCCCGGATCCGCGAGTTCCGCGAGACCGAGAGCCATTTCGAGGCGGTGGTCGACGAGATGCCCGAGGCGGCGCCCGAGGGCGGCGAGGTCGAGGCGCTGGGCCGCACCGTGGTCGGGCAGTTCGAGCAGTACATCAAGCTGAACAAGAAGATCGCGCCTGAGGTGCTGGTCTCACTGAACCAGATCGAAGAGCCGAGCAAGCTCGCCGACACCATCGCCAGCCACCTCAACCTCAAGATTTCCGAGAAGCAGGAGCTGCTGGAAACGATCCCGGTCGGCGAGCGGCTGGAGCGGGTGTTCGCCCATATGGAGGCCGAGATCGGCGTCCTGCAGGTGGAGAAGCGCATACGCAACCGCGTCAAGCGGCAGATGGAGAAGACCCAGCGCGAGTACTACCTGAACGAGCAGCTCAAGGCGATCCAGAAGGAGCTGGGCGAGGGCGAGGACGGCAAGGACGAGACCGCCGAACTCGAGGACCGCATCAAGAAGACCAAGTTGAGCAAGGAGGCGCACGACAAGGCGATGGCGGAGCTGAAGAAGCTGCGCGCCATGAGCCCGATGTCGGCGGAGTCGACGGTGGTGCGCAACTACCTCGACTGGATGCTGTCGATCCCCTGGAAGAAGCGCTCCAAGCTCCGCAACGACGTGGTCGAGGCCGAGAAGGTGCTCGATTCCGACCATTTCGGCCTGGACAAGGTCAAGGAGCGGATCCTCGAGTACCTCGCGGTGCAGAGCCGCGCCAACAAGCTCAAGGGGCCGATCCTGTGCCTGGTGGGGCCGCCAGGCGTCGGCAAGACCTCGCTCGGCAAGTCGATCGCCAAGGCCACGGGACGCAACTTCGTCCGCATGTCACTGGGCGGCGTGCGCGATGAGGCCGAGGTGCGCGGCCACCGCCGGACCTATATCGGCTCCATGCCCGGCAAGGTGATCCAGGGCATGAAGAAGGCCAAGAGCTCGAACCCGCTGTTCCTGCTCGACGAGATCGACAAGCTCGGCGCCGACTGGCGCGGCGACCCGTCCTCGGCGCTGCTGGAGGTGCTGGACCCGGAGCAGAACTCGACCTTCGCCGACCACTACCTGGAGGTCGACTACGACCTGTCCGACGTGATGTTCGTTACCACCGCGAACAGCCTGAACATGCCGCAGCCGCTGCTGGACCGCATGGAGATCATCCGCATCCCCGGCTACACCGAGGACGAGAAGGTCGAGATTGCCCGCCGCCACCTGCTGGCCAAGCAGACCGAGGCGCACAGCTTGAAGCCGGAGGAATGGTCGGTCTCCGACGACGCGCTGCGCGAGCTGGTGCGCACCTACACCCGCGAGGCCGGCGTGCGGAACCTGGAGCGCGAGATCGCCAACCTGGCACGCAAGGCAGTGAGGGAGATCGTCACCGGCAAGGCCAGGAAGGTCGCGATCACGAAGAAGAACCTGGAGAAGTACGCAGGCGTGAAGCGGTTCCGCTACGGCGAGGCGGAAGCCGAGGACATGGTCGGTGTGGTCACCGGCCTGGCCTGGACCGAGGTCGGCGGCGAGATCCTGACCATCGAGAGCGTGATGGTGCCGGGCAAGGGGCAGGTGAAAACCACCGGCAAGCTCGGCGACGTGATGCAGGAGTCCGTGTCGGCGGCCCTGTCCTACGTGCGCAGCCGCTCGACCAGCTTCGGCATCAAGCCGACCCTGTTCGAGAAGCGCGATTTCCACGTCCACGTGCCGGAAGGGGCGACCCCGAAGGACGGACCCTCGGCGGGGATCGCGATGGCGACCTCGTTGATCAGCGTCATGACCGGCATCCCGATCCGCCGCGACATCGCCATGACCGGCGAGATCACGCTGCGTGGCCGGGTGCTGCCGATCGGCGGCCTGAAGGAGAAGCTGCTGGCGGCGATGCGGGCCGGAATCACCACGGTGTTCTTCCCCAAGGACAACGAGAAGGACCTCGCGGACATCCCGGACTCGGTGAAGAAGCACATCAAGCTGATTCCGGTGGCCCACGTCGACGACGTCGTCGGTCAGGCGCTGGTGCGCAAGCCGGACCCGATCGAGTGGGAGGAGCCGGCCGAGCCGGTCGCCGCCACCGCCGCCGTCGGCCAGAGCCCGTCCCTGCCGCATTGACCGTCTTGCCGCGTCCGAGGCTTCCGGACGCGGCGCCTTCGTTGACGAAGCAGAACGGAGCCCCGTAATCTGCCCCGGCTCAAGCGGGCCGTCCCGGACGATACCGGTCCGGCCCGCCTGCAAGCGCCCAAGTCGTGGCGTCGCGGCCGGATCAGGAAAGGCAATCCATGGAGAAGCCCCTCAACAAGCAGGAACTGGTGTTGGCGGTCGCGGACGAGGCGGACCTGCCGAAAGCCAAGGCCGGCGAGGTTGTCGATGCGGTGTTCTCCGCCATCGAGAAGGCGCTGAAGAACAAGCAGGAGGTCCGCCTGGTCGGCTTCGGCACCTTCGTGGCGGCGGCACGCAAGGCCGCCAAGGGGCGCAATCCGCGCACCGGCGAGGAAATCGACATCCCGGCCTCCACCTCCGTGCGGTTCAAGCCCGGCAAGACGCTCAAGGACGCGGTGAGCTGATCCAGGTAACGCGGCAGGGGCGGTTAGCTCAGCGGTAGAGCGTCTCGTTTACACCGAGAGGGTCGGCGGTTCGATCCCGTCACCGCCCATTCCACCGGACTGCCTCCGCCGCCCCGCTTGACGGCCCGGGACCCGGCCTTTAAACCGCCGTCCACGCCAGATGCGGGTGTAGCTCAGTTGGTTAGAGCGCCGGCCTGTCACGCCGGAGGTCGCGGGTTCGAGCCCCGTCACTCGCGCCATCTTCCGTGCGGACGGAAGGGTGGCAGTGCGTCCGGCGGCATCCCATATTCCTCGCAGCCGACACGGTTTTCGAAGACGGGCGCGGGCATCTTTGGATGCTGCACCGCACTTTGCGCCGGACCCCGATGGGGCTAACGTCGTTCTCGTCTCGTGCGCGACCCGTGGGATCCACTATGCAGAGCCTGTTGTCCGACTACTTCCCGATCATGGTGTTCATCGCCATCGCCGCGGCGATCTCGGCCGCCATGCTGGGCGGTTCCCTGCTGGCTGGCCAGCAGAAGCCCTATGCCGAGAAGGTTGCCGCCTACGAATGCGGGTTCGACGCATTCGATGACGCGCGGCGCCGGTTCGATGTCCGGTTCTACTTGGTCGCGATCCTGTTCATCATCTTCGACCTGGAGGTCGCGTTCCTGTTCCCCTGGGCGATCAGCCTGGCCAGCATCGGCCTGTTCGGCTTCCTGTCCATGATGGGCTTCCTGGGCGTGCTGACGGTCGGGTTCGTCTACGAGTGGCGCAAGGGTGCGCTGGAATGGGAGTGACCGGCATGGACACGCAGCCGCAGGCGCTGATGACGACCGGCGCGCCGGTCGAGCCGGAACGGAGCCCGATCTCCTGGAACCGTGAGGCGCTGGCGCCCGGACCGGCGCAGGACGCGGTGATCAAGGGCATCACCGGCGAGATCACCGACAAGGGCTTCGTGGTCGCCAACCTCGACAAGCTGGTGAACTGGGCTCGTACTGGCAGCCTATGGCCGCTCTCGTTCGGGCTTGCCTGCTGCGCGGTGGAGATGATCCACGCCTTCATGCCGCGCTATGACCTGGACCGCTTCGGCATCATCCCGCGCGGCAGCCCGCGCCAGTCCGATGTCATGATCGTGTCCGGCACCCTGACCAACAAGATGGCGCCGGCGATGCGGCGCATCTACGACCAGATGGCCGAGCCGCGCTGGGTGATCTCCATGGGCTCCTGCGCCAACGGCGGCGGCTACTACCATTACTCCTATTCGGTGGTGCGCGGCTGCGACCGCATCGTGCCGGTCGACATCTACGTGCCCGGCTGCCCGCCGACCGCGGAAGCGCTGGTCTACGGCATCCTGCAGCTGCAGAAGAAGATCCGTCGCACCGGGACCATCCGGCGTGACTGAGCGCACGATGTCCGCCCGCACCGCGCATCTTGGCGCGCTGGCATTCCGGCTCGGCACGTCGGTTCCCGGCGTGATGTGGGCCGGCCTGGAGAAGGGCGAGCTGCTGGTGCGGACCTCGCGCGACGCGCTGATCCCGCTGATGACGCTGCTGCGCGACGACCCCTGTTTCCAGTTCCGCCAGATGATGGACCTGTGCGGCGTCGACTTCCCTGAGCGCGCCGAGCGCTTCGACGTGGTCTACAACCTCCTGTCGGTGACGCTGAACCAGCGCTGCCGGGTGATCGTGACCACGGACGAGACCACGCCGGTGCCATCGGTACACGAGCTGTGGTCGGCTGCCACCTGGTGGGAACGTGAGTGCTACGACCTGTTCGGGGTGCTGTTCTCCAACCAGCCGGACCTGCGGCGCATCCTGACCGACTACGGCTTCGAGGGGCATCCGCTGCGCAAGGACTTCCCGCTCACCGGCTATGTCGAGGTCCGCTACGACGTGGACCGGCGGCAGGTGGTGTACGAGCCGGTCAAGCTGACGCAGGACTTCCGCAGCTTCGACTTCGTGTCGCCGTGGGAGGGCATGACCACGCTGCCGGGCGACGAGAAGGCGCACCAGGACCGTCAGGGCCTGGTGTTCGGCCCGCCGGGCCAGGGACGATAGGAACCACGCCATGAGCGACATCGTCCTGCGCCAGGACCTTCCCGACACCATGACTCCGGACCGGTCGGGCGACGGCCGGAGCCTGCAGACGGTCGAGATCGACAGCCATTCGCTCAACTTCGGCCCGCAGCATCCGTCGGCGCACGGCGTGCTGCGCCTGGTGCTGGAGATGGACGGCGAGGTGGTGACCCGCGCGGTGCCGCATATCGGCCTGCTGCACCGGGGCACCGAGAAGCTGATCGAGCACAAGACCTACATGCAGGCGCTGCCGTATTTCGACCGACTCGACTACGTGTCGCCGATGTGCGAGGAGCATGCTTTCGCCTTGGCGACCGAGAAGCTGCTCGGCATCGAGATCCCGGCCCGCGCCAAGTGGATCCGGACCATGTTCGCCGAGATCACCCGGGTGCTCAGCCACCTGCTCAGCGTGACCTCGTTCGGCCTCGACGCCGGCGCGCTGACCCCGGCCCTGTGGGGCTACGAGGAACGTGAGAAGCTGCTCGAGTTCTACGAGGCTGCCTCGGGTGCACGCTACCACGCGAACTACTTCCGCCCCGGCGGCGTCGCCAAGGACCTGCCGGCCGGGCTGACCGACCGGATCGCTGCCTGGACTACGGAGTTTCCCAGCTTCGTCGACCGGCTCGAGGCCATGCTGACCGGCAACCGGATCTGGAAGCAGCGCACGGTCGGCATCGGCGTGTTCACCACCGAGCAGGCGCTGGACTGGGGCTTCAGCGGACCCAACCTGCGTGCCTCCGGCGTGCCGTGGGACCTGCGCCGGTCGCAGCCCTACGACATGTACGACCAAGTCGAATTCGACATTCCCGTCGCGCGCAACGGCGACTGCTACGACCGCTACCTGATCCGCGTCGCCGAGATGCGACAGAGCGTGCGCATCGTCGAGCAGTGCCTGGCTCGGATGCAGCCGGGACCCGTGAAGACTCAGGACACCAAGATCTCGCCGCCGCCCAGGCGCGAGATGAAGCGCTCTATGGAAGCGTTGATCCACCATTTCAAGCTCTACACTGAGGGCTACCACGTGCCGTCCGGCGCCACCTACACGGTGGTCGAGACGCCCAAGGGCGAGTTCGGGGTGTACCTGGTGGCGGATGGCAGCAACCGCCCGTACCGCTGCAAGATCCGCTCGACCGGCTTCGCGCACCTGCAGGCGATCGACGAGCTGTCCAGGCGACACATGCTGGCCGACACGGTCGCGATCATCGGATCGCTCGACCTGGTGTTCGGCGAGATCGACAGGTAGACCGTCATGTCTGGTTTCGCATCCGCAGAGAACATCGGCCACGGCAGCCCCGGCCACGCGCCGGCCCCGTCGACGCACGAGCAGCCGAGCACCTTCACCTTCGACGCCCAGAGCGAGGCGGAGATCGCCAAGACGCTGGCCAAGTATCCGGAAGGCCGGCAGGCCAGCGGGGTGATGCCGCTGCTGTACCTGGTGCAGGACCAAATGCGACGGCAGACCGGCTCGGCCTGGATCCCGCGGGCGGCGATGGATTCGATTGCTAAGCGGCTCACCATGCCGCCGATCCGGGTGTATGAGGTCGCCACCTTCTACCTGATGTTCAACATCCGGCCGGTCGGGCGATACCACCTGCAGATCTGCACCACCACGCCGTGCTGGCTGCGCGGTTCCGACGAGGTGGTGGCGGCCTGCAAGGCGGTGGCCGGGGTGTCGAAGTTCGAGGAGACGAGCCCGGATGGGATGTTCACCCTGACCGAGGTCGAGTGCCTGGGCGCCTGCGTCAACGCGCCGATGATGCAGGTGAACGACGACTACTACGAGGACCTCGACGGCGACAGCACGCGGCGCCTGCTGGAAGCGCTGAAACGTGGCGAGACGCCCCCGCGCGGGCCGCAGATCGACCGCTACAACTCGGCGCCGGTGGGCGGGCGCACGACCCTGCTCGGCGAGGTCGGCGAGCGCTCCGCCGACGGACAGCCCGACCGCCATCCGGATACGGTGTGACATCACGATGCTGAGCGACAAGGACCGGATCTTCACCAACCTGTACGGCCAGAACGAGTGGCGCTTGGCCGGTGCCAAGGCTCGCGGCGATTGGGACGGCACCGCCACCATCCTGGCGCGCGGGCGCGACGCCATCATTGCCGAGATGAAGGGCTCCAGTCTGCGCGGCCGCGGCGGCGCGGGCTTCCCGACCGGCTTGAAGTGGTCGTTCATGCCCAAGGTGTCGGATGGACGCCCCGCCTACCTCGCCATCAATGGCGACGAGAGCGAACCGGGCACCTGCAAGGATCGCGAGATCCTGCGCCACGAGCCGCACAAGCTAATCGAGAGCGCGCTGATCGCCTCGTTCGCGATGGGAGCGCACACGTCATACATCTACATACGCGGCGAGTACTGGAACGAGACCCGCCACCTGCAGTTCGCGATCGACGAGGCCTATGAGGCCGGGCTAATCGGCCCGAACGCGTGCGGCTCGGGCTGGGACTTCGACTTCTTCATCCACCGCGGCGCCGGCGCCTACATCTGCGGCGAGGAGACTGCGCTGCTGGAAAGCATCGAGGGCAAGAAGGGCCTGCCGCGCATGAAGCCGCCGTTTCCGGCGGCGATGGGCCTCTACGGCTGCCCGACCACGGTGAACAACGTCGAGAGCATCGCCGTCGCCGCCACCATCCTGCGTCGCGGCGGCGCGTGGTTCGCCGGCCTCGGCCGGCCGAACAACACCGGCAGCAAGCTGATGGCGATCTCCGGCCACGTGAACAAGCCGTGCGTGGTCGAGGAGGAGCTGGGCGTCCCGTTGCGCGACATCATCGAGACCCATGCTGGCGGCGTGCGCGGCGGCTGGGACAACCTTCTGGCGGTGATCCCGGGCGGCTGCTCGGTGCCGCTGATTCCGAAGTCGGTCTGCGATACCGTGCTGATGGATTTCGACAGTCTGCGCGCCGCGCAGTCCGGCCTCGGCACCGCGGCGATCATCGTGATGGACAAGTCCACCGACGTGATCCGCGCCATCGCCCGGTTCTCGCGCTTCTATAAGCATGAGTCCTGCGGCCAGTGCACGCCCTGCCGCGAGGGCACCGGCTGGATGATGCGGGTGATGTACCGCATGGTTGAGGGACGCGCAGAGCCGGAAGAGATCGACATGCTCGACCAGGTGACGCGCCAAGTGGAGGGCCACACCATCTGCGCCCTGGGCGACGCGGCGGCCTGGCCGATCCAGGGCCTGATCCGGCACTTTCGTCCGGTCATGGAAGAGCGCATCAGGGCTTACAAGGCGGCGCATGGGACGCCGGCGGTGGTCACGCCAGACAACCTGCCGATCGCGGCGGAGTAGGAAGCAGCATGGCCAAGGTCACCGTCGACGGGATCCAGGTCGAGGTCGCGAACGGATCCTCCGTGCTGCAGGCCTGCGAGGCCGCCGGCAAGGAGATCCCGCGCTTCTGCTACCACGAGCGGCTGTCCATCGCCGGCAACTGCCGCATGTGCATGGTCGAGATCGAGAAGGCGCCGAAGCCGGTCGCCTCCTGCGGCTATCCGGTCATGGACGGCATGGTGGTCAGGACCGACACCGAGGTGGTGCGACGTGCCCGCCGCGCGGTGATGGAGTTCCTGCTCATCAACCACCCGCTGGACTGCCCGATCTGCGACCAGGGCGGCCAGTGCGACCTGCAGGACCAGGCCTTCTCCTACGGCTCCGATCATTCGCGCTATGCCGAAAGCAAGCGCGCGGTGCAGGACAAGTACCTCGGCCCGCTGGTCAAGACGGTGATGACGCGCTGCATCCTGTGCACGCGCTGCGTCCGGTTCGCGTCCGAGGTGGCCGGCGTGTCGGAGCTCGGCGCCACCTCGCGCGGCGAGAACATGGAGATTACCACCTATGTCGAGAAGGCGCTGACCACCGAGCTGTCCGGCAACCTGATCGACATCTGCCCGGTGGGCGCGCTCACCTCGCGGCCCGGCGCGTTTTCCGTCCGCCCCTGGGAGCTGAAGAAGACCGACGGCATCGACGTGCTCGACGCCACCGGTACCAACATCAGCGTGCAGGCGCGCGGGCCCGAGGTGCTGCGCATCCAGCCGCGCACCAACGACGAGGTGAATGAGGAGTGGATGGCCGACAAGGGCCGCTTCTCGCTCGATGGGCTGCGCCGCCGCCGGCTGGACCGGCCGTGGCTGCGCGTGCATGGCAAGCTGCAGCCGGTGAGCTGGCAGGACGCGTTCGTGGCGATCGCGCGCCGGCTCGAGGGCGTGCGCGGCGAGCGCATCGGTGCGGTCGCCGGTGACCTGTGCGACGCCGAAAGCATGGTGGCGCTCAAGGACTTGATGGCGGCGCTCGGCTCCGGCAACGTCGACTGCCGCCAGGACGGCGCGCAACACGACGCCAGCCGGCGGGATTTCTACACCTTCAACACCGGTATTGCCGGCATCGAGGAGGCGGACGCGCTGCTGCTGGTCGGCTGCAACCCGCGCCGCGAGTCGCCGGTGATCAACGCCCGGATCCGCAAGCGCTGGCTGGCCGGCAGCTTTCCCGTCGCCGCCATCGGCGCGGAGGGTCCTGACCTCACCTACCCGGTGGACGTGCTCGGGGACCGACCTTCCGTGCTGGCCGGGCTGCTGAGCGGCGTCGTCGGCTTCACCGACGCGCTGAAGGCGGCCAAGCGGCCGATGATCGTAGTGGGCTCTGCGGCGCTGGCGCGCGAGGACGGCGCGGCCGTGCTGGCGGCCGCCTGGGCGCTGGCCAGGGAGGTCGGCGCGTTGCTGCCCGACTGGCATGGCTTCAACGTGCTGCACCATGCGGCCGCACGCGTCGGTGGGCTCGACCTCGGCTTCGTGCCGCGGGCCGGCAGCCGCTCGGTCGCCGGCATGATGAGCGGCGGCGTGGACGTGCTGTGGCTGCTGGGCGCCGACGAGATCGGCTCAGGACGCATCGGCCCCGACACCTTCGTGGTCTATCAGGGCCACCACGGCGACGCCGGTGCTGCGCGTGCCGACGTGATCCTGCCGGGCGCCGCCTACACCGAGAAGCCTGGCACGTACGTGAACACCGAGGGGCGGGTGCAGATCGCGTTCCAGTCCGTGTTCCCGCCCGGTGAGGCGCGCGAGGACTGGCGCATCCTGCGCGCCTTCTCCGAGGTGGTCGGGCACAAGCTGCCCTATGACGACCTGCCGGCGATCCGCCGCCGCCTGACCGAGGTGAACCCAGTGTTCGGCCGGCAGGGGCTGCCGCGCTTCGGCGCCACCGACCTGTCCGGTCCCGCCGGCGACCTGGCGGCGCTCGGCTCCGCCGCCTTCGGCCACGTGGTCCACGACTACTACCAGACCAACGCGATCAGCCGCGCCAGCCCGACCATGGCGGAATGCTCGCGCATCTACGCCCAGCCGGTCGTGCAGGCGGCGGAGTAGGGGCCGGTGGACCATTTCTTCCTGCACACCGCGTTCGGCCTGCTTCTGCTGACGGCAGGGGAGTGCCTCGCCATCCTGGTGCCGCTGCTGATGGCAGTGGCCTACCTGGTCTACGGCGAGCGCAAGGTGCTGGGCGCCATGCAGCTGCGCAAGGGTCCCAACGTGGTCGGTCCGTTCGGGCTGCTGCAGACCTTCGCCGACGCCATCAAAATGCTGACCAAGGAGACTGTGATCCCGGCCGGCGCCAACCGGGCGCTTTACCTGCTGGCGCCGTTCCTCACCTTCGTGCTGGCGATGATCGCCTGGGCGGTGATCCCGACCAACAACGGCTGGGCGATCGCCAACATCAACGTCGGCGTGCTCTACCTGTTCGCGGTGTCCTCGCTCGGCGTCTACGGCATCCTGATCGCCGGCTGGGCCTCGAACTCCAAGTATGCGTTCATGGGCGGGCTGCGCTCGGCGGCGCAGATGGTGTCCTACGAGGTGTCGCTCGGGTTGGTGATTGTCTCCATCCTGCTGATCGTCGGCTCGCTGAACTTGAACGACATCATCCTGGCGCAGCGCCACGTCTGGTTCTGCCTGCCGATGCTGCCGATGTTCGTGGTGTTCTTCATCTCCGCTCTGGCCGAGACCAATCGCGCCCCCTTCGACCTGCCGGAAGGGGAGAGCGAGCTGGTCGCCGGGTTCTTCGTCGAGTACAGCTCGCTCGCCTTCGGGCTGTTCTTCCTCGGCGAATACATGAACATGATCCTGATGTCGGCGATGACCAGCATCCTGTTCCTCGGCGGCTGGCTAGCGCCGTTCAACGTCGCCCCGTTCACCTGGCTGCCCGGCCCGATCTGGCTGATCCTAAAGATCGTGTTCGTGCTGTTCATGTTCATCTGGGTGCGCGCGACCTTCCCGCGCTACCGCTACGACCAGCTGATGCGTCTCGGCTGGAAGATCTTCCTGCCGTTCTCGTTGGTCTGGATGGTCCTGACCGCGGGCTTCCTCATGGCAACCGGGCTGCTGCCCGGCCTGCCCCCTCATGGTGTTGGCTGATGGCCCTGCTCGACCGGACCGCGCGCTCCTTCCTTCTCACCGAGCTGATCGGCGGCCTGAGCGTCACGCTGCGCGCCATGTTCACGCCCAAGGCTACCATCAACTACCCGCACGAGAAGGCGCACTACAGCCCGCGCTTCAAAGGCGAGCATGCGCTGCGCCGCTATCCCAACGGCGAGGAGCGCTGCATCGCCTGCA
>CAXTVS010000021.1:0-56158 GCA_964247735.1 uncultured Acetobacteraceae bacterium
ATTCCGACATGTCGAAGCGGATCAGCTCGATGCCGAGCGTGGAGGCGAGCTGCTTGGCCACCTCGGTCTTGCCGACGCCGGTGGGACCCGAGAACAGGTAGTTGCCGATCGGCTTCTCCGCGTCGCGCAGGCCGGCGCGGCTCAGCTTGATCGCCGCCGCCAGGGCCTCGATCGCGCGGTCCTGGCCGAACACCATGGACTTCAGGTCGCGCTCCAGCGAGCGCAGCGTCTCCTTGTCGTCGGCGGACACGCTCTTGGGCGGGATGCGGGCGATCTTGGCCACGATCTCCTCCACGTCGCGCAGCGTCACCACCTTGCGCCGCTTCTCCTCCGGCTGGAGCATGCGGGACGCGCCGACCTCGTCGATCACGTCGATCGCCTTGTCCGGCAGCTTGCGGTCGTGGATGTACTTGACCGCCAGCTCGACCGCGCCGCGGATCGCGTCGTCGGTGTAGGACACCTTGTGGTGCTTCTCGTAGTTGGTCTTCAGCCCGCGCAGGATCTTGACCGCGTCCTCGACCGAGGGCTCGTTGACGTCGATCTTCTGGAACCGGCGCACCAGCGCCCGGTCCTTCTCGAAGTGCTGGCGGAACTCCTTGTAGGTGGTGGAGCCGATGCAGCGCAGCGTGCCCTGGGCCAAGGCCGGCTTGAGCAGGTTGGACGCGTCCATGGCTCCGCCCGAGGTGGCGCCGGCGCCGATCACGGTGTGGATCTCGTCGATGAACAGGATGCCGCCCGGGTTGGCCTCCAGCTCGGTCACCACCGCCTTGAGCCGCTCCTCGAAGTCGCCGCGGTAGCGGGTGCCGGCGAGCAGCGCGCCCATGTCGAGCGCATAGATGGTGGACTTGGCCAGCACCTCGGGCACGTCGCCCTCGACGATGCGCTTGGCCAGGCCCTCGGCGATCGCGGTCTTGCCGACGCCGGGATCGCCCACGTAGAGCGGGTTGTTCTTGGTGCGCCGGCACAGGATCTGGATGGTGCGCTCGATCTCGTGGTCGCGACCGATCAGCGGGTCGATCTTGCCGGCCTGCGCCTTCTTGTTGAGGTTGACGCAGTAGGCCGACAGCCCGTCCTGCTGCTTGGCGGAGCCGGCGCGGCCGCGCTCCTCGCGCTCGCCCTCGGGGGTGTCGCCGTTGTTGGCGGCACCCGTGGCCGGGCGCTGCGCGGTGCGGCCGGGCGCCTTGGCGATGCCGTGGCTGATGAAGTTGACCGCGTCGAGCCGGGTCATGTCCTGCAGCTGCAGGAAGTAGACCGCATGGCTTTCTCGCTCGGAGAACAGGGCGACCAGGGTGTTGGCGCCGGTGACCTCGTCGCGGCCGGAGGACTGCACGTGGATCGCCGCGCGCTGCACCACGCGCTGGAACGCCGCGGTCGGCTTCGGCTCGGAGGAGCGGTCGGAGGCGAGGCCGGCCAGGTCCTTGTCCAGGAACTCGGTGAGGTCGGTGCGCAGCTTGTCCAGGTCGACGCCGCAGGCGCGCAGCACGGTCGCCGCGTCGCCGTCGTCGACCAGGCCGAGCAGCAGGTGCTCCAGGGTGGCATACTCGTGGCGGCGGTCGCCGGCGAGCGACAGGGCCCGGTGCAGCGTCTGCTCGAGGTTGCGTGACAGCATGGGAACGCTCCTTCGCCGCTTAAGGCCAGGCCGGTGCAGCCAACCCCTTGATCATCGGGACCGCACGACCGCGTCGCGACCCGTCATCATCTTGGAGCTTTATCCGCGGAAGACCAGTAAAAATCGTTTTCGACCGTGCAGGACGCCGCGCCGGAGCCGGCCTTGCCGCACCGCACCAGATGGGGTCCTCCAGGCCGCGGTTCCATCCCCACCGGACCGGCCGCACCCGGTCACGCCCGACCCTGGGCGCCGCGGTCCTTCCCGGGCGCCTCAGTCCTTCTCGATCGTGCACTGCAGCGGGTGCTGGTTCTGCCGCGCCAGGTCCATCACCTGGGTCACCTTGGTCTCGGCGACCTCATAGGTATAGACGCCGCACACGCCCACGCCGCGCTTGTGCACGTGCAGCATGATGCGGGTCGCCTCGTCGCGCGACTTCTGGAAGAAGCGCTCCAGCACGTGCACGACGAACTCCATCGGCGTGTAGTCGTCGTTCAGCATCAGCACCTTGTACATGGCCGGCTTGCGCGTCTTGGGACGCGCCTTCACCACCACGCCGACGTTGGGCGAATCCGGGTTGTCGGTCTTGTCGTCGTCCCGGCCGGCGCTGCGCGGCGCGGCCGCGGTTGCCGACACGCCAGGACGGTCCGCCGTCGGACAGGCGGGGGGTGAGCCTTCGGGAACGGCCGGATGACGGGGGTCGGAGCGCATGAAGCGAGCATATTGGAAGTCAAACCCGCCTTGAAACCCCCTTGCGCATCGGCACGGCGGCCGGAGCGGCGGTTTGAAGCCGATCGTTGCGGCCTGACACGCAGCGGTGCCGGCAACCCGTTGCAAAACTGTGAATTAACCTGGACGAAATGTTCGGGCCTCCATAATATCGCGACCGTGAACGAGGGGGTGCGCATGGCGCCAGAGTCCAAGGGTCGTGGTGCAGCCGCTCGTGCAGGAGCGGCGCTCCGCCCCCTCCGCCAGGCGCTGTTCGCCTCCGTCGGCCTGTGCGGCGTGCTGCTGGCACCCGGCCTCGCCCGCGCCCAGTACCCGGGACAGCTCAGCACCTTCGTGATGGATGCGAACTCGGGTGCGGTGCTGCAGCAGGCCAACCCGGACCTGCAGCGCTACCCCGCCAGCCTGACCAAGCTGATGACGCTCTACCTGGCGTTCGACGCGCTCAGGCAGAACCACATCTCGCTCGACCAGTCGGTGCCGGTCTCGGCGCACGCCGCATCGATGGAGCCGTCCAAGCTCGACCTGGTGCCGGGCTCCTACCTCACCGTCGAGCAGGCGATCCTGGGCCTGGTCACCAAGTCCGCCAACGACGCCGCCTGCGCGCTGGGCGAGCTGCTGGCCCAGGGCGACGAGCAGCAGTTCGCGCAGATGATGACGCAGAAGGCGCGCTCGCTCGGCATGAGCAACACCACCTTCCGCAACGCGTCCGGCCTGCCGGACCAGGAGCAGGTGTCCACCGCGCGCGACTTCGCCACCCTGGCCCGGCACCTGATCCAGGACTTCCCCGAGCAGTACCACTACTTCGCGGTGCCGGCCTTCATGTTCCACGGCCGCGAGGTCATGAACCACGACCCGATGCTGCAGATCTATCCCGGCGCCGACGGGCTCAAGACCGGCTTCACCAATGCCGGTGGACGCAACCTGGTCACCTCCGCGGTGCGCGGCAACGTCCGCCTGATCGGCGTGGTGCTGGGGGCGAGCAGCAACCCGCAGCGCTCCGCCGTGATGACCGCGCTGCTCGACCAGGGCTTTCAGCAGGAAGGCGTGCCGGTGATGGTGCGTCCGATGCGCTCGAGCCGTCCGGCGCTGATGCTCGCCTCCGACACGGTGGGCGACGAGCAGGCGATGCCGGTGCGCCGGCGCCTGGTGCGCCTGCGCGGCGGCCGGCTGGTCGTCCGCCTGGTCGCGGCGCGGGCGACCGCCCCGGTCGAGGCGGAAGGCTGGCGCGGCGTCCACATGCGCGGCCACGGGCCGCACGTCCACCTGACCGGAGCCCGCATGCACCTGGCCAACGCCGTGCTGGTGTCGCCGCATCGCCATGGCCACGCGCGGATCCGCTGGCAGCGGGGCTGATCCTCGTCCTGCAGCGGCCGTCCTTGCAGCGGCCACCCGGGCCGCGCATCTTCCCGTCGCCTCCCTGACGCTGCCGGCTCCGGCGCCGGTCGGAGGTACGCGACGGGGCGGGCGGGGAGGAAGAGGGCGATGATGGACGGGGAAACGGACAGGCGTCGGGTCATCATCCATTCCGAGGCGGACTTCGCCGGCATGCGCGCGGCGGGACGGCTGGCGGCGCAGACGCTCGACATGATCACCCCGCACGTCCGCGTCGGCGTCAGCACCGGGGAGCTCGACGCGCTCATCCACGACTACACGCTCCTGCACGGCGCGGTGCCGGCGCCGCTGAACTACCGCGGCTTCCCGAAATCCTGCTGCATCTCGCTCAACCACGTGGTCTGCCACGGCATCCCGGGCGAGCGGCGGCTTCAGGACGGCGACGTGCTCAACATCGACGTCACCTGCATCCTGGACGGGTGGTACGGCGACACCAGCCGCATGTACGGCGTGGGGACCATCTCCCGGCGCGCCGCGATGCTGATCGACGTGACCTACGAGTCGCTGATGCGGGGGCTCGCGGTGATCCGGCCGGGCAACACCCTGGGCGACATCGGCCACGCCATCCAGAGCTTCGTCGAGCCGCAGCGCATGTCGGTGGTGCGCGACTTCTGCGGCCACGGCATCGGCCGCAACTTCCACGACAGCCCCAACATCCTGCACTACGGCCGCCCGAAGGAGGGCGCGGTGCTGCGGCCCGGCATGTTCTTCACCGTGGAGCCGATGGTGAACGCCGGCCGTCCGGACGTGAAGATCCTCGACGACGGCTGGACCGCGGTGACGCGCGACCGCAGCCTGTCGGCGCAGTTCGAGCACATGGTCGGAGTCACGGAGGACGGATGCGAGATCTTCACCCTGTCGCCCGCCGGGCTGGACCACCCGCCCTATCCGGCGGCGGCATGAACCGCGTTCACGTGAACCGTATTCACGTCCTGGCGCGGACCGCCCTGTCTGCGGCGCTGGCGGCCTGTCCGGTGCTGCCGTCCCTGGCCCAGGTGACGCGGCCGACGGCACCGGCAGCCCCGATGGTGCAGGCTCCGGTGGTCCAGGGTCCGGTGGTCCAGGGTCCGGCGGCGCCGGCCGCGCCCGGGGTGGTGCGTCCCGGCGGCTGGGAGGGGGCCGACCCGCTGGCGTTCGGGCCGTCGGCTCCAGCCGCGGTGGCGCCGGTGCCGGTGCACGGCGCGCATGGCATGGTCGTCACGGCGCATGCGCTGGCCTCGGAGGTCGGGGCGGGGATCCTGCGGCAGGGCGGCAACGCGGTGGATGCCGCGGTGGCGGTGGCCTACGCGCTGGCGGTGGTGTATCCGGCCGCCGGCAACATCGGCGGCGGCGGCTTCCTGACCCTCAGGCAGCCGGACGGCCGCGCGTTCTTCCTCGACTTCCGCGAACACGCGCCGCTGGCGGCGACGCCGACCATGTTCCAGGACGCGGCCGGCAAGGTCGTGCCCGGCCTGTCGGAGGACGGCTGGAAGGCGGTGGGGGTGCCCGGCACCGTCGCCGGCATGGACGAGGCGCTGCGCCGCTGGGGGCACCTGTCGCGCGCCGTGGTGATGGCGCCGGCGATCCGGCTGGCCCGCGACGGCTACGTGCTGTCCCCCGGCGACGTGATGCTGCTGCACACCGCCACCGCCGGCTTCGCCAGGGACCCGGACTCGGCGCGGATCTTCCTGCATCCCGACGGCACCCCGTATGCGGTCGGCGAGCGCCTGGTGCAGGCGGAGCTGGCCGACACGCTGTCGCGGATCGCCAGCGGCGGCCCGGCGGCGTTCTATCGCGGGCCGATCGCGGCCGCGATCGTCGCCGCCAGCGGCAGGGACGGCGGCGTGCTGTCGGCCGAGGACTTCAGCCGCTACCGCACCCGGGTGCTGCCGCCGGTGCGCTGCCACTACCGCGGCTACACCGTGGACACCGCACCGCCCCCCAGCGGCGGCGGCGTCGCGCTGTGCGAGATCCTGGGCATCCTGGACGGCGAGGACCTGCACGGCCTCGGCCTGCGCAGCGCCGCCGGGGTGCAGCGGCAGGTGGAGGCGATGCGGCACGCCTATGCCGACCGGCAGAACCTGGGCGACCCGGCCTTCGTGCACGACCCGGTGGCGAAGCTGATCGACCCGGCCTACACGGCCTCGATCCGCGCCCACACCCCGACCGACCGCGCGCTCGCCTCCAACACCCTGTCGCCGCTGGATCCGGTGCCGCACGAGAAGACCGAGACCACGCACTTCTCCATCATCGACCGCGACGGCCGCGCGGTGTCGATGACCTACACCCTGAACGGCTGGTTCGGCGCCAAGGTGGTGGCCGGGCACACCGGCATCGTCATGAACGACGAGATGGACGACTTCTCGGCCAAGCCGGGCGCGCCCAACATGTATGGGCTGGTCGGCTCCGAGGCCAACGCGGTGGCGCCGGGCAAGACGCCGCTGTCGTCGATGTCGCCCACCATCCTGTCGCGGAACAACAAGGTGGTAATGGTGATCGGCAGCCCCGGCGGCTCGCGCATCCCCACGATCACCCTGGAAGCGATCCTGGCGGTGGTGGATGGCGGCATGGACATCGCCCAGGCGGTGAACATGGCCAGGATCCACGAGCAGTGGATGCCGGAGCCGGTGGAGGCGGAGGCCGGCGCGCTGTCGCCGGAGGTGACGGCGAAGCTGACCGCGATGGGCTACAGGATCACCGTGCACCAGAACTGGGGCTCGGCCGAGGGCATCCTGGTCGGCGGGCCGTCGCTTGGGCACCCGAGCCCGGGCGTCTGGGGCGGGCTCGACCTGCGCCATCCGGGCGGTGCCGCGATCGGGGAGTGACCGGTCCCGCCGGCGCGGGTCACAGCCCGGTCTGTCGCACCACCTGGTGCGTGCCCTCGACGATCAGCTCGACCGCGACCACGGCGACGACCAGGATGCCGACCCAGGCGATCCAGCGGTAGCGCTCCAGCAGCCGCGCCACCAGGGACGCGGCGAGCCCCATCAGCGCGATCGACACCACCAGCCCGGTGACCAGCACCCACAGGTGCTGGCCGGCAGCGCCCGCGACCGCCAGGATGTTGTCCAGGCTCATCGACAGGTCGGCCAGCACGATGCGGCCGATCGCGCGTCGCAGCGCGCCGTGTCCGGTGCGGCCGGCCAGGGCGGGATCGTCGGCGCCGCCCGGCCGGTGGCGCAGTTCGCGCACCATGCGCCAGCACACCCAGAGCAGCAGCAGGCCGCCGGCGAGCGTCAGCCCGACGATCGCCAGCAGCTGCAGCGCCACGGTGGCCAGCGCGATGCGGATCACCGTCGCCGCCGCGATGCCGAACAGGATCGCCACCCGGCGCTGCTTCGCGTCGAGCCCCAGCACCGCCAGGCCCACCACCACCGCGTTGTCGCCGGCCAGCGTCAGGTCGATGACCAGGACCTGGCCCAGGGCGACCAGCTCCGGCAGCAGGTGATGCGGGATCGGCATGAGCGCTCCGTTCGATCGGGCCTGCACAGCAGGCCCGCGTCGGCCTAAAGCCATGCGCACGTCAGGAAAGGCAAGCGGCGGCCATCGGGCCCGGCCGCCGGGAAAGGGGATCCGATGGTTCCACGCTACACACGGCCGGCCATGGCGGCGATCTGGGCAGCCCCCAACCGCTACCGGATCTGGTTCGAGATCGAGGCGCTGGCGGCCGAGGCGATGAGCCGGTTCGGCGAGGTGCCGGCCGAGTCGGCGGCGGCGATCCGGGAACGCGGCGACGCGGCGATGGCGGCGTTCTCCGACGACGACCTCCTCCGGATCGACGCGATCGAGGCGGAGACCCGGCACGACGTGATCGCGTTCCTGACCTGGCTTGCGGAAAAGATCGGGCCGGACAGCCGGTTCGTGCATCTCGGCATGACCTCGTCCGACGTGCTCGACACCTGCCTGGCGGTGCAGCTCACCCAGGCCTCGGACCTGCTGCTGGAGGACCTCGACGCGGTGCTGGCGGCGCTCAGGCGCCGGGCGTTCGAGCACAAGCACACCCTGACGGTGGGCCGCAGCCACGCCATCCATGCCGAGCCGACCTCGTTCGGGCTGAAGCTGGCCGGGCACTACGCCGAGTTCGACCGCAACCGCGTGCGGCTGGTGCAGGCGCGGGCGGAGATCGCCACCTGCGCCATCTCCGGGGCGGTCGGCACCTTCGCGCACGTGGACCCGCGGGTGGAGGAGTACGTGGCGGAGCGGCTGGGGCTGCAGCCGGAGCCGGTCTCGACCCAGGTGATCCCGCGCGACCGGCACGCGGCGTTCTTCTGCACGCTGGCGGTGATCGCATCGGGAATCGAGCGGCTGGCGACCGAGGTGCGGCACCTGCAGCGTTCGGAGGTGCGGGAAGCGGAGGAGTTCTTCCATCCCGGGCAGAAGGGCTCCTCGGCGATGCCGCACAAGCGCAACCCGGTGCTGTCGGAGAACCTGACCGGGCTGGCGCGGCTGGTGCGCGCCCACGCGGTGCCGGCGCTGGAGAACGTGGCGCTGTGGCACGAGCGCGACATCAGCCACTCGTCGGTGGAGCGCAACATCGGGCCGGACGCGACGATCGGGCTCGACTTCGCCCTCCACCGGCTGGCCGGGATGATGGAGCGACTCGTGGTGTATCCGGAGCGGATGCTGGCCAACCTCCACAGCCTGGGCGGCGTGGTGCATTCGGGCGAGGTGCTGCTGGAGCTGGCGCGGGCGGGCATCTCGCGCGAGGACGCGTACCGAATCGTGCAGCGCAACGCCATGGCGACCTGGACCGCGCTCGGCACGGCTGGCGGGCGCAGCTTTCGCGACAACCTGGATGCCGATCCGGAGGTGGCCGGCCGCGTCTCCCCGGCGCTGCTGGACCGCGCCACCGATCCCGGCCGCCACCTCGCGGCCCTCGACGCCAGCTTCCGGCGGGTGTTCGGCGAGGCGGGCCCTGCGGCCTGAACGGTGCATTCCTGCCGCGCCGGCCCCTGCCATTGACACCGCTTTGTCCCCATGTCGCATTGCGGCATCTCGTCGCCGCTCGGCCCTCCGGTCGTAGGAACAGGTCCAGTCATCGTGTGCACCGTCATCATCTCCACCACGCCCGGAGAAGCCTGGCCGCTTCTGCTCGCTGCCAACCGCGACGAGCGGCTCGACCGGCCTTGGGAGCCGCCGGGCCGCTACTGGCCGGACCAGCCCGACGCGCTCGGGCCGCGCGACGTGCCGGGCGGCGGCACCTGGCTCGCGCTGAACGACCGCGGCGTGGTGGCGGCGGTGCTGAACCGGGTGGGCAGCCTGGGGCCGGCGCCGGGCAAGCGCTCGCGCGGCGAGCTGCCGCTGATCGCGGCGCGGGAAGCCACCGCCGAGGCCGCGGTCGAGGCGCTGGCGGCGACCGATGCCGGACGCTACCGGTCCTACAACATGATCGTTGGCGACCGGGACGGGGCGTTCTACCTGTGCGGGCTCGGCTATGGCCATCCGGAGGTCACCCGGCTTGAGGCGGGGGTGCACATGATCGCCACCGGCGGTCCGGACGACATGCAGATCCCGCGGATCGCCCGTCACCTGCCGCGCTTCCAGTCCGCGCCGATGCCGATGCCGCCGGACTGGGGCACCTGGACCGGGCTGCTGTCCGACCGTACGCTGCCAGCCGGCAGCGAGCTCAACATCCCGCCACGCTCCGGGTATGGCACCACCAACGCGTCGCTGGTGGGCGTGCCTGCCGATCCGGAGCTGATGCCCAACTGGATGTTTGCCGCCGGGGCGCCAGACCGTACCCCGTTCCTTCCCGTTTCGATGGCTGCCGCCGCCTGACGGTGCGCCCCGGGGGGCGCGTGACGTCCGCCGCCGGCTCCGTGCTGTAGGCGGTGGCCGGAGACGCTGCTATACCGCCCGCGCCGCGCACACGGCGCGCCCAGCGCAGTTCAAGGACCGCTCATGGCCCGCCGCCGACAGCTCTACGAAGGTAAGGCGAAGATCCTGTTCGAGGGGCCGGAGCCGGGAACGCTCGTCCAGTACTTCAAGGACGACGCGACCGCTGGCAACGGTGCCAAGAAGGGCATCATCACCGGCAAGGGCGTGCTGAACAACCGGATCAGCGAGCACCTGATGCTCAGGCTGCACGAGATCGGCGTGCCGACCCACTTCGTGCGACGGCTCAACATGCGCGAGCAGCTGATCCGCGAGGTGGAGATCATCCCGCTGGAGGTGGTGGTGCGCAACGTGGCGGCGGGATCCTTGAGCAAGCGGCTCGGCATCCCGGAGGGCACGCGGCTGCCGCGCTCGATCCTGGAATACTACTACAAGAACGACAGCCTGAACGACCCGATGGTGGCGGAGGAGCACATCACCGCGTTCGGCTGGGCGTCCACCGCGGACATGGACGACATCGTCGCCTTGGCGCTCAGGATCAACGACTTCCTGAGCGGGCTGTTCCTGGGCGTCGGCATCACGCTGGTGGACTTCAAGCTGGAGTTCGGCCGGCTGTGGGAGAACGAGGACATGCGGCTGGTGCTGGCCGACGAGATCAGCCCGGACAACTGCCGCCTGTGGGACGCCAAGACCTCGGAGAAGATGGACAAGGACCGGTTCCGGCGCGACATGGGCCGGGTCGAGGAGGCGTACCAGGAGGTCGCCCGGCGACTCGGCATCCTGCCGGAAGCGGGGAACAACGACATGAAGGGTCCCGAGGTGATGCAGTGAGGGTCCGGGTGTCGGTCATGCTGAAGGACGGCGTGCTCGACCCGCCAGGCAAGGCGATCGGGCACGCGCTGCACACGCTGGGCTTCGGCAACGTCGGCGAGGTCCGGGCCGGGCGGGTGATCGAGCTGGAGCTGGACGAGACCGACCCGGCGCGGGCCCGGGCGCAGGGCGACGAGATGGGCCGGCAGCTGCTGGCGAACCTGGTGATCGAGACCTTCACGACAGAGGTGGTGGGATGACGCGTTCCCGTTTCCTGGCCGGCGTGCTGGTCGCCGGCGCGCTCGCCACCGGGGCCGCACGGGCGCAGGACCACCCGGTCGGGCGCCTGACCCACCTGCCGGCGTCGGCGCTGCTGCGGTTCTGCCAGTCGCCGCAGACCGTGAAGGTGTGCGACGCCTATGTCAGCGGCATCTCCGATGGCATCACCCTGGTCGAGACCGTGGCGGGACCCAACACGGCGCGCAAGGTGTGCATCCCCCAGGCGACCGGCACCCAGCTGCGCAGCGCCGTGGTCGCCTGGATGTCGAAGCATCCCGAGCGGCTGTCGGCCGACATGGGGCCGGTGGTCTACGACGCGTTGAACGAGGCCTTCCCCTGCGCCGGCGGCGGCGCGGGGACGTCCAGGCCGTGAAGGCGGGCATCGTCGTCTTCCCGGGAACCAACCGGGAGCGCGACATGGCGATCGCGCTGAAGGCCGCGTCCGGGCGGCCGCCCGCGATGCTGTGGCACCGCGACACGGAGCTGCCGGCGCTCGACCTGGTGGTGCTGCCGGGCGGATTCAGTCACGGCGACTACCTCCGCTCCGGGGCGATGGCGGCGCACGCGCCGATCATGGGCGCGGTCCGGGCGTTCGCCGCACGGGGCGGCCACGTGCTGGGCGTGTGCAACGGGTTCCAGATCCTGACCGAGGCGCAGATGCTGCCCGGCGCCCTGCTGCGCAACGCAGGCCAGCGCTTCCTGTCGCGCGACTGCCGCCTGCGGGTGGAACGGGACGACACCGCCTTCACCCGAGGCTGGCGGACCGGCGACCTGTTCCGGGCGCCGATGGCGCATGGCGACGGCAACTACGTCGCCGACGCGGACACGCTGGACCGGCTGGACGGCGAGGGGCTGGTCGCGTTCCGCTACCATGGCGACAACCCGAACGGCAGCGCGCGCGGCATCGCCGGCGTGTTCAGCCCGTCCCTGCGCGTGTGCGGGCTGATGCCGCATGCCGAGGACCTGGTCGACCCGCTGATGGGCGGCGTCGACGGCAGGCCGCTGTTCGACGGGCTGGTGGGAGCGCTGGTGCATTGAGCGCGGACCGGGCCGTCGACGGGTCGCTGGCCCGCGAGTTCGGCCTGACCGCGGAGGAGTACGACAGGCTCCTGGCGATCATGGGTCGCACCCCCAGCCTGACCGAGCTCGGCATCTTCTCAGTGATGTGGTCGGAGCACTGTTCCTACAAGTCGTCGCGGGTGTGGCTGAAGACGCTGCCGACCAGTGCGCCCTGGGTGATCCACGGGCCGGGCGAGAACGCCGGCGTGGTTGACATCGGGCAGGGGCTGGCCGCCATCTTCAAGATGGAAAGCCACAACCATCCGAGCTTCATCGAGCCGTACCAGGGCGCGGCGACCGGAGTGGGCGGCATCCTGCGCGACGTGTTCACCATGGGCGCGCGGCCGGTGGCCAACCTGAACGCGCTTCGCTTCGGCGACCCGGACCATCCCAGCACGCGCCGCATCGTCGACGGGGTGGTGCGTGGCGTCGGCGGCTACGGCAACTGCGTCGGCGTGCCGACGGTGGGCGGGGAGATCAACTTCCACCCGTCGTACGACGGCAACCCGCTGGTCAACGCGATGACGGTGGGGGTGGCGCGTCAGGACCGCATCTTCCTGTCGGCGGCGGCGGGGGTGGGCAACCCCGTGGTCTATGTCGGCTCCCGCACCGGACGCGACGGCATCCACGGCGCCACCATGGCCTCGGCCGAGTTCGACGAGGACGCGCAGGCCAAGCGGCCGACGGTGCAGGTCGGCGACCCGTTCGTCGAGAAGCTGCTGATCGAGGCCTGCCTGGAGCTGATGGCGACGGACGCGATCGTCGCGATCCAGGACATGGGGGCGGCCGGCCTGACCTCGTCGGCGGTGGAGATGGCAGGCAAGGGCGGGGTCGGCATCGAGCTCGACCTGGACCGCGTGCCGCAGCGCGAGGCGGCCATGACCGCCTACGAGATGATGCTGTCGGAAAGCCAGGAGCGGATGCTGATCGTGATCCGGCCGGACCGGACCGAGACGGCGCGGGCGATCTTCGACAAGTGGGAGCTGGAGTTCGCGGTGATCGGCCACCTGACCGACACCGGCCGGATCGTGCTGCGTCACGGCGGCCGGGTCGAGGCGGACATCCCGCTCGCCCCCCTGGCCGACCAGGCGCCGCTGTATCGCCGTCCGACCGTGGCCAAGGCGCCGCCCGTGCCGCTGGGCTCCGTGCACGACCCGGTGGGGATCGAGGACGCGCTGGTCACCCTGATCGGCTGTCCGGACGTCGCGTCGCGCGCCTGGGTGTGGGACCAGTACGACAGCACCGTCGGCGGCCAGACCGTGCGCCGCCCGGGGGCCGCCGACGCAGCGGTGGTGCGCGTCGAGGACACCGCGATCGGCCTGGCGCTGACCACCGACTGCACGCCGCGCTACGTGGCAGCCGACGCGCGGCTGGGCGGGGCGCAGGCGGTGGCGGAAGCATGGCGCAACCTGACCGCGGTGGGCGCGCGGCCGTTGGCGGTGACCGACAACCTCAACTTCGGCTCGCCGGAGAAGCCGGAGGTGATGGGCCAGTTCGCCGACGCCATCGCCGGCATGGGCGAGGCCTGCCGGGCGCTGGACTTCCCCGTGGTGAGCGGCAACGTGTCGCTCTACAACGAGACGAGGGCGCCGGACGGCTCAACCGTATCGATCCTGCCGACGCCGGCGATCGGCGGCATCGGCGTGCTGGAGGACGCAGGCCAGGCGATCGGCATCGGGCTCGGGCCCGACCTGGACCTGGTGCTGCTGGGTCGGACCGAGGGGGCGCTCGGCCAGTCGCTGTGGCTGCGCGAGATCCATGGCCGCGAGGAGGGGGCGCCGCCGCCGCTGGACCTCGAGGCGGAACGGCGCACCGGCGACTTCGTGCGGGCGCGGATCCTGTCCGGCGCCGTGTCGGCGTGCCACGACCTGTCGGATGGCGGGCTGCTGGTCGGCATCGCCGAGATGGCGATGGCGGGCGGCTCGGGGATCAAGCTGGACGTGCCGGCGTCGGGCATCAGCCCGCACGCGTACTGGTTCGGCGAGGACCAGGGGCGCTACCTGCTGGCGGTCGCGGACGGGGCGGCCCTGATCGAGCAGGGGAGGCGGGCCGGGATCGAGGGCCGGCTGCTCGGGCGCTCCGGCGGCGACGGTTTGACTTTGCCGAGCGGCGCCACAATATCGCTGCAACGGCTGAAACAGGCCCATCACGCCTTCTTTCCCCGGCTGATGGACCGCTAGCGTCCCGCCGGCCCTGAGGAGTTCGCGCTCATGCCCATGGCGGCGTCGGAGATCGAGACCCTGATCCGGGCGTCGCTGCCGGACGCGCTGGTGACGATCGAGGACCTGGCGGGCGACGGCGACCATTATGCCTGCTCGGTGGTCAGCGAGGCGTTCCGCGGCCGCTCGCGGGTGCAGCAGCACCAGCTGGTGTATGCGGCGCTCGCCGGGCAGATGGGCGGCGCGCTCCATGCGCTGGCGATCCAGACCAGCGCCCCCTGATCCCCCTTACCTTCCAGGAGCAGTTCCCATGGCAGACACGGTGTTCGAGCGAATCCAGGGCGAGATCGACGCCAACCCGGTGATGCTGTTCATGAAGGGCAACGCCATGTTCCCGCAATGCGGCTTCTCGGCGCGGGTGGTGCAGATCCTGTCGCACATGCAGGTGCCGTTCCAGACCGTGAACGTGCTGGAGGACGCGGAGCTGCGCGAGGGCATCAAGGTGTTCTCCAACTGGCCCACCATCCCGCAGCTCTACGTCAAGGGCGAGCTGGTCGGCGGCTGCGACATCGTTACCGAGATGTTCCAGTCCGGCGAGCTGGAGACCCTGCTGAAGGAGAAGGGCGTGGCGTTCGTCGCGGCCTGATCGCGGACGCTTTACCGGGGCGGTGGGTTCGGGTTATCGAGGTTCCGTGATCATCGATCCGGGAGACGCTTCGTGACCCTCCGCCCCGCCGTCGCCAGAAGCCTGTTCGCCTGTCTCCTGACCCTTGCGGCCGGCGCCGCCGCCCCCGCCCTGGCGCAGCACGTCGTCACCGACGACGAGGCCAGCAAGCTGACGCTGGACGCGCTGACCGCCGCGCCGCGGGTGGTCGTGCACCGGGCGGCGTATCGCCCGGTCCGGATGAGCTGGTCCGACGGCTGGGGCCGGGCCCGTGGCCGGTCCGCCGGTCTGCTGCGCGAGGCGTCGTTCCATCGCGGCTTCCTGCACGAGGCGTCCTTCCGCCATGGCTTCCGCGCCGCCGGGCTCTCCTTCCATCCGGGCGCCGTCAGCCACCGCCGCCGCCGCAGCTGACGCATCGGACCGTCAGGCGCGGATCAGCCCGCCGACCGGGGAGGCGTCCCGACTCGACGGGAACACGTGCGCCAGCGCGCCGGCGTCCAGCCCGAGGTGAGCCGACAGCACGCCCTTGGCCAGGCCGCGCAGGTCGGTGGTCGGGGCCAGGTCACGGTTCTCGAACAGTTCCGATCCCGCCAATCCCGGCCACGTACCGCCGATCCGGCCGCCGTTGACGGCACCACCGGCCAGGAACGCGATTGTTCCGGTGCCGTGGTCGGTGCCGCCGGTGCCGTTGACCCGGACCGTGCGGCCGAACTCGGTCATGACCAGCACCACGGTGTCCGTCCACGCGACGCCGAGGCCGTCCCGCAGCGCCAGCATTCCGGCGTCGAGCTGCGACAACGGCCCGTCGAGGCGATGCTTCTGCGCCGCGTGGGTGTCCCAGCCGCCGAGCTCGAGGGCGGCGATCCGCGGCCCGTCGGGTGCGGCCAGCAGCTGGCCGGCGACGCGTGCCAGGGAGGCGAACGCGCCCGCGCCGCGTCCGGACGCGTCGTTCCCCAGCGTCTGCGTCGAGAACTCGCGGGCGGCCAGGCCGGCGGCGATGGCCGGGCCGGTCAGCCGGTCGGGCGCGTTCAGGGCGGCGATCCGGGCGTAGAGGTCCGGGGATGGTCCCTGCGCGAGGTCCGGCGCGTAGCTGCCGATCCGGGCGGGCCCGCGCAGCAGCAGCGGCATCGACAGGCCGACCGCCAGCCCGTCGCCGTCCGCCTGCCCGGGCGCGTCCGGCTGGGTGCCGATCACGCGGTTCAGCCAGCCGCTGGTCAGGCGGTGGTCGGCGCCGGACTCCAGGCAGTCCTGCGCCTCGAAGTGGCTGCGGCTGCGATACCCGGCGGCGACCGCATGCACCGGCAGCAGCTCGCCGATCCGGTAGAGGGCGTGCAGGCCCGCCAGCGCCGGATGCAGGCCGTAGAACCCGCCGAGGTCGAGCAGGCCCCTCGGCTGTCCGACGCCGGGCAGCAGCAGCGGGGCGCGCCAGCGGTTCAGGTCCGGGTCGCCATACGGCACCACCGCGGCCAGCCCGTCGAGGGCGCCGCGCAGGATCACCACCACGAGGCGCTTGTCGCCCGGGTTGGCGACGCGCCGGTCGGCGACGGCGACCGAAGCCGGGCCAAGGGTCCAGGCGGCGGACAGGCCGAGCAGGGCGGCGCGTCTGGACAGGATCGGCATCTCAGCGCCTCTGGAACTCGGGGGAGGAGAACAACAGGGTGAGGGCGTCGCGGCGGTCGCCGGCGTCGTCGAGCTGCGCGATCGTGGTCGGGCGCAGGGCGCTGCCGAGGCTCGCACGGGCGATCCCGATCGGCTCCGACGCGGTGCACCCGGCCTGGCCGCTGATCCGGTAGCTCCACTCGATCCGCGCCATCATCGCCGACGGGGAGGCCCAGTCGGCGGCACGGTCCGGCCAGCCGTTCGGCAGCGGCGCGCCCCACACCGGCTGGCCGAGGGCCTGCATCATGCCGGCCAGGCCGTGCCCGGGGACGGAGAGCTGCGGATCGGACGGGACGCCGAGGGCGCGCAGGGTGGCGACGACGAGTTCGAACGGGGTGCGGAACTTGGTGCCCGGCCGCCAGGCGCCCGGCAGCTCGATCAACGCCAGCGCCGTCGCCGCCAGGTCGCCGCGCGTCCGCCGCAGCACGGCGGCGAGCGCCGCCACCTCGTGCGGAGCGGGCGTGTCGGACACGAAGTGCACCGCCAGCTTGCCCGCCAGGTGGCGGAAGGTGGCAGGGTGGCTGCCGAGAAAATCGAGCGCCAGGATCCCGCCGGCCTCGCCTTCCGGGTACTCGCGGCCCATCAGGGTTTTCGGTCCCGGCTCGTGCGCCCGGTCGCGGAACAGGTAGCCGGGCGCGGCGGCGGCGTGGTCCACCGACCATCCGGTCAGGATCGCGGCGAAGGCGGACACGTCGGCCTGGCTGTAGCCGGAGTCGGCGCCAACCGTGTGCAGTTCCAGGCACTCGCGTGCCAGGTTCTCGTTCAGGCCGCGCGCGCCGTTGCGGCCGGCCGGGCTGTCGGGTCCGACCGACCGGTCGTTGTCGAGATACATCAGCATCGCCGGGTGGCGCATGACCGCCAGCAGCATGTCGCCGAAGCGGCCGAACACGTGCGGACGGATCGCCTCGCGCACGAAGCTGCCGGCGATCGGCCGGATCTCGCCCTTGCGTATGCTGACCGTGAAGTGGTTGGCCCAGAACCAGACCAGGCGCTCGCGGAATGGTGCCTCGGCGTCGAGCAGCGTCGCCAGCTGCGCCTGCGCCTCGACGCGGTAGAGCGGCTCGACCAGCGACTGGCCCGGCGGCGGCTTGAGGCGGCGCTGCTCGCGCAGCAGCAGCAGCCCGTCGGCGGTGCTGGGCAGCGTGTCCGGGTATCGCACCGGATCGGGGCCGGTCACCTGGCCGCGCAGCCAGCCGTGCGGGTCGGCGGGCAGGGCTTCCCCGAGCCTGGCACCGAAGCCGAAGCGGGCCGACGCTTGGACGGGATCGGCGGGCTGCATCGCGGCAGCGTCCCACGACAACGGGACATCCGCGGTATCGTCGTGTGACGAAGCCTGTCAGGTAGGACGCTCGTCGCGGAACGCGTCGGCGATCCGCCGCACCGTGCCGGCCTGGTCCACCAGGAGCAGGTCGAAGCGGATGCAGTCCTGACTCCAGCCCGGGTTGCGTGCGAGCAGGATCGCCGCCGCGTCGAGCAGCCGGTGCTGCTGGCGCAGGCTCAGCGCGGCGGCCGCGTCCGACAGCGCCGGCCGCGCCTTGACCTCGACGAAGGCCAGCACCGGGGAGCCGGTGGCCTGCACCCGGGACGCGACGATGTCGACCTCGCCGGCGGGCGTGCGGGCACGACGGGCCAGCACGGTCCAGCCATCCGCGACGAGGGCCGCACAGGCCGCCTCCTCGGCGCGCATTCCGGCACTCCAGGCCGCACGGCCCCGCCGGCACCGCGCCGGGGGCGCGGCCGCGCTTGTCAAAACCGGACCGGATGCGCATCGTCGCGCTGCCGCCGGCCGTCGTGGGGCCCCTTCCGGCCTCGGCAAGGCCGTTCCTCCTTCCATCGTGGACATGCGAAGCTTGCGCGGCATCCCTTACCGTTCCGTTACCGGATCATGACGGACACGCTCCGGATGCTGTTCCACCTGCTGTGGCAAGCGCGGCTGGTGCTGTCGGTGCTGGTCACGCTGCACGTGCTGCGCACCAAGCGCGACATCGGCTCGGCGATCGGCTGGATCGGCCTGGCCTGGCTGGCGCCGCTGACCGGGACCGCGCTCTACGTGATGTTCGGCGTCAACCGGGTGCGTCGGCTGGCGCGCCGGCTGGGACGGGCTCGGCGCTGGTCGAGCCGGCACGGCGTGTCCACCGGCAAGCGGCAGCTGGACGGCGAGTACGCGCTGCTGGCCGAGGCGGTCGGGCGCCTGACCGGCCGGCCGCTGCTGGGCGGCAACGCGCTGCGCCGGTTCCATAACGGCGACAGCACCTATCCGGTGATGCTGGCCGCGATCGAGGGCGCCACCCGGACGATCCTGCTGTGCTCCTACCTGTTCCACGACGATGCGGTGGGCCGGCGCTTCGTCGACGCCCTGGTCGCGGCGCACGCGCGGGGGGTGCAGGTGCGCGTGATGGTGGACGGGATCGGCAGCGGCTACCTGCGCTGCCGGGCGGCTGCCCGCCTGCGGGCCGGGGGCGTGCCGACCGCGCGGTTCATGCACTCGGTGTGGCCGTGGCGCATGCCGTTCATCAACCTGCGCACCCACAAGAAGATCCTGGTGGTGGACGGCCGCCTCGGCTTCACCGGAGGGATGAACATCGCGGTCGAGAACGTGCTGCGGTTCCGGCCGAAGCATCCGGTGTCGGACACGCACTTCGAGCTGCGCGGCCCGATCGTGCATCAGCTTAGCGAGGCGTTCGCCAAGGACTGGTCGTTCGGCACCGGCCAAGAGATCGACGACCCGGTATTCTTTCCCGACCAGGAGGAGGTCGACCCCGCGTCCGGCGACGCGCTGATGCGCGTGGTGACCTCCGGGCCCGACACCGACCTGGAGAAGATCGAGTTCGCGATGATGCAGGCGGTGGCGATGGCACGCCGCTCGGTGCGGATCATGACGCCGTACTTCCTGCCCGACGAGCGGCTGCTGACGGTGCTGGCGATGGCGGCGATGCGCGGCATCGAGATCGACGTGGTGATGCCGTTCGCCAGCAACCAGAAGCCGGTGGACTGGGCCCGCAGCGCCAACAACGGCCCGCTGCTGGACGCCGGCGTGCGGCTGTGGCTGTCGCGGGCACCGTTCAACCATTCAAAGCTGATGACCATGGACGGGCGCTGGTCGCTGATCGGCAGCTCCAACCTGGACGTGCGCAGCCTGCGGCTGAACTTCGAGCTCAACGTCGAGGTCTACGACACCGCCATCAGCGCGGGGATCGAGGCGTTCATCGCCGAGCACCGCCACGTCAGGCTGACGCACCACGACCTGGACAAGCGGTCCTTCCCGGTCCGGCTGCGCGACGCGAGTGCCCGGCTGATGCTGCCCTATCTGTAGGCGGCGGCAGCACCCGGCAGGACTTGGTGGTGCGGACGGGTGCGGAGCACCACGCGGATCGGATGGTGGTCGGACGGCAGGTGCGGCAGCACCCGGGCCTCGGTGCAGTCCAGCCCGCGGGCGAGGCAACGGTCGAGCCGGATCGGCACCATGTCGGCCATGCGGTGGGTGGCGCCCCTGGGGCCAACGTCGCGGAAGCCGGGCAGCAGCGCCGGCCCGAGCAGGTTGAAGTCGCCCAGCACGGCGCCGGTCGGCGGCAGCAGGGTCGCGATCAGGCGCAGCTGCCGCCGGTTCAGCATCTGCCCGTGCGACAGGTGGACGTTGGCGACCGAGAACCCGCCCATGTCGATCACCTGGCACACCCGGCGGATCAGCGTGCCCGGCTGCAGCGGGTACACCACCGGCGGGTTGCGGAACGGGCGCGGGCTCCAGCAGGCGACGCCGTGGATGCGGCCGGGAAGCGGCGAGCGGGCGTAGTGGCCGCCGATCCGGTCCTGCAGCCGGTCGATCGCGGTGGTCGCCTCCTGCATCAGCAGCAGGTCCGGCCGTTCGGCATCGATCAGGCGGATCACGTCGTCGAGCGAGGCCCCGATCGTGCGCAGCAGGTTCCAGCTGACGATCACGCGGCCATCCGTGTCGGCGGCCGGCCTGCGGAGGGGGACAGGGGCGGCGGGGGGCAGGTCGCGCATCGGGCGTCATAGCGTCGCGGCAGGCGGATCGTTCCGTCCGCCGGCTCAGGCTTCCGGCCCGATGGCGACAACCGTCGGCGCCTGCCCGGACGCGAACTCGACCACCAGGGTGTAGCCGAGCCCGAGCAGCACCGGGCCCAGGAAGATGCCGAGGCCGCCGAAGGCCAGCACGCCCCCCAGCACGCCGAGCAGGGTCAGCAGGTAGGGCAGCTGCGCGCCGCGGGCGATGAACACCGGGCGTATCACGTGGTCGGCGCCGGAGATCGCCAGCACGCCCCAGGCGGCAAGGAAGATGCCCCAGCCGAGATGGTGCGACATGGCAAGCCAGATCGCAGCGGGGATCCAGACCAGGGGTGCTCCGATCGGCAGCACGGCGACGAAGGCGGCGATGCCGCCGAACAGCACCGGGCTCGGCACGCCGGCGATGGTGAAGCCGATCCCGGTCAGGATGCCCTGCACGATCGCGGTGCCGAGGATGCCATACACGGTGCCGCGCACGGTGCTGCCGGCGACGCCGAGCAGGCGGTCGGCATGGGCGCCGGCGATGCGCCGGATGATGGCGGACAGGGTGCCGCCGAGCGCGTCGCCGCTGATCCAGAAGAAGAAGCCGATGAACAGCGCCAGCACAAGCTGCAGCAGGCCGCTGGCGATCTGCACCAGCACGGCCAGGACCCGTTCGGCGATGGTGCCGACATAGGGCTGCAGGGTGGCGCCGACCTGGCCGAGGTCGACCGACCAGCGGTGCAGGGTCTCGGTGAGCTGGTGGCCCACCAGCGGCACGCGGTCGATCCAGTGCGGCGGTTCCGGCAGGCCGATGGCGGCGAGCCCCATCGCCGCGTGCACCACGCCGGGCGTGTCGGCCACCCCGGCGGAGGCGACCAGCCCGAGCGGCAGCACCACCAGCAGGGCGGTCATGATCGTCATCAGGATCGCGGCCGGGAAGCGGCCGACATGGGTCCGCGCGCGGGCGAACACCGGCCAGGTCGCGAACACCAGGATCGCCGCCCACAGGATGGCCGAGAAGAACGGCTGCAGCACCAGGATGCAGCCGGCGGCGACGCCGCCCAGCAGCAGCCCCATCATGATCCGCTCGGGCATCACGGCAGGACACGGCTCTGCCGCAGGCGCGACGAGGGTCGCGCGATGAAGTGCCGATCACGCGGTGAGCTCGAAATCATCATGGAGTCGAAATCGTTATAGCCAATCCGGGCGTTGAACTGTATCGTTAGTTTTGTGTTAAACACAGTTGTCGCAACGTCGTCATCCCAAGAGCCTCGGCCAGGACATCTCATGCGCCTCAACGAAATCGGTCAGCAGTTGCGTGCCTACCGCGTCGAGTCCGGAATGCGAGCCGAAGAGATCGCGGCACGCCTCGGCGTGTCGCGCGCCGCATTGTATCGCTACGAGAAGGGTGAAGTCATCAAGCTGGACACCGTCCAGCGCCTGGCCGAGCTGCTCAAGATCTCGCCGCTTTCCCTGCTCGGCATCGGCGTCGAGTACTACAGCCGGTCTGCGGGCTTCTTCGAGCGGCTGCGCCAGGTCGAGGAGACGGCGGACCAGATCCTCCAGGTCGGGCTGCCGTTGTGCTACCTGGTGACGTCCGACTCCTTCGACCTCACCCTCACCGAGAGCCTGTTCCAGATCGCCGACCTGGCCGGTGCGGACGCGGTCGCATCCAGGGCGGTCGCCGAGCAGGTGCTGGGGATCCTGTCCGCCCGCAAGCGCACCTACCAGTCGCGGCGTCCGGGCATCATCGCCATCCTGCCGGAGCAGGCGCTGCAGCAGCTGCTGCAGGACGGCATCTGTGCCGGGCTGAAGCTGGACGAGCCGTTGCGTCGGCGCTGCCGGGCGATCGCGGCGGCCGAGGTCGAGTCGATCGCCAACCTGCTCGAGACCGAGCCGATGGGGCTGCAGTTCAGCCTGATCGCGGACGCGGCGCCGACCACGAGCTGCGTCCTGCTGCGCCAGCGCGACCGCGCCACCGTGGCGATCAACCCGTTCCGCAGCGACTCCGGCCATGCCGTTCCGACCGGCGTCGCCATGGTCACCAGCGCACCGGAAGCGGTGGCGACCCACCAGCGGGTGATCGAGGGGATGTGGCGCGACTCGGTCAAGGGCAAGGCGGCAGCCGAGCGGGTCCGTGCCCTGCTTGCGGCGCATCGCGTCCGGTGATCTAGACTTCCCTCCACGCCGGGCCGCGGGGACCGGCGTCAGCAGGACCGGGCCGG
Organism: uncultured Acetobacteraceae bacterium; assembly: GCA_964247735.1. GTDB lineage: Bacteria > Pseudomonadota > Alphaproteobacteria > Acetobacterales > Acetobacteraceae > Lichenicola. The sequence continues at coordinate 22,402 of CAXTVS010000021.1, forward strand.
GTCGCGACACGTGACCGGCCGGGTCGGGAGGATCGTCGCATGAACCCGCTCATCTCCACGGCGGAACTGGACCTGGCTCTGGCCGCCGGTTCCGGCAGCGACCGCCTCGCGGTGCTCGACGCCACCGCCCTGCTGCCGGGCGAGCGTTTCGATCCGCCGGCGGCGTTCCTGCAGGCGCACCTTCCCGGGGCCCGCTTCCTCGACCTCGACGCCTTTTCCGACCCGGAGGGCGACCTGCCGCACATGGTGCCGAGCCAGGGGCGGTTCGCCCGCCTGGTGTCGGCCCTCGGCGTGTCCAACGACACGGAGGTGATCCTCTACGACCAGACCGGAGTGGCGTCGGCCGCGCGCGCCTGGTGGCTGTTCGGGCTGTTCGGCCACGACCGGGTGCGCGTGCTCGACGGCGGCCTGCCGTGCTGGCGCGCCGAGAACCGGGCGCTGGAGCATGGCGCGCCGACGCCGGCGCCGGGAAGGCGTTTCGTGCCGGCGCTCCGGGCCCGGCGCCTGGCCGGACTCGGCGACGTGGCGGAGCTGGCGCAAGGCTCGGGCGTCCGCCTGCTGGATGCCCGGAGCCGCGGCCGATACGAGGGCAGCGTGCCGGAACCCCGCGCGGGCCTGGCCGGCGGCCATGTTCCCGGTTCCGTCAGCCTGCCGTTCGGCGAGCTGCTGACCGGGGAGCATCGCTTCCTGCCGCGCGACGCGCTGCGCGCGCGCTTCGCCGCCGCCGGCGTGGAGGAGGGTGACCAGGTGGTCACCAGCTGCGGCTCCGGCCTGACCGCGTCGGTGCTTTCGCTGGGCCTCGTCGTCGCCGGCTTCGAGCCGGGCGCGCTGTATGACGGGTCGTGGACCGAGTGGGCGCAGGCGCCGGTCCCGCGCGAAACCGGAGCCGGCCGATGAGCGGGATCGACGAGCTGCCGGTGCCGGACGACGGCTGGTCCGACCTGACGGCGAAGATGGTGCGGCTCGGGCGTCCGTCAGGCACCGGGCCCGGCTTCGTCAACCCGCCGGTGTCGCGCGGATCCACCGTGCTCTACGAGAGCATGGATGCGATGCGCGCCCGCTCGGCGCAGCGCTACGAGCACGCGCTGATCTACGGCGCCATGGGCGGCCCGACCCAGTCCCTGCTCGAGGAGGCGATCGCCGCGATCGAGGGGGGCCGGCACACCCAGGTGGTGTCGTCGGGGCTCGCCGCCTGCACCACGCCGCTGCTCGCCTTCATCGGCGCCGGCGGCCACTGCCTGATGCCGGACAGCGTGTATGGCCCGACCCGCCGGTTCTGCGACAGCATGCTGCGCCGGCTCGGGATCGAGACCACCTACTACGACCCGATGATCGACGCCGACCGCCTGCACGCGCTGATGCGCCCGGCCACCCAGGTGCTGTTCGCGGAGAGCCCCGGCAGCCACAGCTTCGAGGTGCAGGACGTGCCGATGCTGGCGCACGTGGCGCACGAGCACGGCGCCAAGCTGATGCTCGACAACACCTGGGGGATCCACGTGTTCCAGCCGTTCCAGCACGGTGTCGACGTGTCGATCCAGGCCCTGACCAAGTACCCGGCCGGACACGCGGACGCGGTGCTGGGCGCGGTGACCGTGGTCGACCAGGCGGATTGGGTGGTGCTGCGCGATTCGGTGGTGCAGCTCGGCCAGTACGCCTCGCCGGACGAGTGCTGGCTCACGTTGCGTGGCTTGCGGACCATGGGCGTGCGGCTGGAACGGCAATCGCGTTCGGGTCTGCTGGTCGCGCGCTGGCTGCAGGGACGGCCGGAGGTGGCCCGGGTGCTGCACCCGGCGCTGCCGGAGTGTCCCGGTCATTCGTTCTGGACGCGCGACTTCCGCGGCGCATCGAGCCTGTTCGGCGTCGTGTTCGCCGAGCGCTACACGGCCGCGGCGGTCGAGGACATGGTGGCGGCGCTGGCGGTGTTCGGGCTTGGAGCCTCGTGGGGCGGCTACGAGAGCCTGGTGCTGCCGACCACCGGCATCGTCAGCCGCACCGCCGACGTCGCGACGCCGCCCTTCCAGGGACCGGCGCTTCGGCTGCACATCGGGCTCGAAGCGCCGGAGGACCTGATCGCCGATCTCGAAGGCGGCCTGGCCGTGCTTCGCGCCGCGTCCGCCTGAGGCGGCGCGGCGCGGCTAATGGTTCTTGCCGCGGCCGGTCGCAGCCTGCAACTCGTCGATCCGCCGGGAGGCATCGGCCTTGTTGAGGGTTTCGTCGAAAGGCTCTCCGGCTTCCTCCGACAAGGTCTTGAGGTAGGACGCCTGCGCCCCGGTCATCGTTTCCTTGCCGGTGGTCCAGTCGTCGGGGTTCTTGACGGTGTTCGACGGAGTGTCCTGCTCGTCCACCGGATCGGTCTTCGGGTTTGTGCTCATGGCGGATCTACGTCGCAGTACCCGTTTTGTTCCAGTGGTCACCGAAACGTCAGGCCTGTGACCTGCGGCGATAGACCAGGGCCTCGGCCACGTGCGGGCGCCGCACCGCCTCGCAGCCTTCGAGGTCGGCGATCGTGCGCGACACCCGCAGCAGGCGGGTGAAGCCGCGGGCGGACAGCTGCAGCCGGTCCCCCGCCTGCTCGCTGAGCACGCGGGCGTCCTCGTCCAGGGCGAACTGCTCGGGCGCGGTCTCGGCGTTGCACAGCCCGTTCTGCCGCCGGTGCTGCCTGGCGCGGCTGCAGGCGATCCGGGACGCGACGTCGCAGCTCGGCTCGCCCGCCGGGGCGCGCGCGATCTCGGACGCCGCCACCGGCCGCATCTCCACGGTGAGGTCGATGCGGTCGAGCATCGGGCCGCTGATCCTGGCCATGTACTCCTCGCCGCAGCGCGGCGCGCGGCGGCATTCGCGGCCGGGATCGCCGAGATGGCCGCAGCGGCACGGGTTCATCGCCGCCACCAGCTGGAACCGGGCGGGGTAGGTATGGTGGCCGGCGGCCCGGGCGACGGTGGTGCGTCCGCTCTCGATCGGCGCGCGCAGCGCTTCCAGCGACTGGCGCGGCAGTTCCGGCATCTCGTCCAGGAACAGCACGCCGCGATGCGCGAGGCTGACCTCGCCCGGCTTGGCGCGCGGGCCGCCGCCGACGATCGCCGCCTGGCTCGCGGAATGGTGCGGCTCGCGGAACGGCGGGCGCGTCACAAGCCTGCCGTCCTCCAGCAGGCCGGCGATGCTGTGGATGGTGGACACCTCCAGCGCCTCGGTGGGCGACAGGTCGGGCAGCAGGCCGGGCAGCCGCGCCGCCAGCATCGACTTGCCGGCACCGGGAGGGCCGATCAGCATCAGGCTGTGGCCGCCGGCGGCGGCGATCTCGAGCGCCCGCTTGGCGGTCTCCATGCCCTTGACCTCGGACAGGTCCGGACACCGGCCGCGATCGGCGATGCCGGGCGGCACCGGCGGCTCCAGCACCTGGACGCCGCGGAAGTGGTTGACCAGCGACAGCAGGTCCGGCGTCGCCAGCACCGCGATCCGGCCGGCCCAGGCGGCCTCGCCGCCCTGGCCCTGGGCGCAGATCAGCCCGAGATCCTGCGCCGACGCGCCGATCGCCGCCGGCAGCACCCCGCTGACCGGGTTGATCCGGCCGTCCAGGGACAGCTCGCCGATCGCGGCATAGGCCGCCACCTCCAGGCGCGGCAGCACCTCCATCGCCGCCAGCACCGCCAGCGCGATGGCGAGGTCGAAGTGGCTGCCTTCCTTCAGCAGGTCGGCGGGAGCGAGGTTGATCAGCACCCGCTTGGGCGGCAGCGCCAGGCCCATGGCGGTCAGCGCCGCCCGCACCCGTTCCCGCGCCTCGCCGACCGCCTTGTCGGCCAGGCCCACGATCAGGAAGGCGGGCAGGCCGTTGGAGATCTGCACCTGGACCTCGACCGGCACCGCGTCGATGCCGGAAAAGGCGAAGCTCTGGACGCAGGCGATGGTCATGCAAACGGCTCCGGTCAGGAAGGGCGAGCGTGACCGAGCCGGCTTAAGGCTTCGTTATGATGCCCACCCGTGCGTCAGGCGCAGGATCGGGCCGGTGGACATCAGGCAGCCGGGCACCGGACCGGCATGCGGTGCGCCGACGGCGGGCGCGACCGCTGCAGCACCGGCCCGACCACGTCCTCGTCCACCAGATCCATGGCCATCGCCAGGTCGCCGTCGACCACCGCAAGGAACTTGGCGGCACGAAGCGGGATGGGAATGTTGTTCTCGAGGCAGGCGCGGATCAGCAGCTCGATGACGTCCCGCTGGGCGACGTCGATGTTGGTGGTACCCGCCGGGCCAGCCTGCAGGGACACGGTCAGGCGGACCCCGCCACGATCCTCCACCTGCACCGAACGCACCTCGCCGCGAGGCAGGAACTCCGCCGTCACCCGGTCATAGCTTCTGACGGCCAGGACCAGCTCCTCGGCCGTGAAGATGATCTTGCGGCGTTCGCGCGGCACGGTCCTGCTCCGGTGGTCACGGACGCGACCGTGGCGGGGAAGGCTTAAGGCCCGGTAAAGGCGGTGCTGGCGCCTATCGCTGGTACAGCAGCCGGGCGCGTATGGTGCCCTCCAGCGCGCGCAGCCGGGCCAGGATCGCGCCGTCCTCGGCGCGGTCGCTTTCCGCTTCCACCACGACGTAGCCGAGCTCGCCGTCGGTCTGCAGGAACTGGGCGGCGATGTTGATGCCGGCCTCGGAGAAGATCTCGTTGATCCGGCGCAGGATCCCGGGGGTGTTGCGGTGGACGTGCATGAAGCGGGTGCCGCGCGGGCGCGGCGGCAGCTGCACCTGCGGGAAGTTGACCGCACCCAGGGTGGCGCCGACGTCGCTGTACTCGATCAGCTTGGCCGCCACCTCGACCCCGATGCGCTCCTGCGCTTCCGCGGTCGAGCCGCCGATGTGCGGGGTCAGGATGACGTTGTCGCGGTTCTGCAGCGGCGAGTCGAACCGCTCGGCATTGCTGCCCGGCTCGTGCGGGAACACGTCGATCGCGGCTCCCAGGAGGTGGCGGTCGTCGAGTGCGAGGGCCAGCGCGTGGAGGTCCACCACGTTGCCGCGGGCGTTGTTGAGCAGGAACGAGCCCGGCTTCATCGCCCGGATCTCGGCGGCGCCGATCAGCCCGTCGGTTTCGGGGGTCTGCGGCACGTGGAGGCTGACCACGTCGCTCCGGGCCAGCAGCTCGTGCAGGGTGGCCACCGCGCGGGCGTTGCCGTGGCCGAGCTTGGCGACGGTGTCGTGGTAGAGGACGTTCATGCCGAACGCCTCCGCCAGCACCGACACCTGGCTGCCGATGCTGCCGTAGCCGACGATGCCGAGCGTCTTGCCGCGTACCTCCCAGCTGTCCGCGGCCGACTTGTCCCAGCCGCCGGCATGGGCGGACGCCGACTTCGGGAAGATGCGACGCAGCAGCATGACGATCTCGCCCATCACCAGCTCGGCGACGCTGCGGGTGTTGCTGTAGGGCGCGTTGAACACCGGAATGCCCCGGATCGTGGCGGCGTCGAGCGCCACCTGGTTGGTGCCGATGCAGAAGCAGCCGATCGCGATCAGCTTGTCCGCGGCCCCGACGACGTCGGCGGTGAGCTGCGTGCGCGAGCGGATGCCGACCACGTGCACGCCCTCCAGCGCCCGCGCCAGCGCCTCGCCGCCCAGCGCGCCGGGGTGCCGGGTGACGGACGCGTAGCCGTTCGCCGCCAGCAGCGACACGGCACTGTCGTGCACCCCCTCGAGCAGCAGGATGCGGATGCGGTCCTTGGGCAGGGAAAGCTGGCTGGCCATGCAGGTGCTCTAGAGGAAGGAGCGCCGCGCGTGTAGCGCAGGGCGCGGAATGGCAGCTATCGGCTGCCGAGCAGCGACCGGACCGGCTCCAGCAGCGTCGGATCGCCCAGCGCCAGCACGCTGCCGTCGCCATCCTGGCCGAGCGGCCGGCCGGACCAGTCGGTGATCCGCCCGCCGGCACCCTCGATCACCGGCACCAGGGCGGCCCAGTCCCACACCTTCATGTCCCGCTCGGCGATCACGTCGATCTGGCCCAGCGCCAGCAGGCCGTAGGCGTAGCAGTCGCCGCCCCAGGAGATGCGCCGCACGCCGCGCAGGAGGGCGTCGAAGCCGGGACGGGTGGCGGCGTCCATCATCGCCGGGTCGGTGCAGGACAGTTCGGCCCGGTCCAGCGCGGGGCAGGGGCGGGTGGCGGGGATGCCGCCGAACGGGCCGGAGAACCGGGTCGGCCGGCCGGCAATGCCGGTCCAGCGCTCGCCGGTGACCGGCTGGTCGATCACGCCCAGCACCGGCACGCCGTCGGCCAGCAGGCCGACCAGCACCCCGAAGGTCGGGCGGCCGGTGATGAACGCGCGCGTGCCGTCGATCGGGTCCAGCACCCAGCGCAGCCGGGCCTCGGGACGGTCGAGGCCGAACTCCTCGCCGAGGATGCCCGCCTCCGGCATGCGCTGCGACAGCACCGCGCGCATCGCCAGCTCCGCGGTGCGGTCGGCGATGGTCACGGGGGTCCGGTCGCCCTTGAGCTCCACGCCGAGTGCATGGCCGGTGTCGGAGGCGCGGAAGAACGGGCGGATGACGCTGCCGGCGACGTCCGCGGCGGCGTGGGCGGTGGCCATCGCACGGTCGAGCAGGGCGGGATCGGGCGTCACGGGTGGTCCGACAGCGAGCGCAGGTAGGCGACCACGGCGGCCCGCTCCTTGTCGTCGGCGATGCCGGCGAAGCCCATCTTGGTGCCCGGCGCGAAGTGGCGCGGGTTGCGCAGCCAGTCGTCGAGGGTGGCGATCGTCCAGTTGCCGCCGTGGCCGGACAAGGCGGCGGAGTAGGTGTAGTCGGCGCCCTGGCCGATGCCGCGGTTGAACGCGCCGTACAGGGCGGGGCCGACCATCGGGCCGCCCCCCTTGTCGAGGGAGTGGCAGGCGCTGCACTCGGCGCTGGCCATCGCGGCCCCGGCCTTCGGGTCGGCCGATGCCACCAGTGCCGCAAAGCCGCCGCCGGCGGCCGGGGCGGCGGACGCGGTGTCCGACAGGCTGACGAGGTAGGCGACCACGTCGGCCCGCGCCGCACCATCGGTGATGCCGGCGAACCCCATGCGCGTGCCCGGCGCGAAACCCTGCGGCCGGGTCAGCCAGGCGTCCAGCCGGGCCGGGGTCCAGCGTCCGCCGACCTGCTTCAGCGCCGGGGAGTACTCGTAGTCCGCCACCGCGGCGACCGCACGCCCTGCCACGCCGAACAGGTTCGGGCCGACCTGCGCCGCGCCTCCCTTGTCGAAGCCGTGGCAGGCGGCGCACAGGCTGCCGGCGAGCTGGCCGCCATGCGGAGCGGACGCCGTGGCCAGCCGCGCGTCGATCGACGGACCGGCCGGTGCCGCGGCGTCCGGCTCCAGCCCGGCGATCGGGAAGGCCGGCCGCGCCGGGGGGCGATCCGGCACCAGCACCGTTCCCGCCAGCACCGAGCCGCCCAGCGCCAGCGCCGCACACAGCCCTGCCGCTGCGATCTTGTTGATCTCGATGCTGTCCATGCGGGTCCGTCAGGAGGTCCGGCGCACCGGTCGGGCGGCTGCGCCGCGCGGGCGGTTTCTTGCGGCGCGCCCGAGCCTATGGGATGCAGCCCGGCCGAACAACCCGGACCAGCCCATGTCCCTGCCCGAACCGCCTGTCCAGCCCGACCCCTCCCGGGACGCGTCCGGGAGCGCAATCGCGTTCCAAGGGCAGCGCGGCGCCTATTCCGACCTCGCCTGCCGCACCGCCTATCCCGGGCGGCGGACCGTGCCGTGCCCCACCTTTGCCGACGCGATCGAGGCGGTGCATGCGGGCCGGGCCGGGCTGGCGATGCTGGCCTGCGAGAACAGCCTCGCCGGACGGGTGCCGGACATCCACGCGCTGCTGCCGGAGTCCGGCCTGCACATCGTCGCCGAGCACTTCCAGCGGGTGGAGCACTGCCTGCTCGGGGTGCCCGGCAGCACGGTCGGCGGCGTGCGGCGCCTGCACACCCACCCGGTCGCGCTGGGACAGGTGCGTCGGCTGGTCGCGGAGCTCGGTGCGGAGCCGGTGATCGAGTCCGACACCGCCGGCGCCGCGGCCCTGGTCGCCGGCTGGAACCGTGTGGAGGATGCGGCGGTCGCGTCCGAACTGGCCGCAGAGCTGCACGGGCTGGTGGTGCTCCGCCGCAACGTCGAGGACGCGGCGCACAACACCACGCGCTTCTACGTCGCGGCGCGGGAGACGACGGTTCCGCCGCCGGGCCCGGGCATCATGACGACGGTGTTGTTCCGGGTCAGGAACGTGCCGGCGGCGCTGTACAAGGCGCTGGGCGGGTTCGCCACCAACGGCGTCAACATGACTAGGCTGGAAAGCTACATGGACGGCGGGGTGTTCCAGGCGACGCAGTTCCTGCTCGACGTCGAGGGGCATCCCGAGGATACGGGCCTCAAGCACGCGCTGGAGGAGCTCGGCTTCTTTTCCGACCAGATGCGGATCCTCGGCACCTATCCGCGTTCGCCGTTCCGCGGCTGAAAACGCCGGCCGGGGATCGGACCCCGGCCGGCATCGCCGATGCGGTTACTTCTGGTAGCCGGCCTGGCGCATGGTCCGGTTGGTGGTGGCGTTGGCCGAGCTGAGCGCCTGGTCCACGCTTGTCGAGCCGGTCAGGGTCGCGGCGACGGTCTGGCCGACCTCCGTGCCGATCGCCTGGAACTCCGGGATGTCGACGAACTGCGCCCCGACATAGGGCCGCGGGTTCTTGGTCTGGCCGGTCGGATTCGAGTTCTGGATCGCCTGCACCACGAAGTCCGCGAACGGCGCCACCTGCTTGTATTCGGGCGAGGCGGCGGCGGACAGGCGGGTTCCCGGCGGGATGTTCACCCAGCCGTCGGTCCTGGCCACCAGGTCGATGTACTCCTTCGACGTCGCCCAGGTGATGAACGTCTTGGCGGCGTCGACGTGCTGCGACGAGGTCGGGATCGCCAGGTTCCAGGACCACAGCCAGGTCGGGCCGCCCTGGAACGAGCCGGACGGGATCGCGGCGAAGCCGACGTTGTCGGCGACCTGGCTCTGCTTCTTGTCGTAGAGCGTGCCGGCGGCGCTGGTGGCGTCGATCCACATCGCGCAGTGGCCGGACGAGAACAGGGCCAGGTTCTCGTTGAAGCCGTTGGACGACACGCCGGGCGGGCCGTCGGCCTTCAGGATGCCGTCGTAGTAGGTCAGCGCCTGGTGCCAGGCCGGCGTGTTCAGCGTCGCCTTCCAGGACATGTCGAACCACTGCCCGCCCATCGCCGTCACCAGGGTGGCGAAGTAGGCCATGTTCTCGCCCCAGCCCGGCTTGCCGCGCAGGCACATGCCGTAGACCTGGTTGTTCTTGTCGGTGAGCTTGTCGGCGAACTGGCGGATCTGGTCGTAGGTGGGCTGGGCCGGCATGGTCAGCCCGGCCTTGGCGAACAGGTCCTTGCGGTAGAACGTCATCGCGCTCTCGGCATAGAACGGCAGCGCGTAGATGTGGTCCTTGTAGCTGATCCCGGCCCGCACCGGGGCGATGATGTCGTCCACCGCGTAGCTGGCTGGCTGGTTGTCGAACGCTTGCAGCCAGTTCCGCTTGGCCCAGAGCGGCACCTCGTAGTTGCCGATGGTCAGGATGTCGAACTGGCCGCCATGGGTGGCGATGTCGGTGGTGACACGCTGGCGCAGCGTGTTCTCCTCCAGCACCACCCAGCGCAGGTGGATGTCGGGATGCTCGCGCTCGAAGGTCGGCGAGAGCTTCTGCATCTCGATCATCTGCACGTTGTTGACCGTGGCGATGGTCAGCGTGGTGTCCGCCCGTGCGGCACCGGCACCCAGGGCGAGCGCTCCGGCCGCCGCCGTCGCCGCCAGCAGATGCTTCAACTTGGTCATGTGTTCGGATCCTCCCGGGGTCCTGGTTCGGGTCGCGGAGACGGTTGATCCCATCCCTGGTCGACCGCGTGGCGGAACAATCAGTTCATCCAGTTGCCGCCGTCAATGTTGTAGGTCTGCGACACGATGTAGTCGGCGTCCGCGCTGGCCAGGAACGTCGCCAGGCCGCCGATCTCCTCGGGCCGCGCCATGCGGCCGAACGGCACTGAGGCCCCCACGATGCGCTTCTTCTCGCCCGGCTGGAGGTTCTCGTAGCGGGCGAAGCTCGCGTCCACGTGGTCCCAGTGCTCGTTGTCCACCACGCCCGGCGCGATCGCGTTGACGTTGATGCCGTGGCGGATCAGGTCCAGCCCTGTGCTCTGGGTCAGGCTGATCACCGCCGCCTTGCTGGAACAGTACACCGCCACCAGCGGCTCGCCGCGCCGCCCGGCCTGGGAGGCGAAGTTGATGATCTTGCCGGCCGCCCCGCCGTCGGCCGGACGCCCCTGCGCGATCATCTGCTTCGCCGCCGCCTGGGTGGTGAACAGCAGGCCCTCCACGTTCACCGCGTATACCCGGCGATAGCTGTCCCGGGTGATCTCCACCGTGGGCGCCATGTCGAAGATGCCGGCGTTGTTGACCAGGATGTCCAGCCGCCCGTGCGCCGCGACCACCCCCGCCACCAGGGCGTCGATCGACTCCTGGCTGGTCACGTCGAACACCATGCCGCTGCAGGCGCCGCCGATCTCCGCCGCCGCCGCCTTGGCGCCGGCCTCGTTCAGGTCGGCGATCACCACCGTGGCTCCTTCCGCCACGTAGCGCGCCGCGATCGCCCGGCCGATGCCGCGCGCCGCTCCGGTGATCACCGCCACCTTGCCGTCCAGCTTGCCCATGTCCGCTTGTCTCCCCGTTGTGCCGGCCGTCCGCCGTCAGGCGGCGCAGGCCCTGCCGTAAACCCGCAGCACGTCGCGCACCGCCTCGACCAGCAGGACCCGCGCGTCCGGCTTCAGCAGACCTGCCGCCACCCGGTCATGGAGACGCGGCAGGTACTGGCTGACCAGCGTTTCCGGCAGCGTTGTCCCGCCGAGCCGGCGCATCAGGGCCGCCACTGCCGCCGTCGCTTCCGGTTCCGGCCAGTAGTAGCGGATGCGGTCGCTGTAGCTGTAATGGCGCAGCACCCGCTGGACGTCGGGCGGCCCCGGGTAGTGCGTCCGCCAGTGCCTCGGCTCGGACAGCATCAGCGCCTCCATCTGCTCCGGCAGGCGCGCGGCCCCCGGATGCAGCGCGCAAGCGATCGCGTCCAACCCGTACAGCGCTTCCCGCAGGGCGAAGGTCAGCCCGGGCCCCACCTTCAGGATCGGGAACCCGTCCCGCACCAGCCGGCGCAGCGCCGCCTCCGGCTGGTAGTCGGTGGAATGCGCCTCGAACACCAGGCCCGGCAGCCGGTCGAGGGCTGCCGACAGCGCCCGCGTCGCGTCCGGCTTGTACACCGCGACGGCATCGTGCCCGAACTCGACGCCCGGCTGCACCACCAGGGCGATCACCCGGTCCCAGGCGCCGTCGGCGACGCCGCGGAACGCCGCCTCGTGCACCGCGTGGGTGGCCAGCGCCGCCTCCGGCGCGGTCGGCCGCAGGTGGTCGAGCCCCTCGGTGGCCCCGCCCGGCGTCGGCACCTCGGTGCCGATCACGTAGACCGCCCGGCCGGGTGCTGCGTCCTCCGCCCGCGCGGCCAGTTGCGCCGCCCGTTCCGCGGTGGTGCGGTCGTCCAGCGCCGCCGGTTCGCCGGCGCAGCCCATGCTGCAGTCGAGGTGCAGCTTGCGGTAGCCCGCAGCGGCATAGGCGGCGATCATGTCGCCGGCGCGGCGCATCGCCTCGGCGGCGGGGAGGTGCCTCCACGGGTTAGGCCCGAGATGGTCGCCACCCAGGATGATCCGCCGTGCCGGGAAGCCGACTCGGTCCGCGATGTCGAGGACGAACTTACGGAACCCCTCCGGGGTCATGCCGGTGTAGCCGCCCTCCTGGTTGACCTGGTTGCAGGTGGCCTCGATCAGCGCGTCCGCGTCCGCGGCGTCGTCCCCGGCCTGCAGCAGGGCCGCCTCGATCACCAGCGGGTGTGCCGAGCATACCGAGGTGATGCCCCGCGGCCGGCCTTCCGCCCGGTACCCGGCGAGCCGCGACAGGATCGTGTCCATGCAGGTGGCCCTTTCAGCGGATGGTGTAGCCGCCGTCGATCGGCAGGTTGGCGCCGTTGATCATCGCCGCGGCGCCGCTGGCCAGGAACAGCACCCCGAGCGCCACCTCCTCCGGCTCGGCGAAGCGTCGGGTCGGGATCTCGGCCTTGGCCCGCTCGCCCCTCTCGCCGGCCCAGCCGACCAGCGCCATCGGCGAGTTGACCACGGTGGGCGAGACGCAGTTGACCGTGATCCCGCGCGGGCCCCACTCGATCGCCATGCAGCGCGCCATGCCGAGCAGGCCGGTCTTGGCGGCGCAGTAGGCGGTATGCTGATCCAGTCCCACCACCGCCGCCTGCGAGGCCATGAAGATCACCCGGCCGTGGCCGCGTGCCAGCATGTGCGGCGCCACGGTGCGGGTGACGAGATACTGGGCGCTGAGGTTGATCGACACGACCTTGTTCCAGTCGGCGGTCGGGATGTCCTCGGCCGGCCCCACGTGCCCGATACCGGCGTTGTTCACCAGCACGTCGATCCGGCCGAACGCCGCGACGACGGCGTCCACCGTTTCGGCCACCTCCCGCTCGACGGCAAGGTCCAGCACGAAGCCGCGGGCGGTTCCGCCATGTCGCTCGGCCACCGCCTGCACGGACGGATCGCGGTCCAGCAGCGCCAGCCGCGCGCCGCGCTCGGCGAATGCCGACGCCAGGGACTGGCCGATCCCGCCGGCCGCGCCGGTGATGACCACGACGCGGTCCCGCAGGTCGAACGCGGTGGTGAAGTCCAGTGCCGGCATGGACGGAAACTCCTCAGCTCCGGGCCGTGATCAGGGCGTCGAGCTCGGGGAACGTGGAGGTGCCCTCCATCGGTCCGCGACGTCCCACCGCCAGGGCGCCGCTGGCGTTGGCGTAGCGCAGGCTGTCGGAAACGCTGCGGCCCTGCTGCCGGCAGGTGACGAAGGTGGCGCCGAAGCAGTCTCCGGCGCCTGTGGGATCGACCTCCGCGACGGCGAAGGCCGGGAGGTGGAGGGCCTGCGTGCGGTCGTGGAAGCTGGCGCCGGCGCTGCCGCGCTTGACCACGATGCCGGACACACCGAGCGACAGGATCTCGGCCACCGCGGCGTCCTCGGTCGTCGCTTCGGTCAGCAGCGTCAGCTCCGGCCCGCTCGGCATGAACAGGTCGCACTGCCGCAGCATCTCCTGCAGCGCCGCGCGCATTCCGGAGGTGTCCAGCATCTCCTTGCGCACGTTGGGATCGAACGAGACCGTGCCGCCCTGCGCCCTGACCTGCTCGACCGCCCTGCGCGCCGCGTCGATCAGCCGGGGCGAGAACAGCGACGAGCCCATGACGTGCAGGTGCGCGCACCCCGACAGCAGGCGCCGGCCCTCGTCGGTGATCCCGGTCTGGCCGCAGGCGCTGTTCCTGATGTTGAACACGAAGTCGCGCTCGCCGTCGGCGCGGTAGCGCACGAAGGCGCTGCCGGTGACGTGGTCGGGATGCACGCGGATGGCGCTGGCGTCGACGCCGTCGCGCCGCAGCCGCTCGACGTTCAGCCGGCCGAAGTCGTCGTCGCCGACGGAGGCGATCAGGCCGGCGGGATGGCCGAGTTTCGCCACCTGGTCGATGAAGATCGCGGGCGCTCCGGATGGGAACGGCCCGCGCAGCGCCAGCGGCTCGCGGAAGCCGTCGCCGGGCTCCTCTGCCATGATCTCGACCACGACCTCGCCGAGGGCGACGATGGAGCCGGGGGCGGGGAGGTCAGCCTGTGCCGGCATGCGGCGCGTCCTCAAGCTTATGTCGGCCCGCGTGGGATGCCGAGCACGACCGTCGAGACCCGTCGTGCTCCGCCGCCGCCGGACCGCGCGTCCAGGCCGGGGATGTCTTTCAGAACGGCCGCCAGGTCTCCGACGTCGACCTCCTACACGCCTGCCCGCGCGGCGGCAACGGGCGATAGACCTCCTCCTATTCGTATGGGTTGCGCAACGTCCGGCCCGGCTGCACGTTGGCGTTGGGATCTGACGACTGACGGCCGGGAAGGGCGCATTGCCGGGCTTCTGGTACCCCTATGACAGCTTCCAGGATGCGCGGGTGCGCCTGTGCCTGTTCGCCGACAAGACCGTCGGCTCCTTCTGCGGCGTCAGCTTCAGCGACGGCGACCGCCTCTCCGTGCTGCGGCAACCCGCGGCCGCGCCCAACGGACCCCGGTTGTGGCTGAACGTGCTGGTGCAGCACATCTCGGCGCCAGCCCCGGTCCCGGCAAGCGGCGGCCTGCTCGGCACGCTGAAGGGCTGGTTCTGGAAGGCGATGGAGATCGAGGGCCAGGCGGAAATCTAGAACGCCCGGTACCAGCTGGCGGCCTCCCAGGCGGTCGGACAGGCACTTCGCGATCAGGTGTGGGAGCCGACGCACGAGTTCCTGATCCGTCACAAGCTCGCAGCCGACACCGCGGGCCTCGCTCTCGATACGGTTGGAGTAATTGCCAGTGCCATGTTTATTGTGTTTGCGGCGCCTGAGCTGGTTGCTGCCGGCACGGTTGCCGCATCGGTTGGCTTGATCACAGGCATAACTGCATCGGCAGGATCCTTCTTCTTGTTCGGCATCGACGGTTTCATCTATGGCGCGGAAGTGACCGGCCACAGCGCACGGGCGGCAAGGCTGGAGGATAGCCATGCGATCCAGTGGGCTCGTATTGGCGCCACGCTCATGCTTCTGCCCGATTTCCTGATCGGGGGTACACGCGCACTCAAGGAGGTCGGGAAGCTAGCCAGTGAGGCGCAGGAAGCGAGGCTTGCAGCGGGAGAAGCGGATCGTGCTGCTGTCGAAGCGCGTGCGCGAATTGCGAAGATCCGAAATCCGTCACATCATCCAGCTCCTGTGAACCGACGCCTGCACAGGGCAAAGATGTTCGAGCAGAGGACGCAGGCGCAGCTACGTGCGGCTGATGCGGCAACCGGCAGAATGAGGGTCGTCGCCAGTCGGGACATTGGGCTCTTCCAGGGTGCCACGGTCGCAGGTACTGGGTTGCTGACCGCAGCTCCACCTGGCGTGGTGCTCACTCCAGCGCAAAAGAAGCGGGACGAAGATTACGAGAAGTCGCTGGCTCCAAAGAACGGCATGCCGCGCGACGTGCGCCTTGAGATACGGGTTATGAGCTTCTTGGCGGCAGGAGCTTCTCGATGAAGCTTCTCGAACCGAGCCGCCCGCCCGGATACGCCCCACGCGGCACCTCGCTGGGCTTCTTCGGGCTGATGATGCTCTTCGCCGCGGTCCCGTTCGCGACGATGCAGAGCCTCCTGCCGGTGTTCAAGACAGCCTTCGACCGTTGGCTCGATTCGATGCCGCTGCTGTTCGGTTGCGCGACCGCGTTCATCATCATCTGCGTGCTGAACCTGCACAAGCGCCGCCTCTGGTTCATCTACCTGATGTTCGTCAGCGGGTGCCTGCTGCTCGCGTCTTACGCGTTGGGGTTGACCCTGGGGATCTTGATCCTTCTTCAGGTAATACCCCTTCAGGAGCCCGACCTTCACTTCGCCAGCTACTTCAACGTGCTCTACTGGGCCCTCGCCGGCATCTTCGCCTGGTGGACCCTGCGCATGATCCGGCTGCGCTACTGGCAGCCGTGGACCACCTCCGACCAGTGGGAACCCGGCGACGAGACCGGTCCGCTGTGGGCCCAGCGGATGCGGGCGCGGCAGAGGCGGGACCAAGCCTGAGCGTCAGCCCTCCTCCAGCCAGGCGTCGATCAGCTGGCGGGCGATGGCGGTGCGGTCGGGGATGTCGAAGTCGCCTGGGTCGGCGTTCCGCACCTCCGCCCGCGTGACCCAGCGGGCCGACACGATCTCGTTCGGGTCGATCGTCAGGGAAGGATCGTCGGCCTCCGCATGGCAGCCCAGCATCAGCGAGCCCGGGAACGGCCAGGGCTGGCTCGCCAGGTAGCGGACCCCGTGC
Organism: uncultured Acetobacteraceae bacterium; assembly: GCA_964247735.1. Taxonomy (GTDB): domain Bacteria; phylum Pseudomonadota; class Alphaproteobacteria; order Acetobacterales; family Acetobacteraceae; genus Lichenicola. The sequence continues at coordinate 38,333 of CAXTVS010000021.1, forward strand.
ACCCGGACGCCCACCTCCTCCCACACCTCGCGCGCCACCGCCTCCTCCAGGCTCTCGCCCGGCTCGATGAAGCCGGCCAGCGCCGACACGGTGCGCCGGTGCGGCGGGAACCGGACGCCACGCGCCAGCAGCGCCCGCTCGCCGTGGCGCACCAGCATGATCACCACCGGGTCGGTGCGCGGGAAGGCGTGGTGGCCGTCGGGGCATGCGAGTCGGTGGCCGCCGTGCTCGGGCCGCATCGGCAGGCCGCACTCGCCGCAGAACCGGTGGGTGCGGCGCCAATGGTGCATCCCCCGCGCCTGCGCCAGCAGCGCCGCCTGGTCCGCCGGCAGCAGCCCCGCCAGCGGCCGCAGCTCCTCGAACGGGCCGAGCCCGGCGGGCAGCAGCGGCGACGGATCGTCCTGCGCGCCGAGGTCGACCGCAAACAGCGGCCCCAGCCGGTCCAGGCCGAGATACGTCCACGGCAGCGCGTCGAGCGCCGCGCCGCCGTCGGGAAAGGCGGCCCGGTCGGGCATGGCAACCCGGAGGGCGCCGTCGGCACCGCGCTCGAACGCATGCCGGCCGCGCCACAGCGGGAGGAAGCGCGCCGCGGGATCGGACAGCCGGGCTGCCGTCAGCGCCTCGTCGGTACGGTCGTTTGCGGTGCGGTCGTGCCGGCCGCCGCTGTAGAAGGTCGCGTCCAGGGTTCATGCTCCGATGTCGTCGCGGCGTCGTCCGCACTCGCCTCTTGTGGCCTACCGGGGAAGGTGTGTTAAGACGCGGCCGGGAGGTCGGCAGCGGACGGGCGCCTTGCCAACCCGGTCAGGTCCGGAAGGAAGCAGCCGCAGTGAGTTTCCGCTCGGGTCGTTTGTTCGGCCTCCCACCGGCACCATGACCACCCCATGATCGACGACGACGAGTCGGGCCTGCCGGAACCGCCGGCGGCCGACGGACCCGGCCTGTTCGGCGACGCGCCGGCTCCGGTCCCGGCGCGGACCGCACCCTACCGCGTGCTTGCCCGCGCCTACCGCCCCACCCGGTTCGAGGACCTGATCGGCCAGGACGCGACCGTGCGCATCCTGCGCCGCGCCTTCGCCGTCGGCCGGGTGGCGCACGCCTTCATGCTCACCGGGGTGCGCGGCGTCGGCAAGACCACCACCGCGCGGATCATCGCCCGCGCGCTGAACTGCATCGGCCCGGACGGGAAGGGCGGCCCGACCCCCGACCCGTGCGGCGTGTGCCCGAACTGCACCGCGATCCTGGCCGACCGGCATCCCGACGTGCTGGAGATGGACGCGGCGTCCCGCACCGGCATCGACGACGTGCGCGAGATCATCGAGGCGACCCGGTTCCGGCCGATGCAGGCGCGGATGAAGGTGTTCATCGTCGACGAGGTGCACATGCTGTCGCGCAACGCGTTCAACGCGCTGCTCAAGACGCTGGAGGAGCCGCCGGCGGAGGTCACCTTCATCTTCGCCACCACCGAGCTGCGCCGCGTGCCGGTGACGGTGCTGTCGCGCTGCCAGCGCTACGACCTGCGGCGGGTGGGCCAGGCCGAACTCGCCGCGCACTTCGCCCGCATCGCCGGGAAGGAAGGGGTGGCGATCGATCCCGAGGCGCTGGCGCTGATCGCACGTGCCGCTGACGGCTCGGTGCGCGACGGGCTGTCACTGCTGGACCAGGCGATCGCGCAGGGCAGCGGGGAGGACGCAGGGGGCGACGCCATGATCCGCGCCGCGCGGGTCGCCGACATGCTGGGGCTGGCCGACCGCGGCCTGGTGTTCGACCTGGCTGACGCGGTGATGGCGGGCCAGCCCGCAGCCGCGCTCGCCATCACCGACCAGGCGCATGCGCGCGGTGCCGACCTCGGCGTCATGCTGGCCGACCTGCTGGAGCTGATCCACACCGTGTCGCGCCTGAAGGCGATCCCCGCCCTGCGCGACGGCAGCGAGCTGCCGGAAGCCGAGCGGGTCCGGGGGGCAGCGCTGGCCGACCGGCTGCCGGTGCCGGTGCTGGGACGGGCGTGGCAGATGCTGCTCAAGGGTGTCGCGGAGGTGGAAACCGCGCCGGACCGGCGCGAGGCGGCCGAGATGGTGCTGATCCGGCTGTGCCACGTCGCCGACCTGCCCACGCCGGGCGAGCTGGTGCGCCAGATCCAGGCGCAGGGACCGCAGGCGGTGGTGCAGCCGGCGCCCGTCGCGGCGCCGCTGCCGGCTCCCGCGCCGGTTGCCGCCGCTCCGGCTGGTGGCGCGGCCCCGTCGCGGCAGCCGGTGCAGAACGGCGGGGCGCTGCGCGCGCCGGATCCGGAACCCGAGCCGGCGCCGGTCGCGGCGCCGGTGGCTCCGCCGCCGCCCAGCCTGCGCAGCTGGCGCGAGGCGGTGGCCTTCGTCGCCAGCCGACGCGAGGCGACGCTGCACGGCCATCTGCGCCATTGCGCGCACCTGGTGCGATATGCCCCCCCGGTGATCGAGCTCCGGCTGGAGCCGCAGGCGCCGCGCGACCTGTCGCAGCGCCTGGCGGCGATCCTGATGGAGGCGACGGGGACGCGCTGGACCATCGCCGTGGTGCGCACGCCGGGCGAGCCGACGCTGGCCGAGCAGGCGGACGCGCTCGACGCCGACCGGTCGCGCGAGGCGGAAGCGCATCCGCTGGTGCAGGCGATCCTGGCGGCCTTTCCGGGCGCCAGGCTGGGGACGGTGAAGGACGCGACGCTGGACGAGTACGGGCTGCCGCCCGAACCGGCAGACCCTGGCCGCTCCTCGCCCGAACCCCTTCTGCCGGAGCCGGTGGCGCCCGACATGGAGTTCGCGCCGGACGATTCCGAGCCGGTCGGACTCGACGACCTCGACGATCCACGCGCCGGACGATGAACGTTGTTCAAGGAGAGCACCGCATGAAGAACCTCGCCGGCCTGATGAAGCAGGCCTCGCAGATGCAGGCGAAGATGGAGGAGATGCAGGCAGGCCTTGCCACCATCGAGGTGGAAGGCACCGCCGGCGCCGGGATGGTGGCGCTGACCCTGACCGGCAAGGGCGACCTGAAGCGCGTCCGCATCGACCCCAAGCTGGCCGATCCGGCGGAGACCGAGATGCTGGAGGACCTGATCGTCGCCGCCCACGCCGAGGCGCGCCGCCACCTGGAGGCGCGCACCGCCGAGGAGATGCAGAAGGTCACCGGCGGCCTGAACCTGCCGCCCGGCATGAAGCTGCCGTTCTAGTTCCTTCCCGTGGGTGGTCCCGAGATCGAGCGGCTGATCGAGCTGCTGGCGCGTCTGCCCGGCTTCGGCCCGCGCAGTGCCAGGCGGGCGGCGCTGACCCTGCTGCGCCAGCCGCGTACCCGGCTGCTGCCGCTGGCCAGCGCCATGGAGCAGGCGGCGCGGACGGTCAGGACCTGCTCCCTGTGCGGCAACCTCGACAGCCGCGACCCGTGCGCCGTGTGCGACGACCCGCACCGCGACCGCAGCATCGTCTGCGTGGTGGAGGGCGTCGGCGACCTGTGGGCGCTGGAGCGGGCCGGGGTGCATCGCGGGCTGTACCACGTGCTGGGCGGCACGCTGTCGGCGCTGGGCGGCACCGGGCCGGAAGACCTGTCCACCGCACCCCTGCTGGCGCGGATCGAGGCGGGCGGGGTGCGCGAGGTGATCCTGGCGCTGGGCGCCACGGTGGAGGGGGCCACCACCACGCACTGGCTGGCCGAGCGCCTCCAGCCGCTCGACGTGACGGTGAGCCGGGTGGCGCAGGGAGTGCCGATGGGCGGCGCGCTGGACGTGCTGGACGACGGCACCCTGGCGGCGGCGCTGATGGCGCGGCGATCGTGAGGTGCCGGGCGTGAGCGTGATCTGGCCGATCCCCGGCGCGATCCCGCGCGCGGTGCTGGTCACCGGCGGCGCGGCGCGCCTGGGCCGGGCGATGGCGCTGGCCTTCGCGGAATGCGGCTTCGCGGTGGCGCTGCATGCCCGGCGCGACGGCGACGACGCGCAGGACACCCTGCGCGCGATCGGGGACCGCGGCGTCAAGGCCGTGCTGCTCCTGGCCGAGCTGTCGCGGGAGGACGAGGTGGCGCGGCTCCTGCCGGAGGCGGAGGCGGCACTCGGGCCGCTCGGCGTGCTGGTGAACAACGCCAGCACCTTCGAGCGCGACGAATGGCACGACGCCGACCGCTCCTCCTGGGACCGGCACCTGGAGCCTAACCTGCGCGCGCCGTTCCGGCTGATGCAGGACTTCGCGGCCCGGCTTCCTGAGGACGCGGAAGGCATGGTGCTGAACATGCTGGACCAGCGGGTCTGGTCGCCCACCCCGCACTTCGTGTCGTACAGCCTGTCCAAGGCCGCCTTGTGGGCGCTGACCCAGTCGATGGCGCTGGCGCTGGCGCCGCGCCGGGTCCGGGTGAACGCGATCGGGCCGGGCCCGGCGCTGCCGAGCGCACGCCAGGACGCGGCGCAGTTCCGCAGGCAGTGCGAGAGCGTGCCGCTCGGACGCGGCACCAGCCCCGGCGAGGTGGCGCGGGCGGCGTTGTCGCTGCTGTGCCTGCCCTCGGTGACCGGACAGATGCTGGCGCTCGACGGCGGGCAGCACATGCAGTGGCATCCGGCGCCGAGCCATCCGGCCGGGATGGAGGAGTAGGGCGGATGGGCACGTTCCCGGCCTGGCCGCAGGTGCCGCCGCTGCGCTGCGTGTTCCTGCGCGACCTGGTGACCCTCGCCCGGATCGGCGTGTATCCGCACGAGGAGGACACGCAGCAGCGGGTGCGGGTGAACGTCGCCTTCGGCGTGCAGGACGAGGCGGCGTCGGGCACCGGCATCGGCCGCGACGACCTCAGCCGCACCGTGTCCTACGAGCGGGTGGTGCAGCTGGTGCGTCGGACCATCGCCGCCGGCCACGTGCGTCTGGTGGAAACCCTGGCCGAGCGGATCGCGGTGGGGGTGCTGGCCGAGGCGGGGGTGCGCGTGGTGCGCGTCCGGGTCGAGAAGCTGGACGTGTTCGCCGAGCTTGAGTCGGTGGGAGTCGAGATCGAGCGCTGGCAGGGCCGCTCATGACCGGCAAATGATCGGGGTGCCGGCGAACTTCCGCGTCGTCCCGCCGTAGAGCCGGTTCTACCCTGCCCTGAAGGACCCCGTCATGTTCATGAGAATCGACCGGCTGCAGGCCGAGCTGCCGGAGCCGAAGGCTCCGAATCCGAACGCGGCGGCGGCCCTCCAGGAGCTGCTCGGCGGCAAGTACGGCGAGATGTCGACGCTCGGGAACTACATGTTCCAGAGCTTCAACTTCCGCAACAAGACCAAGCTCCGCCCGTTCTACAGCCTGGTGTCGGCGATCTTCGCCGAGGAGCTCGGTCACGTCGAGCTGGTCAGCACCGGCGTGTCGATGCTCGGCTGCGGCCCGGGCAACCCGAAGGAGATGGTCGACGTTTCCAAGGCTCCGTTCAAGGAGATGGAGAACGTCCGTCTCGCCGGCAGCTTCCTGTCCAACGGCGGGGGCGCCATGCCGATGAACAGCAACGCCGCGTCCTGGAACATGGACATGGTGACTACTACCGGCAACCTGATCATCGACCTGCTGCACAACTTCCACCTCGAATGCGGCGCGCGCATCCACAAGCTGCGCGTCTACGAGACCATGACCGAGCCCACGGGGCGCGAGGTGTGCGGCTACCTGCTGGTGCGCGGTTCGGTGCATGCGCACGCCTATGCGCTGGCGCTGAAGAAGCTGACCGGCGTGTCGATCGAGAAGATGCTGCCTACCCCGAACATCGACCTCAGCCGCATTCCCGAGTGCCAGAAGTACCTGAACGAGGGAAGCCATCGCCGGCTGTACCGCTTCAGCCCGTCCGACTACGAGGAAGCGGCCGGCGTCTGGTCCAACGACGAGGTGGCACTGCCAGGCGACCCGCCGGGTCAGCTGGAGATCGTTGACGGACTTCCGGAGGGTGGCAAGATCCCGGAGCTCGACGGCAACTACGGTGCGTTCGCACCCGACTACGCGCCGCAGGAGATCTTTGAGATCGCCAGCAAGCTCTACAAGAAGAGCCGCTAGCACCCTGCTCCCGGCGCGGCCGAGGCCGCGCCGGATCGCGTCCGCCTACAGCACGCGCACGACGGTCGGCACCGTGGCGGAGGCTCGCTTCGCAAGCGGGTTGCGCAGCGGCAGCCGGAACGGCGCGGCCTCGATCACGAAGACGTCGCCATCCTGCGTCTCAACCCCGTCCGATACCGACAATGTCGCCGTGCCGAAGAAGTGGACGTGCACGTCGCCCGGGCGACGGAACAGGTCGTACTTGAAGTGGTGGTGTTCCAGGTTGGCGATGGCGTGCGACATGTTCGCCTCGCCGGACAGGAACGGCTTCTCCCACAACACGGTCCCGTCGCGCTCGATCGCCGACCGTCCCTGCACGCTCGCGGGCAGGGTCCCCGTCAGCAGCTCGCCGCCCAATGAGGCGGCACGCAGCTTGGAATGGGCAAGCCACAGGTAGTTGCCGCGCTCGGTCACGTGGTCGGAGAACTCATTGCCGAGCGCGAAGCCGAGCCGCCAGGGCGTCCCGTCCGGACCGACAACGTAGATCCCGGCGATCTCCGGCTCCTCGCCGGCGTCGCCGGCGAAGCCGGGACTCGGGAGCGCGGCACCCGGCGCCACCAGGCTGGACCCGTCGCCCTTGTAGAACCACTCGGGCTGCACCCCGATGGTGCCGCCGGCCGGCTTGCCGCCGTCGACGCCCATCAGGAACATGCGCATCGAATCCGTCGCCTGTCCGGCCGCGGCGGCCTTGTGCATGCTGTCGCGGCCCTCGGCGGAGCCGAGATGGGTCAATCCGGTGCCGGTCAGCAGGCAGTGCGCCGGATCCGGATGGTCGATCGGCGGCAGCACCCGGCCCTCGGCCAGCGCCGCCGGAAGGTCCACCGTCTCGCCGGGCTCATGGCGTGCCACCACCTCCGCCAGCGATTCTCCCGTGGCGATCGCTTCCAGCGCCAGCGTGTAGGAGGACAGGGCGCCGTCGAGGCGCCGCGACACGCCGTCCGCGCCGGTGGCGGCCACCATCCGCCGTCCGGCGTCGTCGACCAGTTGGGTCAGGCTGAGGGACATGGTCCGCTTCCGCTCGCTGTGTCGTTGATCGGGTTCAGGCGGGGGTCATGCGGCCGTCGATGCGGCGGTCGATCCGGAACGGGTTGTCGTCGCCGAGCTCCGGTGGCAGCAGCGCCGCCGGCAGGTTCTGGTAGCACACCGGACGCAGGAACCGGTCGATCGCCAGCGTGCCGACCGAGGTGAAGCGGCCGTCAGTGGTAGCCGGGTACGGCCCGCCATGCACCATCGCGTGGCTGACCTCGACGCCGGTCGGCCAGCCGTTGGCCAGGATCCGGCCGCAGCGCCGCTCCAGCACCGGCAGCAGGCGGGCGGCGAACGCCGTGTCGGCGTCGGTCAGGTGCAGCGTGGCGGTGAGCTGGCCTTCGATCCGCATGGCGAGGTCCAGCACCGCCGCCTCGTCGTCGCAGGCGACCACCAGCCCGCTGGAGCCGAACACCTCGTCGGCCAGCGACGGCTCGTTGCGGTAGCGGGCGGCATCGGTGACGAACAGCGCTGCGCGGCACTGATTCTCGCCGTCGCCCAGCTGCCCGCTGGCGACCAGGCTGACGCCGTCCACGGCTTCCCGCTCGGCGACGGCGTGGCCGTAGGCGGCGTGGATGCCGGGGGTCAGCATGGTGGCGGACGGCGCCTTGCCCAGCGTCGCGGCGGCGCGCGCCACGAAGTGGTCGAGGGACGGCCCCTTCACCGCGATCACCAGTCCCGGGTTGGTGCAGAACTGGCCGGCACCCAGGGTCAGCGAGCCGACGAACGCGTCCGCCAGGGTCTCGGCACCGGTTGCCAGCGCGTCCGGGCACAGGAACACCGGGTTGACGCTGCTCATCTCCGCGAACACCGGGATCGGCACCGGCCGCTCCGCCGCCAGCCTGGCCAGCGCGAGGCCGCCACGCCTGGAGCCGGTGAAGCCCACCGACATGATGCGCGGGTCCTGCACCAGCGCCTGGCCGAGGGCGATGTCGGGGCCGGAGACCAGCGAGAACACCCCGTCGGGGAGCCCGGCCTCGCGCACCGCCGAGGCGATGGCGGCGCCGGCCAGCGCGCTGGTGCCCGGATGCGCCGGATGGCCGCGCACCACCACCGGGCAGCCGGCGGCCAGCGCCGCGGCGGTGTCGCCGCCGGCCACGGAGAACGCCAGCGGGAAGTTGCTGGCGCCGAACACCGCAACCGGGCCGACGGGGATGCGGCGCAGGCGCAGGTCGGGGCGCGGCAGCGGCGTGCGGTCGGGCAGCGCGGGATCGAGCCGGACGCCGAGCCAGTCGCCGGAGCGCACCACGCCGGCGAACAGCCGCAGCTGGCCGATCGTGCGCGCCAGCTCGCCGGCGATGCGCGCCTCCGGCAGCCCGGACTCCAGCGAGGCGGTGGCGATCAGCTCGGCGCGGCGCGCGTCGAGCGCGGTGGCGATCGCCTCCAGGAAGCGGGCGCGGGCCTCGGGGGTGGTGGCGCGATATGCGTCGAACGCCGCCTCCGCCCGTGCCGCCGCGTCGGCGACCGAGCCTGCGTCGTCGACCGGCAGGTCCGGGCCGACCGGCTGCCCGGTGCGCGGGTCGAGGCCGCGGAACCCGGTGGCGTTTCCTGCGCCGGCGGCTTGTGCGGTCATGGCGTTCGGTTCTCCATTACTCGGACAGGAATCGGCGTTCCGGCACCGCCTTGCAAGGGCTGGCGCGGCGGCGTCTTTGTGAGATGATGGACCCGACGCGACCAGGAAGGGGATGCTGCCAGTCGATGGATCGGTCAGGGCCACGCCGCTCCACCCCCGACAGCGACAGTGCGAGGCCGGGCGGCAGGCGCCCGGCGAGCAGCCCGCGCCTGCACGACAGCATCGCCCGCTCCATCGGCATACGCATCGCCGCCGAGCAGCTCAGGCCGGGCGACCTGCTGTCCGGCGAGATCGAGGCGGCCGAGCAGCTGGCGGTGTCGCGCACCGCGTATCGCGAGGCGGTGCGCATCCTGTCCGCCAAGGGCATGGTGGAAAGCCGCACCAAGACCGGCACGCGCGTCAGCCCGCGCAGCCGCTGGCACATCCTGGATCCGGAGGTGATCGGCTGGTTCCTGGAAACCAAGCCGAGCGAGGCGTTCGTGCGCGACCTGTTCGAGGTGCGGCAGATGGTCGAGCCGCACGCGGCGGCGCTGGCGGCGCAGAACCACACCCGGCAGGACCTCGATGCGATGGGCGACGCGCTCGGCACCATGGCGCGGCTGGGCCTGGCGAGCGAGGAGGGACGCGCCGCGGACCGCGCGTTCCACCACGCGATCCTCGTCGCCACCGGCAACGAGCTGATCGCGGCCCTGTCCAGCAGCGTGGTGGCCGCGATCTGGTGGACCACCGTGTTCAAGCATCGGGCGCAGCGCCATCCGCGCGATCCGCTGCCGGAGCACCGCACCGTGTTCGAGGCGATCCGGGAGCGGGACGCCGAGGGTGCCCGGCAGGCGATGACCGAGCTGGTGCGCTACGCGTTCGAGGACATGCAGGCCTCGCTCAGCGGCCGCAGCGCCCGGATGACCCGACCGGCCGGACGCTGAGGCGCGCGCAGCTGCCTGGCCGCACCGGCGCTTGCCACGCCGGGTGGCGGTCGCGCATAACGCCGCGGGAGGATCCGATTTGTCGGACAAGACTGCTCTTCTGGCACTCGACTGGGGCACCAGCGCGCTGCGGGCCTGGCGCGTCGCCGCGGATGGCACCGTGCTGGAGCGCCGGCGCGAGCCCTGGGGCATCCTGAGCCTGCCGGACGGCGGCTATCCGGCCGCGTTCGACGCCATCACCGCGGACTGGCGCGCGGGCGGCCTCCCCGCCATCGCCTGCGGCATGGTCGGAAGCCGCAAGGGCTGGCGCGAGGTCGACTACCTGCCGCTGCCGCTCGACCTGCACCGGCTGGCCGGATCGCTTGCCACCGTGCCATGCAGCGCGGGCCAGCTGCACCTGGTGCCGGGCCTGCTCGACCCCGGTCGGCCGGACGTGATGCGCGGCGAGGAGACCGAGGCGGTGGGCGTGCTGGACGCGCTCGGATACCCGCCGGGCGAGATCCTGCTGGTGATGCCGGGCACGCACAGCAAGTGGGTGCGGGTGTCGGACCGGGTGATCGCCGCCTTCGCCACCTTCATGACCGGCGAGCTGTTCGCGCTGCTGTGTCGCCACTCGATCCTGGGGCAGGGGATCCCGCCGGCCGGCGAGGTGGCGGCGGATGGAGCCGCAAGCGACGACGCGTTCCGGGACGGCGTCCGGGCCGCGGCGTCGGACGGCCTCGCCGGGCGGCTGTTCTCGACGCGCGCGCTGATGCTCACGGGCGCGCTGCCGCCGGCGCTGGTGCCCGACTACCTGTCCGGGCTGCTGATCGGCGAGGAGCTGCTTCGCGCCGGCGACACCCGGCCTCCGCCGGACCGGTCGGTGCTGGTCGGCGACGCGGCGCTGACCCGGCGCTACGCGCTGGCGTTCGAGGTCCTCGGCCGGCCGGTGCCGGCGGAGGTGGAGGCGGCGTCCGTGCGCGGCCTGTATCGGATCGCCGTTGCCGCCGGGCTGCTGCCCGCGCTTGCAGGAGACACCGCATGCTGACCGACTACCTGTCCCAGTCGCCCTACGTCGCCATCCTGCGCGGCCTGTCGCCGGACGAGGCGATCCCGGTGACCGCCGCCCTGGTCGAGGCCGGGATGCGCGTGATCGAGGTGCCGCTGAACTCGCCCGACCCGTTGCGCAGCATACGCCTGCTGGCCGACCGGTTCGGCGACAGCTGCCTGATCGGTGCCGGCACCGTCACCAGCGTCGCCGCGGTGCAGTCGGTGCACGAGGCGGGCGGGCGGGTGCTGGTGATGCCGCACGCCGACACCGCGGTGATCCGGGCGGCCAAGGCGCTCGGCATGGTGTGCACCCCGGGCGTCGCCACGCCGACGGAGGGCTACGCAGCCCTGGCGGCGGGCGCCGATGGGCTGAAGCTGTTCCCGGCCGAGCTGGTCGGGCCCGCGGTGCTGCGCGCGTTCCGCGCCGTGTTCCCGCCCGACACCCTGTTCATGCCGGTGGGCGGCATCACCCCGGAGAACGTGGCCCCGTTCGTCGCCGCCGGCGCCGCCGGGTTCGGCCTCGGCTCGGGACTCTATGTGCCGGGGCGTCCGGCCGAGGAGGTCGGCCGACGCGCCGTCGCCTATGCCGACGCCTGGACGCGTGCCAAGGGGACCACGGCATGAGCCCGATCCGGGTCGGGCTGGTCGGCATCGGCGAGATCGCCCGCGTGCAGCACATCCCGACGCTGGCTGCCGATCCCGACTTCCGGCTCACCGCCATGGCCAGCCGCTCGAAGCCGGCGGTGCCGGACGGGGTGGCGCTGTTCGGGAGCCAGGACGAGATGATCGCGTCCGGCCTGGTCGACGCGGTGGCGCTCTGCACGCCGCCGCAGGTGCGCTACGACTTCGCGCGCAACGCGCTGCTGTCCGGCATGCACGTGCTGATGGAGAAGCCGCCGACGCAGACCGTGTCCGAGGTGGATGACCTGGCCCGCCTGGCCGGCAGCGTCGGGCGCACCCTGTTCGCCACCTGGCACTCGATGTTCTCGGGGGCCGTGGTGCCGGCGCGGCGCATCCTGGCCGAGCGGGGTGCCGTCGCCATGCGCATCCTGTGGCGCGAGGACGTGCACAAGTTCCACCCCGGGGTCGACTGGTTCTGGCAGCCGGGCGGCATGGGGGTGTTCGATCCGGGCGTGAACGCCCTGTCGATCGTGGTGGGCTGCCTGCCGGAGCCGATCTTCGTGCGCGCCGCCCGGTTCCGGGTGATGCCGGGCGCCCACACCCCGATCACCGCCGAGCTGGAGTTCGCCACCCCTTCCCATCCCAGCGGCTTCTCAGCCCTGTTCGACTGGGACCACAAGGGCGAGGAAACCTGGTCGATCGACTGGACCCTGTCCGACGGCGGCACGCTGACGCTGGGCCGGGGCGGGCAGACGCTGGTGCTGGACGGGCAGACGGTGGTGGACCAGCCGGACCGGGAATATGCCGGGCTGTATCGCCGCTTCGCCGAGCTGGTCCAGGGCGGCGCCTCGGACGCCGAGACACGTCCGCTGCAGCTCGCGGCCGACGCGTTCTCGCTCGCCCGGATCGAGCGGCTGCCGGGATGATCGACCTGCGCGACCCGGCCCTGACCGCGGACGCGGTGATCCGGGCGCTGGCGCTCGGGCCGCATCCGGAGGGCGGCCACTACCGCGAGACCTGGCGCGACCGGCCTGAGGACGGCGGCCGCGGGAGCGGCACCGCGATCCACTTCCTGCTGCGGGCCGAGGAGCTCAGCGACTGGCACCGGGTCGATGCCGACGAGCTGTGGATCTGGCAGGCCGGCGCGCACCTGGTGCTGACCACCTCGCCGGACGGGCACGACGCGGAAGCGCGCCACCTTGGCCCGGACCTGGCCTTGCGCCAGTCGCCGCACCTGCTGGTGCCGCGCGGGCATTGGCAGACGGCGGTGTCGCTCGGCGCCTGGACCCTGGCGTGCTGCGTGGTGGCGCCCGCGTTCCGGTTCGAGGGCTTCGAGATGGCGCCGAAGGACTGGCGGCCGGTGCCCAAGCGGCGCTGAGCAGGATCCAGGCCGACGACACATGCCACTTGCCGTTGACGCGTCCGGCCGGGCTGGTCCGATTGGAAGCGGACGTGCCGCGCATGGTTTGTTTGTCGGACTATGCTTGGGCGGCATTTGCTTTGAGGCGAACTCGATAGGGGCTTGCCGCCGCGGACGGGTTATGTGTCCCAGCGGTTCCTGCTCTGGGTCCGCTGGAGCCGCCAGCCTACGTGCAGACAGCCCGGCGCCTCATCTCGTGCATTCGCCTCCAAGTCATATAACGCCCAATCGCAAATGACCTCGCGGGGCGGCAGCACGATCCATCCATCCGTGTCGCCGACCGCCGTGAAGTCGCCGGTTGTAACGCAGAGCGCGGTTATGGCGCATACCAGCGCTGCCCGATCATCGTGATTCATCAGGCTAGCTAGATCGAGCTCACTGATCCGGCCCGGGAGCAGGTAATCGATCAGGCCGGACAACTGACCCGATGCCGCCAAGTGCTGGTAGAACAGGTCCGACCTGTCACCTCGCCTTGTCGCAATGCTGCTCGGATCGGACAGCAGCAAGCCCATGAAGGCGGTTGGGAAGGCTTCTACAATCGCCCGCTTGTCGATGGCGACCGCATGAAGTGCCGGTGCGAGATGACATCTTTCCCGTATGATGCGGGCACAGGTGTTGGCTGCGGCGTTGAGCGCCTTGCCTATCGGTGCGCTCGCCTGTCCGGGCTTGCCGATCTTGGCGCCAAGGCGACGGGTCAGCATACGCTCGGCGGTGCGATAACGGCCGATGACGTCGAGGCCCTTTCGCAGCGGCCCGTCGAAGGCTGCCGCCTCTAGCAGCACATTTCCGGCCACCGCGGTCAGCACCTCTTCCTGCTCACGTGCGACGGCGCGGAAACGGCGAATGGTCCAGGTCACGCGTTCCTCGGTCCAGTCGAGTCGGCAGACCGCGCTTGAGCGCCTCACGGGTGACATGCCGACGTCGACCCCGAGCACCGAGCCGCTGGACGGTAAGCAGGGCATGCTGTTCTGCAACGGATTCAACTGACCAAGCTCGCCGTCCCGGAAGAAGGAGACGACTTCACATCAATGGCTTGCAGCCGCAGGAGTGGACCGAGCCACCAGCACCCGGTCGAACCAGTCGGATGGCATGCGGTCGATTCAGGAAGCAGCCGGGTGTCGAGCAGCATAGGCACGATTCCTTGAGGGCCTAACCCCATGGCGACTGCCTGTCGCACACCAGTGACAGCAGGTTGTCAGCGACACCGTGTCGGTGTTCGGAAGCAGGGTGTCGCTGGAGCGAACGTATCGGCTAGATGTTGGTCGCGCTTTAATGGTTGTCGCGCGGGATGCCTTTGGTCTGGGCGATGCACTGGTAGGCAACCGCGTTCTCCAGCACCGCGCCGCTTTCCAGCTGGCCGACCACGGCGCGCTGCATCTCCTGCCAGGGCGTCTGGCTTGCCGGATAACGGTAGCCGCCATCGGCCTCCAGCTGCCGACGTCGTGCCTCGATCTCCGCCTCGCTCACCAGCATGTCGACGCGGCCGCGGCCGAGGTCGACGCGGATGCGATCGCCGGTGCGGACCAGCGCCAGCGGCCCGCCCGCCGCCGCCTCGGGGGACGCGTTCAGGATCGACGGCGAGCCCGAGGTGCCGGACTGCCGGCCGTCGCCGATGCAGGCCAGCGCGTGCACGCCCTTCTCCATCAGGTAGACCGGCGGCCGCATGTTCACGACCTCAGCCGCACCCGGATAGCCGATCGGGCCGGCGCCGCGCATCACCAGCACGTCGTGGTCGCCGACGTCGAGCGACGGGTCGTCGATCCGCGCGTGGTAGTCCTCCGGCCCGTCGAACACGATCGCCCGGCCCTCGAACGCGTCCGGGTCCTTGGGATCGTCGAGGTAGCGCTGCCGGAACTCCTCGGAGATCACGCTGGTCTTCATGATCGCCGAGTTGAACAGGTTGCCGGTCAGCACCAGGAAGCCGGCGCGCTGCTGCAGCGGACGATCGTACGGACGGATCACCTTGTCGTCGGCGATCTGCGCGTCGCGGCAGTTCTCGCCGATGGTGAGGCCGTTGACGGTCTTCGCATCCTCGTTGATCAGGCCCTGCCGCATCAGCTCGGACACCACCGCCGGCACCCCGCCGGCGCGGTAGAAGTCCTCGCCCAGGTACTCGCCGGCGGGCTGGAGGTTGACCAGCAGCGGGATGTCCAGGCCGAGGCGCTGCCAGCTCTCGATCGGCAGATCGATGCCAAGGTGGCGCGCCAGCCCGGCCAGGTGGATCGGCGCGTTGGTGGAGCCGCCGATCGCGGCGTTGACGCGGATTGCGTTCTCGAACGCGGCCTTGGTCATGATGTCGGACGGCTTGAGGTCTTCGTGCACCATGGCGACGATGCGCTTGCCGGTCTCGTACGCGCATTCCTGACGATCGCGATACGGCGCCGGGATCGCGGCGGCACCCGGCAGCTGCATTCCCAGCGCCTCGGCCAGCGAGTTCATCGTCGTCGCCGTGCCCATGGTGTTGCAGTAGCCGGTGGACGGCGCCGAGGACGCCACCAGCTTGATGAAGCCCTCGTAGTCGATCTCGCCGGTCGCCAGCAGCTCGCGCGCCTTCCACACGATGGTGCCCGACCCGGTGCGCTCGCCGCGGAACCAGCCGTTCAGCATCGGCCCGACCGAGAACGCGATCGACGGGATGTTCACCGTCGCCGCCGCCATCAGGCAGGCCGGGGTGGTCTTGTCGCAGCCGATGGTCAGCACCACGCCGTCGATCGGGTAGCCGTACAGCACCTCCACCAGGCCGAGATAGGCCAGGTTGCGGTCCAGGCCTGCGGTCGGGCGCTTGCCGGTCTCCTGGATCGGGTGCACCGGGAACTCGATGGCGATGCCGCCCGCCTCGCGTATGCCCTCGCGCAGCCGCTCGGCCAGCACGATGTGGTGCCGGTTGCACGGCGACAGGTCGGAGCCGGTCTGGGCGATGCCGATGATCGGCCGTTCCGACTGCAGCTCGCGCTGCGACAGCCCGAAGTTCATGTAGCGCTCCAGGTAGAGCGCGGTCATGTCCGGGTTGTGCGGGTTGTCGAACCAGGCGCGCGAGCGCAGGCGGGTGCGGCCGCGGTCGTGCGGCTGGCTCTGCTGCTCGACCGCGTGCTGCGGGGACAGGCCGTCGGTGTCGGTCGGCGTGGTGTCGGACATCGCTTCAGTTCTGGCTGGTGGTGAAGCGCCAGACCGTGCGGGAACGGAAGGTCTGGCCGGAATCGAGGCGCGTGGAGGGAAAGGTGGGGTGGTTGGGGGCGTCCGGGAAGTGCTGCGTCTCGAAGCACAGCCCGTCGCCCTGTCGGTACAGCTTCCCGCCCTTGCCGGTGCGGGTGCCGTCGAGGAAGTTGCCGGAATAGAACTGCACGCCCGGCTCGGTGGTGGCGATCTCCAGGACGCGGCCCGACACCGGGTCCCAGGCGTGCACCGCCGGCCTCGGCTCCGCGGTGACGCCGCCGCGCAGCACGTAGTTGTGGTCGTAGCCGCGCCCGAGCACGATCTGCCGCTCGGCCCCGTCCCGGATCCGGGCGACGATCGCGGTCGGCGTGCGGAAATCCATCGCGGAGCCGGCGACCGGCCGGATCTCGCCGGTCGGGATCATGGTGTCGTCCACGGGGGTGAACGCGTCGGCGTGGATCGTGACCAGGTGGTCGAGCGCGGTACGCCCGCTGTCCTCGCCGCCAAGGTTGAAGAAGCTGTGGTTGGTGAGGTTCACCACCGTGGGCGCGTCGGTGGTGGCCGCGTAGTCGAGCGTCAGCGTGTCGTCCTCGCCCAGCGTATAGCTGGCGCGCACCTCCAGCCGGCCGGTAAAGCCCTCCTCGCCATCCGGGCTGATCCTGCGGAACGTGACGTGCGCCGGCTCGCCGGGGCCGGACACCGTCTCGATCTCCCACGGGCGCTGGTCGAAGCCGTGCACGCCGCCGTGCAGCGCGTTCGGCCCGTCGGTCGCGGGCACCTGTGCCGTCCGCCCGTCCAGCGCGAAGCGGCCTCCGGCGATCCGGTTGCCGTAGCGGCCGATGGTGGCGCCGAAATACTGCGGATGGGCGACGTAGTCCTCGAGCGTGGCGTAGCCCAGCACCACGTCGTCCAGCCGGCCGTGCCGGTCCGGCACGCGAAGCGACTGCAACGCGGCGCCGAAGCCGATCAGCCGCGCGGTGGTGCCGCCGCGGTTGCGCAGCACCACCGCCTCCACCGCCGTGCCGTCGGCAAGGGTGCCGAAGCCGTGTCGGCTGGCGCCGGCCCGGTCGCGTCCATCCTCCTGCCGTGCGTCGTCCATCTACTCGTCCAGCCCGTGAAATTACTCAGACAATACGGCGTCCGCTCGGCTCATGGCAACCCGCACGGCGCCGCCGCCGTTGCCGATCGTTGCATCGTGCAGGGAACGGGTGATGGATCTCGACACCGCGATCATCGGCGGCGGCCAGGCCGGCGTGCCCTTGTCACAGGCGCTGGCGGCGAAGGGGCAGCGGGTCGCGCTGATCGAGCGGGTCCATCTCGGTGGCTCCTGCGTCAACTTCGGCTGCACGCCGAGCAAGGCGCTGATCGCGTCCGCCGGGATCGCCCACCACGCCCGGACGGCCCGGCAGTGGGGCATCGGCGTGTCCGGGGTAACGGTCGACTTCAAGGCGGTGATGGACCGGGCGAGAGGTCTGGTGTCCGACGCGGTCCGCTCACTCGACAAGAGCTTCACTGAGGGTTCCGGCCCGACCCTGATCCGCGCCCACGCCCGGCTGGACGGCGTCGCGGAGGGCTGGTTCCGGATCGATGCGGGCGGACAGGCGCTGCGCGCCCGCAACGTCGTGCTCGACACCGGGACCCGCTCGCAGATGCCCGACATCGACGGCCTCGGCGACGTGCCCCTGATCACGGCGGAAAGCTGGATCGACCTCGACGCCCTGCCGCAGCGGCTGGTCATGATCGGCGGCAGCTATCTGGCGCTGGAGTTCGGCCAGGCCCTTGCCCGGCTCGGCGCCGAGGTGGTGGTGCTTCAGAACGGCGACAGCCTGGCCGAGCGCGAGGACCCTGAGGTGTCGGACGCGATCCGCGGCTTCCTGGTGGAGGAAGGCCTCGATATCCGCCTCGGCGTCCGGATCGAGCGCGTCGAGCGGACCGGGCAGGGGGTGCGGGTGCACACGCAGGACGGCGCTGTCGAGGGCACCCACCTGTTCGTCGCCACCGGACGGCGGCCGAACACCGACGACCTCGGCC
>CAXTVS010000022.1:0-55562 GCA_964247735.1 uncultured Acetobacteraceae bacterium
ACCTCCAGCACCTGTCCACCATCGGCTTTCTCCGCAGCGACCCCGCCGACCCCTGTGTCACCCTCGACACCCTGTGCGCCCACGCCGACGGGCTGATCCTGCTCACTGGCGGCACCCGCGGCCCGCTCGCCCGCCTGCTGGCGGAAGGCCAGCTCGACGAGGCCCGCCGCCTGCTCGCCACCTTGTCGCAGGCCTTTCCCGGCCGCACGGCGGTCGAGATCCAGCGCCACGGCCTGGCGATCGAGAAGGCGGTCGAGCCCGGCCTGATCGCGCTCGCCGACGAGTTCGACCTGCCCCTGGTCGCCACCAACGAGTGCTTCTTCCCGCGCCCGGAGATGCACGAGGCGCACGACGCGCTGCTGTGCATCGCGCAGGGCCGCACCATGGCCGAGCGCGACCGCTGGCGCGTCACCCCCGAGCAGTGGTTCAAGCCCCCCGCCGCGATGCGCGCCCTGTTCGCCGACCTGCCCGAGGCCTGCGACAACACCCTTGCCATCGCCCGCCGCTGCGCCGTCATGGCGGAGACCCGCCGCCCCCTGCTGCCGATGTGTCCCAAGGTCCGCGAGGGCAGCACCGAGGACCAGACGCTCCGCGCGATGGCCGAGGAAGGCCTGGAGCGCCGCCTGCAGACCATGCGTGCCGACCCCGAGACCGCCGCCCGCTACCGCGAGCGCCTCTCCTTCGAGCTCGACGTGATCGCCCGCATGGGCTTCCCCGGCTACTTCATGATCGTTGCCGACTTCATCCAGTGGGCCAAGGCGCACGACATTCCCGTGGGCCCCGGACGCGGCTCCGGCGCCGGCTCGCTCGCCGCCTGGGCGCTCACCATCACCGACATCGACCCGATCCCGTTCAACCTGCTGTTCGAGCGCTTCCTGAACCCGGAACGCGTCTCGATGCCCGACTTCGACATCGACTTCTGCCAGGACCGCCGCGACGAGGTGATCGCCTACGTCCGCGACGAGTACGGCCACGACCGCGTCGCCCAGATCATCACCTTCGGCAAGCTGCAGGCCCGCGCCGCGGTGCGCGACGTCGGCCGCGTGCTGGGCCTGCCGTTCTTCGTGGTCAACAAGGTCTGCGAGCTGATCCCCAACAACCCGGCCAAGCCGGTGACGCTGAAGCAGGCCATCGACGGCGAGCCCCGTCTGCAGGAGATGCGTGCCGGCGACGAGGCGGTGCGCCGCCTGATGGAGATCGCGCTGCAGCTGGAGGGGCTGTACCGCCACGCCAGCACCCACGCCGCCGGCGTGGTGATCGGCGACCGCCCGCTGGACCAGCTGGTGCCGCTCTACCGCGACCCGAAGAGCGACATGCTGGTGTCGCAGTACAACATGAAGTTCGTCGAGCAGGCCGGGCTGGTGAAGTTCGACTTCCTCGGCCTCACCACGCTGACCATCCTGCAGCGCGGCGTGCAGATGCTGGCCCGCCTCGGCGTGACGGTCGACCTGGCGCAGCTCCGCCTCGACGACGCCCGCACCTACGAGATGCTGGCCCGCGGCGACACCGCCGGCGTGTTCCAGTTCGAAGGGGCCGGCATGCGCGACGTGCTGCGGCAGATGCGCCCGACTCGGCTGGAGGACCTGATCGCCGCGGTGGCGCTGTACCGCCCCGGCCCGATGGCCAACATCCCCGACTACTGCCGGCGCAAGCACGGCGAGAAGTGGGACGCCCCGCACGAGGAGCTGCGCGAGATCCTGGAGGAGACCTATGGCATCATGGTCTACCAGGAGCAGGTGATGCAGATTGCCCAGAAGATGGGTGGCTACAGCCTGGGCTCCGCCGACCTGCTGCGCCGCGCCATGGGCAAGAAGATCCGCGCGGAGATGGACACCCAGCGCGAGATCTTCACCGAGGGTGCGGTGAAGCGCGGCATTGACCGCGCCAAGGCGGTCGAGGTGTTCGAGCTGATGGCCCGCTTCGCCGACTACGGCTTCAACAAGTCGCACGCCGCGGCCTACGCCCTGGTCTCGTACCAGACAGCCTGGATGAAGGCGAACCACCCGGTCGCCTTCCTCGCCGCCTGCATGTCCCTGGCGCGAGAGAAGACCGACAAGCTCGCTGCCCTGCGCCAGGAGGCCGGTCGCCTCGGCGTCAAGGTGCTGCCGCCCGACATCAACCGTTCCGGCGCCGACTTCCTGGTCGAGGTGTCCGACGACGGCACGGAGGCGATCCGCTACGCGCTGGCCGCGGTGAAGAAGGTGGGTCTCGCCGCCATGCAGGCGGTGGAGGCCGCGCGCGGTGCGCGCCCGTTCGCCGACTTGGCCGACTTCGCGCAGCGCGTCGAGCCGAAGCAGCTCAACAAGATGCAGCTGGAGAACCTGGCCAAGGCCGGTGCCTTCGACTCCGTCGAGCCCAACCGCGCCCGCGTGTTCGCCGCCGCCGAGACCCTGCTGCGGCGTGCCCAGGCCCAGGCTGAGGAGATCGCCAGCGGCCAGATCGGACTGTTCGGCGGCGTCGCGGCGCGCGCGGAGACCCTGCGCCTGCCGGACGTTGCCGACTGGCCCGGCATCGAGCGCCTCGGCCTGGAAGCCGATGCCATCGGCTTCCACCTGACCGGCCACCCGCTCGACTCCTATGCGCCGCTGCTGCGCCGCCTGGGTGCGGTGCAGGCCAATCGACTGGAAACCGCCGCCCAGGCGGGGCAGGGGCGGGTGCGGATCGCCGGCTGCATCATCGACCGCAAGGAGCGCCCCACCCGCACCGGCACCAAGATGGCCTGGGTCCGCCTGTCGGACTCCACCGGTTCCTGCGAGGTGACCTTCTTCAGCGAGGCCCTGGCCCGCGCCCGCGACGTGCTGGTCGCGGGCCAGGCGGTGCTGGTGACCGCGGAGCTGCGCATGGAAGGCGAGATGTTGCGCGTCACCGCCCAGGATGCCGTGCCGCTGGACAAGGCGGCGGCCGAGGACCGCGGCGAGCTGCGGATCTGGATCGACCGGCCGATGGCGGTGCACGAGGTGCGCACCCTGCTCGGCCCGGAGAAGGGCGGCCGCGGTCGGGTGATCCTGCTGCCCTGCCTGGACGAGACCAGCGATGTCGAGGTGACGCTCCCTGAATCCTACATGGTGACGCCCCGCCTGGCGCAGGCGCTGAAGCGGGTAGCCGGCGTGGCCCGGGTGGCCGAGCAGTAGCGCCCATGCTCGGAAGCGGCGCTGGGCCATGGACCTCGCCGGATCAGGTGCAGGCGTCCGACAGGCGGGAATGCCGGTCCAGGCGAGGCGTGGCATCCTCGGCCCCGGCGTGGAGGCGTCGTTGCCCTCCGCGTCCGGTTCCACTCGGGCTGGTCCGGGATCTGGCGCCAAGCGTCGACGTCGCCCTTCCAGATTAACGGCCCTGGCCGGCCGCAGGAACGGCTGCTATCCATGGTCTATAGTGGGGCCTGGAGATGGGGCCGGTCATCCGGCCGGGATGCTGCGCGAGGTCTGCGAAGATTGACGCGCTTCTGCACCTCCTCTAGCCATCGACCGCGCTCCATGAGCCGAGGTTTATGGTATGTTCCGGTACGTGTCCCTGGGCTGCGACTGCCAGGTGAACCACCAGATCGGCTTGGTGCAAGAGCGCGGACCGAGTCACTTCTTCGACTGGATCGCAAACCCGCTGGACGGCCTGGTTTATCTTCTGGAACAGGACTTCGCCAACATCCTGGATCCCCGGAACCTGGTCCCGTTCTACGTTGAGAACCGCATGCTCGGGGTGATTGACACCAAATATCGGATGGACTTTCACCACGACTTTGTCCGGTTCGACCACGAGAACAGGCAACGAGTGCTCGAGATCTACACCCGCCGCGCTCAACGCTTTCGGCAGTTGTTCGATGCCGATGGGCCGCCGACCTACTTCATCCGCCGAGCCGACCTCCGTGATGGGGATCAGAGCGACCAGGCAGCGCTGCGGCTCCTCGATCTGCTGAAGAGCTACAGAAAGGACGTGAGGCTTCTCTTTCTGCATGAGGACCCGCATCGTCCTGTCGGTCTCGCACCCGGATTCCGAAGCGCCTTCCTTAGGCAAAGGCAGCCCTTCTTCTGGCAGGGCAGCGACGGGGCCTGGAAGGCGATGTTCAGCAAGACGGCCCTGCTGCCGTTCGAGGGAGACGGCGACGCCTTCGAACTGCCGAAGGCCAGGACGCCCCGCTTCGAGCAGCAGGTTTCGGGGGACGCCTAGAACAGCCGTGCCCCATCGGCCAGTCTACCTGTCGGAAACCGAACGGAAGGATGTAACGGAGTCGTCCTCAAGCTGTCAGATCGGCGCTGCCAGCCGGTCGAACACGTGCATGACGTTGTTCAGCCGGTGGATGGAGACGTGCGTTTCGCAAACGGTTCGACGGAAGCGGCGAAATATGGTCACCGGGCCGGTCCTGGCAGCTCCATATCGCAATGGCAGGATGCAGCCGCCTCGCCGCCTGCGCATCGACGACGCGTAGCCGCCGCCGCATCGTGCGACCGTTGTCGATAAGCGGCGGCGTTGTCATGTCGCGGCTTCCACGTGGGATCCTCCCCGGATCAGGCGACGGCGCAAGGCTTGGTTGGCCGGCTCGGCAACTAGGCGCGCGACCAGGAACGCCAGCGCCGTGGACAACAGCAGGAACAGCAGCAGCCAGCCGGGCTTCGCTCCGGGAGCGGCCTGTGCCGGTGGCAGCACGAGCCGCATCGCCGCCAGCACCGGCAGGTGGAACAGGTAGAGCTCGTAGCTGTGCCGGCCGGGCCACGCCAACCTGCCGGCGATCCGCCCGGGCCGGAACGGGGCGGCGGCCGCGCTCGCCAGCAGCAGGGCGGCGGTGCCGAGCGCCATCGCCGTCACGCCCCAGACGTTGGTGACGGCGATCGAGCGGCACAGATACAGCGCCGCCATCGGCGGGATCGCCACGAGCAGCCAGCGCGCCTGCCGCCACGACAGCGACAGCCGGCGCGACAGCAGGGCGGTGCAGCAGCCGATGGCGATGCCGTCGAAGCAGGAAAGGTAGGCATACAGGAAGCCGCTCTTGTCGTCCCGGTGCAGGAACCGCCAAGCCGGCCCGATCGCGATGATCAGCAGCCAGAACCCAACCAGCAGGGCGGGGAAACGCAGCCCCCGGCACAGCAGCGTAAACGCCAGGTAGAACACCTCCTCCACCGACAGCGACCACAGCACGCACAGGCAGTAGTCGAACCATCCCGCGTGCGGCATCAGCATGTTCATCCGGAAGCTCAGTGCCGCCAGGTCGGCCTGCACGAACGAGATCGGCGGCCCTGCTCCCGGCTGGTTGGCGAAGATCGGTATCCCGGTCAGGCCCAGCAGGTCCACGACAACCAGCAGGAGTAGCAGGCAAGGCAGGATCCGGGCGACCCGCAGGCGGTAGAATGTGCCTGGACCGACCGCCCCAAGGCTGCCCTAGCGGCGCAGGGCGTTCGAGGTGATCAGGTAGCCCGACACGGCAAAGAACATTGTCACGCCATAGTTGCCGTTGCGGCACACCGCCCGCACCAGCTAGGGCGACAGCGCCTGTCCCAGCGTCGAATGTGGCAGGTCGTAGGCGATGTTGAAGTGGTGCAGCAGCACCAGCAGGATCGCTGCCGAGCGCAGCAGGTCCACACGAAAGTTTCGTACGCCGACGCTCATCCCCGAGACCCCCAGCCGGCACATCCTGCTTGCACAATTTCTCGGTACCGCCCATATCCCGCGCGCTGGCGCCACCGTTGAGGTAGGGGCCGGTAATTCGCACGCGGGGCTCGATCTCTGGTGTTCGGTTCTCCGGACGCAGCGCCCGCGGAGGCTCAACCAGCAGACACGAGGACGCACGCCGATGGCGATGCCCGACTTCACCCTGCGCCAGCTGCTCGAGGCCGGCGTCCATTTCGGCCACCACACGCGGCGCTGGAACCCGCGCATGGCGCCATACCTGTTCGGCGTGCGCAACCAGGTCCACATCATCGACCTGCAGCAGACAGTGCCGATGCTCGACCGCGCCCTGAAGGCGGTGCGCGACACCGTCGCCGGCGGCGGTCGCGTGCTGTTCGTCGGCACCAAGCGGGCAGCCGCCGAGCACGTCGCCGACGCCGCCGCGCGCTGCGGCCAGTACTATGTCAACCACCGCTGGCTCGGCGGCATGCTGACCAACTGGAAGACCATCACCGGCTCGATCAAGCGCCTGCGCCAGATCGACGAGATGCTCGCCGGCGACACCCAGGGCCTGACCAAGAAGGAGATCCTGGAGATCACCCGCGACCGCGAGAAGCTGGAGCGCTCGCTCGGCGGCATCAAGGAGATGGGCGGCCTGCCCGACATCCTGTTCATCATCGATACCAACAAGGAGAAGCTGGCGGTCGAGGAGGCGGCGAAGCTCGGCATCCCGGTGATCGCCGTGCTCGACAGCAACTCCGATCCGGTCGGCGTCACCTTCCCGATCCCGGGCAACGACGACGCGATCCGCGCCATTACCCTGTACTGCGACCTGATCTCGTCCGCGGTGCTGGACGGCATCTCTGCCGAGCTCGGCGCGTCCGGCCAGGACTACGGCGCTGCCGAGGAGCTTCCGGTCGAGCTGGTGCCCGAGCTGTCGGCCTCTGAGCCGGCGCCGGCCTCCGCTGCGGAGTAGACCCGGCATGCCGTCGCAGGGCAGGGGATCCGCGACGGCATCACACCGACCTGGATGAACGACACGGCGCCCCGTCCCCGGAGGATGGGCGCCGGCACGGCTGATGGAGCGAACGAGATGGCGGAAGTCACGGCTGCCCTGGTGAAGGACCTGCGCGAGAAGACCGGCGCCGGCATGATGGACTGCAAGAAGGCGCTGGGCGAGACCGGCGGCGACGTCGAGGGAGCGATCGACTGGCTGCGCAAGAAGGGCCTCGCCGCCGCAGCCAAGAAGTCCGGCCGCGTCGCCGCCGAGGGCCTGGTCGCCGTGGCCTCCGCGCCGCGCGTCGCTGCCATGGTCGAGATCAACGCCGAGACCGACTTCGTCGCCCGCAACGAAAGCTTCCAGAACTTCTGCGAGACCGTCGCACGCCTGGCACTCACCGTCGGCGAGGACGTCGAGGCTCTCAAGGCTGCCGACTATCCCGGCGCCGATCGCACTGTCGCCGAGGAGCTCACCCACCTGATCGCCACGGTCGGCGAGAACATGACGCTGCGACGCGCCCGCGTGTTGCGCGTTCCCTCCGGCGTGGTCGCGACCTATGTCCACGCCTCCCTGCGCCCCGGCATCGGCAAGATCGGCGTACTCGCCGCGATCGAGGCGCCGTCCGAGAGCGACGCGCTCGAGCTGCTTGGCCGACAGGTCGGCATGCATGTCGCCGCCACTCGCCCGGCCGCCCTTGACGTCGACGCGGTCGACCCGGCCGCGCTGGAGCGTGAACGCGCGGTGCTGGTCGAGCAGGCGCGCGCCTCGGGCAAGCCCGACAACATCATCGAGAAGATGGTCGACGGCCGGGTGCGCAAGTACTACGAGGAGGTGGTGCTGCTGGAGCAGGTCTGGGTGCATGACGGCGAGAGCCGCGTGAAAGCGGTGGTCAGCAAGGCCGGCGGCAAGCTGGTCGGCTTCGACCGCTACCAGCTCGGCGAGGGCATCGAGAAGGAGGCCACCGACTTTGCCGCCGAGGTCGCTGCCGTCTCCGGCGTTCCCCGTCCCGCCGCCGAGGCGCCAGACGCCGGCGCTCCCGAGATCTGACACGACCGGAGCCTCCAATGGAATGGGAGGCTCCGGCGATCGTGCTGTCCGCATCGTCCTATGGCGAGGGCGGCGCTGTCGCGCACGTGCTGACCGAGCATCACGGCGCCCATCGTGGCTTGGTTCGCGGCGGCAGCGCACGCGCCAACGTCGCCACCTGGCAGGCCGGCAACCTCCTGACCGCGCACTGGTTCGCACGCCTGCCTGAGCAGCTCGGCACGCTGAAGGCCGAGCTGGTGCATCCCTCGGCCGCCCGGCTGATGCAGTCCCCTCTGCCGCTCACGCTTCTCAGCGCCGCCTGCGCCGTGGCCGATGGTGCCCTGCCGGAGCGCGAGCCGCACCCTCAGGCGTTCGACGGCCTGATCCGGCTGCTGACCCTACTCAGCCTCGATCCGGCCGAGGGCGCCAGGGTGGGCCCGGCGGCCCTGCTGCGCTGGGAGGCGCTGCTGCTGACCGACCTCGGCTACGGGCTCGACCTGTCCTGCTGCGCCGTGACCGGCTGCACCGGCGACCTCGCCTTCGTGTCGCCCCGCACCGGGCGCGCCGTTTCGGCCGATGCTGCCGGCGCCTGGCGCGACCGCCTGCTCCGCCTGCCGTCCCTGTTCCTTGACCCTGCCGATCACGGCACGCCGGAGGACTGGCATGACGGGCTGCGATTGACCGGCCACTTCCTCGCCCGCGACCTGTTCGGCCAGCGCCACCGCCCGGTGCCTGCGGCTCGCGAGCGCCTGGCAGACACGGTCGCCGCCCTGGCACATCCGCCTACCCGGTCCTAACCGTCCAGGACCCTCAGCGCCTCTCCACCGGCCGCATGCAGCCCCCGGTAGCGCTCGATCCGCCGTGCATACGCCTCGGCCAGCGCCGGTTCCGGAACGATCGTCTCCTCCCGTGCCGGCGGCGTGCATACCGCCTCCGGCGCCTCGCCGGTCACCGCCATGCGCGCCAGCCGTGCTGCCCCGAACGCGCCCCCATGCTCCCCCGCGGCCAGCCGGCGCAGCGGGACGTTGAGCGCCGATGCGATGATCGCGATCCAGGTCCGCGAGCGCGACCCACCGCCGATCACGTCCGCCCCCTCCACGACCGTGCCCGACGCCGCGAGCGCATCCAGGCAGTCGCGCATGGAGAACGCCACCCCTTCCAGTACCGCCTGCGTCAGCGCGGCACGGTCGGTTCCATAGGACAGCCCCGCGAATGCCCCCCTGATCGCACCGTCGTTGTGCGGAGTCCGCTCGCCGCCGAAATAGGGCAGGAACAGGGCCTTCGCCGGCCGCTGCGGCCCCTCGATCTCCGCCAGCAGCTCGGCCTCGTCCCGGCCGGCGATGCCGGCCCACCACGCCAGCGACGCGGCCGCGGACAGCGTCACCCCCATCTGGTGCCAGGTCGCCGGAATGGCGTGGCAGAACGCGTGCACCGCTGCCGCCGGATACGGCCGGAACCGGTCGGTGGTGGCGAACAGCACGCCTGAGGTGCCGAGCGACACGAACGCGTCACCCGGCCGGATCGCCGACAGCCCGACCGCGCCGGCCGCATTGTCCCCCGCACCCCCGGCCACGACCGGCGCCCGCTCCATGCCCCAGGATTGCGACAGCTCCGGACGCAGGGTTCCTGCCGGCTCGCTGCCCTCGACCAGACGCGGCATCGCCCCGCGGTCGAGCCCGGTAGCGGCCAAGGCCGCGTCCGACCAGTCCCGCGCGCCGACGTCCAGCCACAGCGTGCCGGACGCGTCCGACATCTCCTCGACCATGTCCCCGGTCAAGCGGTAGCGGATCCATGCCTTGGGCAGCAGCACGGTGCGCGTCGCGGCGAACAGCGCCGGCTCGTGCTGCTTCACCCACAGCAGCTTGGGCGCGGTGAAGCCCGGCATGGCGATGTTGCCGGTCACCTGACGCGAATCCGGGAACGCCCGCTCGAAAGCAGCGCATTCCGCCGTGGCACGCACGTCGTTCCACAGGATCGCCGGACGCAGCACGCCGTCGGCGGCGTCGAGCAGCACCGCCCCGTGCATCTGCCCGGACAGGCCGATGCCGGACACGGCGGCGAGTGCTGCGCCATGCTCGCGCTTGAGCACCGCGACCGCGTCGAGCGTCGCCTGCCACCAAGCCTCCGGGTCCTGCTCGCTGTGACCCGGCGCCGGCCTGGACACGGTCAGGGCCACCGACGCGCTGCCGACCGTGCGCTGCTTGCCGTCGACCAGCAGCGCCTTGACTGCCGAGGTACCGTAGTCGAGGCCCAGGAACATCAGGAACCTGCGGACATCAGGCCACCAGCTGGTGCCGGGCCAGCCTGGGTAGGGCCAGGCCCTGGCTGTCGAACAGGTGGCAGGCCGCGCCGTCCGCAGACACCCGGATCGGGTGGTGCGCCTCGACCGGCGACGTGCCCTCCACCTGCACGATCAGGTCGTCGCGGCCTTCCGCGCCGACATGCAGCAGGGTGAGGCCGCCGAGCCGCTCCACCAGGCGCACCTCGCCGGCGATCGGCCCGGCAGGATCGATCCGCATCGCTTCCGGCCGGATGCCGAGCCGCACCGGCGTGCCCGGCTGCAGCGCGCCTGCGGCCACCTCCACCACCAGCTGCGACCCCGAGGGCAACCGCACCTCGACGCCGTCGCTGTAGGCGCCCACCACCGTTGCATCAATGATGTTCATCCGCGGGGAGCCGATGAAGCCGGCGACGAAGATGTTGGCAGGGTTGTGGTACAGGTCCAGCGGCGAGCCGACCTGCTCCACCCGTCCCGCCTGCAGCACCACGATCTTGTCGGCCATGGTCATCGCCTCGACCTGGTCGTGGGTGACGTAGATCATGGTGGTCGCCAGCTCCTCGTGCAGGCGCGCGATCTCGATCCGCGTCT
The DNA here is from genome assembly GCA_964247735.1 of uncultured Acetobacteraceae bacterium. Taxonomy (GTDB): domain Bacteria; phylum Pseudomonadota; class Alphaproteobacteria; order Acetobacterales; family Acetobacteraceae; genus Lichenicola. Next base: position 10,491 of record CAXTVS010000022.1, read on the forward strand.
GGCCGCGGAGTGCGGCGTCGAGGTTGGACAGCGGCTCGTCGAACAGGAACACCTTGGGCGCCCGCACGATGGCGCGCCCGATCGCCACCCGCTGCCGCTGCCCGCCGGACAGGTCCTTCGGCTTGCGGTCGAGATACGGCCCGAGCTGCAGGATGCGAGCCGCCTCCTTGACCTTGGTCTCGCGCTCCGCCTTGGGCACCTTCGCGAGCCTGAGCGCGAAGCCCATGTTGTCCGCTACCGTCATGTGCGGGTACAGCGCGTAGGACTGGAACACCATGGCCAGGCCGCGGTCGGCCGGCCCGACCTCGTTGACCCGCTTGCCGTCGATGCTCAGGTCGCCGCCGGTGATCTGCTCCAGCCCCGCGATCATGCGAAGCAGGGTGGACTTGCCGCAGCCAGAGGGGCCGACGAACACCACGAACTCGCGGTCGTCGATGTCGAGGTCGATGCCCTTGATGACCTCGACCGGGCCGTAGGCCTTGCGGACGTTGCGAAGCGACAGGGTTGCCATGATGGGCTCCTACTTGACCGCGCCGAAGGTGAGGCCCTGCACCAGCTGCTTCTGGCTGAACCAGCCGAAGATCAGGATCGGCGCCACCGCCATGGTCGACGCGGCCGACAGCTTGGCGAAGAACAGGCCTTCCGGCGACGAGAACGAGGCGATGAAGGCGGTGAGGGGGGCCGCGTGCGACGAGGTGAGGTTGAGGCTCCAGAACGCCTCGTTCCAGCACAGGATCAGCGACAGCAGCCCGGTGGAGGCAACACCCGGTAGGGTCAGCGGCATCAGAAGGTGCCACACCTCGCCCCAGGTGGTGGCGCCGTCCATGCGCCCCGCCTCCAGGATCTCGTGCGGCACCTCCTTGTAGAAGGTGAACAGCATCCAGACCACGATCGGCAGGTTCATCAGCGCGTAGATGCCGATCAGCCCGGAGCGCGTGTCCAGCAGCCCGGTGGTGCGGAACAACAGGTAGATCGGCACCAGAACGCCCACCGGGGGCAGCATCTTGGTCGACAGCATCCACAGCAGGGTGCCGCGGGTGCGCGGCGTGGGATGGAACGCCATCGAGTACGCCGCCGGGATCGCCAGCAGCAGCGCCAGCACCGTACCGCCGAGCGAGATGGCGATGCTGTTGAAGGCGAAGGCGAGGTAGTCCGCGCGCGCGAACACCTCGCTGTAGGACGCCAGCGTCGGGGTGAAGAACAGCCGCGCGGTGATCGCGTCGGTCTCGCTCTTGAAGCTGGTCAGCACCATCCAAAGGATCGGGAAGAACAGCAGCAGCGCCACCGCCCACCCCAGGACGGCGACGAGGATCCGCTTGCCCAGGCTATCGGTCATCTCAGGTCTCCAGCCGCCGGGCGACGGTGCGTACCAGAAAGAAGGCGACGATGTTGGCGAGCAGGATCGCCACCACGCCGCCGGCCGAGGCGCCGCCGACGTCGAACTGCAGCAGCGCCCGGGCATAGATCAGGAAGGCGAGGTTGGTGGTGGCGTTGCCCGGCCCGCCCGAAGTGGTTACGAAGATCTCCGCGAACACGCTGAGCAGGAAGATCGTCTCGATCATGATTACCACGCTGATCGCCCGCGACAGGTGCGGGAGCGTGATGAAGAAGAACTGCGCGATCATCCCGGCGCCGTCCATCCGCGCCGCCTCGCGCTGCTCGTTGTCGAGCGACTGCACTGCGGTCAGCAGGATCAGCAGCGCGAACGGCAGCCATTCCCAGGACACGATCCCGATCACCGAGGCCAGCGGATACTGCGAGAACCAGTCCACCGGCTGCATCCCGAAGGCGTGGGCGGCCACGCCCAGCACTCCGTAGATCGGGTGCATCATGAGGTTCTTCCACACCAGCGCGGCCACCGTCGGCATGACGAAGAACGGCGAGATCGCCAGCACCCGGGCGACGTTGCGCCCGGGAAACGGCTGGTTGAACAGCACCGCGAGCAGGGTGCCGAGACCCACCGTGATCACCAGCACCGAGGCCAGCAGCACCAGGGTGTTGCGCAAGGACGCCCAGAAGTCCGGGTCGGTGACCAGGTAGGCGTAGTTGTTGATCCCGGCGAAGCCCTGCGTCGTCGGATCCAGCAGGTTGTAGTTCCTGAACGAGAACCACAGCGTCATCACCAGTGGGACGATCATCCACACCAGCAGCACGAGCACGGACGGCATCACCAGGAAGCTCCGCGCCGGAGCGGACGCGGCGGGTGCCGCATCTCCCGGAACGGTCCCGGTCCCGATCGAGGTCGCCGACATCACACGGGCGCTCCTACTTCTTGGGATATCCTGCCTGACGCATGGTGCGCGCGGTGGCAGACTGCGCCGAGGCCAGCGCCTGGTCCACCGTGTCCTGTCCGGTCAGCACGCCCGCCATGGTCTGGCCGACCTGGGTGCCGATGCCCTGGAACTCGGGGATCGCCACGAACTGCGCGCCGGTGTAGGGCCGCGGATGCTCGGTCTGGCCGGTCGGGTTGGCCGAGTTGATCGCGGCCAGCACGAAGCCGGCGAACGGCGCCACCGCCTTGTAGTCCGGGTTGTCATAGGTGCTCTGGCGTGTGCCGGGCGGCACCGCGACCCAGCCGTTCTGCTTCGCCACCAGCGCGACGTATTCCTTCGAGGTCGCCCAGGTGATGAAGGTGCGCGCCGCGTCCTGCTGCTTGGACGAGGCCGGGATCGCTAGGTTCCAGCTCCACAGCCAGGTCGGGCCGCCGGTATAGGAGCCGGTCGGGATCGGCGCGAAGCCCACCTTGTCGGCAACCTGGCTCTGCTTCTTGTCGAACAGCAGGCCCGAGGCGACGGTCGAGTCGATCCACATGCCGCAATGGCCGGACGAGAACAGCGCCAGCGTCTCGTTGAACCCGTTCGACGACACGCCGGGCGGCCCGTCCGCCTTCAGGATGTCGGCGTAGTAGGTGATGGCGGTGTGCCACGCCGGGGTGTTGATGGTCGGCTTCCAGCTGTCGTTGAACCATTGCCCGCCATCGGCATCCACCAGGGTGGTGACGTAGGCCATGTTCTCGCCCCAGCCCGGCTTGCCGCGCAGGCACATGCCGTAGACCTGGTTGCCCTTGTCGGTGATCTTGTCCGCGAACTGCCGGATCTGCTCATAGGTCGGCTGCGCCGGCATGGTCAGGCCGGCTTTCTTGAACAGGTCGGTGCGATAGTAGGTCATCGCACTCTCGGCGTAGAACGGCAGTCCGTACAGCTTGCCCTGATACGTCAGGCCCTCCGCCACTGGGTGCAGCAGGTCGTTCACGTCGTAGGAGGCCGGCAGGTTGTCCATCGGCACCAGCCACTTCTGCTTGGCCCAGATCGGCACCTCGTAGTTGCCGATGGTCATCACGTCGAACTGGCCGGCATGGGTGGCGATGTCGGTGGTGACGCGCTGGCGCAGCACGTTCTCCTCCAGCACCACCCAGCGGACGTGGATGTCCGGATGCTGCTGTTCGAACACCGTGGACAGCTTCTGCATCACCACCATGTCGCCGTTGTTCACGGTCGCGACGGTGATGGTCGAGTCGGCATGGGCGGCGACCGCGGCGATCATCCCGGCCGATAGGACGGTGGTCGCCACCAGCATGCGCGGGTTGGCGAAGCGCTTGAACATGGAAGGTCCTCCCGGAACCACTTTTTTATGGGCCAGCCCAGGCCGGCATGGTGCAACCGTGTCATCGCGCTTGAAGCACGTCAACAACGGAACCGCGCTGCGGGCCGGCCAGCCAGCGGGTTCTACGGCCCGTACCGCCCGTACCTGTCGTTCTGGGTTTGGTCGCCGCAGACAGGACGCCGAACGGTGAGGCGTGTGCGACGAAAGGCGGGCAGGCCGACCGGCCCGCCCGCCCCGCCATCCGGCCTAGAACAGCTGGATGTGGGTCTTGAAGCCGACCACGGCGGCGTCGGGCAGGGAGGCTTCGCCGTTCGGGCGGATGAAGTACTGGAAGTCGGGCGCGAAGGTCACGCCGCGGAACACGTGGATCTGGTAGTTCAGTTCGACGTTGATCACGTGGTTCTGCACGCCCGCCGCCCCGGGGAAGGTGCCGAAGTCGTTGCCGCTGATCGGCAGCCCGAACTCGAGCTCCTCGCTCTGGACCTTGCTCAGCAGGCTCGACACGCTCTGGTAGTTGAACAGCACGCCGATGGTGTCGAGCGGGCGCGCCTTCCAGAAGTCGCGGTCGATCGCGGCGATGTTGAACTGGTCCTGACGCACCGAATAGCGCGGGTCGTTGTGGTTGTAGTTGCCGATGGCGATGATGCCGTCGGTGGCGCCGGGGCCCTGGCGGAGCAGCATCTGGTCGAACTGCAGCCACTCCTGCGAGCCGCCCTTGCGGACCTCCGGGGTCGCCCCTGGCAGTTCCCACGTCGCGTGCGCCCGGTTCTCGAACATGAAGCCGACCTTGTAGTGGCCGGGCATCGCGTCGCGACCGATCTTCGGCTCGTAGCCCACCTCGACCGGGAAAGCCTCGCCATTGATGTGCGAGCCGTCGAGGTGGAAGCCCGACCGGTAGCCGTTGGTCGCGCTGTAGGTGTTGTCTTCTGTGAAGTAGATGCCGGTCTGCACGTAGACCGAGGGAATCGGCCGGATGCGCGGACGGATCGCCCACTGCGCGTCAGGATAGGAAGCGTTGGCGCTGTTGTCGGTGATGCCCTTGGCGTTGCCGCACAGCGAGTTGTTCATGAAGTTGCAGTTCAGCGGGTTCGAGTCGAAGTCGTTCTCCATCGGGAACCGGCCTGCGGCGACGTTGACCCGGCCGTGTGCCAGCGTTTCTTCCGCGTAGAAGAACACGAGGTGGATCGCGACGTTGCCGCCGGCACCGTAAATTTCCTGGGTCTGGTCCAGCGTGTCGCCGAAGTTCGGTCCGACGTTGATGCCGTAGCGGCCGACCGCGATCGAGTGCGTCTCGAGCCCCGGGATCCCGGCGAGCTTGTACCAGTCCTGGTCCCACTCCAGGCCGTACTGGCCGGCGTTGCCGGATTCCTGGTGCGGCCCGCTGATGATGCCCGCGAACTCGTTGACGTTGTCCAGCAGCACCGCTGTTCCGTACTGCGACAAGTACTGGTTCACCTGCGGCACCAGCGCTTCCGGCGCCGGAAGCGGCGGCATGCCGAAATTCGGGGCCGGGACGTTGTTGACCTTCGAGCTGGCGACCAGGCCCGAGCCCGAGTCGAGCTGGGCGAAGGCCGGCCCCGAGCCGAGCGCGATCACCGCCCCGGCCGTGAGCAGGGCGTGGCGACGCACGCGCCAGGCTGAGCGGGGCGTCGCCCTGGTTGGTCTCGACATGATGTTCCTCCGAACGCTTCTTGATTTTTGATCCAGCATCCGCACCCACCGTGGCGGCTCTGCCACAGCTGGCAGATTAGTGACAGCACCCGGTTGACCCTGACCGCAGGGCTAGGATTATCCGGACACGTTACGCCGTCGCGGCTGACGAAATTGCTGCCCCCTAACTCCTACAAAACGCGAGTGACGTCAAGCCGATTAATTCACCTTAGCTCAATAAAACGCTTTCACCGACACCGCGAAGATGCCATCAAACGTCATGACCGGCGGCAGAACCGGCGAGCGGGCGTCCTCGATGAGCAGGCAGATCCACCCCGTCGCGGCCGGCCAAGGAGGCAACTCCATCGCCGTGCGGCACTTCAACGAACGCCGCCTGCTGACGGTGCTGCGCCGGCTCGGCGAGGCCTCGAAGCCCGACCTCGCTCGTCAGCTGAACCTCACCCAGAACACGGTCGGCCAGATCGTCCAGTCGCTCGAGCAGCAGGGGCTGATCACCAGCACCGGGCGACGCATGGGCCAGCGCGGCCAACCCGCCACCATGCTCCGCCTCGACTCCGCCGGCGCCTACTCGATCGGCATCAAGCTCGGCCGCCGCTCGATCGACGCGCTGCTGATCGACTTCACCGGCACAATACTCAAGAGCCGCCGCTTCGAGCGCCTCGATCCCGAGCCGCCCGAGGCGATGCAGCTGGCGCTGCGCGGCGTCAGGGAGCTGCGTCGCGCCCTGTCCCCGTCGCGACGCGACCGCCTAGTCGGCGTGGGCCTGGCGCTGCCCGTCACCTTCCAGCCCTGCCTGTCCGAGACCGAGGTGCCGCCCGAGCTGCTGCAGGCCTGGCAGTCCTTCGACTTCGCCTCCGAGCTCGGCCGCGTGCTGGACGTCCCCGTCTTCCACGAAAGCAACGGCACCGCCGTTGCGCTGGCGGAACTTTTTTGCGGTCACGGCCGTGAGCTGGACGACTTCCTCTGCGTCTACATCAATAGCTCTGTCAGCGCCGGCATCGTGCTGGACGGCGACTACCGCAACGGCGCGAACGGCCGCGCCGGCAACATGCAGGCCATCCTCGTGCCTCCCGCGCCCCGGACGTCGCGCGCCGCCGCCGAGGCGCCCGGCTCCACCAGCCTGTTCCAGCGCGCATCCGGGTCCGCCCTGATCCGCCACCTGCGTGCCAGCGGCGTCTCGGTGTCGCGTGCCGGCGACCTGCACGCCGTCATGCGCAGCCACGAGTCCCTGGTGTCGGACTGGCTGCAGGACTGTGCCGAGGCGCTGGTCGTGCCGCTGCTGACGGTGGCCAGCCTGCTGGACCTCCAGGCGATCATCCTCGACGGCAACCTGCCGCGTGTCCTGATCGAGGCGCTGCTCGAACGCCTGTCTCCCCTGCTGGGCGACGCCGCGGCCCAAGCGCCGAACCCGGTGACCCTGCGCCTCGGCAGCATCGGCAACCAGGCAGCCGCCCTGGGTTCGGCCTTCCTGCCGCTGCACTCGCGGCACCGGCAGGCCAGCTCCGCCGCGACCACCTTTCCGACCGGCTAGGCAGCCGGGTGGGATTCCCTGGGCGTGGCGTCGTCCGTGCCTCGCCTTGACCGCCGTGACCGTCGTGGCCTAACTCCGCCACGCTCACCAGGAAAGATCGACACCATGCAAGACGTCGTCCGGCGGTCGCTCGCGATCGCGGCCTGCCTGCTCGCCGTCGGCGCGACGTGCCTGCCGCTCTGCGCCTGCGCGTCGAACTACGATGGCCCGATTACCAACGAGGTGCCCCACGACGACACCCAGGGTCCGCCGCTGCTGAACGGCGGCTTCGCTCCCTAGGGCATTCGCCGTCCACCTGGGTTCACCTCGGATGCTCCGCCCGCTGTCCTGACCGGCCTTGTTGCCCGGCCAGGTGGTCCACCTGATCGGGATTCGTTCCAAGCGACCGGTGGTCCGCCAGGCGGATCACCGGTCTGCCGGAAGTCCCGCATCCTCGCGCGCCCGGCGCGACATCGCCGCGAAGTCCAGCCCGCTTTCGCCGCGCGCGATGGTGGCGAGCAGCCGGTCGCGGACCAGCGAGCCCATCGGCATCGGCACTTCCAACGCGTCGCCGGCCTGCAGCAGCAGCGCCGTGTCCTTCGCCGCCAGCGGCACCGGGCCGCCGGGCGGTGAGAACGCCTGGTCGACGATCAGCTGCCCGTAGTTCCGGTGCACGGCCGCGTCGAAGAAGCTGTTGGTCAGGATCTCGAACACGGTCTCCGGCGCGATCCCGCCCTTCTCGGTGAGTGCGAACACCTCCGACATCTGCTCGATGGTCGAGAAGATCAGGAAGTTCAGCGACAGCTTGACGAGGTTCGCCTGCGACGGGTCGGTGCCGAGGGCGAAGATCCGCTGCCCCATCGCGTCCAACGCCGGTCGTACCCGCGCCGACGCCTCGGCCTCGCCCGCCAGCACCACGAACAGCTTGCCCGCAGCCGCCGCCGGCGGCCGCCCCAGCACGGTGGCCGACAGGTAGCCCTGGCCGCGCGCGCCGTGCGCCTCCGCCAGGCGACGCGACAGCGCCACCGAGATCGTGCTGCTCGACACGTGGACGGCGCCTGGCGGCAAGCCGTCGGCGATGCCGTCCTTGCCCAGGGTCAGCGACTCCACCGCGTCGTCGTCGGCCAGCATGCTGAACACGAACTCGGCGTCCCGTGCCGCGTCGGCCGGGCTGTAGGCCAGCCCGGCGCCCGCCTCGACCAGCGGCGCCGCGCGCGTCGCGGTGCGGTTGAACACGCTGACGGAGTGCCCTGCGTCGAGCAGGCGTTGCGCCATGGCGACGCCCATGGGTCCGAGGCCGACGAAACCGAGCTTCATGCACGAACCTTTCTAGGCCCGCGGCACCGGCCGGTCGCGGGTGCCGAACTGGTAGATGGCGGCGGCGAGCACGGCAATGCCGGCCGCCAGCAGCAGCGCCGGGGTGAACGACCCTGTTGCGCCCACGATCCATCCCGTCAGCGCAGGGGCCACCGCCCCGCCCACCGAGCCGCCCACGTTCTGGAACGCTTCCAGCGTCGCCACCCTGTCCGGCGCGGTGGCCACCGCGGCCATCGCCCAGCCGCAGGAGGAGGCGAGGCTGCCAGCGAACAGGGCGACGCTGACCAGCAAGATCGCCGCCGCCGTCCCGTGCACCACCGAGGCCCCGGCGGTGCAGGCCGCTGTCGCCAGCATCGCCAGCACCAGCGGCAGCCGGCAGCTCGCCACCGGCAGCATCCCGCGCCGCGCCAGCGTGCGCGACGCGAGGCCGCCGAGCAGGGCCCCAAGGAACCCGCAGCCCTGCGGCACCGCCGTCCAGATCCCCGATTGTGCTACGCTGAGGTGCCGTGCCCGGTGCAGGTAGTCGGGCAGCCAGGTGCCGTACAGCCAGGTCAGGTAGATCACGCCGCTGAAGCCGAACGCCATGCCCCAGCTTGTCCGGTCCCGGAACAGGGCGCTCCAGCCGCGCAGCGCGGACGCCTCATCCGCCCCGCGGTCCTCCGCGTGGATCCAGCGCCGCTCCCCGTCGTCGATCCCGTATCGCTCCGGATCGCGGTAGAGCAGGGCCCAGAGGACGGCGACGAGCAGGCCGGCCACGCCGATGATCACGAACATCGACCGCCAGCCGAACGCGACCAGCAGCGCCGTCAGCACCGGCGGCGCGATCGCCGGTCCCAGCGCCGAGGAGGCGTTGAACAGCCCGATCGGGAAGGCGCGCGCCGGCGCCTGGAACCAGTTGGAGCAGACCTTGGTCCCGGCGAGGTACATCGGCGACTCGCCGACCCCGAGCGCGCCCCGTGCACCCAGGAACTGGCCCAGGCTGCCGACGAACCCGGCCACCACCTGGGCCGCCGACCACAGCATCAGGCCGACCGTCATCACCCGTCGCGGCCCGAACCGGTCGATCAGCACGCCCACGGGCAGCTGCGCCACGCCATACGCCACCGCGAACGCCGACAGCAGCAGCCCCATCTCGGCGTCGCTCAGGTGCAGCGACGCACGGATGCTGGAGTTGCCAATCGAGAGCGCCGACCGGTCTAGGTAGTTGACCGTGCCGGCGACCATCAGCAGCGTCAGCGCGACCACCCGCATGCGCCGGGCTCGCGCCGACGGATACCGCGCGGCGCTCCCCGAGACCTGCGGCATCGACGGCTCCTCGTTCACTCGGTCTCATCGAGCGTTGCAGGTCGCCGCGGGATGGACAAGAGCCGTCTTCTCTGTTTGTTCCTGTCCGGGTTGGCAGGGGAACGGGGACGATGCCGGACGTCGCGGGACACATCGAGGACACCAGCCTGAGTACGGCGCTCAGCGAGCGCTACCTCGCCTACGCCATGTCCACCATCACCTCGCGCTCTCTGCCCGACGTGCGCGACGGGCTGAAGCCGGTGCACCGCCGCCTGATCTACGCCATGCAGCAGCTGCGCCTCGACCCTGGCGCAGGCTTCAAGAAGTGCGCCCGCGTGGTCGGCGACGTGATCGGCAAGTACCACCCGCACGGCGACGTCGCGGTCTACGAGGCGCTGGTGCGCCTGGCGCAGGATTTCGCCGTGCGCTACCCGCTGGTCGAGGGCCAGGGCAACTTCGGCTCCGTCGACGGCGACAACGCCGCCGCCATGCGCTACACCGAGGCACGCCTGACCGCCGTCGCCAAGGCGCTGCTGGACGGCATCGAGGACGATGCGGTCGACTTCCGCCCGACCTATGACGGCGAGGACGCCGAGCCGGTGGTCCTCCCGTCGGCGTTCCCCAACCTCCTGGCGAACGGTGCTGCCGGCATCGCCGTCGGCATGGCGACCAGCATCCCGCCGCACAACGCCGGCGAGGTCTGCGCTGCCGCCCTTCTGCTGGTGAAGCGCCCCGACGCCACCCTTGACGAGCTGCTGGCCCTGATGCCCGGCCCCGACTTCCCCACCGGCGGCCTGATCGTCGAGGACCCGGCCGCGATCCGTGTCGCCTACGAGACCGGCCGCGGCGGCTTTCGCACGCGCGCCCGCTGGACCCGCGAGGAGGGCCGGGGCGGCGCCTGGACCGTCGTCGTCACCGAGATCCCCTACCAGGTGCAGAAGGGCCGCCTGATCGAGCAGATCGCCGAGTTGATGGAGCAGAAGAAGCTTCCCCTGCTGGCCGACGTGCGCGACGAGAGCACCACCGACATCCGCCTGGTGCTGGAGCCCCGCACCAGGGGCGTCGAGCCCGAGGTGCTGATGGAAACCCTGTTCCGCACCACCCAGCTGGAAACCCGGTTCGGCCTCAACATGAACGTGCTGGCCACCGACCGCACCCCCAGGGTGATGGGCCTGCGCGAGGTGCTGCGCGAATGGCTCGAGCACCGCAACACGGTGCTGGTGCGTCGCAGCCGACACCGGCTGGACGCGGTGCTGCGCCGGCTGGAGATCCTGGACGGCTTCCTCGCCGTCTATCTCAACCTCGACGAGGTGATCCGCATCGTCCGCGAGGAGGACGAGCCGAAGCCGGCCCTGATGGCCGCCTTCTCCCTGACCGAGCTGCAGGCGGACGCGGTGCTGAACATGCGCCTGCGCAGCCTGCGCCGCCTGGAGGAGGTCGAGATCCGACGCGAGCACGACGCGCTGGTCCGCGAGCGCGACGAGCTCGGCGCGCTGCTGGACGACCAGGGCCTGGGCCAGAAGCTGCGCTGGCGCCGCATCGGCCAGGAGCTGGAGCACCTGCGCAAGCAGTTCGGCACCGGCCCGCTCGGCACGCGGCGCAGCACCCTGACCACCCCCCCCGCCGCGGTGGACATCTCCGCCATCGCCGCGGTGGAGCGCGAGCCGATCACGGTGGTCCTGTCGCAGAAGGGCTGGATCAAGGCGGTACGCGGCCATGGGATCGACCCGGCCGTGCAGAAGTTCAAGGAAGGCGACGCGCTGCGCCTTCTGATCGAGTGCCTGTCCACCGACCGGCTGTGCCTGTTCGCGACCGACGGCCGCAGCTTCACGCTCCGTGCGGGCGACCTCCCACGCGGCCGCGGCGACGGTCAGCCGCTGCGCCTGGTGGTGGATCTGTCCAACGACCAGGACATGGTCTCGCTGTTCGTGCTGCGAGGTGACGCCCGTGTCCTGGTTGCCGCCTCCAACGGCCGCGGCCTGGTGGTGGAGACGGCCGACCTCGTCGCGGAGAAGCGCACCGGCAAGCAGGTGCTGAACCTCAAACCCGGCGAGCGCGCCGTGGTCTGCACCGAGGTTTCCGGCGACCACGTGGCGGCGCTGGGAGAGAACCGCCGCTTCCTGGTGTTCCCACTGTCCCAGCTCCCCGTGCTCGGCCGCGGCACCGGCGTTGCTCTGCTGAAGGGCCCGTTGCTGGATGCCCGCACTTTCGGCGGCAAGACCGGCCTGATCTGGCACGACGGCGCCAAGCCCCGCCCGGTCGCCGATCTGCAGATCTACCTCGGCAACCGCGGCGATGCCGGCCGGGCGGCACCCCCGTGGGTGCCTAGAAGGTAAAGCTTTCTCATCGGCTGCGTCTCTGGACATACCTCAATGTGGTAAAGCTGACGCTATTCTGTCAGCGGGACATAGGCATCGGACGAACTGCTTCTTCGGCGTCTGGGAGATGGCTGCAACGTTGACCTTTCCAGCCGGCATCCTCTCAAAGATTGCCGTTCAGACAAGCCACGTCGCAGTTCAACCAGCTTTCCTTCCGTTCCTTTGTTTCGCCTCCAGATATTTCCCGCCTAAACCTTGCGGAAGCATCTTCAGACCTGGAAGCCTACGAAGATCCGTCTCCGTGAACAGACGACCTCCAGGAATATCGTGCCGATCGATAGGGCTGGTGACGCGTCCACACAGTACGTCCGCGATGAACGTCATCGGCTGCCGGTAGAGCAATGCCGCATCCTCGTTCGGCCTTCTATAGCCTGCAGGCAGTCGATCAAGTCGGTCCGCCGCATTCTGTAGATCAATCTGGTCCACGACAACATCATCCTATACACAGGAATCTTGGCTAGGGACATCAAGCCTTATGTCCGGACCTGACAACAACATGATTGCTATCGTCATAGCTGTTGTTGCTTAGCAGACTATGAGGCAGACGGAGGTCGTCTTTGAACTAGCTTACGTAGCTCTACATCATCCTCGTTCTCCCTCTAGACAGTCCGAGACGAAACTTAGCAAAAGCATCTTCCAAATTGGCTGGACTGGATAATTAGGTCTCACCGAAAGCTATTTCTGAGCATCATATCAAGAACAAGCCGAGTCGCCAGTTTGCCTTCACGGGCATCCGTTAGCAGTTGGCTTGGCTGCTCATAGAGCGAGACAGTGTTCTTGTGTGTGAGCATATGGGAATGGATAAGCCGATCTAGGCTCCGAGCTCACAACCACCAGATGATGAGGGCCGCGAGGCATACGGCGACGTCGTAGGTGAACGCGAGTCCGTCGTAGCGTGCGGCGATACGTTGGAAGTCCTTGAGGCGGCGGAAAAGTGCGTTCGATGACGTTGTGCCGCTTGTAGGCGTTGCAGTCGAATAGGTGATGACGCTTGCGGATCGGGTTGTTCGGGATCACCCGCGTTGTGCCGCGCGCCGCCAGGAAGTCCCGCAAGCCGAACCATCCCTGGACCAACGGCCAAGTCGAGTGGATGAACCAAACCATCCAGTGGTGCCACAGTCAGACGATACCACTATATGGACCATCAGCAGCTCGCAGCACATCTCGACCTGTTCCTGAACGCATACAATCACGCGCGCAGGCTCAAGGTCCTGAAGGGCCTCACGCCATACGAGTGTGTCTGCAGGATCTGGTCAGAACAGCCAGAGCGCTTCAACTTCAACCCGTATCACCACACGCCGGGACCAAACACCTAGACCAGCATGCCGTCTGACACCTCGATCCGCTATGCATTGACCCAGCGTTTGTCATCGGACAGCAGCGACGCGATCATCGGGCCGACATCGTCCGGCACGCCGACACGGCCGAGGGTGGTCGTGTCGGCGACCTGCCTGTTCACCTCGGGGTTGTCGCGGATCATGCCGCCGCTGAAGCGGCCGGCCGGATCAGAACCAGCCGCCGTCGACGATGAACTCGCGTGCGGTGACCATGCGGCTGTCGTCGGCGGCGAGCCAGAGCACCATGCGGGCGACGTCGGGCTCGTACAGCCGGTCCGGGATGCACTGGCCGCTGGCGCGCCGGGCTTCCGCCTCATCGGTCATCCACAGGTCGAGCTGCCGCTGGGTAATGATCCAGCCGGGGTAGACGATGTTGGCGCGGATGTGGTGCGGGCCGAGGTCGCGGGCGAGGCCGCGGGTCAGACCGATCACGGCGGACTTGGCGGCGGTGTAGGCGGGCATGCCGCCGGAGGCGAGCAGGAAGCTGTTGGAGCTCATGTTGATGATCGAGCCGCCGCCGGCCGCGATCATGTCGGCTTTCAGCGCCTGCACGCAGAAGAACTGGTGGCGCAGGTTGGTGGCCATGCGGTCGTCCCAGTATTCGGGCGTCACGTCGTCGATCGCGTGGCGGTCGTCGCGGGCGGCGTTGTTGACCAGCACGGTGAACGGGCCGCCAAGCTGGTCGCGCAGCGTGTCGATGCCGGCGCGCAGGGCCGGGATGTCGCGCAGGTCGCAGGCGGCGAAGCGTACGGGGGCGCCGTCGGGCAGGGCAGCCAGGGTCGCGGCGGCGGCGGCCTCGTCGCGGTCTAGGAAGGCAACATGCGCGCCCTGCTCGGCGAAGTGGCGGACGATGGAGGCACCGATGCCGGACGCGCCACCAGTGACGAGCACGCGCCGGTCGCGCAGGCTGGGATAGCTCGCGAACTGGTCCAAGGTCGGCTGCCTTTCGTTGCTGCGGCCGCGGCGGCGGCTGCATCGTCACCAGTGATGCGGCCGCACGGGCGGCAACCGCCGATGCCGCGTGCCCGGTCGTCGGTAACGTTGCCGCTGCGGGGCGGCTTGTCCACCTGCTCCGAGGGGTCGACCGGCCGGTCCTCCGCTCCGTCAGCCCGTGTCCGGCCGGTTCAGCTCGCCGGCGATCTGCGCGTGGTTCAGCAGCGCCACCATGGCGATGCCGCCCAGGACGTTGCCGAGCAGGGTCGGTGCGAGGAACCGCAGCAGGTAGCCGGACAGGCTGGCCTGGCCGGACACGACGCCGAACGCTGCTTCCGCGGAGCCTGCGATCACGTGCGGGAAGTGGCACAGCGAGACCGTATAGGTTAGCAGGATGATGATCAGCGGCCGTGCCGGGCCGGCGCCGGGAAGCAGCCAGATCATCAGCCCGATCAGCCAGCCGGCGGCGATCGCGGTGACCACGGTGTGTCCGAACGGGTGCGCCATGGTGTCGGCCGACAGGCTCTGCATGGCGGCGTAGGTGCCGGCCGGGAACAGGCCGTGGGCGGCGACGATCGCGCCGAAGATCCAGGTGCCCAGCAGGTTGGCCGCCAGCACCACTGCCCACACGCGCACCGTGCCGACCAGAGAGCCGAGCGAGCGGCTGGTCAGGGTCGGGATCAGCGCGGTCAGGGTGGTCTCGGTGAAGAGCTGCTGCTGGCCCAGCACCGCGATCAGGAAGCCGAGGCTGTAGCCGAAGCTGTCCACCAGCCGGCTCCAGGGTGCCGCGGGCAGTCCGGCCTGCAGCGTCGCCTGCGTCACCAGCGAGAAGCCGATCGACAGCCCGGCGCCGAGGCCGGACCAGGCGAGGCCGCTGACCGAGCGCTCCAGCTCCCGCTCGCCCTGCTCGCGCACCACCTCGTGGATGACCAGCGAGCGCACCACGGCGTTTTCGGCCGCCTGCTTCTGCTCCTGCTCGCTCAGGTGCGGGGACTGCAGCCCGGCGCGGTCGCTCATCGCGGAAACTCCAGTGCCGGCGGGATTAAGGGAGTCGCGCGGACGGCCGCCGGACGTCCGGCCTCGGATCAGACCGGGCGCATGCCGAGGCGGTCCAGGAGCCGCATGTCGCGGTTCTCGCTCGGGTTGGGCGTGGTGAGCAGCTTCTCGCCGTAGAAGATCGAGTTGGCCCCTGCCAGGAAGCACAGCGCCTGGGTCTCGTCGGTCATGCCCTCGCGGCCGGCAGACAGGCGAACGTGGCTCGCCGGCATGGCGATGCGGGCGGCGGCGATCACGCGTACGAAGTCGAGGGGATCGACGGCGGCGGCATCGGCCAACGGCGTGTTGGCGACGCGGACCAGCATGTTGATCGGCACGCTCTCGGGGTGCCTGGACATCGAGGCCAGGGTGGCAATGAGGCCGGCCTGGTCCTCGACCGTCTCGCCCATGCCGACGATGCCGCCGCAGCACACGGCGATGCCGGCGTCACGCACGTGGGCCAGGGTGTCGAGGCGGTCCTGGTAGGTGCGGGTGGTGATTACGGCGCCGTAGTACTCGGGCGAGGTGTCGAGGTTGTGGTTGTAGTAGTCGAGCCCGGCGTCGCGCAGGCGGGCGGCCTGGGACGCTTCGAGCATGCCCAGCGTCACGCAGGACTCCATCCCCAGCGCCTTCACGCCCTCGACCATGGCGCAGACGGTGTCCAGGTCGTGGTCCTTGGGGCTGCGCCAGGCGGCGCCCATGCAGAAGCGGCTGGCGCCGGCTGCCTTAGCGGCGCGGGCCTCCGCGAGCACGGCATCCACCGCCATCAGGCGGGTGGCCTTGATCGGGTTCTCGTGCGAGGCGGCCTGCGGGCAGTAGGCGCAATCCTCAGGACAGCCACCGGTCTTGATCGAAAGCAGGGTGGAGATCTGCACCGCGCACGGATCGAAGTGGGCGCGGTGGGCGGACTGGGCGCGGAACATGAGCTCGGGGAAGGGCAGCGCCATCAGGGCGCGGACTTCGGCCTGGGTCCAGTCGTGGCGCAGGATGGATGCCGAGGCTGCACAGGAGGTCAGGACCGGGCGATCGATGGCACCGTCGGGCATGCGGCAAGCTCCCTGCGACCCGGCTTCCGGCGTCGGCTCCCCGTGTGCCACAGGCCGCGCCGGTGGGGAACCGGGGAGCGGGTACGGTGCGGAGATCGAACCGGACACGCAACGTTTCCGCCAGGAGGATGGACCGGTCCGTCCGGCAGTCGGAGCCGCGGCGTTCAAGGAGTTGGCTTGATGGCCCGGAGTCCGGACCCCTTCCTCACCGATCCGGACGTGGACGCTCGGCGTCACGAGTTGTCGCTCTACTTCGCGCCCAACCCGGCGCCGTTCCTCAAGGACTACGACCGGCTGCGGGCGCAGGTGCTGGCGCGGCGGACGGGCGCCTGGCTGACCTTGAGCGGTGCTGGCGTGTGCTGGTCGGCCCTCTTCTTCGGGCCGGTCTGGTTCTTCTACCGCAGGCTGTACGGCCTGGCCTGGACCGTGGTCGCAGCCCTGGTGCTGGCGAACGTGCTGGACTCCCTGTCCATCGTTTCCATCAGCCGGCTGGGGCTGCCGTTCAGCATGGCGCTGGGCGTGACCGGACGGCGGGCGGCGCTGCAGCGCGCCTTCCGGAGGCTGGGGCAGATGCGCCGAGACGGCCAGCTGCCGGACGCCGCGATCCTGGCTGCCGGCGGAGTGTCCAAACCGGCAGCCTGGATCTCCGGCACCATCTTCGCGCTGGTGTTCGCGCTGGCCCTGATCGGCATCGTGCTGACAGTCATCCACGGCAATCCACTGCCGAAGTGATTGCCGGTCGGACGCGCCTGCAGGGCGGGCGGCGTCCGACCGGGTCCGGTGTCAGCCCTTGAGCGCGTTGATCATGGTCTCGCCGAGCAGGGAGGGGCTCGACGCGACGTGGATGCCGGCAGACTTCATCGCCTCGATCTTGGCAGCCGCGGTGTCGTTGCCGCCGGTGATGACGGCGCCGGCATGGCCCATGCGACGGCCCGGCGGGGCGGTGGCGCCGGCGATGAAGCCGACGGTCGGCTTCTTCACCGCGTTGTCGCGCAGGAAGTGGGCGGCGTTGATCTCGGAGGCGCCCCCAATCTCGCCGATCATGACGATGGATTCCGTCTCCGGATCGTGCAGGAACATCTCCAGCACCTCAATGAAGTCCAGCCCCTTCACCGGGTCGCCGCCGATGCCGACGCAGGTGCTCTGGCCCAGGCCCACCGCGGTGGTCTGCGCCACCGCCTCGTAGGTCAGGGTGCCGGAGCGCGACACGATGCCGACCTTCCCCTTGCGGTGGATGTGGCCGGGCATGATTCCGATCTTGCACTCCTCCGGGGTAATGATGCCGGGACAGTTGGGGCCGATCAGGATGCTCGGGCTGTTCTTCAGGGCCGCCTTGACCCGGACCATGTCCAGCACCGGGATGCCCTCGGTGATGCACACGATCAGCGGCATCTCGGCAGCGATCGCTTCCAGGATCGAGTCCGCCGCGAACGGCGGCGGCACGTAGATCACCGAGGCGGTGGCGCCGGTGCGCTCGCGCGCCTCGGTGACGGTGTCGAACACCGGCAGGTCGAGATGGGTGGAGCCGCCTTTGCCCGGCGTGACGCCGCCGACCATCTTGGTGCCGTAGGCGATCGCCTGCTCGGCGTGGAAGGTGCCCTGGGAGCCGGTGAAGCCCTGGGTGATGACCTTGGTGTTCCTGTCGACCAGGACCGACATCAGTTCTTGCTCCCCTTGACAGCGGCGACAATTTTTCGGGCCGCGTCGGACAGGTTGTCGGCGTTGATGATCGGAAGCCCGCTCTCGTCGATCAGCTTCTGGCCGAGCTCGACGTTGGTGCCTTCCAGCCGCACCACCAGCGGCACGTTCAGCTGCACCTCGCGCGACGCCTCGATCACCGCGGTGGCGATGATGTCGCAGCGCATGATGCCGCCGAAGATGTTGACCAGGATGCCCTCGACGTTGCGGTCCGACAGCAGGATCTTGAACGCCGCGACCACGCGCTCCTTGGTGGCGCCGCCGCCGACGTCGAGGAAGTTGGCGGGCTCGGCGCCCTCAAGCTTGATGATGTCCATGGTAGCCATCGCGAGGCCGGCGCCGTTGACCATGCAGCCGATCGAGCCGTCCAGCGCGATGTAGCTCAGGCCGTGGCGGGCGGCCTCCAGCTCCTTCGGATCCTCCTCGCTCTCGTCGCGCAGGTCCTCCAGCTCCGGATGACGGAACAGGGCGTTGTCGTCGAAGGTCATCTTGGCGTCGAGCGCCACCAGCGTGCCGGCGCCGGTGAGCACCAGCGGGTTGATCTCGATCGAGGCGGCGTCGAGGGCGACGAAGGCGGTGTAGATGGAGCGCACCACCTTGGCGAAGTGGGCGATGGACTTGCCCGAAAGGCCGAGGCCGGCGGCCAGGTCGCGGGCGATGTAGTCGGAATAGCCTAACGCCGGGTCGATGGTGGCATTCAGGATCTTCTCGGGGCTCGCGTGCGCGACCTCCTCGATCTCCATGCCACCCTCGCGCGAGGCGATCAGGGCGATGCGGCCGCTCTCGCGGTCGGTCAGCATGGACAGGTACAGCTCGCTGCTGATGTCGCAGCCGGCCTCGACGTAAAGGCGGTTGACCTGCTTGCCGGCGGGGCCGGTCTGTTTGGTGACCAGCACGTGGCCGAGCATGGCGGTCGCGGCCTCCTCGGCCTCGGCCGGGCTCCTGACCAGGCGGACACCGCCCTTGCCGTTAGGGTCGTTGGCGAAGCGTCCGGCGCCGCGGCCGCCGGCGTGGATCTGCGACTTCACCACGTAGACCGGGCCCGGCAGGGAGCGGGCGGCGGTCAGCGCCTCCTCGGGCGAGCGCGCGACGCGGCCGTCCAGCACCGGCAGGCCGTAGCCCTTCAGCAGGGTCTTGGCCTGGTATTCATGGATGTTCATGCCGCGCGGGCTCCTTCCGGGTGTCCTGCGTCCAGATGGAGCCGGATCAAGCGGATTGCCGTCCGGTATGGCTCGCAGGCCTTGTCGTGTCGTCCGGCCCGAGGCCCGGATTGCCACCGGGCGGGATGTTTGCATCCGCTCGGCGGCAAAGTCACGCTGCGGCGCACAATCGCCAGGCAGGGGAGGCGGCCTTCCGGTGGGGAGCCGACCGATGGCATGATGGCCGGCTGAAGGCGACGCCGGAAAGGCAGCAAGTTCATGAAGCATTGGCGGATCGAGGACGTGGCGTGGGACCGGTTCGAGCCGGGGCGCGTGGACCCTGACGTGCTGCGCCTGGTGAAGGCGGCCTCCGTGGTGGAGCGGAACGGCGTGGACTACGCCGCCTACCTCAACAACGTGTTCACCGACGACCCGGACTTCCAGCAGGCGGCCGACAACTGGGCGGTCGAGGAGGTGCAGCACGGCGACGCGCTCGGGCAGTGGGCGATGCTGGCCGATCCGTCCTGGAATTACCCGGGAGCATTCGAGCGGTATCGAAGCTCGTATCACATCCCGATCGAGGTCGACGCGTCGGTGCGCGGCTCGCGGACCGGGGAGCTGATCGCGCGCTGCATGGTCGAGACGGGCACGTCGAGCTTCTACACCGCACTGGCGGATGCGACCGACGAGCCGGTGCTGAAGCTGATCTCCAAGCAGATCGCCGCGGACGAATACCGCCACTTCAAGCTGTTCTATGACCACATGCACCGCTACCTGAAGCGCGAGCGCCTGGGCCTGCTCGCGCGCACCCGGATCGCGCTGGGCCGGGTGACCGAAAGCGAGGACGACGAGCTCGCCTATGCCTACCATTGCACCAACGAGCCGGACGGCATCGCCTATGACCACCAGCGCTGCATCGCGGCGTACATGTCGCGGGCGATGGGCTACTACCAGCGCCGCCACATCGAGCGGGCGATGGGGATGATGTTCAAGACGATCGGCTTCACTCCGCGCGGCCGGGTGTCGCGCGGCGCCGCGCGGCTGGCGTTCGCGGCGATGCGCCGGCGGGGGCGGAAGTTCGAGCGGGTGGCGCGGGAACGGCCGGCGGTGGCGGCCGCGGTGCCGGGCGAGGCCGTGGCGGCTGCGCCTTGACACGATCGCGGCCTTTCCCGTCCTGGTGTGCTGTTGCAACAGGACGGGAAGGCGGCGGAACGTGGGATCGGGGGAAGCACGGGACAGGCGCGCGGGGTGCACGCGCGGGCTGCTGCTGACGGCGACGAGCCTGTGCCTGTTGGCGGCCGGTGCGCGGGCGCAGCCGGTGGCGCCGTCGACGCCTCCGAGGGTTGCTGTGTCGGCAGATGCGCCATCGGGGCACCTGTTCCGGCCCTGGGGCTTCGACCTGTCCGGACGCGATACCGGCGTGAATCCGGGCAGCGACTTCTTCGGCTACGCCAACGGCGGCGCGGTGACGCGGATGGCGATCCCCGGTGACCATACGTCCTGGGGAGCGTTCAACATCCTGGCCGACCTGTCGCGGACCCGGGTGCAGGAGATCCTGAAGTCGGTCTCCGCCGAACCGGCGAAGCACCCCGTCACGGTCGAGCAGAAGCTCGGCGCGTTTTACGCCTCGTTCATGGACGAGGCGACGGTGGAGGCGCGCGGCACGGAGCCGATGCGTGCCGACCTCGATGCGGTGCAGGCGGTCGGGGATCGCACGGCGTTCGCGGCCCTGCTCGGCGACGCGCAGCACGGCTACGGCACCTCGCTGTTCAGCCTTGCCGTGCAGCCGGATGCCAGGGATCCGACCCGCTACTCGGTCGGGCTCGGCCAGGCCGGGCTCGGCCTGCCCGACCGCGACTACTACCTCCAGCCGAAGTTCGCCGACAAGAAGGCGGCCTACCAGGCCTACGTGGCGCAACTGCTGCACATGGTCGGCTGGCCGGAGGCGGATGGGCAGGCGCAGGCGGTGGTGGCCTTCGAGACCCGGCTGGCACAGGTGCAGTGGGCGCGGGCGGACCGGCGGGATCCGGACCGCACCTACAACCCCATGCCGGTCGCCGAGCTCCGACGGGACGCGCCGCAGTTCGACTGGGCGACGTTCTTCGCTCACGCTGACCTGGGCCGTACCGGCACGGTGGTGCTGGCGGAGAAGTCAGCGGTGCTGGCCGAGGCGCAGGTCGCTGGCGAGACCGACCTTGCCGTCCTGCGGGCGTGGCTGACGTTCCACCTGGCAGACAACGCGGCCGGCAACCTGTCGAGGCCGTTCGTGGAGGCGTCGTTCGGGTTCCACGGCAAGACGCTGTCCGGCCAGCCGGAGCTGGAAGCGCGCTGGAAGCGGGCAGTCGCCGCCACCAGCGGCGCGATGGGCATGGCGATCGGCAAGGCCTACGTCGCGCGCTACTTCCCGCCCGAGCAGAAGGCGGCGATGGCCGGGCTGACGACCGAGCTGAAGGCGGCGTTCCGGGTGCGGCTGCAGCACAACGCGTGGATGAGCGAGGCCACGCGGCAGACGGCGCTCAGGAAGCTCGACAACCAGCTGATCCTGATCGGCTACCCGGACAAGTGGCGCGACTATTCCGCGCTCGTGGTGCGGCCGGACGACCTGTACGGCAACGCCCGGCGCGCGATCGCCTTCGAGTGGGCCTGGGAGGTCGGCCACCTGGGCCATCCGGTGGACCGCACCGAGTGGGACATGACGCCGCAGACGGTGAACGCCTACAACGCGCCCGACTTCGACGAGGTGGTGTTCCCGGCTGCGATTCTGCAGCCGCCGTTCTTCAACAAGGACGCCGATCCGGCGATCAACTACGGCGCGATCGGCGGCGTCATCGGCCACGAGATGACGCACAGCTTCGACGACCAGGGGCGCAAGTTCGACGAGAAGGGACGCCTGCACGACTGGTGGACCGCCGACGATGCCCAGCGGTTCGAGGCGCGTGCCGACCGGCTCGGTGCGCAGTTCGACGCGCTGGCACCGTTCCCCGGCCTGCACGTGAACGGCCGGCTGACCATGGGCGAGAACATCGCCGACCTCGGCGGCCTGACCCTGGCGCTGGACGCCTACCACGCCTCGCTGCATGGCGCGGTGGCGCCGGTGATCGACGGGCTGACCGGCGACCAGCGCGTGTTCCTGGGCTGGGCGCAGGTGTGGCGGCAGAAGGTGCGGCCGGAGCGGGCGAAGATGCTGCTGGTCACCGACCCGCATTCGCCGCCGTCCGCCCGGGTCGACATGCCGGTGCACAACATCGACGGCTGGTACAAGGCCTGGAACGTCGAGCCCGGCGACGCGCTCTACCTGTCGCCCAAGGACCGGGTGCAGATCTGGTAGCGGGCCGCAGGACGGCGGCTCGCCACGGTCAGAACGGCTTCAGTAGCCGGTCGAGGTAGTCGAGCTCCGGCGGAGGCCGGGTGCGGTCGCTATCGCGGCGACGAAGTTCCTGCTCGATCTCGCGCGAGCGCGCGGGTGCCGCCTGGTCCGGCAGGTGGGTCTCGTCGCCGTCATCCATGCCGGCGTGGCCCGCGGCCAAGTGCCGTCCGAGCGGGTCGCGGTCGCCCTGTTCCTCCTCGCCACTGGCCTCGTCCTCGCCCGGCTCGTTGCCGGCCCCGTCGGCGCCGCCCGGCAGCAGCGCCAGGCCGCCCGTGGCCGAGCGTCCGGAGGTCATGGCGCTGCGCATCTGCTGCGCGCCCTGCTGCAGGGCACGCAGCGCCTGCATCTGCGCCTCCGCGGCAGCGCCGTCCTCGCCCTTCGCCAACGCGCCATGCGCCTGCGCCATCGCCGAACCGGCCTTGGCTAGGGAGTCCGCCTTCTTGCCGGTCAACGCCTCGAACTCGCTCGACAGCTCGTCCAGCGCCCGTCGCAGCACGTGCTGGGCGTGGCGGTCCGATCGCCGTGCCGCGTCGTCAGCCTGCTGTCCGGGTGCCTGCTGACCCGGTGCCTGCTGTCCGGCTGCGTCGGGGCCCTGCCCGTCGCCCATCGGCACGCCGAGCTGCTGCATCAGCCGTCGGGTCGCAGGGTCCATCACGGCGCCGTCCGGGGAGCCCGGCGGGGCATTGCCGCCGGCCGCGTCCTCTCCGTCGTCGGTGATGGCCGACTGGGCGTCCGGCCCGTCCTGCGCCCGGGCGCGATCCTGCTGCGCCTGCCGCCCCTGCGCATGGTCGAGCAGGGCCGACTGCCGCTGCACCAGGTCCTGCACCGCCGCCATCTGGTCGCGCGCCTGCTGCTGCGCTTCCGCCTGCTGCTGCGCCGCCTGCAGGTCCTCCGGCGTCGCGACGCGCATGTGCTCCAGCATCGCCTGCATCCGCGACAGTTCCCGCATCGCCTCCTCGGCGCGGCCGGACGCGGCGTCGTCCTGCATCGTCTTCAGCATGCGGCCGAGATCGTCGCCGCCGAGCATCGCGGGGTCGGGCATCGGCGGCAGCGGGGCGTGGTCATGCGCCGCCTGCGCCGCCAGCGCCTGCATCCTGCGGGCGATCGCCTGCTTCAACGCCGCGATCCGTCGCTGCAGCTCGGATTGCTCCGCGGCCTCCTGTCCCTTCGTCCCGAGCTGGCGCATGTGCTCGATCTGCGCCGAAAGCCGGTCCTGCGCCGCGCGCACCTCCAGCGCCGCCCGCGCCCCGGCGCGGTCGTTGTGCAGCCCGTCCTCCAGCGCCAGCGCCAGCTGCCAGAGCCGGTCTGACGCCTCGTCGCCGGCGTCGTCGGTGCGGTCGGCCAGCCGGAGCAGGGAGGCCACCGTGCTCAGGTTGAGGAACAGGCTGGAGTCCTGCGCGAACGCGCCCGGGGTGTCGCCCAGGGCTTGCAGGTCGTCGGCAACCTGCGCCGGCGCTTCCTGGCTCAGCGCCAGCCTGCGCCGCAGGTCCAGCACCGCACGCGCCAGGGGGTTGCGGAAGGTCCGCGCCGGCAGGGTGAAGCGGGCCTCCGTGCTCCGGCCCGACTGGCCGGCGGCGTCGGTGGCGACCAGCACCGCGGTCACCGCGGCGCCGGCCCAGGGATCGGCGGACAGGTCGGGGGTGGCGACGCCTTGCGCCGCGGTGGGCAGGCCGGGCAGCGGGATCGGCACCCGCAGCACGCGCTCGGAATGGCCGCCACCGGCCAGGCGCAGCTCGGCGGTCAGCGTGTGCACGCCATAGCGGTGCGCCACCGACCAGGGCAGCTTCGTATGCCACGGCAGGTCGGCGGCCGGGCCGGGCGTGCCGTTCCAGCGCGCGATCGGCACCGGCACCGGCTGCACCGTGATGTGCCAGTCCGCCAGCCGGTAGCCGGCGGCATGGATGACCACCTCGGTGTCGACGGTGAGCACGCGGTCCAGAGTCCAGCTCTGGTCGGACAGCGCGTGGAAGCGCCCGGAACCCGGGCCGCGCAGGGTGAGCGCCGGCTGGACGGTGGTGCCCGTGAGGCTGGCGCTCAGGCGCGCGCCGGCGGCCACGGTGTAGCGTCTGTTCGGGTCGGTGAGAAAGATCGGCGCGCCTCCGGCGTAGTCCGGCGGGGTGATCCAGGCCTGGAGCAGAGGCTTCGGGCCGAGGGGCACCGCAAGGCCTGGCCAGAAGCCGGACGCGATGCGGATCGGCGTGTCCCGCCCGGCCAGGAGCAGCGAAACCGCCAGTGCCAGGAGGAGCAGCGGTGCCAGCCGGTGGCGATCATGTGCGCGCAAGCGGAGGCGGGGCGGACCGGCCTGGAGGCGCTGCAGCCCGGCCTCCGTGCGCCGCAGATGCGCCTGCCAGATCAGGCCGGCCTCGCCGTCGGGGCCGCCGGTTGGGGCCGGGTGGTCGGACAGGGTGGAGACCGGGCGGTGCGGCAGGCGCGAGGCCTGTTCGATGCGCCGATCGCGGATCGGCATAGGCGGTGAGCCGAGGTGGCGCAGGCGGCCGTACAGCAGCCGCGCCAGGACGACAGCGGTCGCAAGCAGCAGAAGCAGGTGCAGCCATACGGGCAGGCGCTGCGGCAGGGTCAGCAGCGACAGCACCACCAGCCCGAGCAGGATGCCGAGCCCGGGCAGGGTCGCCGGCCAGAGCTGCTCGATCCAGAGCACGCGTCCGGCGCTGCGACGCGCCCGATCCAGCAGCGGCATCGCGGCGCTGGGGACGAGATGGGGCAGGCTCATCCGGCGGTCCCGACGCAGCCGGAACCGATCCAGTCCGGCACGCTCTCCCCGGCCCAGAGCGCCTCCATCGGCTGGCGTGGGCGGATCGTGGCCCAGCGATCGCCATCCACCAGGGCCTGCGCCGCCAGCGGGCGGGCGTTGTAGGTCGAGCTCATCACTGAACCGTAGGCGCCGGTGTCCAGGATCGCCACCCGTGCGCCGCACGCCAGGTCCGGCAGGAGGCGGTCGCGGGCCAGGGTATCGCCGGTCTCGCAGACCGGTCCGACCAGATGCGCCGGCGCCGCCGGCGCCACCGCGTCACGCGCCGACAGCGGCACCACGCCGTGCCAGCTGTCGTATAGGCTCGGCCGCAGCAGGTCGTTCATGGCGCAGTCCAGCACCACGAAGGGCGGCGCGCCGGCCTGGCGCTTGACCCGGATCACGCGCGACAGCAGCACGCCGGCCGGCGCCACCAGCCAGCGTCCCGGCTCCACCAGCAGGCGCAGGCCGAGCCCGCCCAGGGTGAGGCGGATCGCGTGCGCCAGGGCGCGCGGCGACCCCGCCGGCTCGTCGCGGTAGCTGATCCCGAGGCCGCCGCCGCAGTCGACGGTCGACACGGCGTGGCCGGCCTTGCGTACCTGCCGCACCAGCCCGGCGATCCGTACGTAGGCGGCGCGGAAAGGCGCCGGGTCGGCGATCTGGCTACCGATGTGCACCGCGAAGCCGACCGGTTCGATCCCCGGCAGCGTCGTCGCCAGCGCATAGAGTCCGGCCGCCTCGTCGTGCGCGACGCCGAACTTGTCGCCGGCGCGGCCGGTGGCGATCTTGGCATGGGTGCGGGCGTCCACGTCCGGGTTGACCCGGAGTGCCATCCGCGTGGTCCAACCGGCACCGGCGGAGAGGACCGACAGGCGCTCGAGCTCCTCGCGGCTTTCCACGTTGACCTGTGCGATCGAGGACGACAACGCCAGCATCAGCTCGTCGTCCGATTTGCCGACGCCGGAGAACACGATCCGCTCCGGCGCGATCCCGGCGGCGAGCGCGCGGTGCAGCTCGCCGCCGCTGACCACGTCGGCGCCGGCACCCTCGGCCCCCAACACGCGCAGCACAGCCAGGTGGTCGTTTGCCTTGACCGCGTAGTGCAGCTGCGCGTCGACGCCGGCCTCGTCGAGCGCTCCCGCCAGGCGGCGGTAGCGGGCGCGTACCGTGCCGGCACCGGTCACCCAGGCCGGCGTGCCGATCGCGTCGGCGATCGCATGGAGAGCCACTCCCTCCAGCATCAGCCCGTCGAACGGGTGCATGCGCAGCTGGGGACGTGCCGCCAGCAGCTCCGCAACGGTCGGATCGGGTTCGGCCTGGAGGATGGAGGCAGGACTGGCCATGTCGGCAGGATAGGGATCGTCCCGCCGTCCTCCAAGCGTCTGCGAGTCGGCAGCGATGGCGCCGGCCGGAGGATGCGGATTAGGCTCAGGAGCCGAGAGGCGGGAGGTCGATGGTGGACGGCATGATCCAGGCGGCGCTGGTGGCGCGGGAACGGGCTTACGCGCCGTATTCGCGGTTTCGTGTCGGTGCCGCGCTGTTGTGCGAGCGCGGGATCGTCCACCCCGGGTGCAACGTCGAGAACGCTGCCTATCCGCAGGGAACCTGCGCCGAGGCGGGTGCCGTGGCCGCGCTGGTGCTGGCCGGCAGCCGGCGGATCAGGGGGGTGGTGGTCGCCGCGGACGGCAGCGCGCCTTGCGTCCCGTGCGGCGGCTGCAGACAGAAGGTGCGCGAATTTGCCGAGCCGGGAACGCCGGTGCGGATGGTCGACGCGTCCGGCACCGTGCTGCTGGTGCGGAGCCTGGACGAGTTGCTGCCGCACGCGTTCGGTCCGGACCTGCTTCCGCCGGCCTAGCAGGTGCCGGCAGGCCTTCCACCGTCCTCCGCCAGCAGCAGGCGCAGCCCCGCATGCCAGTCGGCCCAGCTGGGCCCGGCCTGCCTGTTCTCCAGGCCGTTCCGGCTGCGCCTGGCCGGCCGGTTGCCGCGCGTCATGATCGCGTCGCCCATGGCGTCGAGGTCGAGGTAGCCGACCTCGACCAGGTCCTCGCGTTCCTCCGGCCGGATCGACTGGCTGCAGCCCTCGAAGCCGATCACCGGCAGGCCGTTGCCCCGCGCTTCCAGGATCGCGGCTCCCGACGCACCGTCGCGGGCGGTCAGCAGGAACAGGTCGGCACCAGGCAGGATCCGGGCCGGCGCCTGCTGCGGGTCGATCAGGCGCACCCGCCCGGACAGGCCGAGCCGGTCGATGTCGTGCCGGCACAGGGCGGCGAACAGCGAGTCGCAGGTTTCGCCCAGCCACAGGAAGAAGGTCTGACGCAGCGCGCTGCCGTCGGCCGCCTCCCGCGCGGCGCGCCCGATCACCTCCCTGGCGACGCGGATGAACAGGTCTGTGCCGCTCCGGAACTCGACGTCGCCGCGGCCCAGCACCACCAGCGCGTCCGGAGGCAGTCCCAGCGCCTCGCGCAGCTCCAGGCTGGCGAGGCGGGAGTCCAGGCTCGCCGGCGCCAGCGCCACCCCGTCTGCCACCGACGCGACCTGTTCCGGCGGCAAATGATAATGCCGGATCAGGGCGTCCCGGGCAGCCTCCGACTGGGTGACGATGCGCGACGCCGCCTGCGACAGCGCCTGCATGGTGTCGTGGCCGCCATGCAGGCTGTCGATCGTGACCGGCATCTCGTGCAGCCAGGCCAGCGTCCGCAGCCCGAGCTGGCCAGCGAGCACGGCCGCCTCGGCCGCGGCGGTGCTGTTGACCAGCACCACGCCGTTCGGATCGTGGTCGCGGAAGGAGTGAAGGATGTCGGCCATCTGGTCGCGCCGGACGGCATCGTCCGACCATCGGTTCGCTGCCAGCAGGAGGGTCGGAGCGAGGGAGGCGACCGTCGCCGCGAGCGGCCCGTCATGGCAGATCACGACGTGGCAGGCGAGGGCGGGATCAACCGCCATCTGTTCCAGCGCTCGCAGCGCGCACAGCCCGGCCTCCCCGTGCGACGCGTCCTGCACGATCATCAGCAGCTGGGTCGCGCCGGCGGCATGGTGGTCCACGGCAGGCACGCTGCTCCACGGGTGCCAGTCCATCGGCATCGGCAGCGGCGAGGTGTTCCGGCTGCGGCCGGCGGACAGGTAGTGGCTCAGCGGCGGCACGCCGCGCGCGGCCGCTTCCGCGCAGGCGGGGTGGCAGGACCGGTAGTAGGTCGGGTCGAACCCGTCGCAGAGCCGCTCCAGATGCGTGTCCGGCGTCGCCAGGAAGTGCGCGAGGGGTCCGGCCGGATTGGCCCGCGCTTCCGGATGCCGATCGAGATAGGCGGCGGCCGGGAAGAACGGGTTTGGGTCGCGGCCTTCGCGGGCGCCATAGCGGAGGTAGTGCAGGAAGGGCGGGATGCCGCTTTCCGCGACGTCGGCGTTGCTGCTGCGGTAGAACCAGCTGTCGAACAGCGGATGCGGATCGCGGTTCTCGGACAGGCCGAACTCGAGGAAGTGCAGGAACGGGTCCATCCCGGAGCGCGACACGTCGGGGTGCTCGCGCATGTAGTGCGGACCATCGAACAGGGCGTTTGGCGACCGTCCCGGGCCGCAGCCGAAGCTTGCGAAATGCAGCAGCGCCTCGGCCGGCGGCACCGGGTCCGGACAGCAGGCGAGGTAGTGCACGGGGTCGAACAGCCAGCTCGGCCTGGCACCCTCCAGGTAGCCGCAGTGCAGGTAGTGCGCGAGCGGGTCGAGACCGACGCCTGCGACGTCGGGCCGGTCCTCGGCGTAGGTGGCGGGATCGAACAGCGGGTGCGGCTGCAGCCGTTCCAGCCAGCCTTCCGTCGCGTAGTGCACCAGCGGGTGCAGCATGCGGTCCAGCGTACGGTTCTGTCGGCGATAATAGGCGACGTCGAACAGCGGGTTGGGCCGGCGGTTCTCACGGCGGCCGTGACCGAGCAGGTGGGTGAGGGGGTTGGTGCCCGGCTTTAGCGGCGGATGTTGCGACGCGTAGAACCCGGCATCGACCAGGGGATGCGGATCGATCTCCAGCCGGACGCCGGTGGTGAGGTAATGCAGGAACAGGAAGTCGGCGGTGTCCGGCGCGCCGGATTGGTTCAGGTAGAAGGTCGGGTCGAACAGGATGCAGGGCGAGCGGCCCTCTGCCAGTCCCGAAGTCAGGAAGTGGTCGAACGGGTCGATGCCGGACGCGGCGATGTCCGGATAGCGCAGCAGGTACCAGCTGCGGTCGAACAGCAGGCGGATCGCCGCCAGCGCGAACCGATCGAGCAGCGGAATCGGCGCCGAGGCGAAGCCGATCCCGGACGCAGCCCCGGCCGCCCGTGCGACCGGGGCATCGCCAGAAACGATGAGTCCTGCAGGAGACATGACCGCCTCGTGCGTGATCGCGTCCATTGCACCGCGCGCCCCAAGCTGCTTCGACGGCAAGGGTGACGAGGCACGCTTAACAAGGGATTAAGGTCGCAGTGAACATCTCGGGAACTTGATCTTCCCCGGTTCGTTGCCACGACCCGCAAAAAGGAATCTCGACATGTCCTTCATCAAGGCAGCCGACGGAACCGACCTTTTCTACAAGGACTGGGGATCGGGACGTCCGGTCGTGTTCGTGCATGGCTGGCCGCTGAACGCCGACATGTGGGAGTACCAGATGGTCCCGCTCGCGCGTCTCGGGCTGCGCACCATTGCCGCCGACCGGCGCGGATTCGGCCGGTCCGGCCAGCCTGCCGGCAGCTACGGCTATGACGTTCTCGCAGACGACCTTTCGGTCCTTCTGGAAACGCTGGACCTGCGCGAGGTCACCCTGGTCGGATTCTCGATGGGCGGCGGCGAGGTGGTGCGCTACCTGGCGCGACATGGCAGCGCGCGCGTGTCGCGGGTGGCTCTGGTGGCGTCGGTGACGCCGTTCCTGCTGAAGACGGCGAACAATCCGGACGGCGTGGACCGCAGCGTGTTCGACGCGATGGTGGAGCAGCTCCAGACGGATCGTCCGCACTTCCTTGCGACGTTCGGCAAGAAGTTCTTCGGTACCGGCCTGCTCAGCTCGCCGGTCTCGGCCGAGTTGCTGGAATGGTGCGGCGACATGGCGCTGCAGGGCTCGCCGCTGGCGACCCTGGATTGCGTGCGCTCGTTCTCCGAGACCGACTTCCGCGCCGACATGGAAGCGGTCCGGGTGCCCACGTTGGTGATCCACGGCACGTCCGACGCGACGGTGCCGGCGGAGGTGTCGGGACACCGGGCGGCGGCGTCGATTGCCGGCGCGCGGCTGGTCGAATACGAGGGCGCGCCGCACGGCCTGTTCTATACCGAGAAGGAAAGGCTGAACGCCGACCTCGTTGCCTTCATCGGCGCCTGAGCGGCACGGGAAGGATCAGGAATCGGTCCCGAGCAGCACCGCGTCGGTGACCCGCCAGCTTTCGCCATCCGCGATCAGCTGCTCGATCTCCCCCGGATCCTCGAGGAACTGCGCTTCGCAATAGCGTCCAAACGGGTGGATCACGATCACGCCGTGTCGGGGTTCAGGCTGCTGGCTTGGCATGCGGCACCGTGGTTGCAGAGGACTGGTCGGGGAACATGCGCTCGTAAAGACGGTGCTTGGCAGCCTCCGACCAGCTGCCCCGCGATCCTGCAACCGCGGGCCGCGACAAGGCGCGGGCGGCGATCCGCTCCAGGCTGGGCGGGAGGGCCGGTCGTTCAGCGACGGCGCCGTCCTGGTCGACCTTCGTCACGTAAGCTCTCCCCGGCGGTTCAGGTCACACGCACAGTCTACCGCGGGTTCATGGCAGGCTGATGGCAGGATTATTGATGCGGAATCGATAAGAAATGATTAAGCGGTCCGGTGGTGTCGTTCTGGCCACACTTGCCCTCGTGCAGGCCGCGTCGGCCGGTTCCCTGTTGCCGTTGCGGCCGGGAGTCGGTCCGGTCGATCGCCGGGTTCCGGTGCCGCTGGACCAGGCGCCCTGGACCGCGCTCGCGCGGGTGCAGACCGAACTCGGCGAGCGGTGCAGCGGCTTCCTGGTGGCGCCGCGGGTGGTGATGACGGCAGCGCATTGCCTGTTCCTGCCGCGGGTGCGCCGCTTCATCCAGCCCGACTCGGTGCACGTGCTGGTCGGATACGACGCCGGACGCTACCGGGCGCATGCGCGGGTGTCGGCGTTCCGGATCGCGGACGGCTACCAGCCGCTCGACGAGGCAGGCAGCGGCGGCGCGGACCGCGCGGTGCTGGTGCTGGACCATGAAGTGGTGCCGGAGTCGGCCGTGCTGGCGACTGCCCCGGCGCCGGCAGGCGCCCAGCCGGTGCGACTCGGCGGCTACGGCCAGGACCGCGATGAGCGTGCGGTGGCGGATCCGAGCTGCACCCTGACGGGCCGGATCGCGGACGGGGCCGGGCGTCCGCTGCTGGCGCACGACTGCGACGCCACGCGCGGGACCAGCGGTGCGCCGCTGCTGTGGCGCCGGCCGGACGGACGCTGGGTGGCGATCGGGGTCCAGATCGGCGCGTCGGCCGGCGGCGCCGGCGGCGTGGCGGTGCCGCTGGGCGTCTCGGCGGATCCGCTCACTCGGGCGGGTAGCTCCGGGGGTAGGTGATCCGGTTGCCGGGTCCGGGGGCTTCCGGGGCACCCTTCTTGCCGCAACCGGCCAGACCGAGCACCAGGCCGGCGCAAAGCAGCAGCGCCGCGACCGCCCTCACGATCCGCGCTCCGGCCGTAGGCTGCCAATCCAGGCTTCCGCCTGCTGCAGGACGTTGTCCGGCGCGGTGCCACCCTCGCTGGTGCGCGAGGCGATGGAGGCGTCCACCGTCAGCACCGCGAACACCTCCGCGGTGATGGCTGGTTCCTCCGCCTGCATCTCGTCCAGGTCCAGCGCCGCCAGCTCGACGCCGCGCGCCTCGGCGCGCGCGACCAGGCGGCCGGTGACATGGTGTGCGGTGCGGAACGGCAGCTTCAGCACGCGTACCAGCCAGTCGGCGAGATCGGTCGCGGTGGCATGGCCGGACCCGGCCAGCGCCCGCATGCGGTCGGTGCGGGCCGTCATGTCGCGCACCATGCCGTCCATCGCGGCAAGGCACAGCGACACAGCCTCCGTCGCGCCGAACACCGGCTCCTTGTCCTCCTGCATGTCCTTGGCGTAGGCGAGCGGCAGGCCCTTCATCACCGCGAGCAGGCCCATCAGCGCGCCGATGACCCGTCCGGACTTGGCGCGGGTGAGCTCGGCGGCGTCAGGGTTGCGCTTCTGCGGCATGATCGACGAGCCGGTGGTGAAGGCGTCGGACAGCTGCACGAAGCCGAACGGCGCGGAGCACCAGGTGACGATCTCCTCCGCCAGCCTCGACAGATGCACCGCCAGGATCGACAGCGCTGACAGGTACTCCAGCGCGAAGTCGCGGTCCGACACCGCGTCCAGCGAGTTCCGCGACGGGCGGTCGAAGCCGAGCAGGGAGGCGGTCAGCTGCCGGTCGATCGGGAACGAGGTGCCGGCGAGGGCGGCGGCGCCGAGCGGGCACTCGTTCAGGCGTAGGCGCGCGTCTGTCAGCCGGCCGCGGTCGCGCGCCAGCATCTCGACATAGGCCAGCAGGTGGTGGCCGAAGGTGACCGGCTGCGCGGTCTGCAGGTGGGTGAAGCCGGGCATCGGATCGGCGGCGTGTTCCGACGCGCGGATGGCCAGGCTCAGCATCAGGGCAGCGAGCTGCACGTCGATCCCGTCGATCGCGTCGCGCACCCAGAGGCGGAAGTCGGTCGCCACCTGGTCGTTGCGGCTGCGCGCGGTGTGCAGGCGCCTGGCCGGCTCGCCGATGCGCTCGGCGAGCCGCGCCTCGACGGCCATGTGGATGTCCTCGAGCGCCGGATCGAAGGCAAAGCTCCCAGACTCGATCTCCGCGCCGATCGCAGACAGCCCGTTGCGGATCGCGGCGGCGTCCGCGGCGTCCAGGATGCCGGCCGCCTCCAGCATCCGCGCATGCGCGTCCGAGCCGCGCAGGTCCTGCCGCCAGAGCTGGCGGTCGTACCCGATCGAGGCGTTGATCTCCTGCATGATAGCCGAAGGGCCGGCGGCGAAGCGGCCGCCCCACTGGAGGTTGGCCCGAGGGGCGTCGGAGGCCGGGTGCGGCTTTGCGTGCTGCCCATCCTCTTCTAAAGACATGCCATGTCCAGGATCATGCGCAGCACCCTCCGCCGCGGCGTCCTCGCGGCCGGCGGGACCCTACTGGCCGCGGCAGTCGCGCGCAAACTCGGCCTCGGCGGCGCCGACGCGCAGCCGGACCCGTCGCACCCGCCGGTGCAGGGGCTCGAGGTGGTGCGTCCGCATCTGCCAAGCGTCCTGCCGCCGCTGTCGTTCGTCGACGGGAACGGCAAGGCGGCGACGCTGGACGGAATCAGGGCGGCGCAGGGCGGCAACGGCGTGCTGCTCAACCTGTGGGCAACCTGGTGCGTGCCCTGCGTCGCCGAGATGCCGGCGCTGGACTCGCTGTCGCGCGCCCTGCAGCCGGCGGCGGTGACGGTGCTGACGGTGTCGCTCGACCATGGCGGCGCGGAACAGGTGCGAGCGTTCTACGCCGCACACGCGATCCGCTCGCTGCCGGTGCTGCTCGACCCGCACAGCACGTCGCTGGCGGCCCTCGGCCTGGACGGGATCCCGACCACGCTGCTGATCGACCGCGCCGGCCGGGAGGTGGCGCGCGTGTCCGGGTCGGTCGACTGGGCCGCGCCGGAAGCGGCCGGCCTGGTCACCCGGCTGGTGTCGTGACCGCTCCGGCGGGCTCGGCACCGGTCTGCTCGTAGGTGGTGACCTCGAAGCCGGCCAGCCAGGCGCTGCCGAACGCGGTCGAGATCGCGACGTCGGTGGCATCCCGCCCGCGCGCCATCAGGATGCGCCCGATGCGCGGCTTCTTGTGCCGGGCGTCGAAGGTGTACCAGCGGCCGCCGAGGAACACGTCGAACCAGGCGCTGAAGTCCATCGGGTCCTCCGACACGGGCACGCCGATGTCGCCGAGATAGCCGGTGCAGTAGCGAGCCGGGATGTTCATGCAGCGGCACAGGGTGACGGCGAGGTGGGCGAAGTCGCGGCACACGCCGCGCCGCTCCATGAAACCCTCATGCGCGGTGCGGGTGGCGCGCGCGTGCTCGTAGCCGAAGGTGATGCGGTCGTTGACGTACTCGACGATCGCCTGCACCCGCCCCCAGCCGGGCGGGACGTGGCCGAACAGCGACCAGGCGGTGTCGGACAGGCGGTCGGTCTCGCAGTAGCGGCTGCCGAGCAGGAAGATCAGCACCTCGTCCGGCAGGTCCTCGACGGCGAGCTGCGGCGCATCCGGCGCGTGCGTGTCCGGGTCGCCGCTGTCGTGGACGGTGAACTCGTTGCGGATTCGCAGCAAGCCGCCCGGCGCCACCACGCGCGTACACACGTTGCCGAACGAGTCGCGGTAGTTGTGCACCGGCACCGGCGGGTCGAACGTCATCTGCTGCGGCGTGCGCAGGTCGGGCTCACGCTCCGGATGCAGGCTCAGCATCAGCAGCAGCGGCGTCGGCGCCGGCGCGTTGAAGGCGATGTCGTAGCCGGCACGGATCAGCATGCGGTTCCCTTTCCAGTGTCAGCCTGTGGCAGGCGTTCCGTCCTCAGACCGCCTCGACCGGGCGGTCGACCTCCGGATGGGGATCGGATGACGTCCTGATGCCGTCGCGGCCCTGCAGCGTGACGATGTCGGCCGACCGCCGCTGCCCGCCACCGCCGGCGGCCGGGTTCTTGCCCGACTCCGGGCCCGCGTCCACCTCCGATCCGCGCATACCGACCTTGACCGAAACGGACATGCCGAGGCTGTCGGCCGGAAACCCGGTCCAGGTGCCGGCCAGCGGCGCCGCCTGGTGCCAGTCGCGCACGGACGCGACGCGGATCAGGTCGCGGCTGCCGACGATGCCGTTGGTGGGGTCGAACTCGGTCCAGCCGCAGCCGGGCAGGTAGACCTCGACCCAGGCATGGGTGGCGCCGCCGCCGACATGCGGCACCCCGTCCGAGCCGGGGGTGTAGACGTAGCCGGACACGAACCGCGCTGCGAGGCCCAGCGCACGCACCGCCTCGATCATCAGCACGGCGTAATCGCGGCAGGTGCCGTCGCGCAGCCGCAGCGTCCGCGCCGGGTCCTGCACCCCTTCCTCGTGCCGGGCGGAATAGGTGAAGCCGCGCCGGATCTCCTCGGTCATGCCGGCCAGCACGCCGAGGGTGCTGCCGCCGTGCGCCTGCAGGAAGCCGCGCGCCCACGCGTCCACCACGTGGTCGGGATCCTCGTAGTGGCGCTCGCGCACGCGGCTCAGGTCGGCGGCCTCGTCGTTGTCGTAGGTGAACGGCCAGGTCCGGGCATAGGGCGCCAGCATGTCCGGCGTCGGCGCGGTTTCGGTGTGGTCGACGGTCAGCCGGTTCTCGAAGCGGAGCTCCGATGCCCGGCCGCTGAAGCGCGCCACGGTGACCACGTTGCCGAACGCGTCTGCGGCCGAGCGCAGCTCGACCGGGCGCGGCGTGATCGACAGGTCCCAGGACAGCAGCCGCTGGTCGGCGGAGTCGCGTGGCCGGAACATCATGCGATGCTCGCCGAGGCCGACCGGGCGTCGGTAGCGGTAGGTGGTGACGTGCTCGACCGTCAGAACCGGCATCGGAACGGTTCCTTCCGCGCTTCCGGGGTAGGAGGGGGATCAGGCAGTATGACCGGGCCGCGCAGACTCCGGAGCGACCGATGCAGCAGACCACAGGCCCAAGGCGAAAGGAAAGCACCGCGTGAACGCGTCCGGATCGCCGCCGTCCGCCGTCCGCGCCACGTTGCTCGGTCCGGAGGACCCGCCGCCGGTGCAATGGCTGAACCCCGGCGGCGGTTCCCCGTTCCTGCTGTGCGTCGATCATGCCGGACGTGCGGTGCCGGCGTCGCTCGGGCGGCTCGGCCTGCCGGAACACGAGTTCGAGCGGCACATCGCCTGGGACATCGGCGCACTGGGGGTGGCGGCGCACCTGGCGTCGCTGCTGGACGCGCCGGTGGTCGCGCAGGCGTATTCGCGGCTGGTGATCGACTGCAACCGCAAGCCTGGCCATCCGACCTCCATCGCGCCGCGCAGCGACGGCACCGTGGTGCCGGCCAACCTCGACCTCGACGGGCCGGCCCGCGACGCGCGGCGCGACGCGATCTTCGCGCCGTACCAGGCGGCGCTCGACGCGGCGCTGGACGCGCGGCAGGCGGCGGGACGGCGCAGCGTGCTGGTGGCGGTGCACAGCTTCACGCCCGTGATGAGCGGGCGGTCGCGGCCCTGGCACGCCGGCGTGCTGTACAACCACGACCCGCGATACGGCCGCGCCCTGCTGGCGCTGCTGGAGGCCGAAGGCGACATCGTCGTCGGCAACAACGAGCCGTACGCGCTGTCCGACCTCGACGACTACACCGTGCCGGTGCATGGCGAAGGGCGCGACCTGCTGCACGCCGAGCTGGAGATCAGGCAGGACCTGATCGCGGAGGCGGACGGACAGCGCGCCTGGGCGGAGCGGCTGTCCCGCCTGCTGCCCGCGGCGCTCGACGCCTGCGATAGGGTGCCGGCACGTTGATCGGCGGCCGCACCCGGCTCGCCGGGGTGGTCGGCTGGCCGGTCGGGCATTCGCGCTCGCCGCTTCTGCACAACGAGTGGCTGCGCCGGGCCGGGATCGACGGCGCCTACGTGCCGCTGCCGGTGGCGCCGGGGCACCTCGGCACTGCCCTGCGCGGCCTGCGCGCGGCCGGCTTCGCCGGTGTCAACGTCACCCTGCCGCACAAGGAGGACGCGTTCCGGCTGGCCGACCTCGCGACCGCGGCGGCGGCGCGGTGCGGCTCGGCCAACACGCTCACCTTTTTGCCGGACGGCCGGACGAAGGCGGACAGCACCGACGGCCAGGGCTTCCTCGACAGCCTGCGCGACGAGGGGATCGAGCCCGGCGAGGGGCCGGCGCTGGTCCTGGGAGCGGGCGGCGCGGCACGGGCGATCGCCGCATCGCTGCAGGCGCTCGGCGTCGCGGTGCGGGTCGCCAACCGCAACCGCACCCGGGCGGAGGCGCTGTCCGACGCGCTGGCGGATCCGGCCAACCCGGTGCGCGTGCTGGACTGGGGCGCGCGCGAGCCGGCGCTCGCCGACGCCGCGCTGCTGGTGAACGCGAGCCCGGTCGGCATGGCGCACCTGCCGGGCACCCCCTGTGCGCTCGACCGGGCCGGGACCGGGCTGGTGGTGGCCGACATCGTCTACCTGCCGCGGGTGACGCCGCTGCTGGCGGAGGCGCGGGCGCGGGGCCTGCGTACGGTCGAGGGGCTGGGCATGCTGCTGCACCAGGGGCGGCCGGGCTTCGCCGCCTGGTTCGGGATCGACCCGGCGGTGGACGCGGCGCTCCTCGCCCTGGTGCGCGCCGACCTGGACCGGCCCGGCTGACGGCACCGGGATGAAGACCATCGGCCTGACCGGGGGGATCGGCATGGGCAAGTCCACCGTTGCCGGGGCGTTCCGTCGGGCGCGCGTGCCGGTGTTCGACGCCGACGCCGTGGTGCGGGCGGTGCAGGCGCCGGGCGGCGCGGCGCTGCCGGGAATCGCGGTTCTGCTGCCGGACGCCGTGCGCGACGGCGTGCTCGACCGGCCGGCGCTGCGCCGGGCGGTGGCGGCCGACCCGGCGCTGCTG
This sequence comes from uncultured Acetobacteraceae bacterium, assembly GCA_964247735.1. Classification (GTDB taxonomy): domain Bacteria; phylum Pseudomonadota; class Alphaproteobacteria; order Acetobacterales; family Acetobacteraceae; genus Lichenicola. The sequence goes on from CAXTVS010000022.1 coordinate 48,203, forward strand.
CGATCGCTGGAGCGGATCGTCCATCCGCTGGTGCGCAGGGCCCAGGCCCGCTTCCTGGCGCGCGCGCGCCGGCGGGGCGCGCCGCTGGCGGTGCTCGACGTGCCGCTGCTGCTGGAAACCGGCGCCGACCGCGCCTGCGACCTCGTCCTGGTGGTGTCGGCGCCGCGGGCGCTGCAGCTGCACCGGGTCCGGCAGCGGCGCGGCATGGACGAGGCCGAGGCGGCGGCGCTGATCGCGCGGCAGATGCCGGACCGCGAGAAGCGCCGGCGCGCCGACCTGGTGATCCGCACCGGGTTGTCGCGGAGCCACGGCCTGGGGCAGATAAGGCGGCTGCTGGCGCGACTCCGGCCGCCGTGAGGGAGGCGGGGGAATGAAGCGCGCGGTGCTGTTCGACACCGAGACCACCGGCTTCGACCCATCCACCGGCGACCGGGTGCTGGAGATCGCCGCCCTGGAGCTGGTCGGCGACCTGCCGACCGGCCGGCACTACCACACCCTGATCGATCCCGAGCGCGACGTGCCGGAGGAAGCGGCGCGCGTGCACGGCTACACCCGCGCGCACCTCGTGGGGCAGAGGAAGTTCCACGAGATCGCGGACGAGTTCCTCGGCTTCGTCGGCGACGACCCGCTGATCGCCCACAACGCGCCGTTCGACTTCGGCTTCCTGGACGCCGAGCTGATCCGTCTGGGACGGCCGGCGCTCGACCGCACGCGCATGATCGACACGCTGGAGATGGCGCGCACCCGGTTCCCGGGCCTGCCCAACAGCCTGGACGCCTTGTGCCGGCGGTACGGCATCGACCTGTCCGAGCGCACCACCCACAACGCGCTGCTCGACTGCCGGCTGCTGGCCGAGGTCTATGTCGAGCTGATGGGCGGGCGGCAGCGCGGCCTGGAGCTGGCGGTGGCGGAAGGCGGCGGCGCGGTGGCCTACACCCTGACGCGCAGCCGCACCCCGCGGCCGGTGGTGCCGTCGAAGACCGAGCTTGCGGCGCACGCCGCGTTCGTGGCCGGGCTCAGGGAGCCGGTCTGGCTGCGCGCCTGAGGCGGCAGGCCGCGCCTCGGCTCAGCCGGCCAGCCGGGCGTGCTGCAGCAGGATCACGGTCTTGGCGTCGCGGATCCCGCCGTTCGCCACCATGTCGAGCGCCTGGTCGAGCGGGATTTCCAGCAGCGCGATCCGCTCGCCTTCCGCCGGCACGCCGCCGCCTGCCCCGGTCCGGTCCGACGGGCTGAAGCGGGCCGAGAACAGGTGCAGCGTCTCGGTGCAGGCGCCCGGGCTGGTATACACCGTGCACACGCGGCGCACGTCGTGCAGGCGGTAGCCCATCTCCTGCTCGGCCTCCCTGCGCACCGTGTCGGCCGGCTCGTCGCCCTCGTCGACCATGCCGGCGCAGGCCTCGAGCAGCGTGGCCTCGCCGCCCTGGAGAAGGGCGGGAATGCGGAGCTGGCGGACCAGCAGCACCGTTCCCGCGTCCCGGTTGAGCGGCAGCACCGCCGCCCCGACGCCGCTGTGGTAGACCTCGCGGTGCAGCGTTTCTGTGGTGCCGTCGGCAGCATCCTGGTCGAAGGTCACGGTTTCCAGCCTGAACCGCCGGTCGGACAGCGTGTGCCGTGCACGGATCCGGATGGGTGGGTCAGCCTGGTCGGTCATGCGACGTTTTTCCCGGTGGATGGTCGAGATGGGCCGGCGGGCCTGCCTGGTCTCCCGGACGCAAAGCGGCGCGGCGCGAGACGGTTCCGTCCGGAAGCGGTCCGACCGCTTGGCCGGAACGGGCTCCGGCGCCATGTGAAAGGCCCGGCAGCCGGCGGGGATCGTCACGGGAGCAGCACCGAATGCCACGTCTCGAACTCGGCCTCGACACCTTTGGCGACGTCACCGCCGGTGCGGACGGAACCCTGCTGTCGCATGCGCAGGTGATCCGGGACGTGGTCGAGGAGGCGGTGCTGGCGGACGCGGTCGGGGTCGACGTGTTCGGCATCGGCGAGCATCATCGCGCCGACTTCGCGGTGTCGGCGCCCGAGCCGGTGCTGGCGGCGATCGCGTCGCGCACGGCGCGGATCCGGCTCGGCTCGGCGGTGACGGTGCTGAGCTCGGACGACCCGATCCGCGTGTTCCAGCGCTTCTCGACGCTGGACGCGCTGTCCTCCGGACGCGCCGAGGTGATCCTCGGCCGCGGCTCGTTCACGGAGTCCTTTCCGCTGTTCGGGTACGAGCTGGCCGACTACGAGACGCTGTTCGGCGAGAAGCTCGACCTGTTCGTCGCCCTCCTGCGGCAGCCGCGCGTCACCTGGAAGGGCACGGTGCGGCCGCCGCTGGTGGACCAGGCGGTGTTTCCCACGGTGGAAGCCGGGCGGCAGCTCCGGACCTGGATCGGCGTCGGCGGCAGCCAGGAGTCGGTGGTGCGGGCGGCGCACCATGCCATGCCGATGATGCTGGCGATCATCGGCGGCGACCCGAAGCGGTTCGAGCCCTATGTCGAGCTGTACGGCCGTGCGGCGCGGCACTTCGCGACGCCGCTGCAGCCGATCGGCGTGCACTCGCCAGGCTTCGTCGCCGACACCGACGACGAGGCGCGCGGGCGGTTCTGGCCGGACTACAGGCGCATGCACGACCTGATCGGCGCCGAGCGCGGCTGGCCGCCGCTGCAGCGCGACGCGTTCGACGCGGAGATCGCGCGCGGCTCGCTGTATGTCGGCGCACCGGACACGGTGGCGCGCAAGATCGCCGCCACCGCAAAGGCGCTCAGCCTGTCGCGGTTCGACCTGAAATACGGCGCCGGACCCTTGTCGCACGCGCACATGATGCGCTGCATCGAGCTGTACGGGACGCGGGTGATCCCGCTGGTGCGGGACCTGCTCGGGCAGGGCGGCGGCGCGGCGGCGACCGACCCGGAACGGCTCGCGGCGCTTCCGTAGGCCTGGACCGGCCGGACGGCGGCGTCCGGTGTCATCCCGCGGCCGCTGCGCCCGACGGGGCGCGTTGCCGCCGGATCAGAAGGTGGCGACCGAGCCCTGTCCGCTCGGGTCATCGCGCTCCAGCATGCCGGTGCCGGGCCGGACGTTGTAGATGTAGGCGCGCTCAAGGGAGTGGCCGCGGTCCTCGGCGCGCAGCTCCAGCGCGACCAGCCCGGTCTGCCGCGACACCGCGGTCTGTGCCGTGGCGATGGCGGAGCGGCAGGTCGTGCACACCGACCGCGTGCTGAACAGGGTCACGGTTCCCGGCCTGCTCAGCCGCTCGATCGAGTAGAGGTAGTTCAGCAGGCGCACCTCCGTGTGCAGGTCCTGCCGCCCCGGACGATGGATCAGGCAGCGGTGCGGCCGCCCTTCCGGGATCAGCGTCGCCCGGATGCCTCGCGTCGGCAGGGTCGTGAGGCAGCTCGGGTTCGAGTAGCTGACATAGGTTTCGGTGGCGCCTCTGGCCGGTTCCACCACCGCGGTGCACAGGTTGTGCTCCTCCGGGTCGTGCTTGTAGCCCTCGTTCGCCTGCATGATCTCCACGTACAGCGCCAGGAGATGAAGGGCGTGTTCCTGGGCGGCTTCCTCGTTCATGGCGGCTCCTCCGGGCGGTGGCGCGGCAATCCAGCATGGTTCGGCGGGAACAGAAGCCGGCGGGCGGCTAGACGGAAAGATCCGGAGGCGGCCGGATCGCCAGGAACGCGTCCAGCTTCTCCTGCGGCACCAGCGCATGGTTCCAGGCGTCAGGGTCATGCGCGACCGTGTCGCGAGCGGTGGCGAGCCGGCCGGGACCCAGCGTCACGTCCACGTATCGGCGGCGGCGGATGAAGTGGTTGAGCCACGGAAGGTCGGCGTTGGGCAGCACCTCGACGAACACGATCGGGCGGCGCAGGCGGATGGTCCAGCGGGCACCGTTCAGCACCGCAGCCTCGTGGCCCTCGACGTCGATCTTGATCAGGGAGATGCGCCTCTGCGCCCAGCGCGGGCGCAGCAGCACGCGGTCGAGCCGGCATGAGGTCACCGGCCGGATCGCCGCCGGATCGTCCTTGAAGTCGCGGCGCAGCGAGGCGCTGGTCTCGACCAGGCCATGCGTGTCGTCGGGGACGTAGAACTCGGCCATCCCGTTGCGGTCGCTGAGCGCCACCTGCCGCACCTGGATCCGGCCGGTCATCCCGTTGCGGTCGACGTTGCGCCGTGCCCGCGCGGCGATCTCCGCCATCGGCTCGAACGCCAGCACGGCGTTGCGCGCCGACGCATGCGCGGCCAGCAGGGCGTAGAACCCGGTGTTGCTGCCGACGTCGATCACCAGCCCGGGCATGCGGCGTGCCACGCCGTACAGGTACTCGGGCAGCGGTGTCTCGAACCCGGTCCATCCGTGGCGGGCCACGGCGGCGGCCACCTGATCGCGGCCGTCGCGGTTCTCCATCACGAAGTGCCGGCGCCACGCATCCCCCGGCAGCTCGGTCACGCAGCCCGGGTCGCCGACCGAGGTCGGGACGGCGTCCATCACGCCGCTCCCTCGATCTCCGGCAGCCCCGCCAGCCGGCGCCAGCCCGCCTCGTCCAGCGCCTCGATCCCGAGCTCGGCCGCCTTCTTCGCCTTGGAGCCGGCCTCGGCGCCCAGCACCACCAGGTCGGTCTTGCGTGACACCGTGTCGGTGACCTTGGCGCCCAGCCGCTCCGCCATCGCCTTGGCCTCGGGACGGGTCATGGTGGCGAGCGAGCCGGTGAACACGATCGTGCGGCCGGCCAGCGCGGCGCTGTCCGGTGCCGCCTCCTCCCCGATCTCGCGCATCATCGCGGCGAGGTCGTCCACCGCCTCGCGGTTGTGCGCCTCGCCGAAGAAGGTGGCGAGCTCATCGGCGATGGCGCCGCCGACGCGGGAGATGCTGCCCAGCGCCAGGCGCTCGTCGGAGCCGACCACGGTGGCGGCCTGCATCTGCGCACGCCATTCGGCATAGGAGCCGTAGTGCCGGGCCAGCAGGCGGGCGTTGGTCTCGCCGATGCGGCGGATGCCCAGCGCGAAGATGAAGCGGGCCAGCGGGATCTTGCGACGGTCGTCGATCGCGCGCATCAGCTTGGCGATCGACACCTCCTTCCAGCCTTCGCGGCCGTGCAGCTGGTCGGGCCTGAGGCGGAAGATGTCGGCAGGCGTCCGGATCAGCCCGGCCGCGTGGAACTCGGCGATCGACTTCTCGCCCAGCCCCTCGATGTCGAACGCCAGCCGCGACACCAGGTGGATCAGCCGCTCCACCGTCTGCGCCGGGCACACCAAGCCGCCGGTGCAGCGCACCACCACCTCGCCCTCGGGCCGCACCGCCTTCGACCCGCAGGCGGGGCAGTGGTCGGGGAAGCGCCATTCCGGACCGCGGGAGACCCCCGGCTCCTCGATCCTGCGCAGGATCTGCGGGATCACGTCGCCGGCGCGCTGCAGCTGCACCCGGTCGCCGGGGCGCACGTCCTTGCGCGCGATCTCGTCGGCGTTGTGCAGGGTGGCGCGGGTGACCAGCACGCCGCCGATGTTGACCGGCTCCAGCACCGCCACCGGGGTCAGCGCGCCGGTGCGGCCGACCTGGATGCGTATGTCCTCCAGCCGGGTGATCGCCTGCTCGGCCGGGAACTTCCAGGCCACCGCCCAGCGCGGCGCGCGCCCGACGAAGCCGAGCCGGTCCTGCAGCGCGAGGTCGTCGACCTTGTACACCACGCCGTCGATGTCGTAGCTGAGCCCGGAGCGGTCGAGCGCCAGCTGCGCCTGGAATCGCTCCGCCGCTTCCGCGCCCTCCAGCACCGCCGAAAGCGGGTTCACCTGGAAGCCCCAGCCACGCAGCCGGTCGAGATAACCGGAATGGGTGGCGGCGACCGGCTCGCTCGACCGCCCCTGCGCATACGCGAACAGCGACAACGGACGGCCGGCGGTGACGGCGGGGTCGAGCTGGCGCAGCGAGCCGGCGGCGGCGTTGCGCGGGTTGGCGAACAGCCGCTGCCCGGCCTCCGCCTGAACAACGTTCAAGGCCAGGAAGTCCTCCTTGCGCAGGAACACCTCGCCGCGGATCTCGATCAGCGCGGGCGCCTCACCGTGCAGCCGCTGCGGCAGGTCGCGGAGGGTGCGCAGGTTCTCCGTCACGTCCTCGCCGACCGCGCCGTCGCCGCGGGTGGCGCCATGGACGAAGCGGCCGTGCTCGTAGGTGAGGCTGATCGACAGCCCGTCGATCTTGGGCTCCGCGACCAGGCGCAGCTCGGCCTCCTTAAGGCCGAGGAAGCGGCGGGCGCGGGCGGTGAAGCCCTCGAAGTCGGCGCGGTCGAACACGTTGTCCAGCGACAGCATCGGCACGAGGTGCACGTGCTTGGCGAAGCCGCCCTCGGGCGGGGCGCCGACGCGGGCGGTGGGCGTGTCGGGGCGCACCAGGTCGGGGTACTGGCGCTCGATCGCCTCGTTGCGTCGGAGCAGGGCGTCGTACTCGGCGTCGGTGGCTTCCGGCGCGTCGTCGTTGTGGTAGGCGCGGCTGAGACGGTCTAGCAGGGCGGCGAGGCGGGCAAGCTCGGCGGCGGCCTCGGTCTCGCTCAGCTCGGCTGGCTCCAGCGCGGCCACGTCGCGCGGCGTCATCCGTGCACGCCGAGCAGGCTGTCGGCGGCGGCGCGCGCCGCCTCGGTGATGGTCTCGCCGGCCAGCATGCGGGCGATCTCCTCGCGCCTGGCGGTGCCGTCCAGCGGTGAGGCCAGCGTCTCGGTACGGTCGCTGCGCACCCGCTTGGCGATGCGCAGGTGGTGGTCGCCGCGTGCCGCCACCTGCGGGCTGTGCGTCACCACCAGCACCTGCACCTCGTCGGCGACCCGCGCCAGGCGCTCGCCGATCGAGGCGGCGGTGGCGCCGCCGACGCCGGAATCGACCTCGTCGAACACCAGGGTCGGGATCGCCGAGCGGCCGGCCAGCACCACCTTGAGCGCCAGCATCAGCCGCGACAGCTCGCCGCCGGAGGCGACGCGGGCGAGGGGACCGGCCGGCTGCCCGGGGTTGGCGGCGATCAGGAACGAGGCCTGTTCGGTGCCGCGCGCGGTCCAGCTGTCCGGCGGCAGCGTCTCGAGCGAGACGAGGAACCGGGCCCGCTCCAGGCGCAACGGACGCAGCTCGGCCATCACCGCAATTTCCAGCCGCTTCGCCGCGGTGGCCCGGGCGGCGCCCAGCGCGGCGCAGTCGGCCTCGAACGCGGCGCGGGCGGTGCGGACCGCCACCTCCAGCGCGCCGATGCGGGCCTGGCCGCTGTCCAGCGCCTCCAGCCGGCCGCGCAGCCCGGCCAGCAGCGCCGGCAGCTCGACCACCGCCACGCCGTGCTTGCGGGCGCTGCCGCGCAGGGCGAACAGCCGCTCCTCGGTCTGCTCCAGCAGCCGGGGATCGCCGTCCTGGTCGG
>CAXTVS010000023.1:0-52220 GCA_964247735.1 uncultured Acetobacteraceae bacterium
CTGACCAAGCCGTTCGGGCTGCAGGCCCTGGCCAGCCGGATCAAGGAGCTGATCGCCAACCCGGTCTAGTGCGCTGCAACGCGTCCTGCGGCGCGGAACGCCCGGGGCGACATGCCGAACCGGGCGGTGAAGGTTCCGCTCAGGTGGGAATGGCTGGAAAAGCCGGCAGACAACGCGATCATGGAGATGTCCTGCCGCGTGCTGGCGAGCAGCCAACGGGCACGGCGCAGGCGGCACTCGATGACGTGTTGCGCGGGTGACGTGCCGAACGCCGCACGGAAGGCGGGCAGCAGCTGGTGTGTCGTCAACCGTGCGCAGGCGGCCAGGATGGGCAGCGTCATCGTCTGGTCGAGCCGGTCACGGATGAGCTCGTCGAGCATCCTGGCCTGGCTGCGCGACAGCCTGGGTCCTTCCGGGAGGCGGCGCGTGCGTTCCTTCGGGGCAGGGACCGCATAGGTGCCGACGAGATGCCGGCGGAGGTCGAGGCCGGTTTCCTCCTGTGCCATCCTGGACACGTCGTCCGCGGCCTCGGCGAGACGCGCCAGCCGCCCGACATGGCGATGCAGCCGCGCGTCGTAGTGGCCTGCCCGTGCGCGCAGGGTTCCCGCCATCTGTCCGGGCAGGTGCAGCAGGCGGTCGCCGAGCTGGATCTCGGCGTAGCGCACGTCGCCGCCGCCGGCGATGCTCTCGTAGCGCAGGCCCGCTGGCACCACCGTCAGCTCCCCCGGCATCGGCGGGTCGTGCAGCGCGCCGCACCCCTCCATCTCGGTCTCGAGCCGGCTGATCGTGCCGCCGAGGTGCACGATGAAGGTGTGGTACCGCTCGTGCAGGCGCCACGCCACGTTCCGGGAGATGTTCTCGCGGGTCACCAGGCATTTCATGCCGGGAACGACCGCGGCGATCCGCTGCGCGCGGTCCGCGACCGGTGTTCCGCGATCATCGCGGGTCGGCAGCGATGCGCCCGGTCGAGGAGCCTGCATGATCGGCCGCCGAGGTTTGCCGGAGAATCTGGAAGCGCACGCTGTATCGATCCCCAACATGCCACGCAACCGGGAGCCAGGGCTTTTCCTGTCCCGAACGGGAGGCTGAGCATGGCGGGAACGGCAATCATCACCGGAGCGTCCGGCGGGATCGGCAGGAAGATCGCCGAGCGGCTTTCGGCCGACGATTTCTCCGTCGTCGTTCATTACGCCGGGGGGTCGGACAAGGCGGACGGGCTGGTCCGCGGCCTGCAGGCCGCCGGCGGCAGGGCGGTGAGTGCCGGCGCCGACATCTCGAACGCCGACGAGGTGAAGCGGCTGTTCGACGCGGCGTCGGCCTTCGGGCCCGTGAACGTGGTGGTCCATTGCGCCGGGATCATGCCGCTGTCGCCGATCCGGGACGGCGATGTGGAGATGTTCGACAAGGTCATCGCCACCAACCTGCGCGGCGCCTTCCTGGTGATGAGCCAGGCCGCCAGCCACGTCGCGGACGGAGGACGGATCATCGCGTTCTCGAGCAGCGTGGTGGCCAAGGGCTTTCCCGGCTACGGCGCCTACGTCGCCTCGAAGGCGGGGGTCGAGGGGCTGGTCAAGGTGCTGGCGAACGAGCTCGGCGAGCGCGGCATCACCGTGAACGCGGTGGCACCCGGCCCGGTGTCCACGCCCCTGTTCCTCCGGGGCAAGAGCGAGGAGCAGATCGCGCAGATCGCCAGGATGGCGCCGCTCGGCCGGATCGGCGAGCCGGAGGACGTCGCGGGCGTGGTCGGCTTCCTCGCCGGCAGGGACGGCGGCTGGATGAACGGCCAGGTGGTCCGGGTCAACGGCGGCTTCGCGTGAGCCCGCCGGACCAGCCGGCCCGGGACCACGGGCCGGACGCCAGGCACGTCGTCATGATCACCGGCGCGTCGAGCGGCTTCGGCGAGCTGTCGGCCAAGGCGCTGGCCCGGGCCGGGCACACGGTCTACGCCACCATGCTCGACCCGTCCGGACGCAACGCGACGGTCGCGGAAGGCTACCGGCAGTTCGCAGCACAGGGGGCGGACCTGCGGGTGGTCGAGCTCGACGTGTCGTCCTCCCCCTCGGCCGAGGACGCGGTGGCGCGGATCGTGTCGGAAGCGGCCGGCTCGACGTCGTCGTGCACAACGCCGGCCACATGAGCTTCGGGCCGCTGGAAGCGTTCACGCCGGAGCAGCTCGCCGGGCTCTACGACGTGAACGTGGTCGGCACGCAGCGGGTCAACCGGGCGGCGCTTCCGGTCCTGCGCCGGCAGGAGAGCGGCCTGCTGCTCTGGGTGTCGAGCAGCAGCACCGCCGGCGGCACCCCGCCCTATCTCGGTCCCTACTTCGCGGCGAAGGCCGGCATGGACGCACTGGCGGTCGCCTATGCGCGCGAGCTGACCCGCTGGGGGATCGAGACCAGCATCCTGGTCCCCGGCGCGTTCACCAACGGGACCAACCACTTCGCCAACGCCGGCGAGCCGGGCGACACGGATCGGGCTGCCGAGTACGAGGCCGGCCCCTACCGGAAGTTCGGCGAGGAGGTGAAGAAGGCCTTCGCCGGCATCGTTCCGGACGACGCCGATGCCGGCACGGTCGCCGAGGCGATGGTGGCGATCGTGGGCGCGCCGCGCGGCAGGCGCCCGTTCAGGGTGCACGTGGATCCGACCAACGACGGGTCGGAGGTGGCGAACGCGGTGCTCGACCGGGTCAGGGCGGAGATGCTGCACCGCGTCGGGCTGGCCGACCTGCTGGCGGTCAAGCCGTAGCGCCGCCGGACCTTCGGGTTCAGCGTGCAGCGGATGCCGGCCGGAGCGGGGCCGCGGGGACCGGCCTTGCCGCCGACGCGCTGCGCCCGCCCCAGGCGGCCAGGGCGACGCCGCCCAGGATCAGTGCCAGCCCGGCGGCATGGTAGGGACGCAGCGCCTCGCCGAGCAGCGCCGCGGCCAGCAGCACCGCGTACACCGGCACGACATACATCGAGCTCGCGGCCCGTGCCGGACCGAAGCTGCGCACCAGCTGCTGGTAGCTGCCATAGGCGCCGATCGAGGGCACCAGGCACAGGAACAGGATCGCGCCGAGGCTGCGCGGGGTCAGCACCAGCCCGAGCTGCGGCTGGTGCAGGTGACGCCCCAGCTCGACCGCGGCGGCCGGCAGCAGCATCAGCGCGCTGCCGGCCGACAGCGCCGCCAGCCCGACCGTCGGCGGCAGGGGCACCGGGCGCCGCCTGCTCAGCAGGGTGTAGGCGACCCAGCTCAGCATGGCGGCAAAGGCGAGCGCGTCGCCACCGTTGAACGACAGCGCCAGCAGCGCCGCCGGGTGCCCGTGCGTCACCACCGTCGCTACGCCCGCCGCCGCCATCACGATCCCAAGCAGCGCCGATGGGCGCAGTGCCGCCCGGAACAGCACCCGCTCGGCGACCAGCACGAAGGCCGGGGCCGCCGACACCAGCAGCGCCACGTTGCCGGCGCTGGTGCGCGACGTGGCCGCGTAGAGCGGCGCCACCGCCAGCACGCCGCCGGTCAGCACCAGCAGGGCGAAGCGGGGCGAGAGGATGCGGTCCAGGTGGGCGCGCATGCCGCGCGCGAACGGCAGCAGCACCAGGGCCGCCACGCTCCAGCGCAGGAACGCCAGCGTCACCGGCGGGACGTCGCCGGCGACCAGCCGCGCCACCAGCATGTTGCCGGCGAACAGCAGCGGCGTGAGCAGGAACAGCAGCGCCTCCGGCCTGAACCGCAACCTTGACCGTGAACCCGTTCCCGTCATGGCGGTTTCCCTGATGTGTGGGGATGATACATCCGAGAACGGCAGATTTTATTCGGTTCTTGCCCAAGGAAACACCGCCACAGAGAATGAGCAGGTCGTTTTCAATCTTTCTGCAGCAGGATCCTCTGGGAGAACCCGTCCATGCCCGAACCGGTGCTCGACGCCGCCGACCGCCGTATCCTGTCCGCGCTCCGTGCCGACGGCCGGCTGAGCAACGCCAGGCTGGCCGAGCTGGTCGGTCTGTCGCCCACGCCGGTATGGAACCGCGTGCGCCGGCTGGAGGAGCAGCGCGTGATCACCGGCTACACGGCGCGCATCGACCAGAAGGCGCTTGGCCTCGCCGACACCGTGTTCATCGAGATCACGCTGGACCGCCACGACATGGGCCTGGTGCGCGAGTTCGGCGAGCGCCTCGCGCGCATGAAGGAGGTGCTGGAGCTGTTCATGGTCAGCGGCGACTACGACTACCTGGCCCGGATCGCCGTGGACGGCACCGCCGGCTACGAGGTGTTCCTGCGCGAGCGGCTGTACGGCCTGCCCGGGGTGCGCCACTGCCGCTCGGTGTTCACCCTCCGCACCCTCAAGCGCGAGGTCTCGCCCGATCCGTCCTGAGACGCTCCCTCAATCCAGGTCGGCCGCGTCCACCGTTCCCACCTCGATCACGCCTTCTATGTCGCTCAGCCGCGCCACCAGGTGCGACACCGGCCGCTTGCCGACCACCTGCATGCGCAGGCTGACCGTGCCGCCGGCCGGCCGGTCCGCCGTCTCGGCGTCGGCGCCCTCCACGTCGAGCGCGTCCTGCGCCTGGTCCCCGACGTCGATCGCCCGCCCGGGCCGGCTCAGCCGCACCTGGTCGATGGCGAAGCGCAGCTCGGTGCAGCGGATCAGGATGGTGCGCAGCAGGCCGCGTCCGTCGGCATAGGAGATGTGGATCTCGCTGGCGGTGCGCTGGTGCCGCTTCACCCGGCGCACCAGCATCGGGAAGCCAAGCATGATGACGAAGTGGCCGAGCGTGGTCGCCAGCGCCAGCACCGGCAGCCCGGCGCCGCACGCCATGCCGAGTGCCGCGGTCAGCCACACCGACGCCGCCGTGGTCAAGCCACGCACCAGGTCGCGGCGCATGAAGATCACGCCGCCGCCGATGAAGCCGATCCCCGACACCACCTGGGCCGCGACCCGCGACGGGTCCAGCACCACCCGGTTCTGCACCAGCACGTCGTTGAAGCCGTACTTGGAGATCAGCATGAACAGCGCAGCCGCCACGCCGACCAGGGTATAGGTGCGCAGCCCCGCCGCCTTCTGCCGGATCTCGCGCTCCAGCCCGACCAGCGCCGACAGCACGAACGCCAGCGTCAGCTCACCGAGCTGCAGCCAACCCTGCCCGGCGAGACCGGTGAAGCCGGACATCAGCGCATCCTTCCCTTGGCTCAGGCTTGTACGGATTTGGTCCCAATCCGCCCGATGACCGGTAGCGGGCTTCCGCGGGTCAGGGAATCCCTGTCGGCGGCGCGGCGCAACCCGCCTGCGTCGTCATGCGCGGCGCGGTGGCGATCAGGGCGGCGCTGTAGGTATGTACCGGACACGCGAGCAAGGTCTCGGTGTCCGCCATCTCGACGACCCGGCCGTCCTTCAGCACCGCGATCCGGTCGGCGAGCCAGCTCACCGCGGCCAGGTCGTGGCTGATCACCACGTAGGCGACGTGCTCGCTGCGGGCGAGGTCGCGCAGCAGGGTCAGCACGGTCGCCTGGGTAGACACGTCGAGCGCCGAGGTGGGCTCGTCCAGCACGATGATCTCCGGGCGCGCCGCCAGCGCACGCGCCACCGCCACGCGCTGCGCCTGGCCGCCGGAGATCTCCCCGGGCCAGCGCCCGGCCAGCGACGGGTCGAGCCCGACCTTGGCCAGCAGCGCCGCCACCTCGCGGTCGAGCCGGACGCGGTCGAACACCCCGCCCAGCCGCAGCGGCTCGGCCAGCGCGTCGCGGATGCGCAGGCGGGGGTTGAGCGACTCCCGCGGGTCCTGGAACACCGGCTGGATCCGCCGCCGTGCCCGCCTCCGCTCCGGTCCCGGCAGGTCGGCGACCGCCTGCCCGTCCAGCAGGATGCGGCCGTCGTGGCGGAGCATGTGCAGGATCGCTCGCCCCAGCGTCGATTTGCCCGAGCCGCTTTCGCCGACGATGCCGAGGCATTCGCCGCGACGCAGGGTCAGGGACACCCCCTGCAGCGACGGAGGTGCCCCATCCCGCCGTCCGAGGCCCGAGGCGGGGTAGCGCACCGACACGTCGTCGAGCACGAGCAGCGGCGCCGCGCCGGTCCGGGTGGCGCGTCCCGCCGCGGGCGTTGCGTGAACATCGTTCAAGTTCGGCGGCGGCGATGGATAAAGGCAGCAGGCCGCATCGTCGGTGTCGCCCAGCGCCGGCGGATATCCGTCGTCGCAGGGCGGCCGGCGGTGCGGGCAGCGTGGCGCGAATCGGCAGCCGGGCGGCAGCACCAGCGGGTCCGGCAGCGTGCCGGGGATCCCCTGCAGCGTCGCCTGGCCGAGCCTGGGCACCGCGGCGAGCAGGGCCTGGCTGTAGGGATGGCGAGGTGCCGCGAAGAACCGCCGCGCCTCGCCCCATTCGACCGCGCGGCCGGCATATAGCACCGTCAGCCGGTCGGCATGCGCCTCCACGATCGACAGGTCGTGGGTGATGAACAGCACGCCGAGCCGGTGCGTGCGCCCCAGCCGAGCCAGCAGCGCCAGGATCTGCCGCGCCACCAGCGGGTCGAGCCCGGTGGTGGGCTCGTCGGCGATCAGCACCCGCGGGTCGCAGGCCAGGGCGGCGGCGATCATCACCCGCTGCCGCTGCCCGCCGGAGAACTGGTGCGGGTAGTCGTCGAGGCGCCGCGCCGGGTCGGGGATGCCGACCTCGCCCAGCAGCTCGACCGCCCGCCTGCGCCCCTGCGCCCGGCTGCCTCCTTCGTGCAGCCGGTATCCTTCCGCCACCTGCGCGCCGACCGTGGCGCTCGGGTTCAGCGCCGAGAGCGGGTTCTGGAACACCATGCCGATGCGGCCGCGCAGCCGCCGCATCTGCCGCTCGTCCTGCGCCAGCAGGTCGAGGCCGTCGAAGCGCACCTGGCCGGAGGTGCGGGCGCCGCGCGGCAGCAGGCGCATCGCCGCGAGTGCTGCGACCGTCTTGCCCGAGCCGCTTTCCCCCACCAGCGCGGTCATCCCGCCGGCCTGCACCTGGAGGTCCAGCGCGTCCAGCACCGGCACCAGCCGGCCGCCATCGTGCGCCGGCAGGGACACCGACAGGGCGTCCAGCTCCAGCACCGCGCTCACCGGGCGCGCCCCTGCCGGGCCAGCAGCCCCTGGCCGATCAGCGAGGCCGACAGCAGGGAGGCGAAGATCAGCAGCCCGGGCGGCAGCACCAGCCACCATGGGTCGAGCGCCACCAGTTGCAGCGCGCCTTCCAGCAGGCCGCCCCAGCTGGTCTGCGGCGGCTGCACGCCCAGGCCCAGGAACGACAGCGCCGACAGCACGAGGATCATCTCGCCGACCAGGAAGGTGAAGTTCACCGCCAGCACCGGCGCCATCACCCGAAGCAGGTGGGTGGTGACGACGTGGAGGAAGCCGCCGCCCAACTGCCGGGCCGCCTGGACGAACTCGCGGTCGCGCACCGCCCGCGTCTCGTTGCGCACCAGCCGGGCCAGCGGCGGCCAGGAGATCAGCCCGAGCAGCAGGATCAGCGACGGGGTGGACAGCCGCAGGATGGCGGCGAAGAAGATCAGCACCACCAGCCCCGGCAGCGCCAGCACCGCGTCGAGCAGCCGCATCATCACCGCGTCCAGCAGCCGCGGCCCGAGCCCGGAGGCGAGGCCGTAGAGCAGCCCGGCCAGGAAGGTAACGGCCGCCGCCGGCAGCGCCACCAGCAGCGTCGCCTGCCCGGCATCCATCACCCGCGCCAGGTTGTCGCGGCCGAGCTCGTCGGTGCCGAGCGGGAACAGCCGGCTCGGGTGCGACAACGGCGACAAGGGGTTGAGCGCATACGGGTCGGCCCGCCACCCGAGCGGCACCACGAAGCACAACAACAGCACCAGGAGGGCGAGAACGGTGCCGGCCAGCAGGCTGCCGTTGCCGACGAGGGCGGCGAGGCCGGGAAGGCGCACGCGCAGACCCGTGCCGGACACGGACGCCGCGTCAGGCATAGCTGGTCCGGGGGTCGAGCAGCCCGTTGACCAGGTCGGCCAGCAGGTTGCCGAGCACGGTCAGCACCCCGATCACCAGCACGATGCCGATCAGCACGGGGTAGTCCTGGCCGATCGCCGACTGCCACAGCAGCCAGCCGAGGCCCGGATAGGAGAACACGGTCTCCGTGACGATGCCGCCGGCGAAGATCGTCGGCAGCGACAGGCCGAGCAGCGTGACCACCGGGCGGAGCGCATTGCGCAGCACGTGCCGGAACAGGATCCGCAACGGCGAGGCGCCGCGCGCGGCGGCCGAGCGCACGTAGTCGCGGCCGAGCTCCTCGTGCACGCTCTGCGCCAGGTAGCGCGACAGCGCCGGCACCGTGAACAGGGTGATGGTGGCCGCCGGCAGCGCCAGGTGCGACAGCATCGAGCCCGGCGTCTGGTGCGACAGGCGCAGGTCCTCCAGCCCGCCGGCGGGCAGCCAGCCCAACCCCATCGACACCCACAGGATCAGCAGGGTGCCGACGAAGAACGAGGGCAGGGCGAACAGCGCCAGCTCCAGCGTGCCGATCACGCGGCCGAGGCGGCGGGCGTGGAACACCCCGTGCAGCAGCCCGAGCCCGAAGGCGATGGCGAGGCTGGCGGCCAGCGCCACCAGCTGCAGCAGGATCGTGTTCGCCTCGTACGACAGCAGCAGGGCGCCGACCGGCTGGTTCGACAGGTAGGAGCTGCCCAGCCGCCCGTGTGCCAGCTGCCACAGCCAGCGCAGGTACTGACGCCAGATCGGCAGGTCGAGGCCGAATTCGTGGTTGATCGCCGCTACCGTATCGGGCCGCGCCGCCGGTCCCAGGATCGAGTAGGCCGGGCCGCCCGGCGTCAGGTGGCTCATCACGAAGGCCAGCACCGTCAGGATCAGCAGCGACAGCGCGGCGCTGCCGAGGCGTGCCCTAACGACGCGCAGCATCGTCGCCTCCCCCGTCGGCCGTGCAGGCGAGCGGGCCGGACAGCGTCAGCAGCTCGGCTGACCACATCCCGTTCGGGCTGAGGAAGTCGGATACGTGGCCGATGCCGGGCCGCACCAGCACCTCCGGCGTGCCGGAAGGGAGGTAGAGGTGCGGCGCCCGCTCGGCCGTGTAGTCCTGCACCGCGTGCAGCGGGCCGTCGCCGGAGCCGAACATCACGTCGCGGTTCAGGGCGTCCATGCGCGGGTCGAGGTAGTGGCCGTAGTTCAGCGCGCCGTCGGCCGAGAAGAAGTCGCGCACGTTGGGATAGGTCACGATCGACCAGCGGATCGTGACCACGTCCCAGTCGTGGCCGTTGCCGTCCAGGATCGCCAGCAGCTGGTTGAAGCCGATCGTACGGATCGACACGTCCATGCCGATCCTGCGCAGGTTGCGCTGGATCAGCTGCGCCTGGATGATCCCGTCGGCGCTTTCCGACGAGGTCAGGATGGTGAAGGCGAGACGCTGCCCGTTCCTGACCAGGATCCCGTCCGGACCGGCGGTCCAACCGTCCTTCGCCAGCAGCGCGCTGGCGGCGGCGGGGTCGAAGGACAGGTCCGGATAGCCGGCGCGGGCCGCGTCGGACTGCAGGTCCACCATGGAGGGCGGCACCGGGCCGTGGTCGACGCTGGCCTGGCCGCGGTAGATCAGGTCCACGATCTCCTTCTGGTCGATGCCGCGCGTGATCGCCCGACGCACCGCGTCATCGGCCAGGAACGGCGCCGTCTTCGAGCGGAAGTTGATGTAGCCGTCGCCGTAGGAGAAGATCGGCGTCAGCTTCACCACCCCGAAACCCGGCAGGCGGGTGGCAAACCGCGTCAGCAGGTAGGGGATGCTCGCCATGTCGAGCGCGCCGGCGCGCATCTGCTCCAGCGCGGTGTTGCCGGTGGGAAAGGCGATCACCAGGCGCCGCACCTGCGGACGGTGGCCGCCGTAGAGCGGGTTCGGCACCAGCACCGCGTGCCGCCCGACCGCGTACTCCTTCAGCACGAACGGGCCGTCGCCGACCGCGAACAGGGTGGCGTCGTTCTGCCGCCGGCGCAGCTCGACCGGGCTCATGCCGGCGAACACGTGCCGGGGCAGGGGGAACAAGAGGTTGCCGAGGCCGAGCGAGACGAACCAGCGCGGGTTCACCTTGCGCACCATGCGCAATTCGAGCTGGTGCGCCGACACGACCCGGCTCGACGCGATCAGCGTCGGCACGCCGCCCAGGCCATACCAGACATAGCTCGGCCCCATGGTCCGGATCAGGTCCAGGGTGAAGGCGACGTCGCCCGCCGTCAGCGGCACCCCGTCCGACCAGCGCCAGTCGTGCAGGGTGACGGTGAAGGTCGAGCCGCCATCGGGAGTGTCCACCGACGCGGCCACGCTGCGGTCGTAGTCCGGCTGGCCGTGCCGGTCGATCCAGACCAGCGGCCGCAGGAACTGCTCGATCACCTCATGCGCATAGGTCGAGTTGGTCAGCAGCGGGTTGAGCGAGTTGACCCCGGCCGGCGGCCCGAGGCCGACGCCGGTCGGCACGATGACGCTGCCGCAGCCCGCTTCGTCCGCCAGCACCGGCGGGCCGGCGAGCAGGCAGAGCGCCACGACGAGGGAACGGAACCAGGAAGCGGACACCCGCCCGTCCTAGCTTCCGTCACTCTCCATGTCGAGGGCGCATGCCACCTCTGCTTTGAGCGCAGGCAGCACGACCTCGGGGAACCACGGGTTGCGCGCCTCCCACACCCCGGTGCGCCAGGACGGGTGCGGCAGCGGGAAGAACCCGCGCTGCAGGTAGTCGCGGTACCGGCGCACCCGCTCGGTCATCAGCCCTGGACCGAGCACGTGGGTCTGCGCGTAGGTGCCGATCAGCAGCGTCAGCCGCAGCCCATGCATGTGCGACAGCACCCGGTCGCGCCAGATCGGGGCACATTCCGGACGTGGCGGCCGATCACCGCCGGCAGGGAGGCGGCCGGGATAGCACAGCCCCATCGGCAGGATCGCCACCCGTGCCGTGTCGTAGAACACGTCCTTGTCCAGCCCGAGCCAGAAGCGCAGCCGGTCGCCGGAGGCGTCCCAGAACGAGATCCCCTTCTCGTGCACTACCGTCCCCGGCGCCTGGCTGGCGATCAGGATCCGGGCGGTGGTGGACACGTGCAGGATCGGCCGCGGTCCGAGCGGAAGCTGTGGCGCGCATACCCGGCAGGCGCGCACCTCGGCCACCAGCCGGGCCAGCGCCGCGTCGGGTTCGCCCGTGGCTGCGCCGTCGGGCGCGGCGCGGGAGTGCACCACTGGTGGTGGCGGACGATCCGCGGAAGGCGCCACGGACGGGCCTCAGGGCTCCGAGGTGGGGGTCGGCTGCTCGCCCACGGTGAAGATCAGGATCTGCTCGCCGCTGTGGGCGAAGGTGACCGTGCACGGCACCAGAGCCCCGTCGGACAGCGGCTGCGTCGCTTGCGTCAGGTCGATCAGTGCGGTCACCGGATGGAGCTGGCCGTGCAGGGCCGGCGGCAGGTCGAGCCCGTTCTGGCTGCGGGTGGTGGCTTCCGCCTCGTGCTGCTGGGATGGGGTCGGGGTGGCGATGTCGTCGTGCAGCGTGGCGTTGCGCAGCGCCACGTGTCCCGACGCGGGGCATTCGACCCGGATCAGGCGGTCGGCCAGGGTGCCGTGGTTGACGATGACCGTGCTGAGCAGGGCGGTCGCGCGCGTGGCGTCGGCCTGCGCCCAGGACGGCCCGACCTGCATCGGCCCGGGCACCTGCACCGCCGCCCGCGCCGGTACGGCGATCCAGGACAGCCCGCACAGCAGGGCGACGAGGCCGACGCCACTCCCGACTGCCCACGATCCGGATCCACACTCATTCCAGTTCATAATCGACCTCCGCGGTGTAGACCGGCTGATCGGGACCGGGCTGCGAGCTGAACAGCGTGAAGCTGTCGACCGGCACCGGTCCGGTGCGAAGCAGGTTGTGGCTCTGCACCCAGCCGGCAAGCAGGGGCTCGGCCACGGCATCCACCCGCGCCAGCGAAACGTGCGGCTGGAAGCGGCGCCGTTCCGGCGGCACCCCCGCGCGCTGCAGGGCGGTCTCGATCTTGTTCTGCAGGTGTTCGAGCCGCTCGCACCGGTCGACGCCGGCCCACAGCACGCTGGGACGTCCTCCCCGCTCGAACACGCCCGTGCCGGACACCCACAGCTCGAAGCGCCGGCCGCGCAGCGCGTGAAGGGCGAGGTCGACCTCCTCTGCCTGGTCGCGACGGACCTCGCCGATGAAGCGGAGCGTCAGGTGAAGGTTCTCCGGCGCCGTCCAGCGCGCACCGGACAGGCCGCCGCACAGGCCGGACAGGGTTTCGCGCAGGGTCCACGGCAGGTCCAGCGCCACGAACAGGCGCATCAGTGCGCGGGCGGCCGACGCAGGAACAGGAGCATCACCGCCGCGAGCACGGCGAGCATGATCGCGGCGCGGGGCGCCGGCTGCTCGGCTTCGCGGTGCACGCCGGTCATGTCAGCGACTCCTGCCTTCCGGATGAGCCCGCCGGAGCCGGAACCGGCGGCCGGCAACGGTGCCCGCGCCGATTTCGGTGGTCAATCGCCGCCGCCGCCGCCGCCGCCGTCGAACCGTTGAGGCCGGGCGGGCCGCGTCATCCTTGACCTCGCGTGCGGAACCTCCAACATAGCGGCAGGGACCGCCGGGATCGCCCGGCTCCACAGGAATCGGAAGACCATGGCGTTCGTTCCCGACTATCGGACCACCCCCAGCAGGACCGGCATCGGCGTCCAGGCCGGCGCCGTGGATCTCGGGCTGCGTGCCTACATGCTGCGCGTCTACAACTGGATGGCATCCGGCTTGGTGCTGACCGGGCTGGTCGCCTACGGCATCGCCCACAGCCAGCTGTCCGCGCTGTTCCACCAGACGGTGATGATGTCCAACGGCATGGTGGCGATCCGCCCGACCATGCTCGGCATCGTCGCCATGTTCGCGCCGCTCGGCTTCGTGATGGTGCTGAGCTTCGGCATCAACCGGCTGTCTCGGCAGGCCACGCAGGCCCTGTTCTGGGCCTTCTCGGCGACGATGGGCCTCAGCCTGACCAATCTCTTCTACATCTACACGGACCTGTCGATCGCGCGGGTGTTCTTCATCACCGCCGGCACCTTCGCGGCAATGAGCTTGTGGGGCTACACCACGAAGAGCGACCTGACCCGGTTCGGCTCGTTCCTCCTCATGGGCCTGGTCGGCGTCGTCATCGCCAGCTTCGTCAACATCTTCACCCACAGTCCCGGCCTCTACCTGCTGACAAGCCTGATCGGCGTGCTGGTCTTCGTCGGGCTCACCGCGTACGACACCCAGCGCATCAAGTGGAACTACGGCCAGCTGGCCTACTACCAGGGCGTCGACGGAGCGGCGAAGCAGAGCGTCAGCGACGCGCTGAGCCTCTACCTGAACTTCATCAACCTGTTTACCCTCCTGCTCCAGCTCACCGGGACGCGCAGCAGCAGCAACTGAGCCGCTGCCGTCCTGGACACCAAAAGGCCCCTGGTCGCGAGACCGGGGGCCTTTTTCATGCCCGGCGGTCGTGCTTGGATACGTGTTGCAACATACGGATCCAACGCCATGCGACGCCGCGCCCGCTTCCTCGTGCCGCCCCGGACCCTGCTCCTGTCCGGCATCGCGCTGTTCCCCCTCCTGTCGCTGCCCGTTCTGGTCCGACCGGCCCTGGCGCAGCCGGTGGTCGGCAGCAGCAACGTGGCCCCGATCGAGCCCGACGTGACGCATCCGGACGAGACGCCGTGCCGCGTCACGCTGGCCAGCAACGCCAGCTTCGGTGCCAGTGCGGTGCCGTTCAACTACGCGCCGCCGGCCGCCTGTCCCGGCCCCTGGGCCAAGGTGGTGCTCAGCACCGACATCTCGCTCGACGCCGGACGGCAGTACGACCGCACCGCCACCATCTTCCTGGGCGGGGTCAACCTGTTGTTCGGCACCACTGCCGAGCCACGCGCCGCCCTGGCGCCCTCCTGGCACGTGGAGCGCGACGTCACCGATGACACCGCCCTGCTGGAAACCCCGCAGATCGGCCACGTGCTGATCGCCAACTACACGAACAGCACCGACACCAGCACCATCACCGCCAACGCCAGCCTGTCGTTCTACCCCGCGACCAGCCGTTACCCCGCACCCGCCACTCCGGACCTGGTGATCCCGCTCAACAGCGACCCGACCGCGGACACGGTGGCGCTGAACGACGGCAGCCAGTCGCTGAGCCGCACCGGCGTGCTGCCGACCAACGTGGAGCGGGCGCGCCTCGACGTGCTGCTGCAGAGCCAGCAGGGCGACGAGTTCTGGTACACCTGCGTGCCGGACGCGCTGGCCACCGCGCTGGACACCTGCGGCGGCGGCGCGTTCCGCGAGGGGCAGGTGGCGATCGACGGCACCCCGGCCGGCGTGGCGCCGGTGTATCCCTTCATCTTCACCGGCGGCATCGACCCCTACCTGTGGGAGCCGATCCCGGGCGTGCAGACCCTGGCGTTCAGGCCGTACTCGGTGGAGCTGACCCCGTTCGTCGGCGCCATCGACGACGGCCGGCCGCACACGATCTCCCTGTCGGTCGCAGGCGCGAACCAGTACTTCTCCGTCACCGGCGCGCTCTACCTGTTCCTCGACCACGGCGGCAGCTCGGTGTCCGGCGCCGTCACCCGCAACACCCTGGCAGCACCCGCCCCGGTGGTGACCAGCAGCATCACCCAGACCGGCGGCGTCGCCACCGGCACCGTGCTGACCACGTCGCAGCACGACTACACCATCAGCGGCACCGCGCTCACCTCGCACGGGCTCGTCACCACCACGGTCGCCCAGGTTGGGCGGTTCTCCAACAGCCAGAGCTTCGACGTGTCTGGCACGGTGGACGACCAGGACGTCAGTCAGCGCACCGACACGGTCAGCACCGTGACCACGGCTGCCGCCGGCCGGCAGACGGTGTCGGTGCGCAGCTTCTCCTATCCGCTCGCCCTGCACTACGCCTACACCGTCAACGCCGACGGCAGCGCTGCGCAGACCACCGCGGTGCAACAGTCGCTGGAGGACGGCCTGCTGCGGCTGGTCGACGGCGTGCCCACCGAGGCCTGGCTGGTGCACGAGACGGTGGCGCCGAGCGACGTGCTGGACCTCGCGGCGGACGGGTCGGTGTCGTCGCATGTCGGCAGCAGCACCGCCGACTACCTGTCCGCCGGCACCGCGACCGGCTGCGTCACCCGGCACGAGACGTCCACCAACAGCGTGCTCGCCACGATGAGCAGCACCGCCACCTGCGACCTCGGCGGCCTGCTGCCCTGAGGGCGTCCTCGGGGAGGCTGCCGTGAACCTGACCTGTGGTGGCCTGCCGAGCGGTCGGCTCCGCGGGATGGAGGTGGGCGCGCGACCGGCGGCAGGCCCGCGCGAGGTCGCGGGATGGCCGGGCCTGATCGTATCAGCCGTCTGCGCCCGCTGGACCGGCGCGACGGAACGCGTTCGCCCGGCTTGCCGCTGCTGCCGTGCCATGGACTGCTGCCGTCCTCGCCGTGCGCCGCGAGATGAAAGCAAGGATCGCCTGGCATCGACCTGCTCCGGCCGTCCACGGAGCGAGCGCCAGGTACACTTCTGACCGGTTGGCAGCCGCGCCCGCCAACTCGGCCATCAGGAACGGATGTTTCGCAACGGCCTCGGCTGGAGCACATCCCGATCAGGTAGATCAGCCGACCGGATGAGGATGCTGGTTGGAACGACGGTCAGGGCATCGAAGTAAACCCGGGTGAACGGAGACTGCCCTAAGTGATGGTCTTGAGGTAGTCGGCGAGCTTCACCGCGGCGGCGTTCTTGTCGATCCGTTCCAGGGCACCGAGCTCGGCGGCCAGCCGGTCCATCGCCGCCTCGTAGATCTGCCGCTCGGAGAAGCTCTGGTCCGGCTGGCCGGCGTTGCGGTGCAGGTCGCGCACCACCTCGGCGATCGCCAGCGGGTCGCCGGAGTTGATCTTCGCCTCGTATTCCTGCGCCCGCCTGGACCACATGGTGCGCTTGATCCGCGCACGTCCCTTCAGGATCGCCAGCGCCTCGTCGAACAGCTTGCGCGTCGCCAGCTTGCGCAGGCCGGCACTCTTGGCCTTCGCCACCGGGACGCGCAGCGTCATCCGGTTCTCCTCGAAGGTGATGTGGATCAGCTCCAGCTTGTGGCCGGCGATCTCCTCGGTGGCGATGCGCTCGACCTTGCCGACCCCGTGCGTCGGGTAGACGACGTGGTCGCCTTCCGCGAACGGCTCGTCGTCGCGGGGCTTGCGGGCGGCGCTGGGACGCGGTCTGTTGTCCGCCTGGGCGTCCGCCTCGGACCCCTCCGATACCGTCTCGTCGGACACGTCGTCGGGAATAGCCTCGCCGTCCACCGGGTCGTCCTGGATCTGTGTCGCCGTCCTGGTCAGCATAAGCCTGCCGTCTCCTGCTCCGCCCGGCGTCGGGGATGCCGCACCGTGTGCTCGACCGCTTCCGGACCGCCACGTGAGGAACGTGACGACAGGAACGGGTGCCGTGGCGCTAGGGTGATCCTCGATCGTATCACGTTCGGGTCCCCGGCGGAACCCAGCGGGATCGGGACTGCTGCGCCAGCAGGGCGTTCAGCCGAACAGGTCGGGCGTCGGGCCGGGACCGGCGGCATCGAAGCGCGACACGCTGACGCCCAGCAGCCGGATGCTGCGCTCGAACGGGAACAGTCCGCGCAGCAGCACCGTCACCGCCTCCGCCAGCGCGGTCCGGGTGGCGAAGGGTTCCGGGCTAGAGGCCGCCCGGGTGACGATGCGGAAGTCGGAGAACTTCACCTTCAGCGTCACCGTGCGCGCCGGCCGCCCCGCCGTCTGGTAGCCGGTCCAGACCTTGTCGATCGCGGGCGCGAGCGCGGCGCAGGCGTCCTCCCAGTCCGATACGTCCTCCGCGAAGGTGTGTTCCGAGCCGAGCGACTTGCGCGGCCGGTCGGTCACCACCGGCCGCTCGTCCTCGCCGCGGGAGATGGCGTGATAGTGCGGTCCGGCCTTGCCGAAGTGCCGGACCAGGCGCTCCAGCGGCCAGGCGCGCAGGTCGAGCCCGGTGCGGATCCCGAGGGCGCGCATCTTCGCCGCCGTCACCGGGCCGACGCCGTGGAACCGGTCGACCGCCAGCGCCTCCACGAAGCCGGGGCCGCGTGAGGGGGTGATGACGAACAGCCCGTCCGGCTTGCGCTGGTCAGAGGCGAGCTTGGCCAGGAACTTGTTGTAGGACACGCCGGCCGAGGCGGTCAGGCCGGTTTCGTCGCGGATCCGGGCCCGGATCTCGTTGGCGATCGCGGTGGCGGAGCCGAGGTCGCGCAGCGGCCGGGTCACGTCGAGGTAGGCCTCGTCCAGCGACAGCGGCTGGATCAGGTCGGTATAGGCCTCGAAGATGCGACGGATCTGCTGCGACACCGCGCGGTAGGTGTCGAAGCGGGGCGGCACGAACACGAGCTCCGGGCACAGCCGGCGCGCGGTGACCGACGGCATCGCCGAGCGCACGCCGTAGCGCCTGGCCTCGTAGCTCGCCGCCGCCACCACGCCGCGGGCGCGCGAGCCGCCCACCGCCACCGGCCGGCCGCGCAGGGTCGGGTCGTCGCGCTGCTCGACCGAGGCGTAGAACGCGTCCATGTCGACGTGGATGATGCGCCTGTGAACGTTGTTCACGGCGCAGGCGACCGTGGCACCGCCGTCGCCGGGGTTGGCTGCCGTCCTAGAGCCAGCCATGGTCGCGGAACCGGCGGAGGTTCGTGCCGGGCGGCGCGTACCAGCCGCCGTCGCGGTAGCGCGCACCCAGCTTCTGCGCCGTCTCCTTGTTGCCGTAGGGGATGCACAGCTTCGTGTCGCCGGCCGCTGCGTCCGGCGTCTTTCCGGCGCGTCCGCCGGACTTCGCGTCCCGCCTGGTCCGTGCAGGACCCTGCGACGTCCGGCTCCGTCCGCGCGCCTTGCCCGGTCCGGGTGCCGTTCCGGGTGCTGCCGATGGGTCGGGAAGGCGGTCGGCCGCGCCCGCTGCGCCGCGCTCCGTGAGACGGCCGATGATCCGCTCGGCCTGGGCGCAGACCGCGTCGATCGCGGCCATCATCGCGGTCTCGCCGACCAGCACCCCGTCGAGCAGCCGTTCCAGCTGCGCCGTGACCCCGGGATCGACCAGGGCCGGATCGGCGGCGCGCAGCACCTCGTGCAGCAGGAGCCCGCGCTCGGTCGGCACGATCGCCTTGGCCTGCACCGCCAGCAGGTCCTGCGCCTTGAGCCCGCGTATGATCTCGGCCCGGGTCGCCGGGGTGCCGATGCCCTTGGCCTGCTTCAGCCTGGCCTGCAGCGCCTCGTCGGGCACGAAGCGCCAGGCGTTCTGCATCGCGTCGATCAGCGTGCCCTCGTTGTAGCGTGGCGGCGGACGGGTCTCCTTGTCCTCGACCGCTGCGTCCGACAGCCGGGCGGCCTCGCCGTCGCGCAGGGCCGGAAGCAGCTGGGCGTCCTCGCTGGTTTCCTCCGCCGGCTGCCAGTCCGGGAACGCGGCACGCCAGCCGAGCTCGATCGGCTGCCGGCCGACGGCACGGAAGGCGTGGCCGGTCACGTCCCGCAGCGCCGTGGTCTGGCGGTAGCGGAAGTCCGGCATCATCGCCGCCAGGTAGGAGCGGGCGATCACGTCGAACAGCCGGCGCTCGTCGGCGCTCAGCCGCGGCCAGACCGCGCGCAGGCTGTCGACCGTGTTGCGGTTGGGGATCACCGCGTGGTGGCTGGCGCCCGCCAGCCCCTTGTCGCTGAAGGTCCCGGACGTGCCGCGTCGGATCAACGGCGGGTCGGGCAGCGGGATCGCGGCGAAGCTCTGCCCGGCGCGGAGGCCCGCCATGACGTGCGGCACGTCGCCGATCAGGCTTTCGGGTAGGCAGCGGGTTTCTGCCCTCGGGTAGGTGATGACCTTCTTGCCCTGCCCGTCGTACAGCTCCTGCGCCACCTCCAGCGTGTGCGCCGCCGACCAGCCGAACCGCGAGGCGCACAGCTTCTGCAGCGAGGGCAGGTCATGCAGGCGGGGCGGGGCCTGGCGCTTCTCCTCCACCCTGACCGCGAGCGGCCCGGCGTTGCCTTCTGCCAGGACCGCGATCGCCTCGGCGGCGCTGCGGTCGGCGAGGCGCTCCTTCGGGGCAAGGCGCATCCGGAAGCGGCCGGCGGCGACGGTCGCGGTCGCCACCACCTCGAAGTAGCGCTGCGGCACGAAGTCGCGGATCTCCAGCTCGCGCCGGCAGACGATCGCCAGCGTCGGCGTCTTCACCCGGCCGACCCCGATCACGCTGCCTTTGCCGCGCGACAGGGTCACGGTCGCGGTGCGGGTCAGCGACAGGTTGTAGATCTGGTCCGCCTGCCGCCGGGCGACGGCCGCCTGGTAGAGCGGCAGGTAGTCCCGGTTCGGCCGGGCAGCCGAGAACGCGTCGCGGATCGTCTGCGGATCCTGCGCGGTGAACATCACCCGGCGCACCTCGCCGGTGTAGCGGCAGTGTTCCAGGATCTCCTGGCCGATCAGCTGCCCTTCGCGGTCGCAGTCGGTGGCGAGCCACACGCAGCGCGCGATGCGCAGCGCCTCGCGGATCGCCTTGAGCTTGGCCGCCTTGTTGCCGCCGCTGGCGGGCCGGGTGCCGTACAGCCCGTCCGGCCGCAGCAGCACCGCGGTCCAGCGCGACCAGGCCGGTTCCACCTGCTCCGGCTCGAGCAGGTCGAATAGGTGGCCTTCCGCTGGCAGGATCGCGCCGTAGCGGCTGCCGACGGCGGCACGGACGTCCTTCGCCTGGCTGGTCTTCTCGGTGATGACGATCTGCTGCGTCATCCGTTCACTATAGGTTCCCTGGTCGCCGGACGCCAGATCACAGCCGAGTCGTCAGGTGGCGGCGGCGAGCCGTCCGCGGCCGGCGGCGTCCGCATCCGGCGCATACAGCGCGTCGATCTCGTCGGCATGGCGCTGCAGCACCAGGCGGCGGCGCAGCTTCATCGTCGCGGTCAGCAGCCCGTTCTCGACCGTGGCGGCGGGCATGGTGCCCCAGCGCCGGATCTGCTCCGGCCGGGCCAGCTTCGCGTTGACCCGGCGGATCGCCGCGGTCGGATCGGCATCCTCCGCCGGCACCAGGAGGGCCACCACGTGGTGCCGGCCTTCGCCGGCGACGACGGCCTGGGCGATCCCGTCCTCACCCATCAGCAGGGCTTCCAGCTTGGCCGGGCTGACCATCTCGCCGCCCACGAGCTTGATGAAGTCGCGCAGCCGGTCCTCGATCACGATGCGTCCGTTCTCGATCCGCGCCACGTCGCCGGTGTGCAGCCAGGGCCGGCCTTGCGGGTCGGCATCGGGATCGTGCCGGATCGCTTTCGTCCCGGTGTCGTTCCAGTAGCCGTCCATCACCAGGTCGCCGCGCAGCAGCAGCTCGCCGGTGCCGGCGATCCGTGCCTCCACGCCCGGCAGCGGCCGGCCGACGCTGCGGCGGTCGTTGTCCCAGGGCAGGTTCACGCTGACCACCGGACCGGCCTCGGTCTGGCCGTAGCCCTGCAGCAGCGGCACGCCGAGGGCCAGGAAGAAACCGGACAGCTCCGGATCCAGTCGCGCGCCGCCGGACACGATCGCCTGGAGACGGCTGCCGAAGCGTCGTTGCACCGTCCGCCGCACCAGCCGGTCCAGAGCCAAGTCCTCGACCCGCTGCGCGGGCGTCAGCGTCGGCCCGTCGAGACGGCGCAGGCCGAGCCGGAGCGTGCGTGCGAACAGGGTCCGCTTCCAGCGGGGCTGACGCGCGACCTCGGCGGTGATCCGGCCGCGCAGCACCTCGAACAGGCGCGGCACCGCGGTAACCAGCGCCGGCTCGATCTCCCGGAACTCGCCCGCCAGCCGGTCGGCGCCGCGGCTGTACACCACCTCCATGCCGAGCGAGGGCAGCAGGTAGTTGCCGATGGTGTGCTCGTAGGAATGCGACAACGGCAGGAACGACAGGTAGCGCTCGCCGTCGAGGCGCAGCGGCGCCACCGCCTGCGCGACCGCGTCCCGGTTGGCTAGCATGGAGCGGTGCGGCAGCATCACGCCCTTGGGCAGGCCGCCGGTGCCGGACGTGTAGATCAGGCAGGCGAGGTCGTCCGGCCGGAGTGCTGCGACGTCGGCGGCGAGCCGGGCCGGGTCGCCGGGATCGCCGAGCAGCGCCTGCCACGGCAGCGCTCCCTCGGTCGGCTGCATCGACACCAGCAGTTCGAGGCCGTCCTGGCCCGCGGCCTCGCGCACCCGGACCGCCAGGGCGGCGGTGGACACGATCGCCGCCTTGGCGCCGCTGTCGCGCAGGATGTGCGCGTCGTCGCGTACGGTGTTGGTGACGTAGGTCGGCACGACGACGGCGCCGAGCGACATCAGCGCCGTCTCGGCGATCGGGAACTCCGGACGGTTCTCGCTGACCAGCAGCACCCGGTCGCCGACGATGATGCCCCGTGCCCGCAGGGCCGCCGCGACCGCGGCGACCGCGGCGGCGAAGGCGCGCCAGCTGGTCTGCTGCCAGCCATTCCCGGCCCAGTGCCGCAGCATCGGCTGGTCGCTCCGGCGGGCGGCGATATCAAGCAGCATCCCGGGCAGGCTGTTCCAGTGATCGGCCAACGGCTCGTGCTCCTCCGGCGCCGCGTCCGGCGCTCTCGTGGCGTCCGGCTTATAAGGAAACCGGTTCCGCGTCAGCGTGGAAACCTGCCTCCGATCGGGGCGGCCTGACCCTGCGCTCCGGCGGAAGGCGGAGCATGTGGCCTGCCCGGCGGCCACGCGGCAGGTATTTGCCGGTGCCTGCGTGGACGCTCCGGGACCGGCCGTGCGGCCCAAGTGCCAACGGGGGCGACAGATGCAGCGGTTCAAGTCGCCCCTGGTCCAAGTGCTGAGGACACTCCTGTCTGATCACCGTGCCGACGTCATCAACGTGCAGCTCCCGGGCATGCGCGGGGTTGTCGCCTGTCCACACGACGGCCGCTTTGACCTCACTTCTCCTGAAGCCTTATCCTGGTCAGATCATCGAAATGCGCTTCGGCGGCCCAGCCGTAGAGGCCCGGCTTCTCGACGCCCGCTTGTGTCCGCCAGCCGTTGCCGATGGCCAGGACGATGTCGTTCCTGCCTTGCCGCAGGTCGAGCGGGATCGACGCGTTGTCGGGTTCGAGACGTCCGTTCGGTGACAGGCGACGATCGGACGGGTAGTAGGGATTATCGCCTGAGAAGACGAGCCTGCCGTTCAGGAACAATGATACCTGCCGCGCCCAGCCGATCCGGATCGTCCGACGCGCCGGAGCGGAGGCGATGACCACAGTCTTCAGCCAGCCGACGGAAGTCGTGGGCGCTTGTCTTACGTCGAAGGCCCGGCTCAGATTCACAAGACCCGTGGGCTCAGCCGTGATCGGCCGCCAGGCGTCGGGCTGTGGGATAGCAGCAGCCGGGATGGGATGGTCAACCGCGAGCGCCGCGGGCGGCGCGGCAAGCCACGCAGTCACGGTTCCTGGATCCGGTGACGCCTGATGCACGTCGGCCAGCGCGGATGGGGAGCCGGGGCGGATGACCAGGTTGGCATAGATCGCCGGACCCTTGAAGGCTATTCCGCCATCGGCGGTCAGACCCTGGAGTTTCGGCACGACAAGCGACGGCTCGGCCTCGTGATTGACGTAGACGAGCATCTTCTCGCCGCCGACCAGTAGCCGGACATGGTTCCAGCCCGCGGGTTCGATCGGCGCCTGCCCTTCCTTGTCCGAGTAGATGTCCCACTGCATGAGCCCATGTGTGATCGGAGCGTACTGGATGCAGTCGTCCGCAGCTGGGCAGTCCGGGTTGCCGCGGAGATAGACAATCTCCCCTGACTCATTGCCCTGACGGCGAAAGATGATGCCGGTGTCGCTGTAGGCGAGAGGCTTGATGTCAAAGTCGATCGTGCCGTTCGAGAAGCGGGCTTCATTCGACTCCGCGACAGCCTCGTTCACGGTCAAGGTGCCTGCGGGCATCCCCTCATAGCGCGCGAAGCGGAGCGAGCCAGGTGCATTGCCCACCCAGCCAATCGGCGGAGCAAGGTTCCACGCGGTGGCGATCATTGGATATGAGATTGCACGTTGTTCGACGGCTGCGGCACCCAGTGAGAAGACTGTTGCGCCGAGGCAGAGCGGGACGAGAAGGTAGGCCGACAGAAGACCTCGAAATGACCGGCGTGGAATTCTTGTCACCGTAATGAAGGGGTCTGGCACGTCGGATCTTCCTGGATGATAGCACTTGGCGAATAGCTGATATCCCGGGATCGACACAAGCGAACACGTTTCCAGGTCAGAGCGATTGACGGCTTCGGTCTCACCTGACCTTACCTTCTCAGGTTGGAGAGACGCACGGCAGCAACGTCCCGGCTACCGCACGTCCGGCTTGCTGCGGCCGCTTCGATTGCTGCCTTGGCAGCGGGAGGAAATGCGTTCGGTGCAGCTGTTGAGCGTTGCAAGGGCGCCCGTGTGGTCCTGCGCGGACGCCGGGCGGCCGCATGGTCCGCGCCCGCCAGCCAGGCACGGTTGCTCTGGCGTCGCATGCTCGGCAGCGGCCGTGAGTCTGGTCAAGCGCCTGACCTGCCCCCCTAGAAACGGTCCGCCGACGATGTGAGATCGGCGGATTGGTTTGGAGGGAAGGGATGGGGCGCAGGCAGCACAAGCCGGAGGAGATCGTAGCCAAGCTCCGGCAGGTGGAGGTTCTGGTGGGCCAGGGCCGAACGGTGGCGGACGGGGCGCGGGCGATCGGGGTGACGGAGGCGACGTATTACCGGTGGCGTTCCGAGTATGGCGGCCTGAAGCTCGACCAGGTGCGGCGGCTGAAGCAGCTGGAGCAGGAGAACACCCTGCTGCGGCGCGCGGTGTCGGACCTGACGCTCGATAAGCTGGTGCTGAAAGAGGCTGCCGCGGGAAACTACTGAGCGCTGCGCGTCGTCGGGCGGCCGTGGCGCATGTCACGGGGGTCCTGGGGGTATCGGAGCGCCTGGCGTGTCGGGTGCTGAGCCAGCACCGCTCGACACAGCGCAAGGCATGCCAGAGGCCCGACGACGAGGCAGCGCTGATCCAGGCCGTGGTGGATCTGGCCAAACAGTATGGCCGCTACGGGTATCGCCGCATCACCGCCTTGCTACGGGCTGACGGTTGGCAATGCAACCATAAGCGAGTGGAACGGATCTGGCGGGCGGAGGGGCTGAAGGTGCCCACCCGGCAGCGCAAGCGCGGACGGCTGTGGCTGAACGACGGATCCTGCGTGCGGCTGCGCCCGGAGCGGGCGAACCACGTGTGTCGTATGACTTCGTGGAGGACCGCACCCGGGAAGGGCGGAAGTTCCGCACCCTGAACGTGGTGGATGAGTTCAGCCGCGAATGCCTGGCGATCCGGGTGGCGCGCAAGCTGGGCTCCGTGGACGTGATCGACGTCTTGGCCGACCTGTTCATCACCCGTGGCACGCCGGGGTTCATCCGCTCCGACAATGGGCCGGAGTTCGCCGCCCAGGCGGTGAAGGGCTGGATCGGCGGCGTGGGAGCGCAGACGGCATTCATCAAACCGGGAAGCCCCTGGGAGAACGGATACATCGAGAGCTTCAACGGCAAGTTCCGCGACGAGCTGCTGTCATGTGAGGTGTTCAACACCCTGGCCGAGGCGCGGGTGCTGATCGAGCAGTGGCGCCAGCACTACAACACCCTGCGGCCGCACTCATCGCTCGGCTACCGACCGCCTGCGCCAGAGGCGGCGATCGTGCCCCATCGCATAATGTCGCGCAGGCCAGGACCAGCAGGATCAGCTCCCGCCAAGCCCGCGATGCACTGACATTCGAACCGGATCACTCAATGGGGCTGGTCAACGATTCGCCCGAGCGATAGTGGATGGTCCCAAAGCTTCATACCAATGTTCCAAACCGAAGGATCAGGCAGGCCATTGCCGCTGCCGTGCGCCCCTCCTAGCGTGACATCGACATACTCATATGCTTAAATTGAACTTCGGCAGCGAGATGACGATGTGACAGATAGAACCATCTCCCGCACCCTCTTGCGGTTGCTTGGACGAGTTCCGGGATTGCGGCCGATCAGTCGTGTCATCATCGCGCGGCAAATCCACAGGGAGATCGTCGACTATGTCGGTCGGCCCTTCGGCCTGTTCGACGACCTGCTTCGCATGCAGGTCGACCTTCACCCATCAAAGGCGGCATTGGTCTGTGAAGGGGACTCATTGACCTATGCGGAGCTGGACGCGATCGTGGATCGTCTGGCGGCAAAGCTGCAACAGAAAGGCTTCGGAAAAGGCACAGTTGTTGCGATTTGTGCGGCAAACTCTGCCACCTACGTTGCAATTTTCATTGCCATCCTGAGAGCAGGAGCAATCGCGTCACCTCTTTCTCCTTCGTCTACGGCCGATCAACTGCAGGCCATGCTTGCCGATAGCGGCGCGAGGATCCTGTTCGTCGACCTTGCTGGCAAGGCAGCCGTCGGCTCCTGGACAGATCATGCTGGCCTGGAGGTGGTTCGCTTCTCCCCGAGATCGACGGCATCCTTCGTCGCGTCCTGGTTGGAAGAGGAGGTGCTCCAACCGGTCGCTGTCTCGGTCGCACCGGATGACCCGTTCGACATCATCTACTCGTCGGGGACGACCGGGGTGCCCAAGGGCATCATCCAGTCGCACGCAATGCGCTGGCCTCAGCTGCACCTCCTGGATCCACCCGGATACGGACCCGCGGCAGTCGCCATCATCTCGACGCCGTTGTACTCCAACACGACCCTGATCAGCCTGCTGCCCGCTCTCGCGGGAGGTGGTACGGTGATCGTCATGCCGCGCTTCGATGCGAGGCGCTTTCTGGAGCTGAGCGAGCAGCACCGGGTGACGGTCGCAATGCTGGTTCCGGTGCAGTATCGCAGGATCCTCGACGTTCCCGACTTCGCCCGCTTCGACTTGTCGAGCTACGAGCTGAAGTACGCCACGTCCGCGCCGTTTTCAGCCGAACTCAAGGCGGAGGTGCTGGCGCGGTGGCCAGGCGGACTCATCGAGTACTACGGCATGACGGAAGGCGGAGGCACCTGCATGCTGGTTGCCCACGAGCACCAGGACAAGCTGCACACCGTCGGCCGGCCGATCCCAGGACACGAGATGCTGGTGATCGGCGAGGCCGGCGACGTGCTGCCGCCCGGCGAGCCCGGCGAGGTGGTCGGCCGGTCCGGCGTGATGATGACCGGCTACCACAACCGGCCGGACAAGACCGCGGACGCCGAGTGGTTCAGCCCGGACGGCAAGCGCTACATCCGCACCGGCGACTTGGCCATCGTCGACGACGATGGCTTCTTCACCCTGATCGGGCGGAAGAAGGACGTCATCATATCCGGTGGCATCAACATCTATCCCATCGATCTCGAGATGGTCCTGCTCGAACACCCGGCCGTCGAGGAGGCGGCAGTGATCGGCGTTCCGTCCGAGCAATGGGGCGAAACCCCGGTCGGCTTTGTCACCCTGGCCGGAACCGGTCAGGTGACGGGCGCCGAGCTGGCGGCATGGGTGAACGCCAGGCTGGGCAAGATGCAGCGGCTCGCCGAAGTCCGCGTCGTGGCCGAGCTGCCACGTAGCGCCATCGGCAAGGTCCTCAAGCGCGAACTGCTGGTGCTCTACTCGCAACAGCCGGTGCACTGAGGACGCCGGCCTGGCGCCCGAGGCGGAGCGGGCTCCGCACTTCCGGATCAGCCCACCTTGAAGCCGCCCTTCTCGAGCTCGATCCTTCCCTGTACCCACGAGCTTTCCGGAACTAACGCATCGGTGTGGTCGCCGATCTCGTCCCAGCGTTCCACGACCTGCTCTGCCGCGTCGTCGCCGTTCCCGACGAAGATGCCACGGGTCAGGATCACCTGGGCCTGTTCGAAGCTTCCGCCGCCGGCACAGAGTACGGTGCGGGATGGCGCATCCTCTGCCACAAGGGCGAGGAGGCCGGGACTTACCGCGTCCGGGGCGAGGCGATCCACCATCTCCGCGCTGATGAGCCCCTCCATCATCTTTGTCGCCGCGGTGGGGGCCAGGCAGTTGACGCGTATGTCGTTCTTCCTGCCTTCAAGCGCCAGGGTCTGCATCAGGCCGACAAGGGCCATCTTGGCGGCGGCGTAGTTGGACTGGCCGAAATTGCCGAACAGGCCCGACGACGAGGTCGTCATGACGATGCGGCCATAGTTCTGCGACCGCATGGTGTCCCACACCGCCTTGGTGCAGTGGACGGCGCCCATCAGGTGGACGTCCACGACCGCGCGGAAATCCGCCATGTCCATCTTCGCGAACGTCCTGTCGCGCAGGATGCCCGCGTTGTTGACCAGGATGTCCATCCGTCCCCAGCGCTGGATGGCGGCAGCCACCATGGCTTCGACCTGCTGCATGTCGGACACCGAGGCGCCGTGCGCCATCGCCTCGCCGCCTGCCGCGAC
This sequence comes from uncultured Acetobacteraceae bacterium, assembly GCA_964247735.1. GTDB lineage: Bacteria > Pseudomonadota > Alphaproteobacteria > Acetobacterales > Acetobacteraceae > Lichenicola. The sequence continues at coordinate 27,357 of CAXTVS010000023.1, forward strand.
GATCTCCTCCACGACAGCCTGCGCCGAGGCGGAGCCTGCTTCGCCGCCGAGGTCGTTGACGACCACCTTCGCCCCGCGACGTGCCAGCAGATGGGCATGGGCCCGCCCGAGTCCGCCTCCTGCGCCGGTCACGATCGCGACTCGTCCCGACAGGTCAATGGCCATCATGTTTCTCCCGCCGCCCTTGATTGTCCGTGTTCCAGGCTTCAGATGTTCCGGGCCAGGAACTCCTGCGCCGCGCTGGCCACCAGCTGTCCGTTCCGAGCGAAGATGGAGGCCTCGGCGAAACCGCGCCCGTCCGTCACGATCGGGGCGCGCTGGACGTGGAGCATCCAGTCGTCGGCCTTGGCCTCGCGGTGGAACCAGATGCCGTGGTCGAGACTGGTGGCGTCGAGCCTGCCGCCGCCGAGGGCGCGATGCGCCTGCAGACCGACATGGACCAGGCCCAGATCGGACGCGAAGGCGATGGCGGCCTGGTGGATCGCGATGGGTCCGCTGATCGGCCTGCGCGGGCGGATCCACATGCTCCGCCGTCCTTCGGTCCGCCGGGAAGGATCGGGATCGGATTCGATCGGCCTGGCGTCCAGCAGGCGCTCGGCGAGGTAGTCCGGGCAGGGCACGCCCTGCTCCAGCGCAAGGTTCCTGCGACAAAGGTATTGGTCCTCGAGCGCTTCCGGTGGCGGGACGACCGGCATCGTGTCCCCGTATCGCGGCCCCGGCTCGCCGTCGTGATGCGAGCTGTAGGCTTCCAGGAGGACGCGGTCGCCCTGCCGGATCGTGATCCGGCGCGTGGAAAAGTTGCGGCCGTCGCGGACGCGTTCCACGTCGGCCTCGAAGGTCTGCCGCTTGCCGCCCGACCTGAGAAACAGGGCATGCAGCGCGTGGCAGCGGCGGGTGTCCGCGGAGCCTGCGACGACGGCCTGTCCGAGCAGGAGCCCGCCATACAGGCGCTTCTCGTCGGTGTCGGGCACTCCGGGCGCCAGCCAGGTCGACGGGCCGCCGGAGGACAGGGCGAACAGGTCGTCGAACGCCATGGACGGGACGTCGCCGTCCATTCAAAGGATCTCGAACAGCCCGGCTCCACCCATGCCGCCGCCCATGCACATGGTGACGACGCCATATCGCACGCCGCGACGCCGGCCCTCGTGCAGGAGGTGGGCGGTCATGCGTGCACCGGACATGCCGTAGGGGTGGCCGATGGAGATGGCGCCGCCCGACACGTTCAGCCGGTCGTTCGGCAGGCCGAGCTGGTCGCGGCAGTACACCACCTGGCTGGCGAAGGCCTCGTTGAGTTCCCACAACCCGATGTCGTCGATCGACAGGCCGTGCCTGGCGAGCAGCTTCGGGATGGCGAAGACCGGGCCGATGCCCATCTCGTCCGGCCTGCACCCGGTCACCGCCAGGCCTCGATAGGCGCCGAGCGGCTGGAGGCCGCGGCGCTCGGCCTCGCCGCGTTCCATCACCACGAGGGCGGCGGCACCGTCGGACAGCTGCGAGGCGTTTCCGGCGGTGATGAAGGCGCCCTTGGCGATAGTCTGGCCCTGGGCGAAGACCGGTTCGAGACGGGCGAGGTCCTCCAGCCGCGTCTGCGGCCGGTTGCCCTCGTCGCGCTCCACCGTCACCTCCCGGAAGCTGGTCTCCCCGGAGGCCTTGTCGACCAGTTTCATGCGCGCCGTGACCGGCATCAGCTCGGCGTCGAAGCGCCCTTCCGCCTGGGCGGCCGCGGTGCGCTGCTGCGACTGCAGCGCATACTCGTCCTGGACCTCGCGGCTGATGCCGTAGCGGCTGGCGACGATCTCGGCGGTCTCGATCATGGACATGTAGATCGCCGGCAGCTTCGAGACGAGGTCGGGATCACCCGCCTTGTAAAGGTTCATGTGCTCGTTCTGGACCAGGGAGATGGACTCCACGCCGCCGGCGACGGCGATGCCGATCTCGCCGTTGAGGATGCCCTTCGCGGCGGCGGCGATCGCCATCAGCCCGGACCCGCACTGGCGGTCGATGGTCATGCCCGGAACGGAAGCAGGCAGGTCGGCCCACAACGCCGCCTGACGCGCGACGTTGAACCCGGTCGATCCCTGCTGCATCGCGCAGCCGAGGATCACGTCCTCGACCTCCGCTGCCTCGATGCGGGCGCGACGCACCGCTTCGGCCACCGTCCGGCCCGCCAGCGCCTGGCCCTGGGTATCGTTGAATGACCCCCGATATGCCTTGCCGATCGGGGTGCGGGCGGTAGCGACAATTACGGCTTCAGGCATCGAGCCCTCCAGACAGGACGGAGTCTAGTCGATTAAGAATACAAGTATGAGAAGCATTGCACCGAGGCAAGGGCTCCTGGCGAGCCGATCAGAGATATGGAATGCAGATCCTGGCGTCCATCGCGGTTTGGGTGCAAGAAGACGCGTCGGCAGCGCCGGGAGGAGGGCCAGCGCGCCCGGAGGCGGAAGGCCTGCCTGCCTGCATGGCAGCGTCGCGAGATACCGTGTCCGCGACCGCTGGGCAGGTCCAGCTTCGGGGAGGCTCGTGGTGAGCGGCAGGGCGACATCGACCGACATGCAGGCCTATCTCGACGAAGCGTTGGCCAAGGCCCGCACTGCCTGCGCGCCGGTAGCGGAGGCCGATCTCATCCGTGTGGCGAGGATCGGGATCATCGGCGCCGGAACGATGGGAAGCGGGATCGCGATGAGCTTCGCCGACATCGGGATGCCGGTGACCGTGGTCGAGATCGACCCGGACGCGCTCGACCGCGGCCTGGCCGCCGTGCGCGCGAGCTACGCGCGTCGCGTCAGGCGCGGCGAGCTGTCGACGCAACAGGTCGAGCGGCGCCTGGCGGGCCTGACCGGGACCCTGGAGATGGCCGACGTCGCGGAATGCGACCTCGTCATCGAGGCAGCCTACGAGGACATGGCGCTGAAGAAGCTCATCTTCCGGCAGCTCGACCGGATCGTGAAGCTGGGTGCCATCCTGGCGACGAACAGCTCGGGGCTCGACGTCGACGAGATCGCCGGCCAGACCGGCCGGCCGGACGCGGTTATCGGTTTGCACTTCTTCTCGCCTGCCAATGTCATGAAGCTCGTCGAGGTGGTTCGAGGGGCAGGGAGCTCGCCCCTGGTCGTGGCCAGCGCGATGCGGGTGGTGACCGAGATCGGGAAGATCGCCGTGGTCGTCGGGGTGTGTCCTGGGTTCGTCGGCAACCGGATGCTCTGGGCGCGGCAGCTGCAGGCGCAGGCGCTGCTGCGCCGCGGCACGATGCCGTGGGAGATCGACCGGGTCCTGAAGGCCTTCGGGTTCAAGATGGGACCGTTCGAGATGTCCGACCTCGCGGGTCTCGACATCGGCTGGAGCCGGGGCGCCGTCACGGAGGATCGGCTGCGCGACCGGCTGTGCGAGATGGGCCGGCGGGGACAGAAATCCGGGGCCGGCTACTACGACTATCCCGAGCCTCGCCTCGGCGTGGCGTCGGACGTCGTCAAGGAGCTCGTCGGCACCCTGTGGCCCGACTCCTCCCGGTTCGGACCTCCCGCCTCGGACGAAGATATCCTGGACGGCTGCCTGTTCCCGCTCGTCAACGAGGGCATCAGGATCCTCGACGAGGGTCTGGTCCGGCGGCCATCCGACATCGACCTCGTGTGGATGTTCGGGTTCGGATGGCCGCGCTGGACCGGGGGTCCGATGCGGTGGGCCGACTCGATCGGGCTCGACCGGGTGCTGGATGGATGCAGGGCACTGGAACGGCAGGATCCGCGATGCGCCCCGTCGCCGCTTCTCGAGCGGCTTGTCGTGGGGAACAGGATGCTGACCGGTGCCGGGTGACCGTCCTGGATCAGGCGTCGCTTCCGGACAGGATGCCGTCGAGCAGCGGCCGGATGTAGGTCTCGGACGCGTTCTCCGCGGTGGCCTCTGACACCCAGCGGCCGAGTTCCTCGGCGGAGTTGATCATAGCCGTCATCATCTCGGCGCCGATGCGAACGTCGCAGGAGCGGACCGAGCCGTCCATCATGCCGTCGTTCAGCATGTCCCCGAACCGCAGGGTCAGTCGCCACATCTGCTCGGCGATCCGGACGCGCAGCTCAGGACCGATGGCGGTCAGCGCCGAGGTGCGCAGCAGGGTGCCGTTGTCGAGCATCTGGCGCGTGACCAGGGACACGGCAGCGGCAGCGGCCTGCGACAGGCCGTCGACTTGCGTGGCGAGAGCCGCCTTCTGCGCCTCGCGGATGTGGCCGAAGCTGTGCTCGAAGCAGGCAAGGACGAGGCCGTCGCGGGTGTCGTTGTAGTGGTAGAACGCGCCCTTCGTTACCTTCAGTTCGGCCGAGATCCGGTCGACCGAGGCTCCGCGGTAGCCGAACTGGTTGGTCAGGGTGATCGCGGTGCGCAGGAACACCTCCGGCGACAGCCGGTTGGCGTCGACCGACTCCGGCGGATCCAGGATGACGAAACGCGGCAGATCGACCGGGACCGCGGCGATCCCGTGCAGCAGGATGTCGCTGAAGCGCGCGGTGACGCGCGGCAGGTCGTCAAGGGAATAGTTTCGCAGCCAGACGACCGACCAGAGGAGCTGCGAAAGCAGCATGTGGGTAGCCGCGTTCAGCCGTGCCGGCTCCCAACGCCGCCCCGGCGCCTTGAACAGCTGCCGGATCCCGCGGAACAGGCGGTTGTACTCGCCCCAGACCAGGTCGGAATGCGGCTCCGTCAGCGCCCGGAGGTCACCGAAGTTGACGAACTCGGGCTGCCTGCCGCTCCGTACGTCGGCCTGGAGCGTGAAGTAGGCGGCGATGAACCGCCGCACCCGTGTCTCGACGTCGGCCTCGACCAGTGCCTCCGTCGCCAGCTTGCGATGCAGGTCGATCGACCGCATGAACGCCGCCGCGACGAGGTCCTCGCGCCGCGCGAAGTAGTAGCGCAGGCTCTTCAGGTTGAGGCCGATGTCGCCGGCGATCACCGCCAGGGTCGCATCACGCAGGCCGTGCTGGTTGAACAGGGCTCCGGCAGCGTTAAGGATGTCCTCCTTGCGCCGATCGAAGCGGCTGGGCGCGGTGTGTCCGGCCTCGGAGGCGTCATCAGCGGACGCTTGACGGCTCAACGTTCCCTCCTGGTTCAGGCTCCCGGCGCCGGCCGCCTCGTGCCGACCGCCAGATCCGACCCGAGGGACAGCCACGACCGGCGACGTGTGACGCGCCCTATCTCCTAGCCCCGGATGCATGGCAAGCCCAGCGGAACGGGCAACCGCAGCTCGGCGGTCCGGACGTCGCCGGCTTTCGCTTGGATCCGGTCCCGGCCGGACCAGGCAATCCTAGTTTGCGAGCACAACGTTCACACACCGCTATTCTCAATTCCAACCTGTTGACAGTGGTAGCGGTTGTCGTAAACATACCAAATACCTTAGAAAGGAGCACTGCTCCGGCATCCTCTTCGGTTTGGATGTCGACCGGAACGCTTGGCGCAGGAGGCGGGTGGCCGTTGTCCGGCGGCGGCCTGCCATCGGTTGATCGCCGGCTCCAGGTCCGGAACAAGAGAACCCGTGACGCGATGAGTGGTCCCGGACCGGACCGTGTTGCACGACGGCACGACATAACAAGAACAGGGCGCCGGGAGGGTTGGTCAACGATCCTCCGACAGGGGGCCGTTGCAGGAGGACTCGATGCGACTTTTCCTTGGTGCCGCCTTGTGCGGGTTGCTGGCTACCACGGCCCTCGCGCGCGCCGACGAGGTGATCCGGATCGCGCTGATCGATCCGATCAGCGGTTCCCTCGCCGGAAGCGGGCAGGAGGGCGAGCAGCACTTCCGTTTCGCGATCGACCGCGCGAACGCCACGCAGGCCGCAGGCCCCGGCCGCAGGTTCGAACTGGTGCCGCTGGACAACCAGGCCGATCCGGACGAGTCGCTCATCCGCCTGCGCCAGGCGGTCAACAGCGGCATCCGCTACGTCACCCAGGGGGACGGCTCGGCCCCCGCCTTCGCGCTCGTCAGCGGGATCGAGAAGAACAACCGGCGTGACCCGTCCAGGTCCGTCATATATCTCAACTATTCCGCGGCCGATCCCGCGCTCACCAACGCCAAGTGCTCCTGGTGGCATTTCCGCTTCGACGCCGACGCCAACATGAAGATGGCGGCCCTGGCGGACTACCTTGTCGGACAGAAGGACATCCACAAGGTCTACCTGTTCAACCCGGACTACTCCTTCGGGGCCTCGGTGGAGAAGGCGGCGCAGGCCCTGCTCGCCAACCGCCGGCCGGATCTCCAGATCGTCGGCGTCGAGCGCGTGCCGCTCGGCACGGTCAAGGACTTCACGCCCTACATCGCCAAGATCCAGGCGTCCGGCGCCGACACAGTGGTGACCGGCAACTGGGGCGAGGACCTGGTACTGCTGGTCCGGGCGGCGGCCGACAACGCCTACAAAGGCCGGTTCCTCACCTACTACCTCGGCGACGAGTCGGTTGCCGCCGCCGCCGGGCGGGGCGCTCAGGGCGACGCCCAGGTCAGCGTCTGGGCCAACAACGCTCCCGGCATCGACGACATCGCCGACGCCTACCAGCAGCGGTTCCATCACGGCTTCTACTACTGGCAGGTCGTCAACGAGATCGACATGCTCGCCGCCGCCATCAAGCAGGCCAACTCGACCGATCCGGCCGTGGTCGGCAAGGTGCTGGCCGGCATGTCGCGCCAGACGCCGCTCGGAGCCTCGACCATGCGTGCCGACAACCATCAGCTGCTGCAGCCGCTGTTCATCAGCGAACTCGAGCCCGGCCTGCCGCACGTGTTCCCCGAGACCGGCCTCGGCTTCAAGGTGGTCGGCCGGATCGACGCGAACCAGACCCGGTTCGCTACCACCTGCCGCTTCCCGGACCAGCCCTGAACGATGGCTGGCACGCTGGTCCTGGTCGCGCTGAACGGCCTCGTCTACGGGCTGCTGCTGTTCATGCTGTCGTCGGGGCTGACGCTGATCTTCGGCATGATGGGCATCATCAACTTGGCCCATGCCAGCTTCTACATGCTGGGCGCCTATGCCGCCTACACGATCAGCCACTTCTTCGGCTTCTGGCCGGGGCTCGTGGTGGCACCGCTGATCGTCGGCGCGGTCGGCGCCGTGGTGGAGCGGTACGCCCTGCGCAGGGTGCACCGCTACGGCCACATGGCCGAGCTGCTGTTCACCTTCGGCCTGGCCCTGGTGATCGGCGAGATCGTGCCGCTGGTCTGGGGCACGGCCCCGGTGGACTACCGCGTGCCGGCGGTCCTCGACGTGCCGCTGTTCCATGTCGGCCACACCGCCTACTCGGCCTATCGCGTGTTCATGATGGCGGTGTCGCTGGCGATGTTCGCCGCCTTGTTCGCCGCCCTCGCGCGGAGCCGGCTCGGCTTCATCGTCCGCGCCGCACTGACCCATCCCGAGATGGTGTCCATGCTCGGCCACGACGTGCCGCGCATCTTCACCCTGGTGTTCGGCGCCGGTTGCGCACTGGCCGGGCTCGCCGGCGTCATCGGCGGCAACGCTCTCACCACGCAGCCCGGCATGGCGGAGTCGCTCGGGCCGATCGTGTTCGCGGTCGTGGTGATGGGAGGCCTGGGCTCGATCTGGGGTGCCTTTCTGGCCTCGGTGCTGATCGGGCTGGTCCAGACCATCTCGATCAGCCTTGATCTGCCGCTGTGGAAGGTTCTCGGAAGCCTCGGCCTTTCGATCAACCCGAACGGGGCGTTGACCGACCTGTGGAACCTGACGATCGCACGGGCGGCTCCGACGGTCCCCTATCTTCTCCTGGTGCTGGTCATGGTCTTCCGTCCGCGCGGCCTGGTCAGCGCGAGAGTGGCGTGAAGGAGGCCGGGGCGTCGGCCTTGGCTCCGCGGTCGGCCGGTGTGCGGGAGCGGGACCTGGGAGCGCCGGACCGGATCCCGGCGCGTGCCCGTCTTGCCGCTTTCCTGCCATGGCTGGGCGCGATCCTGGTCGCCGTCATGGCGCCCTGCATCCTGTCCGACGGCTTCGGCCTGTCGCTGCTGTGCCGGATGGGCATTGCCATCGTCTTCGCGCTCTCGTTCAACATGCTGCTCGGCCAGGGCGGCATGCTCGACTTCGGTCACGCCGTGTTCCTCGGCTTCGGCGGGTATGCCGCCATGCACCTGATGCAGGCTGCCGGCAGGGGCTGGTGGATCCCGGCACCGCTGCTGCCTCTGGCCGGGGGCGCCGGCGGCCTGGTCGTCGCCCTGCTCGCCGGCTGCGTCGCGACCAAGCGCGGCGGAACCGCGTTCGCGATGATCACGCTCGGCCTGGCCCAGCTGTTCGCAGCGCTGGTGCTGATGTTCCCGTCCGTCTTCGGCGGCGAGGAGGGCCTCACCGGCGACCGTTCCGACGGCCCGGCGCTGTTCGGCTTCGGGATGGGGAGCCAGCTCCACGCCTACATCGTGATCGCCGGCTGGGCGCTGCTCTGCGCCTTCCTGATGTGGCGCTACACCGGGACGCCGCTCGGACGCCTCGCCAACGCGGTGCGTGACAACCCCGAGCGCGTCGGCTTCATCGGCTACGACCCGGCCCGCATCCGCTTCCTGGTGTTCGCCCTGTCGGGCCTGTTCGCCGGCATCGCCGGCGGCCTGCAGGCCCTCGACGACGAGATCATCGGCACCTCCAGCATCTCCTCGGGTGCGTCCGGCTTTGTCCTGTTGATGACCTTCATCGGCGGGGTCGGCACGTTCTGGGGCCCGGTGCTCGGCGCGGTCCTGGTGACGGTGCTGCAGGTGGCGCTGTCCACCGTCACCGACGCCTGGCAGCTCTACGACGGATTACTGTTCATCGCCGCGGTGGTGTGGGCGCCGGGCGGGCTGTCCGGCATCATCCTGGCCCATGCGCCCCTGGTCCGCAGCGGCCGTGCCGGGGCGCTCGTCCCGGACTACCTCAGGCAGGTCCCCGGGCTCGCGCTGAGCCTCGCCGGCGTCGTGATGCTGGCCGAGCTGGGGTTCCGGCTCCAGGCCGAGCGCAACGGCGCGGCACCCGCGCGCCTGCTGGGCCTGGCGGCGGATCCGCACGCGTTGTGGCAATGGGCGGCCGGCCTTGCCGTGTTCGCCGCCGGTGCGCTCCTGCTCCGCGGCACTTGGCCGCTCGCCCGTGCCGCCTGGCAGGCGCAGATGGCGTCCCGCCCGTGACGGTGGCCTTGTCGATCCGCGACCTCCGCAAGAGTTTCGGCGCCACCGCCATCATCAAGGGGATCACGCTGGACGTCGTCGCAGGCGAGCGACACGCGGTGATCGGCCCGAACGGCGCCGGCAAGAGCACCTTCTTCCATCTCGTGAGCGGGCGACTCCGTCCCGACTCCGGCCAGGTCCTGCTCGACGGCCGGGAGGTCACCGGCCTGCCGTCGCACGTCATCAGCCGCCTCGGCCTGTCGCGCTCGTTCCAGGTCACGTCCCTGTTCCCGTACATGACCGTGTTCGAGAACCTGCGCGTGGCTGCGATGCAGGCGATGGGGGCGGGCCTCAACTTCTGGCGCCCGGTGTCCGCTTACGGCCCGCTGAACGCGCGGGCGAACGAGATGCTTGAGCTGGCTGGCCTCGGCCCGCGCCGCCACGTGCTGGCGGGTGCGCTCGCCTATGCCGACCAGCGCGCGCTCGAGATTGCCGTCGCGGTGGCCGGGGGTGCCTCCACCGTGCTGCTCGACGAGCCGACCGCCGGCATGAGCCATGCCGAGACCGAGCGGGCCGTCGCCGTGCTGCGGCGCGTCACCGAGGGCCGGACGCTGGTGGTGATCGAGCACGATCTTGGCGTCGTCTTCGACATCGCCGACCGCATCTCGGTGCTCGCCGACGGGCAGGTCATCGCGACCGGCGTGCCGGCCGAGATACGCAGCAACCACGCCGTGCGGACCGCCTATCTCGGCACCGCGGCGGATGCGTTTCAATGAGTCCGCTCCTCGAGGTCCATGGCCTCGACGCGTGGTATGGCAAGAGCCAGGTCCTGCGCGGCCTCGACCTGCGGATCGCGGACGGCGAGATCGTGGCGATCCTCGGCCGCAACGGCGCAGGGCGGTCGACCGCACTCAAGGCGATCATGGGCGGCGTCATCCGCAGCGGCCAGATCACGTTCGCAGGCGAGGAGATCAGCCGCCTGCCGCCGCACGCCATCGCGCGCCGGGGGCTGGGCTACGTCCCCGAGGACCGGGCGATCTTCCCGGACCTCACCACCCTGCAGAACCTCCTGCTCGGCGAGAAGAATGGTCCGGGCATCCCGTTCACGCTGGCCGACGCCTTCGCGCTCCTGCCGCGGCTCGAGGAGCGTGCCGCCACGCCGGCCGGGGCGCTGTCCGGGGGCGAGCAGCAGATGCTGTCGATCTGCCGCACGCTGATGGGGCGGCCGATGCTGATGATGGTCGACGAGCCCACCGAGGGTCTCGCTCCCCAGATGGTGGAGCGCGTGCGCGACCTGCTCGTCGCGATCGCTGGACGCGGCATCGCAATCCTGCTGGTGGAGCAGAAGCTCGCCATCGCGCTCGCCATCTCCCGCCGTCTCTACGTGATGGGCCAGGGCCGCGTCGTGTTCGAGGGCACGCCGGCCGAACTGGCCGCCGCTCCCGACGTGCGTCGTGAATGGCTGGAAGTCTAGGGCATGATCCGTCCGCACCGGCCTGCGGATCATGCTGCGGCCTGTGGTGCGACGAGGGCATCATCCGGTCGACCGGCTCGTTTCGATCGCAGGGCGTTCTAGCCGAAGCTTCACCGGAAAAGCCGAAGTCCCGAGGCGTCCCGTATCGTTGAGCGGCCGGTCTTCCACATCGGTGCTCCCGCTCGACACCCATCGAGGCGGCGGTCGAACATCCGGTCAAAGGTCACGCGTTCCCTCGGATGTTCGGCATCCTGCCGGCTCTGCTTCCGATGGACAAACCTATTTTCTTAATGATAGTGGTATCCTCACTTTGAGTGATGATGGGCAACGTACTCGTCGGCTCAAGGACGGCATGATGACGCTCATCCGATGCTTGTTTCCGTCCGGCTCGAACGGCCAAGAGGTAGCAAGGGAGGCCATCGATCAGCAGCGCCGCGATCAGCGTCTCCGTCGGCGCAGGATGATCCATGACTCGGCCCCTATCGGGACTTGTAACGTTTGCGGGAAGCAGGCCGGCTTCATTGCCGAACCAAAAACATAATGACAGGAGGATCGTCATGTTCAGGAGAAGCCCGACCAGGATCGGGAGCACGAAAGACCGTCGAAGCCTGTTGGCGCTCCTGCTCGGTCTGCTGGCGGCCGCGTGCCCGGCGAGCCGTTCTGCGTTGTCGCAGACGCTGAACAGCGGCCAGGGAGCGTCGTCGAGCGAGCAGGTGGCCATTCCCTTGCCGCCCTCCGTCGCCGCGTCCGACGAGCCGCCGCTGCCGGCGCCGGCCTCGCTGTTTCCGAACCTGCTGGGCGGCAGGGTGTGGCTGAACGACCATGGCATCGCCGTGCTGTTCGACAACATCAACGAGTTTGCCGGCAACATCAGCGGCGGCGGCGGCCCCAGGCCGGCCGGCCGCGTCAGCACCTCCGGCGGCTCGTCCCTCGACGGCCAGGTCGGCTTCGAGACCGACATCAACTGGGAGAAGCTCGCAGGCATCACCGGCTTCTCGACCAACACCATCATCGTCGCCCGCTACGGCGGCCTGCCGGCGAGCGAAATGGTCGGCGATACCTTGAACCCGACCCAGGAGATCTACGGTGCAGGCGGGAACGTCGTGGCCCATTTCGTACAGGCCTACGGACAGGAAACGCTCGCGGACAGCCGGGTCATCGTTGACGCCGGGCGCATCCCGCTGGACGACTTCTTCGCCTCGTCGCCGCTGTACTGCGAGTACGAATCCAACGCGCTATGCGGAAACCCGAAGAACTACGTCGACAACTTCGCACACAGCAGCTATCCGGACTCGAACTGGGCCGTGCGGCTCTACGTCGCGCCGTTCAAGGACACCTACGTCCAGGCCGGCATCTATTTCAGCCAGACCAACATCTACAACTACACGGAAAACTTCCGGTCCGGCTTCAACTTCGACACCTCCTACATGTCGGGGGAAGCGTTTCCGGTCGAGATCGGATGGACGCCAAAGCTCGGTGACGAGGGCCTGCTTGGGCACTACAAGGTCGGCTTCACCTACGACAACAACAAGCACCTCGACAACTACTTCTCCGCAAATGGCGGCCCGCTCGCTGCGAACGGTCTCGGTGCTCGGATACGCACGGGCTCGACCTCGGCCTACATCCTGGTCGACCAGAACGTGTGGCGGCATGGCGTGGCGGGGCCCGGTGGCGGTCTGACCCTTCTTGCAGGCTACCTGCACAACGATCCGGAAACCTCCGAGCGCGCGGACCAGTTCTATGTTGGTGCGCAGGATCGTGGGTTCTGGCGCGCGCGTCCGAACGACCAGATCAACGCCCTGATGAGCTATCAGACCGTTTCGGGGCTGATCGGCAAGTCGCAGGGCATCGAGATGGACGAGTTCCTGCCCAACTACCTCACCAACGACGGGGCCAGCGGCATACAGACCTGGACCATGACGTTCGAGCTGAACTACGCGTTTCCGGTCATCCCCGGCGTGACCTTCGCGCCCGATTTCCAGTACATGATCAGGCCGAACGCACAGGGCAACCTGCCCGACGCAGCGTTCCTCGGCTTCAAGTCTCACATCGAGATCTTCTGAATGCCGGCGGTCGAGGGCACGGGTCCGAGCGGGGCGGGACGGCCCGAAGATGACCACGGGATCTCGCGTGTCTGCGTGATCGGTGCCGGCGTCATGGGAGCCGGCATCGCGGCGCACGTGGCCAATGCCGGATGTCGGGTGCTGCTGCTCGACATCCCGGCCGGGAACATGGGTGGTCCCGACGATGACCGCGACCGGGACGGGCTGGCCAGGACGGCGCTGGCCCGCATGCTCCGGACCGAGCCGTCGCCGTTCATGTCGCCGGAGGCTGCCGACCTCGTCGAGGTCGGCAACGTCGAGGACGATCTCGGCGGCGTCGGCGTGTGTGACTGGATCATCGAGGCGATCGTCGAGGACGTCGCTTCCAAGCAGGCGCTCTACCGCTGTCTGCAGGCGGTGCGCCGTCCCGGCACCGCGATCAGCTCCAACACCTCGACCATTCCGCTCGCCCGGCTCGTCTCCGGCCTGCCGGATGCGCTGTCACGCGACTTCATGATCACGCATTTCTTCAACCCGCCGCGCTTCATGCGTCTGCTTGAGCTGGTGACCGGTCCCGGCACCGACGCGGCGCTGGCCGACCGGATCGCGCGGTTCTGCGACCTCGCCCTCGGCAAGACGGTGGTGCGGGCCCGCGATACGCCCGGCTTCATCGCCAACCGCCTCGGCACCTTCTGGATGCAGCAGGGAGTCAACGAGGCGATCGGGCAGGGCCTGACGGTGGAGCAGGCGGACGCGGTGCTAGGCCGGCCCTTCGGCATTCCCAGGACCGGCATCTTCGGCCTGCACGACCTGGTCGGGCTCGACCTGATGCCGCATATCGGCGCCAGCTTCAGGGCGCTGCTGCCGCCGGACGATCCGCTCCTGGGCACCCTGCACGACCAGCCCCTGCTGGTCCGGATGGTCGCCGACGGCCGGACCGGCCGGAAGGGCAGGGGCGGCTTCTACCGCTTCAACCGCGAGACCAGGAACAGGGAGTCGGTCAGCCTCGTCACCGGCGAGTACGGGCCGTCCGGCGACGTCAGCCTGCCACCGGCCCTGCGCGATCCGCGGGCGCTGATCGCTTCGGGCGATCGCCTCGGGCGCTACGCCTGGTCGGTCATGGGCGCCACCCTCGCCTACGCCGCCGATCTTGTACCGGCGGTTGCGGACGACGTGGTCGCGGTCGACGCGGCCATGCGGCTCGGCTTCAACTGGATGCTCGGGCCGTTCGAGCTGCTGGACCGGCTCGGACCGGCTGCGGTGGCGCGGCGGCTGGCCGAGGAGGACCGGCCGGTGCCGGCCCTGCTGGCGCGGGTCGGCGACGGCAGCTTCTACAAGGTCGAGGACGGGGAGACCCTGTTCCTCGGCGTCGACGGCACCTACCGCCCGGTCGTTCGCCCGGACGGCGTGCTGCTGCTCGCCGACATCAGGCGGCGAACGCAACCGCTGCTCAGGAACGCGTCGGCAGCGCTGTGGGACATCGGCGAAGGGGTCGCCTGCTTCGAACCAACCTCGAAGATGAACGCGGTCGACGACCGGATGCTGTCCATGCTCGGCCGCAGCATCGAGCTGGTCCGCCAGCGGTTCAAGGCGATGGTGATCCATAGCGACGCCGAGAACTTCTCGGTCGGTGCGGATCTCGGCCAGGTCCTGTTCTCCGCCAACATCGCGGCATGGGGCGAGCTGGAACGGCTGCTCTCGGCCGGGCAGGAGGTGTTCAAGCGGCTCAAGTACGCCCCGTTCCCGGTGGTCGCGGCGCCGGCCGGGCTGGCGCTCGGCGGCGGCTGCGAGATCCTGCTGCACGCCGACGCGATCCAGGCGCACGCCGACAGCGCGTTCGGCCTGGTGGAATGCGGCGTCGGGCTGGTACCCGGCTGGGGCGGCTGCGGCGAGATGCTGCTGCGCTGGAGCGATGGGTCCAATCCGACGCAGGGTAGGGACAGGGCGGCCGAGATGGTGTTCGGGCTGGTGGGCACCGCCCGGGTCGCTCGGTCCGCAGCCGAGGCGAAGGCGCTGCGGTTCCTGCGCGACGCGGACGGCATCACCATGAACCGCGACCGGCTGCTGTTCGACGCGCGCCGCCGTGCCCTGTCGATGGTGGATGGCTACGCGCCGCCCGAGCCGCCGACGTTCAGGCTGTCTGGGTCGTCCGGGCGGGCGCTTATGAATGCCGGGCTGCCCGACCCCCACCGCCAGGCTGCCACCCCGCCGGATCACGACCTGACGGTGGCCGACGCCCTGGCCGAACTGTTGTCGGGCGGAACGGCGGATCCAACGGGCGTCGTGACCGAGTCCGGACTGCTGGCGCTCGAGCGACGCGTCTTCATGCGCCTGGTTCGCACCGGACCGACCCTGGCCCGGATCGAGCACATGCTGGACACCGGCAAGCCGCTTCGCAACTAGACCAAACAGGAGCTGCCGATGCAGACCTACGACGCCCCGCTCCGCGACATGCGCTTCGTGCTGCACGAGCTGCACGGGCTCGACCGGCTGACAGCGCTGCCGGCCTTTGCCGAGCTGGATGCCGGAACCGTAGACCTGGTGCTGGAGGAGGCGAGGCGGCTCGCGGCCGAGGTGCTGCTGCCGCTGAACGCATCGGGCGACCAGGACGGCTGCGTGATCGAGAACGGCGTGGTGCGGACGCCGAAGGGCTTCCGCGAGGCCTACGACGCGTTCTGCGAGGGCGGCTGGCCGTCGATGACCGGCGACCCGGACTACGGCGGCCAGGGCCTGCCGGAAAGCGTCAACAAGCTGGTCGAGGAGATGCTCTGCGGCGCCAACCTGTCCTTCAGCCTGTATCCCGGTCTGACGCACGGCGCGGTGCTGGCGCTCCAGGCGCACGGTTCGGAGGCGCTGAAGTCGCTCTACCTGCCCAACATGATTGCCGGCACGTGGTCGGGCGTCATGTGCCTGACCGAAGGCCAATGCGGCACCGACCTCGGGCTGATGCAGACCCGCGCCACGCCGCAGGAGGACGGCAGCTACCGGCTGAACGGCTCCAAGATCTTCATCTCGGCCGGCGAGCACGACCTGACCGAGAACATCGTGCACCTCGTGCTGGCGCGGCTTCCCGGCGCGCCGCCCGGGATCAAGGGCATCAGCCTGTTCCTGGCGCCGAAGTTCCTGCCGAACGAGGACGGCTCGCCGGGTGCGCGCAACGGTATCCTGTGCACCGGGATCGAGCACAAGATGGGGCTCAAGGGGTCGGCCACCTGCCAGGTCTCATACGAGGACGCCCAGGCCTGGCTGGTCGGCACCCCGCACAAGGGCATGCAGGCCATGTTCACCATGATGAACGAGGAGCGGCTCGGCGTCGGCATGCAGGGGCTGGGCGTGGCGACGGCGGCCTACCAGTCCGCGGTCGCCTACGCGCGGGAGCGGCTGCAGGGGCGTTCGTCCTCCGGCGCAAAGCGTCCCGACCTTCCCGCCGATCCGATCATCGTGCATCCCGACGTGCGCAACATGCTGATGAAGATGCGCGTCAGCGTCGAGGGCTGCCGCGCCGTCGGCATCTGGGTGGCGCAGGCGGTGGACCTGTCGAAGCACGCGACGACGGAGGCGGAACGCGTTGCGGCGGAGGATTTCGTGGCGCTGATGACGCCGGTGGTGAAGGCGCTGTTCACCGATCTCGGCTTTGAGGCCGCGAGCCTGGGGGTGCAGGTGTATGGCGGCCACGGCTACATCCGTGAGCACGGGGTCGAACAGTACGTGCGCGACGCGCGCATCGCCATGCTCTACGAGGGCACCAATGGCATCCAGGCGCTCGACCTGCTGGGCCGCAAGATGCCGGCGCATCGCGGACGCACCCTGCGCGGCCTGTTCCATCCGGTGGCCGCCTTCATCGAGCAGCATGGGAAGGTCGCGCAGCAGGACGGCGCGGCGATCACCCGGATGGTCGAGGGGCTGGAACGGGCGTTCGGGGCGCTGCAGCGGGCCACCGGGCAGGTTGCCCGGTCGGCGTCCGCCGATCCGGAGGAGGCGGGTGCCGCGGCAACCGACTACCTGCGCCTGATGGGCCTGGTGTCGATCGGCTACATGTTCGTGCGCTCGGCCGACATCGCGGTCGGGCGGATCGCCGCGGGCGAGGACGATGACGGCTTCTACCGCGCCAAGCTGGCCAGCGCGCAGTTCTTCGTCGACCGGGTGCTGCCGCAGGCCGAGGGCCTGTTCCGGGCGATCGGCTCGGGCAAGGCCTCCACCATGGCGCTGGAGGACGCGGCGTTCTGAAGATGGTCGGGGCCTCGCCGAGGGGCCACCGCCGTATCGTGTGGCGTGCCGCGCCCGGGACGGCGGGCTGCCTCAGGCGGCGGCCTTCACCCGTTTCCGCCAGCGGTGCAGGATCGTCTCGGTGTAGCCGTTGGGCTGTGCACTTCCCTTGAAGATCAGGTCGGCGGCGGCCCGGAAGGCCGGCCCGTCGAAGCCCGGCGCCATCGGCCGGTAGTGCGGCTCGTCGTGGTTCTGCCGGTCCACGATCCGCGCCATGCGGCGCAGGCTGTCCTCGACCTGGTCCTCGGTGACCAGCCGGTGCAGCAGCCAGTTGCTGACGTGCTGGCTGGAGATGCGCAAGGTGGCGCGGTCCTCCATCAGCCCGACGCCGTCCACGTCCGGAACCTTGGAGCAGCCGACCCCCTGGTCCACCCAGCGCACCACGTAGCCGAGGATGGACTGCACGTTGGCGTCGAGCTCCCGGACCACGTCGCTGCCAGACAGGTTGCGGCCGTGCGACAGCGGCGGGGTCAGCAGCGCGTCGAGCCCCTGCGGCACCGTGCCCGCCAGCTCGTCCTGCCGCCCCGACACCGCGACCAGGTGGTAGTGCAGCGCGTGCAGCGTGGCAGCGGTGGGCGACGGCACCCAGGCGGTGCTGGCGCCGGCGCGCGGATGCGCGATCTTCTGCTGCACCATGTCCGCCATGCGGTCGGGTGCGGCCCACATGCCCTTGCCGATCTGCGCCCGCCCGCGCAGCCCGGTCGCGAGCCCGATGGCGACGTTGCGCTGCTCGTAGGCGCCGATCCAGGTGCTGTTCCTGATCTCGGCCTTGGCGACCACCGGCCCGGCGCGCATCACCGTATGGATCTCGTCTCCGGTGCGGTCGAGGAAGCCGGTGTTGATGAAGAACACCCGGCGCCTGGCCGCGTGGATGCAGGCGGCGAGGTTGGCGCTGGTCCGCCGCTCCTCGTCCATGATGCCCATCTTGAGGACGTTGCGCTCCAGCCCGAGCAGGTCCTCGACCCGGGCGAACAGCGTGTCGGACAGCGCCACCTCGGCCGGGCCGTGCATCTTCGGCTTCACCATGTAGACCGAGCCAGTGCGGCTATTGCGGGGCTGCGCCTTCCTGAGGTCGTGCAACGCGATGAGGCCGGTCACGGCCGCGTCGAGGAAGCCTTCCGGAACCTCCTGTCCGGCCTCGTCGCGGACGGCGTCGGTGGCCATGTGGTGGCCGACGTGCCGCACCAGCATCAGGCTGCGGCCCGGCAGCACCAGCGGCTGGTCGTCCGGACCGATGAAATGCCGGTCCTCGGCCAGCCGGCGCTCGACCGTGCGGCCGTTCTTGTCGAACCGGGCCGACAGCGTGCCGCGCATCAGGCCCAGCCAGTTGCCGTACAGCTGCACCTTGTCGGCCGCATCCACGGCGGCGACGCTGTCCTCGCAGTCCATGATGGTGCTGAGCGCCGACTCGAGCTCCACGTCAGCGATGCCAGCCGGGTCGGTGCGCCCGATTGGATGGTCGTGGTCGAACCGCAGCACGACGTGCAGCCCGTTGTTGCGCAGCACGACCACGTCCGGCCTGCGTGGATCGCCGGCGTGGCCCGCGAAACGGCGCTCCTCGCGCAGGCCGGTCCGGGTGCCGCAGGCCAGCTCCACCGCCAGCCTTCCCGCCTGCACGGCATAGGCGACGGCGTCATGGTGCGAGCCGGTGTCCAGCGGCGCGATATCGTCGAGCACTGCCCGCACCCGGCGCACCACCTCCGCACCGCGTATGGGGTTGAAGCCTGCGCCGCGAGCGAGCGGACCGTCCTCCGGAACCGCGTCGGTGCCGTAGAAGGCGTCGTACAGGCTGCCCCAGCGCGCGTTGGCGGCGTTGAGCGCGTAGCGGGCGTTGCTGACCGGCACCACCAGCTGCGGCCCCGCCAGGCGCGCGATTTCGTCGTCCACCCCCGCGGTCTCGATCGTGAAGGGTTCCGGCTCCCCAACGAGGTAGCCGATCTCGCGCAGGAAGCCGACCTGCGCCTCGGCCTCACGGGCCAGGTCCGGTCGGCCCGAGAGCCATTCATCGATCGCCGCCTGCATCCGGTCGCGCTCGTCCAGCAGGTGGTGCAGCGACGGCGACAGCTCACGCACGATGCCGGCGAAGCCGGTCCAGAAGCGGTCCGCGTCCAGGCCGGTTCCGGGCAGCGCCTCGGCCTCGATGAAGTCGTGCAGAGGCTCCGCGATCGACAGGCCACCACGCGACACGTAACGCATCCGGATCGTCCCCTTCGTCAAGTCGCGCACCGGAGGTGGCCGCGTCAAGCGTCCGCCGGAGCGTGCAGGCCGATCGCCTGCGCGATCCCGTCGCCGTCGTGGAACTGCTCGGTTTCGGTCGAGCCGGCCATGGCAGTGGTGGAGGACGCGCCGCCGCCGGCGGTCACGGCGACCGCGTCGAACCAGCCGGTGCCGACCTCGCGCTGGTGCCGGGTCGCGGTGTAGCCGTCGGTCTCCATCGCGAATTCGTCCTGCTGCAGCTCCGAATAGGCCGCCATGCCGCGTTCCGCATAGCCGCGCGCCAGCTTGAACATCGAGTAGTTCAACGAGTGGAACCCTGCCAGCGTCACGAACTGGAACTTGTAGCCCATGGCACCGATCGCGCGCTGGTAGTCGGCGATCTGCGCTTCCGACAGCTTCTTGCGCCAGTTGAAGGAGGGCGAGCAGTTGTACGCCAGCATCTTGCCCGGGAACTGCGCGTGGATCGCGTCGGCGAACTGCTCCGCCTCGGCGAGGTTTGGCTCGGAGGTTTCCCACCACAGCAGGTCGGCATAGGGCGCGTAGGCGAGGGAGCGCGCGATGGCGTATTCGACGCCCAGGCCCTCGCGGATGCGGAAGAACCCTTCGGGGGTGCGCTCGCCGGTCAGGAACGGGCGGTCCCGCTCGTCGACGTCCGTGGTCAGCAGCTGCGCGGCATGGCTGTCGGTGCGGCACAGCAGAATGGTCGATACGCCCTCGACGTCGGCGGCCAGCCGGGCGGCGTTCAGGGTGCGGATGTGCTGGCTGATCGGCACCAGCACCTTGCCGCCGAGATGGCCGCACTTCTTCTCCGACGCCAGCTGGTCCTCGAAGTGCACGCCGGCGGCGCCCGCCTCGATCATCGCCCGCATCAGCTCGAACGCGTTCAGCGCGCCGCCGAAGCCGGCCTCGGCGTCCGCGATGATGGGCGCCATCCAGTTCTGCCCGACGTCGCCCTCGAGCCGGCCGATCTGGTCCGCGCGGCGCAGGGCGTTGTTGATGCGGCGCACCACCATCGGCACCGAGTTGACGGGATAGAGCGACTGGTCGGGATACATCTCGCCGGCGAGGTTGGCGTCGGCCGCGACCTGCCAACCGGACAGGTAGATCGCTTTGAGGCCGGCCTTGACCTGCTGCATTGCCTGGTTGCCGGTCAGCGCGCCGAGCGTGTGCACGTAGGGCTCGGTCCTGAGCAGGTGCCACAGGCGCCGCGCGCCCATCTCCGCCAGGGTATGCCGGATGCGGAAGGATCCCGACAGGCGCGCAACCTCCTCGGGCGTGTAGTCGCGGCAGATGCCAGCAAATCGCTCGGGATCATCGTGGGCCATGAAGCTGGCGTCGGACTGCATGGTCTTGGACGACATGGACGTCATCGGGATCTCCGGCATGGATCGGGAGCGGAGTGTGCGATCCCGCGGTATCCGGCGATACCCTTGATGCCGCCGCGCCGAGGCAAGCATGTAAATCAGTGCCCAGCTCTTTCGACAGTTCTGTAAAGCTTGTAAAACTCCCGAATGTCACGCCCGATGATCGGCCAGACCATTCGCAGGCTACGCACAGAGCGTGCGCTAACCCAGCAGGCGCTCGCCGTCAAGCTCGGCATCTCGGCCAGCTACCTGAACCTTCTGGAGCACGACCAGCGGGGCCTCACCGCCTCGCTCCTGATCAAGCTCACCCGCGTGCTCGACGTGCCGATCGAGGCGATGTCGGGCGGTTCGGAACGGGAGCTGGAAGCGCTCCTCCGCGAAGCACTGTCCGACCCCGCACTGGGAACGTCCGTGGTGCCGTCGGAGGATCTGGCATTGCTGGCGTCCCGACCGGCTGCGGCGCGTGCGGTCGCCGCGCTGTACCGGTCGTTACGGATGGCGCGGGAAGACGCGGCCGGGATCGCGCTGCCGTCCGGGCGCCGCATCCGCCTGCCGACCGACGAGGCGCGCCAGCTCTACCAGGACCACCAGAACCACTTCCCAACGCTCGAGGCGGCGGCGGAAGCGGTACATGCCGCACTCGCGCGCGACGTCCGGTCCGGTGCCGGGCTGGTGCCGTCGGAGATGAACCATGCCATCGCCGAGCGCCTGCGTCGGCATCACGGGCTGGTGGTGAAGGTCGCACCCCTCGACGGCGTCGTGCGGTTGTATGACGCATCCTCAAGGCTGCTGGTGCTGTCCGACGTGCTCCGTCGCGAAAGCCGCGGCTTCCACATGGCTTTCCAGCTGATGCTGATCGAGGCGGGCGATGCGCTCGACCGGATGCTGGCGACGATCTCGCCGAGTTCCCCGGACGCGGCAACCCTGATCCGGATCGGCCTGACGAACTATGCCGCCGCAGCGCTGCTCATGCCCTACGAGCCGTTCCTGGATGCGGCGACGGCGATCCGTTACGACGTGGACCTGCTGGCGGCACGCTTCTCGGTCTCGTTCGAGCAGGCGGCGCATCGGCTGTCGACGCTGCAGCGTCCGGGACGGCGCGGGATCCCGCTGTTCTTCATTCGGCTGGATGCGGCGTCGAACATCACCAAGAGCGTTTCGATCAACGGTTACCCGGTTGCACAGCACGGCGGATCCTGCGCGCGCTGGATCGGCAACACCGCCTTGTCGACGCCCGGCATGCTGCGCGTGCAGCTGGGTCATCTGTCGGACGGAGCCACGTTCCTGTGCATCGCACGGAGCGTCGTCGGGACGTCGCTGGCCTGGAACGACGTGCCGCCGGTGCACGTCATCGCGCTGGGTTGCGAGATCAACCGCGGCCATGAGGTCGTGTATTCTGACGGTCTCGACCTGCCGAACGCGGTCACTAGGATCGGCAGCTCCTGCCGGCTCTGCGACTGGCCGGATTGCCGGTCGCGTGCGCATCCGCCCCTGGCGCACCGGCTGGCCTTCGATCCTCATCGGAGCTCCGTCACGCCGCTTCCGTTCGTCAGCGGATGATGACGTGCTGTTCGGACCATCTACCAGGACCAGGGCGCACCTGAGGACACCGAGCGTCGCGCCGCACGTGGTCCGGAACCTGTCCGGCAGCGGCCTGTATCCGACGGTCGTACTGCCCCTTCCGTCCAAGCGATCGGCCCGCGTACGGATGTTGAGGGAGTTGTGCCATCGGACTTATTTGCACCGGAGATCGAGGAGCCTCCGTTCAATGGCTTGGTCCCCGGCACCTTGCGCCTTGGCCCTGACAAGCGTGCTGGCGGGAGGCTTCTCGATAGCAGTGTCCGGTCAGGCGGAAAGCGAGTTCGTGAACACCATGAGGGGCGTTTGCCATCCGACTCGCTGACCGAACACGGTCTCTCTGCCGGTGCCAAGACGATGGCTTATGTGGCGACTGCGGGCCTGCTGACCTTAGGCGCCACGGAGGCGCAGGATGCCATGATCGGGCACGACGGTAGCATGGCGTCCCCGACGGCGTCGGTCGCCCCATCGGGCCCGATGCGCAGCCGGCTACGGCCCGCATGTGCTACGCGGCCTACTTCGCCAAGGATGCTTCGCCAAGGATGCAGGCCCGCGGACCCGGCCGATCCTGTTCATTTATGGCGGCGGCCCGAAGGCATCCACGGTGCCCCTGCTCATGACCAGTTCCGAGCCGCTGCAGGCCGTCCGACCTGCAGCACCAGGTCGGCGGCCTGTATCGTATCGTCAACAATCCCGACAGCCTGCTCGACGTGGCCGACCTCGTGTTCATCGACTTGCCCGGCGCGGGCTACCGCCGCATAGAGGGCCATGATGCCGCACAGGCGTTTTGTGGTACAGACAAGGGACGCCTGCGCCTTCGACCGCTTCCTCAACAAGTATGCGCGCTGCAGTTCGCCGAAGTTCCTGCTTGGGCACAGCTATGGCACCCAACGAGTGCTGCGCTGGTGTGGCGGCTGCTCCGGGACGGCGTTGCCGTGAACGGTATCGTCTCGGTCAGTCAGTATCTGAGCCTCAACGACATGCTCGATGCGCAGACCGGCAACGTCGGCGCGGATAACGGGTACTTTCTCGCGCTGCCGACCTATGCGGCGACTGCATGATTCCATCATCGGATACCAGGCGAGCCCGCGCAGCTCGTGTCCTGGCTGCAGGCCGTGGAGCGGTATGCAGTCGGCGACTACGCGAGCGCATTGCTGGCCGATGCCGACCTGACGCCTGAAGCAAGACAGGCCGTGGTGTTACGGTTGGCAGGCTTTACCGGCATCCCGGCGGCTACCCGGGTGCGGGCGAACCTGCGGATCACCAAATCCGAGTTCGAGGCGACCCTGTTGCGAGACCAGGAGATGACGACCGGCCGCCTGGACAGCCGCTATGACGGACCTACCCTGGATCCCATGGCCGGTGACGCCGGCTATGACGCGAGTTCGGTCGGCTCCTCAATCACCGCGGCGATAAACAGCTATGCACCTACGACGCTGAGGTTCGGAAACGACATGACCTACGAGCCGGTCGCTGACGTACCCGGGCTCCGGTGGGATTTCTTCCACGTCGCGACGGAAGCCGTAACTGGGAGTTGACGACGTCATGCCGGACCTGGCCGACGCGATGATCCGGAACAGGAGAATGCACGTCCTGCTGATGGGCGGCTACTTCGACCTGGGTACGACGTGTTTCGGCGCAATCTACGAGATGAAGCATCTGTCGCTCTCGCAGGCTCTGCAACAGAACATCAACACCGGTTCTATCCGACCGGACACTTGCCCTACGTGAATGAGGACATCCGCCACCAGATGCACACCAGCATATCCCGGTTCATCCAGGCGGGCCTCGGGACCACGCCATGACAGGATCGACAGCACGGCCTGTCGGCCTGTCTTGCCACGCGGTCAGACTGCACGGGCGACCTGTCCTCGACGAGGCACCCGGTGCGACGATCCCACCTCCGAGATTGCAGGGGCGATGCGGCCGCTGGCGGCCTCGGCCTAGTCCGGCCTCGCGTCCTCGCAGGGACCTTGAGCTGAGAGCGTGAGGATCGGACTCAGAACCGGCGTTGCAGCACGCAGACCAGGGTGAACAGCCGGCGCGCCGTCTCGAAGTCAAGCGCGATCTTGCCGCCCAGCCGCTCGATCACGAGCGCCGCCCCCTCGTCGTGCAGTCCGCGGCGGCCCATGTCGATGGTCTGTATCACCTGCGGGCGCCCGTCCCGCATCGCCTGCTCGTGGCTTTCGACCAGCAGCTGGTAGTCCTTGATCAGGCGGCGGAACGGACCCAGCGAGAGCACGAACAGGCGCAGCCTGCGGTCATCCGCATCGTGCACGTCGAGTAGCAGTCGGCCGCCGTCGAGGGACAGGTGGAGGACGAACGGGCCGATCAGCCCGACCGGAACGAACGAGGCCGAGATCCGGAGGTCGGCGACCGCCTGTTCGCGGTCCTCGCGCTGGTTGGCCACCCGGTCGCCAGCCTGGTTGATGCCCGCCAGGACCACGTCGATCAGTCCGTTGGATTCGAGCGGCTTCACCGTCCACCTCCCGGGTTGAGCCGGTCGTGGGCAAGGGCCGGGTCGTGAGACAGGTGCCGTCGGACACTAGGCCGTCCGCGGGTCGTGACAGGCATGATGCGCTCGAACAGCCTCAAAGTCCCAGCGTGCGATCGGCGAACGGCAGGCTGACCGCCAGCAGCGCTTCGGCGTTCAGGTCCGGTCGCAGCTGCTCGGGGATCGGCCGGCTCTTCAAAGTCGACCGGTCGACGAAGACGCATACCGCTTCCGCCATCCAGCAGAGCCGGTCGTCCGTTCCCCGATGACCGACCAGCTCGAAACCGAGCGACGACCGTCCGATGCGCCTGAGGGCCAGCCGGA
>CAXTVS010000024.1:0-51362 GCA_964247735.1 uncultured Acetobacteraceae bacterium
TGCCAGCGTCAGGCCGAAGCCCAGCATCGCGCCGAGCAGGATGAGCGTACGCATCGTGTCTCCTGTTGAGAAAGGGTGTTCTCCCCTTCAACGCACGGAAACACGTTTCGGCTGCATCATCATGAGCATCTCCAGTTGTGCTGCCCGGTGCGCCGCCGTGTGTGCCGACAGGATGCGCCGGCGGGCCGCGTTTCCGGCCTCCAGGCGCCGCTCCTCCGGCCAGTGCAGCAGCGACAGCACGTCGGCCGCGGTGTCGGCGAGCATGATGTCGCGGCCCGGTTCCAGCACGTCGGCGATGCCGTCCCAGCGGTCGGACACGATCGGGCAGCCGCAGGCGCCGGCCTCGAACAGGCGCACGCTCGGGCTCCAGCCGGCGCGGATCATGTCGGCGCGGGTGACGTTCAGGGTCCATCCGCAGGCGGAATAGAAGCCGGGGTGCGCGTCCGGGGGCAGGTGCGCGATGCGCTCGACGTTGGGAGGCCAGTCGATCCCGTCCGGATATTGCGGCCCGGCCACGACGAAGCGCCGTTCCGGCGCCAGCCGCGCGGTCTCCACCAGCAGGCGCTCGACGGTCGGCTGGCGGTCGTCGCTGTAGGTGCCGAGATAGCCGAGATCCCAGCGGCGTGCGGCGCCGGTCGGGCGGTAGCGCTCCGGGTCGACCGAGCAGTAGAAGCCCTGCGCGTTGCGGACGCCGAACTCCCGCTCCAGCCGGCGCAGGGTCGGCCCGGCGGTGAAGGAGAGCAGGAGGTCGAACCCCGGCAGCACGTCCCGCGACACGTAGGCGCAGTCGCCGCGCTCCAGCGCCGCCACGGTGACCGGCGTGTCGATGTCGTAGTAGGCGGTGACGCCGCCCGCCTGCGCCTGCACCAGACGCGCGACCTCGATCCCGTCCGGCACGTAGGAGCCGACGATCACCGCGTCGGCCGAGGCGATCGCCACCGCATGTGCCCGGAGCCCATCCAGCCCGTCATACAGCGCCAGCCGGCAGAAGCCCGGCTCAGGCATGTCGCGGTTCTGCGCGTACCAGGGCATGTCGCGCTCCAGGAACAGGACGTCGTGGCCGCGCGCGGCGAACGCCGCCAGCAGGGCGCGGTAGGTGGTGGCGTGGCCGTTGCCCCAGGAGGAGCTGAGGCTGAGGCCGAGCACGACCAGGCGCATCAGGCGCGCGCCCGACGCACCGCGACCGCGTCCGACAGCACCTGCTCCAGCAGCGCCGCACGGCGGTCGTAGGTGTGGTGCGCCAGGACGCGGGCGCGGGCGCGCTCGCCGATCGCCCGCGCCCGCTCCGGGGTGAGGGCGCGCAGGTGCCCGGCCACGTCCTGCCCGTCGCGGGCGACCAGGATCTCCTCGCCGGGCTGGAGGAACAGCTCGATGCCCTGCCAGGAGTCGGTGATCAGGCAGGCCCCGGCGCCGGCCGCCTCGAACACACGGGTCGCCGGCGAGAAGCCGACCGCGGCCATGCTGTCGCGGGCGACGTTGAGCACCGCGCGCGCCGAGACGTTCAGGGCGTTGTGGGCGGCGGTCGGCACGTGGCCGATCGCGTGGACGTTGCCCGGCAGCGCCTTGTCGTGCCAGCCGGAGCCGCCGAGCAGGAACGGCTCCTCCAGCAGGGCGGCGGCTGGTCGGAGGAAGAACTCCTCGATCCGCGCTTCCCGGTCCGGCAGCCGGTTGGCCAGCAGCGACAGCGTCGACGCGTAGGCCGGATCGGGCGGCACCGGGTGGTGGGTGTCGGGGTCGAGCGCGTTGTAGATCGGCACGCAGGCATGCGCGCCGAAGCCCAGATAGGCGTCGCGCACCGGGTCGCCGCCGCCATAGGTCAGCACCAGGTCCAGCGTCGGCAGCACGACGCGAAGCGGATGCAGGGGGGAACCCCGCAGCTCGGCCAGCGTCGCCGGGGCGTCGACGTCGAGAAAGGCGCGCACCGCGTCGGCACGTCGGGCGTTCAGGATGCCGACCAGCAGTTCGTCGTCGAACACGCCGACGCCGCTGCACTTGATCACCACCTCGGCCTCGCCGGCCTCGGCGAGAGCGCCACGCACGCCGTCCGGCGTCGCCTGGTACACGACCACGCGGGCCCATTCCGGCGGCGCGATGTCGCGGTTCTGCTGCCGCCCGAACGCGTCGGGTTCGAGGAAGACGATGCCGTGCCCGCGCCGCGCCATGGCGCCGAACAGGCCGCGGTAGTAGGTCGCCGCGCCGTTCCAGTACGAGGACAGCAGGCTGGAGCCGTAGACGGCGATCTGCATCAGGCGAGCGTCTCGGCGAGGGCGGGGTGCAGGGCGCGGACGACCGCCAGCAGTTCCCGCGCGCGATGGGCGCAGGAATGGCGGGCGCGGATCGTGTCGAGCCCGTGCCGCGCCAGCGACTCCCGCAGGCCCGGGTCGTGCGCCACGGCGCGGAGCCGGGCGGTCATCTCGTCGCCGTTCCGGGCGACGAGGAAGTCCAGGCCCGGCGTGAACAGGCCCTCCGCGTCGTCCCAGGGGGCGGACACCAGCGGGATGCCGCAGGCCAGCGCCTCGAACACCCGGATGGTGGGGATGCCGGGCAGCAGGGTCACGTAGTAGCGGCGTGGCACGTGCACCGTGACGAGGTGGCGCGCGAACACCTCAGGCGCCCGCGGGTTGGGCAGCCAGCCGCGCAGGGCGGCACCGTGCCGAACGAGCAGCGCCCGGGCGTCGTCGGGGTAGCGCACGCCGTAGATGTCGAGCGGCAGACCGGCGGCCTCGGTCGGCCGGAGCAGGAACTCCTCCAGCTCGGCGCTGCGCTCGCCGTCGCCCCAGTTGCCGATCCAGACCGCACCGTTCCGCGGCACGGGTTCGGCCGGTGGGGCGAAGCGGCGCAGGTCGGCGGCTTCGTGCCAGACGAACACGCGGCCGGTCCAGCCCCAGCCTTCGTAGACCCGCGCCAGGGTGGCGCCGAAGGCGAGCACGCCGTCGTAGCCGGACAGGTCGAAGTGCCGGATCGCCTCCGGGTCGCTGACCGCGCGGTGGTGGGTGTCGTGGAACAGCAGCAGGAACCGGCCGCCCTGCGCGCGCCTGGCACCGATCGCCGCCACCAGCGCCGGCGGGTTCCATTCGTGCACCAGCACCAGGTCGGCGCCGTCCAGCAGGATGTCGAGATCGGGGGCGTCCGGCGGGTAGAACCCGGCCTGGAGCTCCGGATAATGCTCGGCGAACACCGCGAGCCCGGCTGCGCCGCCATCGGCGAGCAGGTTCTGCCGGCTCCAGGACCCGTCCGGCTCCCAGGCGCGGACCCGATGCCCCATCGCCTGCAGCTCGCGCAGCACGCCGCGCAGGAAGTGGGCGTTGCCGTGGTTCCAGCAGGACGACAGGGAGTGGGTGAACGCGACGACCCGCACGGTTCAGGCAATCCTTCGGCTGGCAGACGGTGGGTGCAGGGCGCGCGTCGCCGTGGCCATGGAGGCGGCGGAGTAGCGCGCGGCACGGATCCGGGCGGCCTCGGCCAGCGGTGCCGGATCGTCCAGCGCGCGGGTCATCGCGTCGGCGAAGCGTTCCGCATCGCCAGGCGGGACGAAGGCGGCGGCGCCGTCCCACAGCTCGCGGAAGGTCGGGATGTCGGACAGCACCAGGGCGAGCCCCGCCTGCGCCGCTTCCAGCACCGCCAGCCCGAACGGCTCGTAGCGCGCGGTCGAGACGAACACCCGCGACGCCCGGAACGCGTCCGCCAGGCCGTGCTCGTCCAGGCTGCCGAGATGGCGCAGCGCCCGCACCTCGACGGTCTCGCCGTCCGGACCGCGGAAGCTGCCCGCTGCCCGCACCGGCGCGTCCAGCAGTGCGGCGGCGGCATCAAGGGTCGTCGCGTCCTTGGCCTCGTCCCAGAACCGGCCGGCGGCGAGCGCCGCGCGCGGCCGCCCGGCAACCGGCAGCTCCGAGGCCGGCAGCGGGGACCGGCCGTTGTGGATCGCCTCGATCGTCCGTCCGGTGCCATATGCGTCGCGAACGGCGTCGCGGAACGCCCGGCTCGGCGTCACCACCCGGTCGGCCCGCTCGATCCCCCGGCGGGTGGCCTCGATCCGCCAGGCGAAGTCGTCCGGTGCCGGACCCGCCCGGACCGCCCGCCACCAGGTGAGCAGGCAGGAATGCAGCACCGCCACCACCGGGACCGGCCAGCGCACCGAGCGGCCGACCAGCGCCGGCGCGTGCAGATGCACCGAATCCGCGCCGCGCTGCCGCGCCAGGACGGCAAGCCCGGCGGCGCTCCGTTCCAGTGCAGCGGCATCCGGTGCGGTCCAGTCGAGGTCGAGCCCGGTGCGGTGCAGCAGGACGCCCGGGATCAACTCGGCCTCCCTCGTCTGCGCCGGCTCCGGGTCCGGTCCCAGCACCGCCAGCTCCACCGCGATCCCGTCCGCGGACCATTCCCGTGCCAGGCCCAGACTGTAGCGCCAGACGCCGCCCACCGCGTCGGTCGTGACCAGGATGCGCACGCCCGTCAGCGATCGCAGCAGACCGATTCCAGCGCGCCGAGCGGCAGCGGCGTGTCGTCCTGGATGTCGGACAGGCGCTCGAACAGGCCGAGATAGTGCGCGTGCGCGCGTTCCCAGGCCTGGTCGTCGGGGGTGCCGAACAGCTTGCGGTAGTCCGGCGAGCTCGGGTACGGGTAGAGCGGCACCGGGTCGTTGGCCCACACCCCCGCCGCCTGCAGACGCGCCCGCCAGGCGGCGACCAGGGCCGGATCGTCGCCGCTGACCTGGATCAGGTTGGCCTGCACGAAGGCAACGTGCCGCTTGGCCAGGATCAGCCGGTCGGCCAGCTCGTCGGTGGACAGCTTGCAGTTCTTGTCCAGCTCGGCGCGTCCCTCCACGGTCAGGCTTTCCACCCCGGCCTCGATCGACACGCAGCCGGCTGCTCCCAGCAGCTCCAGCATGTCCGGCTTCCACAGGTCGATCCGGGTCTGCACCCCGAACTTCAGGCCGCGTCCGAGCAGCGCCTCCAGCAGCGGCCGGTTCGGCAGGAAGATCTCGTCGATGAAGTACAGGTAGCCCGCTCCTTGCGCCCGCAGCGCATCGATCTCCTCCAGCAGCGGTTCGAGCGCCCGCCGGCGGTAGCCGTCGCGGAAGTCGATCTTGGCGCAGAAAGAGCAGGAATACGGGCAGCCGCGCGATGCCTCGACCTCGGCGCCCGGCAGCTCATGGCCTGAGCCAGGATAGGGCTGGTCGTAGCGGTGATGGTGATGGGCGTGCCGCGCGATCCAGCGGTCGGGCCATCGCAACGCCGGCAGGTCGATGAAGCGGGTCGCCTGTGGGCCGCCGTCGGCGAGCAGGCTGCCGTCCGGACGCAGGACCGCGGTGCCCGGAACCACGCCCGGCATCCCGCCCTCGGCCAGCGCCAGCACCACCTCCTCGCACTCGCCGCGCACCACCACGTCGGCGCCGAGCTTGCGCAGCGCCGCTTCCGGCGTCGCCGAGCCGTGCGGCCCGACCGCCACCAGCCGGGCGTCCGGGCAGGCGTCGCGCAGGGCGTCGAGCAGCAGGCGCGGGACGCGCAGCTCCGGCTGGGCGCAGCGCCAGAACAGGTAGGTCGGCGCCGTGGTGACCACGACCATGTCCGGGCGGTAGGCGGCGCAGGCGGCCGCCATGGCGGGAACGTCGAGCCCGTCCAGCTTCCCGTCATGCAGCAGCGTGTCGTGGCCGGCGCGCTCGAGCAGCACCCGGGTCGCACCCAGCTCGATCGGCAGATGCGGGGCGCGGCAGCCGAAGTAGATGCTGTGCTCGAACGTCCAGGGCGGGTTCAGCAGCGCGACCTTCATGCGGCTCCTCCCAGCATCGGCGCCGTGCCGGCCTTCGTCAGGCCCGGACGGCTGACCAGGTGCGGCCGTTCCGTCTCGATCCAGCGCTTCAGCCGCGCCACCCCCTCGCGCCAGCCGAGCGGCTGACGGAGCCCCAGCACCTCGCGTGCCCGCCTGGTATCGGCGACGAAGTAGCGCTGGTCGCCGGTGCGCCAGGGATGGACGTCGCGCTGCACCCGCCGCCCGGTCAGGCGCTCGATCTCCTCGATCAGCATCAGCAGGGTGATGGCGTTGTCCGGGCCGCCGCCCAGGTTGAACGCCTCCCCCTTCACTGCCGGAGCCTGGTCGCGCGCCGCGAGATAGGCCGACACCGCGTCGCCGACCTCCAGCGCGTCGCGCACCTGGCGCCCGTCGCCATACAGGCTGAGCGGCCGGTCCTGGAGGGCGGAGAGAAGGAAGTGCGCGAGCCAGCCCTGGTCCTCGGTGCCGAGCTGGCGCGGCCCGTAGATGCAGCTCATGCGCAGCACCACCATCGGCAGGCCGAACGAGCGGGCGTAGTCCAGCACGTACTGGTCGGCGGCACCCTTGGAGCAGCCGTATGGGGTGTGGAACGAGAGCGGGCGGGATTCACCGATGCCGTGCGCGCGCAGGCCCGGGTCGATCGGCAGGTAGGCGTCCTCGTTGTGCGACAGGCGGATGTCGGCGAGGTCGCCGTACACCTTGTTGGTGGAGGCGAACACCAGCGGCACCGGCTCCGCGCCCGGACGGGCGGCACGGCGCCGCAGCGCTTCCAGCAGGTTGACGGTGCCGCGCAGGTTGACGTCGAAGTCGCCCAGAGGATCGACCAGCGAGGTGGTGACGGCGACCTGGCCGGCGAGGTGGAACACGCTGGACGCGTCGCGCGCCGCGTCGGCGACCGCTCCCTCGTCGCGCAGGTCGGCGATCGCCACCGACAGCCGGCCGCGGTGGCGGCGGCGCAGCCAATGGAGGTTCTCCTCGACCCCCGGCCGGGCCAGGCTGTCCAGCACCAGCACCTCCTCGCCGTTCCGGGCCAGCCGGTCGGCGAGGTTGGAGCCGATGAACCCGGCGCCACCGGTCACCAGCGCCGGACGGGCGCCTGCCAGGGCAGGGCGCGGCAGCCCCGCGTCCAGCACCGCGCGCATTGCCGGAACGCCACCGGAGGCCAGAAGCCGGCCCAGCAGCTTCGGCTGCCCCTGCGCGTCGTGCAGGCCGAAATGGTACTGCCGCTCGTCGAAGTGCAGCCCTTCCTGCACCGCAACGTCGGCGCCCACGTCCTGCAGCCCGTACCAGTAGACGCGCTCCACGGGGAGGTCGAGCACGTCGTTGAAGTGGCCGAGCTGCGCGAACGGGTCGCGTCGCCAGGTGGAGTAGCCGGCCTCGGTGATCCACAGCTCGAGCCGCGGGTTGAAGGCGTGCACGGTGTCGCGCACCGCGCTGATCAGCGCGTCCCAGCCGCGCCAGGAGCGCGCCTCGGAGTCCCAGGTGCCGGGAAAGCCGTGCAGCCCGACCGCGTCCAGGGTGCCGAGCAGGCCGCGCTCGCCCATCAGCCGCAGCCAGTTCAGGTCCACCGGCGACGGGCCGCCCAGCAGCGCCTTGAGGCCGCGGGCGCGGATCCAGTGCGCGGCGTTGCCTGCCATCTCGGAGAACAGCAGCCAGTCCTGGTCCTGATGCCAGTCCCAGTCGAGCTGGTTGTTCGGCTCGTTCCAGATCTCGACGGTGTCGAACCGTCCGCGATACCGGGTGATGAGATGGTCGACGAAGTCCGCATACGCCTTCAGCACGACGGGCGGGCCGTTGGCGCGTCCGGTGCGCGACAGGCTGGGCGGGGTGAAGTGCACGCAGGGCAGCAGCTCGACCTCGCCGGCCAGCCGCGGCAGGAGCCAGTCGTACCAGTCCGCCCCGCCCTCGGCCACGTACTCGGCCCAGGAGATGTGGGTGCGCAGCCGGGAGATGCCGAGGGCGCGCAGCCGCTCCAGGCTCCACTCCACCCGCGCGTGCTCGCCCGGGTGGAACCATTCCACCAGGCCGAGCGGGCCGCCGTGCGCCCGGACCGGGGCCGGGGCTGGAACCGGCGGCCGGGCGGGATCCGCCGTCACGCGACCAGCCCGCGCGCTTCCAGCTCCCGCCTGGCTTCCTGCACCCGGTCGGTGGCCTGCTGCCGGCGCACCCACTCCATCTGCTCGGGCAGGGCGTTGTCGAAGGTGCGTGTAGGCGAGAAGCCCAGCGTCTCGCGCGCCAGGGTGATGTCGGAGAAGCAGTGCCGGATGTCGCCCGAGCGCGCCTTGCCGACGAACTCCGGATGGAGGTGGGGAAGGTCCATGGCCGCAGCCGCTTCCCGCGCCACCTCGGCGATCGACACGTCGCGGCCCGACCCGATGTTGAACACCCGGTTCGCCGCCGCCGGATGGTCGAGCGCCAGCAGGAACGCCTGCACCACGTCGTCCACGTGCACGAAGTCGCGCCGCTGCTCGCCGTCCTCGAACACCAGCGGCCGCTCGCGGTGCAGCAGCCGCGAGGCGAAGATCGCCAGCACGCCAGTATAGGGATTGGAGAGCGCCTGGCCCGGCCCGTACACGTTGAACAGCCGGAGTGCTGTGCCCTCGATGCCGTAGGCTGGCGGGGCGCACAGGATCATCCGCTCCTGCATGTACTTGGTGATGGCGTAGACCGAGGCGAGGCGGGTCTGCTTCCACTCCGGCGTGGGCGCCGGCCTGAGCGGCAGCCCGTCCGGCCCGAGCGGGTCCCAGCCGGCCCCGCCCTGGCGATCCGACTCCTGGCGCACCGGCCGCATCACGTCGGGCATCACCGTGCCGTCGGTGGCGGTGTAGAGTCCCTCGCCATAGACCGACATCGAGGAGGCGACCACCACCCGCTGCACCGGATGGTCGATCAGCGCCTGGCACAGGCAGGCGGTGCCGAGGTCGTTCACGCCGACGTAGCGCTCGATCAGGTACATGCTCTGACCGACGCCGACGTCGGCCGCCAGGTGCACGACCTTGTCGACGCCATCGAGGGCTGCCGTCAGCCGGGCGGTGTCGCGGATGTCGGCCTGGACCAGCTCGACGTCGTCCGGCACGGATTCCGGGCTGGCCCCGAGCGGGTGCACCTGCTCGATCAGGCTGTCATAGACGCGCACCCGGTCGCCGCGCGCCAGCAGCGCCCGCACCACGTGCCGCCCGATGAAGCCCGCCCCACCGGTGACCAGAACCCGCTCCGCCATCCCGTTTCGTCTCCCTCCCGGCCACCCGGTAGCCCATCTTCAAGAAGAAGAAGGCGGCCGGCAACCTGCCACGGGCGGGGACGGTCAGAAATAGGTCAGGGTGATGCTCACCGCCGCGTCCCGCGCCTCGATCCGCAGCGCGCAGCGGTCGAACGCCGGCGGCCCGAAACGCAGCGACGGGTCGCGCGAGAAGCCGGTCCCGTCCTCGGGGATTCCGAACAGGCTGCGACGCAGGTGACCCGCGTCGGTCTCGTCCTGGTACGCCGCGATGGCATAGGTTCCAGGCGGCACGCCGCTGATGGTGGCGGTCACGGTCCCGGCACGCGCCGACACGATCGCGTGATAGGGACAGATCTCGGACAGGAAGTCGGCCTTCGGACAGATCCCGATCCGGACGTGGCCGCGCCCGTCGCGAACGCCGTGCACGGTGACGGTCACGGTGGCGGCCGCGGCGCGTCCGGCGAGGAAAGGGAGGACGCCGGACAGCAGCGGCAGGGCGGCGAGCGCGACCAGGCGCCGGCGGAACTTGGTCATGAACGGCGCCCGGCTCCGCTTCAGCGTCGGGAGCATGGTGCCCGCTTCGGCCGGAGGTGCCAAGACATCCGCGGCACCGAGGCCGGGCTTCGTGATCGGGACGGCGGTGGCAGGGAGTGCGAGGGCAGGCCGCCCGGGGTGGTCGCTGCCTGCCATGATCAGCGCCCGGCCCGCCGGGAGCGTCGGTTCTGGCCCGTTCCCGGCCATCCCGGCCATCCCGGCCATCACGGACGTCTCGTTGTCGACCGGGATCAGCCTGCGCCGTCGGGTTTGCGCTTCTGCTTCCTGCCCGGTGCCGACGCCGCGGGATCCGGACCGGGATGACCCGCCGGCAGGTGGACGCGCTGCCGGAATATCGGCAGCGTTCCGGTCCAGAGGACCCGGGCGGGCGCGGCCGTGTGGTTCGCCCACGAGTGCGGCCGGCTGCCACGGAAGTGCAGGCTGTCGCCCGCGGTCAGGACGATCTGCTCGTCGTCCAGCCAGTCGGTGATGGATCCTTCCAGGATGAAGAGGATCTCCTCTCCCTCGTGGCTGACCGTTTCGGACCTGTAGCCCGGCGGGATCGTCAGGATGAAGGACGACAGCACGTTTCCCGAGAAGTCGGCCGCCAGCCGCTCGTAGAGGATCGACGAGCCCTTCACGTGGAATTTCTCCCGCTGCCCGGCACGGGTCAGCGCATCGCGGATCCGTGGAACCGACACGAAGAAGTCGAGGTCGACGTCGAGATGCCGGGCGATCTGCGCCAACGTTCCCAGCGACGGCGTCGCCTGATCCCGCTCGATGACGCTCAGGTGGCTGATGGAAACGCCGGCGGCGTCTCCCAACTCCTGGAGCGTCATGCCGAGCTTGCGCCGCCGTGCCCGGATCAGCAGACCGACGAGGGGCGCGTCGCCGGACCGTTCGAGTGATCGGGACACGTTCGATGTTCCTGGAATGACAGGCCGGACCGGAGGCCTGCCGCGCCCGACGCAGCGTTCGTCGAGCGGCGATCAACCTTGGCTGCCGCGCCACGCGACCGCATACCGCCGCCGGAGGACGAGGTCCAGACGTCGACGATGCGCCGCCTACGCCCGGACCATCACGACGACGTATGGTCCGAGATGATCTTCCAGTGGTTCAGGGTCCGGTGGTAGACGAGGGTGAAGACCCCGGTCGCCGGACCGACGCCGCCGGGACGCGCGAGCACGTATCGCCCCAGCGCCATGCTGAAGTCGCTGGACATCGGGCGATAATCGATGACGACCAGGGAAAGATGGCCCAGGGGCTGCATGGGCTTGAACCGCGACGCGTACATCGCCCGGATCGCCTCGTAAC
Source organism: uncultured Acetobacteraceae bacterium (assembly GCA_964247735.1). Classification (GTDB taxonomy): domain Bacteria; phylum Pseudomonadota; class Alphaproteobacteria; order Acetobacterales; family Acetobacteraceae; genus Lichenicola. The sequence goes on from CAXTVS010000024.1 coordinate 10,835, forward strand.
CGCGAACGATCCTGCTCCCGGTGACGTAGAGCGTATCCGGCGACCTTTCGTATCCGTCCATGTATCCGTCGAGGTCGTTTCGCGACCAGGCGTCGGCGCTGTCCTGCATGGACCGGACGATGTCCAGCCGGTCCTGATCCACGGTGGACGCCGGCGCCGGGGATCCGCCGGTCGTCGAGAGCAGGCCGACCATGACGAGGCCTTTCACCGTCCGCAGCAGGCTCGTTGCCATGTTGCACACTCCAGGAACACCGGGGCGTCAGGTTGCAGGGTGCGCTGCACCCCGTCAAATCTTTTTCGATCCACCGAAACGTTTTCGTTTACGAGGCGGAAGAGTTATGGAATTCTGGACATGGTCGTCCGGCGTGGACGCCGTGCTCGCCACCAGGATCTGATCCGGCTTCCAGGAACCGTGCGGCCCGGTCGGCCGTGTCCTGACGAGCGGATCGGACGACCACCGTCACTGCGCCCTCGGACACGGACCCGGAGATCCCGACATGATCAGAACGAACCGCCTGCCGGCCGGGACCCGTGTCGAAGCCCGGAACATCGAACGCGCCACGCGGATCGGCCGGCGCACGCTGATTTCTGCGACCGCATTGGCGGCGACGCTGTCCGGGCCCGCCGCCGTCGGTCAGACGCCGGTTGCGGCCCCCGGCGCCGGCACCGCGGGAAACGGCACGCCCGGCGCGGCAACGGATACGCCGGGGGCGAGCGAGAAGGTGACCGTCAAGGCTCAGCGCCGACTGCTGAGGGAGCGCAACTCGCCAAGCGCCGTCACCGAGATCGGTGCCGCGCAGATCGCGCAGGTCGGCGTCCAGGGAAGCGTCGCGACGCTTCTTCGTGCCGCCCCCTCGGTCTATGTCTATCAGCAGGGGATCGGCGAGAACGAGCCCGTGCTGACGGTGCGCGGCGCACGCGGCCTCGAAACGGCCCAGACGCTCGACGGGGTGCCGATGCAGGACCTGCTGAGCGGCGGCAGCGGCACCTATCTGCAGAACCTGCTCGGCGGCCACTTCAACCTTGACCAGATCAGCGGCGTGTCGATCTATCCCGGCGTGGCGTATCCGGACAAGAGCACCTTCGGCACCATCGGCGGCACCATCGCCTATGCCAGCCTCCGCCCGAGCAACGACGCGCATGCCGACGTGTTCGGCTCCGTCGGCTCGTTCGGAACCCGGAACGAGGGGTTCGACGTCAACTCCGGCCGCCTGGACGGTCCGCTGGGCACCGGCGTCGACGCGCCCAGGATGATGCTGAAATACTCGAACCTGCAGACCAACGGCTTCATCGACTACACCCCGGCCCGCTACAACAGCATGGAATACGCGTTCGACAAGCCCTACAGCCAGGGCCTTTCGCTGTTCCAGGCGACGCTCAACTACAACACCGGAAGCGGGCTGACGTTGCCGGAACCGGTACCGCTGCCCTTCCTGCAGAAATACGGGATGTTCAGCAACTACTCGCCGGCGGACGTCTTCCAGCGCCAGAACGACGACTACCTCACGTTGATATTGAAGAACGACACCTACATCAACGACTACCTGAGCGCCGGCCTGACCCTGTTCTACCTCAACTCGGACTCGAGCACGACCAGCTACGGCAACCCCTCGATCTTCGCCCCCAACGGGCAGCCGGGATCGGTCACGGTCGGCGGAGCGTCGCCGTTCAGCCAGACACCCGCCGGATACGCCGAGCAGGGATTGTACGGTCGCGGCAACGTCTTCTACGATCCGCAGGCCTATCCCTACACCGCGACGTCGGCCGGCTGTCCCGCCGGGGTCCAGTCGGAGTTCCTCGCGGCCGGGCAAGCCAGCCCCTGCGGCTACAACTCGCAGGAGAACTCGTCGCACAACGACACCTACGGCTTCCAGCCTCGCCTCACGATCACCCCGCCGGCGATCCTGGGGATCCTGAACACCATCAAGATCGGCGGCCTGGTCGCCAAGGAGACCCAGCCGGCGGCGCAGAACTACGCCAGCGTCTACCCGAACGTTCCCGAACTGCCGCAGAACGAGATCTGGTCCACCGTGATCGGTTCGACCGGCGGCTTCGACGGCGGCTTCCAGAGGACGATCTACCAGGGCTACCTCCAGGACAAGATCGACGTCCTGCACAACACGCTCCACGTCACCCCGGGCCTGACCGTCGAGGGCACGGATTCCAGCGACCTCGGCAGCAAGATCTTCGGCGGCACGCCATCGGCGAGCCTGCTCGCGACCGCCTACTGCCAGGCCGGCAACCCGTGCGACTTCGGGAGCTACAAGGCGCACAAATGGGACCGCGAATACCTGCCGTTCATCAACGTGTCGTATGACCTGGACCGCATCCTGCCGGCCGCGCGGGGCGTGTCGTTGTACGCGAGTGCCGGAAACTCGGCCCTGTTCGCGCCGGTCACGGATTTCGGGCCGAACCTGATCGGGAGCCCGCCCAACGCGTCCATCGTCCACCTCTACGAGGGAGGGGTGAAGTACAACAGGGACAACCTGGTCCTGTCGATCGACTACTTCTACCAGCACGTGGAGCGCGACTTCGGCTACTTCTCCTACGAGTTCGGGCCGTTGTCGGGCGATGCGTTCTATTCAAACAACGGGCAGCGCGAGTTCAAGGGCTTCGAGGCGGCGGCCATCTGGCAGGTCACGCCGCGCTGGCAGCTGTTCGGCAACGTTTCGCACACGCTCGCCAAGTACCTTGCGACGACGCTCGGCTACGCATCGGTCCAGGAGGATCAGTTCGGGATTGTGGTGCGGGGCACGCCGGTGACCGGGGTTCCCGACTGGCTGTCGACGTTCGGCGTCGACTACGACCGCAAGAACGTCGCGTTGCGCAACGACGAGCTGAACGTGCGGTTCGAAGGGCAGTACACCGGCAGGCAGGCGACCAGCTACGACCTCACCGGGCTGCAGAACGTGGGACCGATCGCCGGCGTCGGCGCGCCGGGAAGCTACAACTACTACAGCGTGACGGCCGGGGCCACGACCTACGATCCGAACGGCGGCATCTCGCCGTTCGCCATCTTCAACCTCGACGTGAACTACAAGGTTCCGGTGCGCGGGGCGGGCCCGCTGAAGCTGCTGGCCCTCGACCTGAACGTGCTCAACCTCTTCGACACCCATTATTTCCAGTACCTCTACCGGCAGGTGGCGCCGTCCAATTGCGGGGTCTTCACGAGCGGAAAGTTCAAGGGCCAGGCCATCAGCCCGTATGGTTGCACGCCGTCCTTCGCGAACGGCATCGCCGGCGAGCCCGCTGCCGTGACGCTGACGGTGTCCGCACGGTTCTGACCACCTGCCCGATCACGGGCCGGAGCGCTGCGGCCGTCACCGCAGCGGCCGTCACAGCGCGGGCGCCCGGTCGCGCGGGTGGCAGGCGGCCGGGCCCCGGTCACCGGACGGTCGTGGTTCCCGCTCCCTGGCTGAACGCATAGCTCCGCCCGCGCCAGCTGGTCGGCTTGCCGGACCAGGCGCGGAGCAGCGCCGACCATTGCAGCGCCAGCAGGGACAGCACGCCCAACGGATGTATCGCCGCGCTGCGCAGGCTCTGCCCGAAGCGCCGCGCCAGCAGCAGGCGCAGGGCGAGGCCGCACAGCACGGCGGCGCCGGCCGGGCCGCTCGGTGTCAGCAGCAGCAGCGGCAGCGGCAGCACGTGGCCGCCGCCGAGCAGAATGGTCCAGATCGGGAGCGCGCGTGGCGTCGCCATGCCCTCGGTCGCGTTCTTGTTCAGGCCTTCCCAGAGGTCATGGGCGTTGTCGTACATCCGGCAGGTGGCGAACCCGGTCGCGTCGAACAGCCCGGTCGCCGATCCGGCGCGGCGGAAGGCGCGCGGCAGGGTGAGCCCGTCATGCAGCGAGGACCGGATCGCGTCGTGGCCGCCCATGGCACGGTAGGCGTCGCGGCGCGCGACGAAAAGCTGGCCGCAGCCGGCGGCGAAGCCCGGCTGGATCCGCCCGCGGTCGAGCCAGGTCGGCCGATAGCCCAGCAGGAGCAGATGGATCAGCGGCAGCAGCAGCCGTTCCGACCAGCTGCCGGTGACCTGGCGCGGCACGCCGCTGGCCAGCCCCAGCTCCGGGTCCGCTTCCAGCGCGCCGGCGAGCCGCGACAGCGCGTCCGGCGCCAGGCGCACGTCCGCATCGACGAACACCAGCAGCTCGTGCCGCGCCGCCCGGCCCAGGCGCGCGCAGGCGTACTGCTTGCCCGACCAGCCTGGCGGCAGCACGCCGTCGCCCGGAATCACGCGGAGGCGCGGATCGGCGATGCCGGCCAGGATCGCCGCGGTGGCGTCGCTGGAGCCGTCGTCGAGCACCAGCAGCTCCAGCTCGACGTCCCGGCAACGCAGCACGCAGGCGACCGCGTCGGCGATGTTGGCGGCCTCGTTCCGGGCCGGGATCAGCACCGACACGGCCGGCCGTCCGGCGGACGGACGGGGCGGGCGCAGCAGGCGCAGGTTGACGATCGCCACCGCGAGCGGCAGGGCGGACAGGCCGAGCGCGGTCCAGCCGGCGATCCGCGCCGCCCGGCTCACGCGTCCGCGCCCGTCACGCTTCCTCGCCATGCGCCGCGACGAAGCGCCGTCCGGACAGCAGCGCCCGCAGCCGGCGCCACCCGTCATAGACGCCGCCGACCCCGACCCGGCCGCGCACCAGCCGGGTGAAGCGGAGGGGGTCGCGCGCCTGCGAGTCCGCCGCCAGCGCGTCCATGGTCGCGGTCAGCGCGTGCTGCAGCCGGGGAGCCCACTCGGCGGGGCGTATCGTCCGGTTGGCCTCGATCGGCGTGCCGAAGCGCAGCAGCAGTTCCGGCCGGGCCTCGTTCCAGAACACGTACTCGATCGCCAGCGGCACCAGCAGCGCGTCCGGCGCCAGGGCGGCAAGGTGGGAGATGCCCGGACGCAGTCGCACCGGACGCAGGCGCGGGTCGGTGAAGGCGCCCTCCGCCGTGATCCACAGCACTGCCCGGCCGCCGACGCCGTGGCAGTCCGACAGCACCCGGCGGGCCACCGACAGGAAGCGCCGTGCGCCGACCGCGCTGTGCAGGTCGATGCCGAAGATGCCGAGCCGGGCCATGAAGCCGTAGCGCCCGAGAGAGTCCTGGTCCATCGGACCGAAGCCGGGCCGGCCGCGGAAGCGGAGGTCGGCCAGCAGGATGTAGGTGGCGGGGTCCCACCAGGAGGGATGGTTGCCGAACACGATCAGCGGGCGATCGCGCGGCAGCGAGTCGGTGTCGGTTCCGGACAGCCGGATGGCCCGGAACCGCCGCCCGGCCCACCAGCGCAGGTAGAACGCGAACAGTCGGAACAGCAGTTCCGAGCGAGTCGCGATCGGGTCGGGCGCGCTCAGGCGCTGAGCCTCGGCTCCGCGGAGTTGCGCCGGACGTCCCCATCCAGGCTGTCGGCCGCGATCCAGCCCGACATCATCACCATCGGCATGCCGGGCCCCGGATGGGCGGCGCCGCCGGCCAGGTAGAGCCCGGGCAGGTCGCGCGACCGGTTGCCCGGCTTGAACGCCCCCATGAAGCGGCCGTGGCTGGCCAGCCCGTAGATCGCCCCGTCCAGCACCCGGTAGCGCTCGTGGATGTCGGCCGGCGTCAGCACGCGCTCGACCCGGATCCGGGATTCGAGGTCCTTCAGCCCCGCGGTACGGGCGAGCTTGTCCAGGATCACCTTGCGGTAGCCCGGCAGCATGGCGTTCCAGTCGTGGTGCGGCCGCAGGTACGGCGTATGCACCAGCACGTAGAGCGACTCGCCGCCGGGCGGCGCCACGCCCGGCTCGGTGCGGGCCGGGGCGGCGATGTAGCAGGTCGGGTCCGGCGCCGGCTCGCCCTTCTTGTAGATGAAGTCGAACTCCTCCTCCGGATCGCGGGAGAACACGAAGTCGTGGTGCAGCAGGTGGTCGTAGGCGCGGTCCAGCCCGAGATACAGCACCACCCCGGAGCAGGCCGGCTCGCGCTTCCAGCGGCGGGAGAACGTCTTCTGCGGCACGCCGCCCACCAGCTCGCGATAGGTGCGCACGCTGTCCATGTTGGACACCACCGCCGACAGGGGCACGGTCTCGCCCGCCTCGGTGACCACGCCGCTGGCGCGGCCGCCAGACTGGGTGATCCGGCTGATCCCGGTGCTGGTGCGTATGTCCACCCCCAGCCGCTCGGCCAGCGCGGTCAGCGCCTCGGGCACCGCGCGGGTGCCGCCGATCGGGTACCACACCCCTTCCTGGGTCTGCATGTGCGCAATCGAGCACAGCACCGCCGGCGCCAGATAGGGCGAGGAGCCGACGTACTGCACGAAGTGGTCCAGCATCTGCGACACCCGCTCGTCGCCGATGCGCTTGCGGATCTGCCGCGCCACGGTGGAGCCCATGCGCAGGCTCAGTACGTCGCGCAGCGTGTCCAGGTCCATGTTCTTCTTCATGTTCATGGTGTCGCCGAGATCCTCGACCGACTTCCAGAAGAAGAACTTGGCACTCACCTCGTGCAGCTTCCCGCTCATGACGAGGAAGTCGCGGTAGCCCTGCTCGGTGTTGGTCTCGCCCGCCCCCGAGAAGCCGCGCAGGCGCAGCGCCATCGCGGTCACGTCCTCGTCGAGGTCGAGCACCGCGCCGTCGTCGAAGAAGCAGCGCCATTGCGGGTCGATCCGGCGCAGGTCGAGGCTGCTTTCCATCGTCTCCCCCGCCTCGGAGAAGATCCGCGCCAGCACCGACGGCACGGTGAGGATGGTGGGGCCCATGTCGAAGCGGTAGCCGGAATCCTCGTGCAGCGCCGCCTTGCCGCCGAGCCAGTCGTTCTTCTCGAACAGGACCACCTTGTGGCCGCGCGCGGCCAGGGTGCAGGCGGCGGCGAGCCCGCCCAGCCCGGAGCCGATGACGCCAACGGGGTCGATCACGCCACCTCTCCTCCAAGCACGGTTTGTTCGAGCCCCTGCCTCGGGGCGCCGGGGGTTCCGGTCCATTCCATCGTGGTCGAGACCGGGGCGAGCCCGAGCTCGTCGGCCAGCAGCTTGGCGCTGATGCGGGCACCCTCGAAGATCACCGGCAGGCCGCTGCCGGGATGGGTGCCGCCGCCGACCAGGTACATCCCGTCCGCATCCTCGAACCGGTTGTGCGGCCGGAAGTTCAGCATCTGCCCGAGGTTGTGCGCCAGGTTGAACACCGCACCCCGGTGCACGGACAGGTCCCGCGTCCAGTCGGACGGGGTCATCACCTTCTCGAACACGATCCGCTGCTCGATGTCCGGCACGCCGGCCCGCGCCAGTCGCTCCAGGATCAGCTTGCGGTAGCGCGGCGCCGCCTCGTCCCAGTCGATCGCGCCGCGCTCGTGCCCGACCGGCACCAGCACGTAGAGGGTCGAATGGTTCGGCGGCGCCAGCGCGGGGTCGGTGATGCAGGCGTTCTGGATGTAGAAGCAGGGCTCCTCCGGCGGCACCCGGCCTTCCTCCACGTCCTGCAGCGTCTGCCGGTAGTCCTCCGACAGGTAGATGGTGTGGTGCGCCAGCCCGTCGATCCGCCCCTCGATGCCGAGATAGAGCATGAAGGTGGAGCAGGACAGCTTGGCCTTGCCGATCCGCTTCGCGGTCCAGCGTCGGCGCTTGGGTGCCGGCACCAGGTTGGACATGGCATGGAGGAAGTCGGCGTTCACCACCACGGCGTCGGCGCGCGTGCTGCCGGCATCGGTGCGCACCCCGACCGCGCGCCTGCCTTCGAACAGGATCTCCCGCACCGGCTCGCCGAGGCGGAACTTGGCTCCCATCTGCCGCGCCGCGTCCGCCATCGCCCGCATCACCGCGCCGTGGCCGCCGCGCGGATGGAAGATGCCGAACTCGTACTCCATGAAGGCGAGGATGGTGAACAGGCTCGGGCAGCGATACGGCGACATGCCCAGGTACTTGCTCTGGAACGAGAAGCCGAGCCGCACCCGCGGGTCCTTGAACCAGCGCTTGAGGTCGTCGTCCACAGAGGCGAGCGGGCGGAGCAGCCGCAGCGACTTCAGCACGTCCGGCTTCAGCAGGTCGGACAGGCCGTTGAACGGGCTCTCCAGCACCGGCCGGAACGCCGCCAGCTTGGCGCGGCTGTCGGCCAGGAAGGCGGGGATCATCGCCGCGTCCTCCGGGCACAGCTCGGCCACCGAGCGCTGCAGGCGGGGGATGTCGCTGCTGGCGGTGATCCGCCCCTGGTTCTCGAAGATCACGTCGTAATGGGTGTCGAGCCGGATCAGCTCGACTGCGTCCTCCAGCCGGCGCCCGCAACTGGCGAAGATGTCGGCCAGCACGCGCGGATACAGGAAGAAGGTGGGGCCGATGTCGAAATGGAACCGCCCGCGATCGGTGGACGCCTCGATCGTGCCGGAGCGGCCGCCGACGGCTTCGTGCCGCTCGAACACGGTGACGTCGGCACCGGCATGGGAAAGCAGCATCGCCGCTGCAAGGCCGCCGGGACCGGCGCCTATGATTGAGACGGGACGCATCATTCGTCGCACAAGTTACACGCTTGCTTCTTCCGCACCAGATCCCCCGTCGGTCACATCGGCGCTAATCGCCTGGCGCAGGCGGAGCGGACGCCGCCGTGCCGGTCGCCGCGCCCCGTCCAGGTGCAACCCGTGCCCTCGTCCCGCCTTCGTGCTCGCAGGCAACAGGAGAGCGTTCATGGCCAACCAACCGACCGACCAGGCGCATGAAAAGGCCCGGGACCTGGTCGAGGAAGCCCTCGGCAAGCTCGCGGAGGACAAGCCTCGGGAGGCGGAGAAGCTGATCGACAAGGCGCAGGCGCTCGATCCATCCGCTGCCCGGGAGGTGGTGGCCGACCTCGACGAGGATGCCGGCTCCGACCACACGCCGCAGGCCGGGTCGCCGAACGCCGGCTAGCCGGACATCCGGAACGGCCCGGCGGCGTTCCTGCGTCCGGCAGCATCCGGCTTGCCTTCTGCCGCCGTGCGGTCCCATCACAGCAGCCCACCTGGGCAGGAGGCGTCGGTGCCGGAGTTCCGCTCGCTCTACCGCCATGGCTTCGCCCGCGTCGCCGCCTGCACCCTGCCGGTGGCGCTGGCCGACCCGCTGCGCAACGCCGAGGCCACCGCCGCCCTGGCCGCGGAGGCCGGGCTGCAGGGCGCGGTGCTGGCGGTGTTTCCCGAGCTCGGGCTGTCCGGCTACGCGATCGACGACCTGCGCCTCCAGGATGCGCTGCTGGATGCGGTCGAGCAGGGTGTGTCGTTCCTGGTCGAGCGGAGCCGGTCCATGCTGCCGGTCCTGCTGGTGGGAGCTCCCCTTCGCCACGAGGGCGCGCTGTTCAACTGCGCGGTGGCGCTGCATCGCGGCCGGATCCTGGGAGTGGTGCCCAAGTCCTACCTGCCGAACTACCGCGAGTTCTACGAGGTGCGTCAGTTCGCGCCGGGCGCCGGACGGGTGGGCGAGACCATCCGGGTCGCGGATACCGAGGCACCGTTCGGCACCGACCTGCTGTTCGAGGCCTCCGACCTGCCCGGCTTCGTGCTGGGCGTCGAGATCTGCGAGGACCTGTGGGTGCCGCTGTCGCCGAGCACGGAGGCAGCACTCGCCGGGGCCACCGTGATCGCCAACCTGTCGGCCAGCAACATCGTCATCGGCAAGGCGGAAACCCGTCGCCTGCTGTGCCAGGGGCAGTCGGCACGTGCGCTGTGCGCATACCTCTACGCCGCCGCGGGCGAAGGCGAGTCCACCAACGACGTCGCCTGGGACGGGCAGGTATCGATCTTCGAGGCCGGCGCGCCGCTGGCGGAGTCCGAGCGCTTCCCGTCCGGGCCACGCGTGCTGGCCGCCGACGTCGACCTCGACCTGCTGCGCCAGGAGCGGGCGCGGATGAACACGTTCGACGCCAACCGCGTCGCCCGGCCCGGCGCCGCCGCGTATCGCCGGATCCGGCTCGACCTGGCGCCGCCGGACGGCGATCACGGCCTGCGCCGGCCGCTGGAACGGTTCCCGTTCGTGCCCTCCGACCCGGCCCGGCTGGAGCAGGACTGCTTCGAGGCCTACAACATCCAGGTCTCCGCGCTGATGCAGCGGATGCGGGCGATCAACTGCCGCACGCTGGTGATCGGGGTGTCGGGCGGCCTGGACTCCACCCAGGCGCTGATCGTCGCCGCCCGCGCGGTCGACCGGCTCGGGCTCGGGCGGCACGCGATCCGCGCCTACACCATGCCCGGCTTCGGCACCGGCGACGCCACCCGCGCCAACGCCCTGTCGCTGATGGGCGCCCTCGGCGTCACCGCCGACACGCTCGACATCCGCCCGTCGGCGACGCTGATGCTGCAGCAGATGGGGCACCCGGCCGGAAGCGGCGAGCCGGTCTACGACGTCACCTTCGAGAACGTGCAGGCGGGGCTTCGCACCGACTACCTGTTCCGGCTGGCCAACCAGCACGACGGCATCGTGGTCGGCACCGGCGACCTCAGCGAGCTCGGGCTCGGCTGGTGCACCTATGGCGTCGGCGACCACATGTCGCACTACAACGTCAACGCCGGCCTGCCCAAGACCCTGATCCAGCACCTGATCCGCTGGGTGATCACGTCCAGGCCGTTCGAGCCGGCGGTACTCGACACCCTGCAGCTGATCCTGGACACCGAGATCTCGCCGGAGCTGGTGCCCGCCGGCGCGGACCGGGCGCTGCAAAGCACCGAAAGCAAGATCGGTCCCTACGCGCTGCAGGACTTCTCCCTGTTCTACCTGCTGCGCTACGGGTTCCGCCCGTCCAAGGTGGCGTTCCTGGCGCTTCGTGCCTGGGAGGACGCCGACCGCGGCGGCTGGCCACCCGGGTTCCCGGAAGGGCGACGCACCGAGTACGGGCTGGCGGAGATCCGGCACTGGATGGAGGTGTTCCTCCAGCGCTTCTTCGCCTTCAGCCAGTTCAAGCGCTCCGCATCGCCGAACGGACCCAAGGTGTCCACCGGCGGCTCGCTGTCGCCGCGCGGCGACTGGCGGGCGCCGTCGGACGGCAGCGCCCGCGCCTGGCTGGACGAGCTGCGCGCCAACGTGCCGACGGAGCGGGCGACCCCGGAACCGCACGTGCAGCCACTCCGGGATTCGGAAACAGAGCGTTAAACAACTGGTATTCCAAGACGTCCGGGGTGGTGTAGAAAAGCCGGGACAGCATCCAGAAGCGACCGGGACGAGACGATGGCGGATGATCAGACGGCGGCCGTCGCCGACACCGTTCCGGTCCTGCTGTCGTGTGGTCGTCCGGACGCCTGCGCCATCCGCACCCCCGAGCATCCCGGGCTGAGCTACGGCGAGCTGCGCGCCTTGTGCGTGCGGACCGCCCTGTTCCTCCGGGCGCGCGGCATCGGCATCGGCGACCGGGTGGCGGTGCTGCTGCCGAACGGACCGGATGCCGCCTGCGCCTTCCTGGCCGTGGCCTCCGTCGCCGCCGCGGCGCCGCTGAACCCCGGCTACGGCGCCAGCGAGCTGCGCTTCTACCTCCACGACCTCGGCGTACGGGCGATCATCCTGCAGCGCGGCGAGGGAGGAGCCGCGCGCGCGGTCGCGGGCGAGCTCGCGATCCCGGTCATCGAGCTGTACCCCGATCCGGCGATGCCCGGCCGCTTCAGCCTCGACGCGGACGGCTGGCCGCCCGGAACGAACGCCGGGGACGGACGTCCGCCCGGCCCGGACGACGTGGCGTTGGTGCTGCACACCTCCGGCACCACCGCACGGCCGAAGATCGTGCCGCTGAGCCAGGCGAACCTTGCGGCCTCCGCGCAGGCCATCGCCCGCAGCCTCCGCCTGACCCCGGACGACCTTTGCCTCAACGTCATGCCGCTGTTCCACATCCATGGGCTGGTCGCGGCGGTGCTGGCGAGCCTGTCGGCCGGGGGTGCCGTCGCCTGCACCGCAGGCCTGGACGGGTTCCGCTTCTTCGGCTGGCTGGACCGGTGCCGGCCGAGCTGGTTCACCGCCGTGCCGACCGCCCACCAGACCATCCTGGAGGTCGCACCGCGCTACCGGGCGATCATCGCGGCCAGCCGGCTGCGTCTGATCCGTTCCTCCTCCGCCGCCCTGCCGGCTCCGGTGATGACGGCGCTGGAGGCCGCGTTCGGGGTGCCGGTGATCGAGGCGTACGGCATGACCGAGGCCAGCCACCAGATGACGAGCAACCCGCTGCCGCCGGCGCCGCGCCATCCGGGCTCGGTCGGCATCGCCGCCGGGCCGGAGGTCGCGATCATGGACGAGGCCGGTGCGCTGCTGGAGGCCGGCCGGATCGGCGAGGTCGTGATCCGTGGGCCCGGGGTGATGAGGGCCTACGAGAACAATCCCGAAGCCAACGCCCGCGCCTTTGCCGGCGGCTGGTTCCGCACCGGCGACCAGGGGGTGCTGGACGGGGCCGGCATCCTGCGCCTGACCGGGCGGCTGAAGGAGATCGTCAACCGCGGCGGCGAGAAGGTGTCGCCGCTGGAGCTGGAGGCCGTGCTGCTGGGGCATCCGGAGGTGCGGGAGGCGGTCGCGTTCGCGATGCCGAGCCGCCTCTACGGCGAGGAGCCGGCGGCGGCCGTGGTCCTGTCGCAGGGCGCGTCGGCGACGCCGGATGCCTTGCGCGCCTTCATGGCCGGGCAGCTGGCGGCGTTCAAGCTGCCGGCGCGCGTCGTGGTGCTGGAGGCGCTGCCGAAGGGGGCGACCGGCAAGCTGCAGCGGATCGGGCTGGCGGAGCGGCTCGGCCTGGCGGAGGGCATGCCTGCATGATGACCGACGGGCAGCTGGTCGACGCCCTGACCCGTGTCCTGCGCGAACAGCTGCGCCAGCCGGACCTCCGGTTCGACCCGGCAACGCGGCTGCGTGCGGTACCGGGCTACGACTCCGTGGTCGCGATCCAGCTCGTGCTCGGGCTGGAGCGGGCGTTCGGCCTCATGCTCGACGAGGACGAGATCGAGAGGATGAACACGATGGACGACGTGCGCGCCATCCTGCGTGCCAGGGTGCCGGTCCATGCCTGACATGCCGATGCCGTGCAGGAACGATCACGACGAGGCCGATGCCCGGCATGCCGCCGCGGACCTGCCGCCGGCCCCTGCAGCAGGCCCCGTGCCCGTTCCGTCGCCGCCGTTCCGGTTCGTCTCGCTCGGCTCCGACTGCCAGCCGGCGCGGCAGATCAACCGGATCCAGCCGTCCAACATTTCCGGGGTGTTCGACTGGGTCACGACCCAGATCCAGCACATCGGCCGCCTGATCGAGAACGACTTCGCCGGCTTCCTGGAGCCGGACAACATGTTCCCGGTGTTCCACGACCAGGTCTTCGTCGGCCTGGTCGACACGCTGTACCGGGTCGGCTTCAACCACGACTTCACCCGGCTCGACGCGGCGGACGTGTCGGCCGTCCGGGACATCTACCGGATGCGGATCCGCTGGTTCCGCAACCTGTTCGACCCGCGCCGCCCGCCGCCCTACTTCATCCGGCGCCAGCATCCGCGCGACGGGGTCGAGGACGAGTCGCTGGCGATCGCCCTGTTCGAGCAGCTGCGGGCGAAGCGGGGCGACATCCGCTTCCTCTACCTTCATGCCGATCCGGGCCGGCGCGAGTTCATGACCGACGGCTACCGGAGCGCCTTCCTCAGGCAGATGGACCCGTTCGAATGGCTCGGCGACAACGAGGCCTGGAACGCGATCCTGGGCGGGTTCGCGGTCAGGCCGTTCCCCGGCGACCGGGCGGCGTTCCCGCTTCCCGACTACGTTCCGCAGGTCAGGCGGCCCAGGTTCCGCTGAACCCGGTTCAGCCGGTCGGGTCGAGTGCGGCCGCCACCTTGTCCTTGTCCCGCTGCGGCAGCAGCTTCATGGTCAGGATGAAGGCGGACAGGCACAGGCAGATCACGTTCTGCACGATGATCGCCCATTGCCCGAGCAGGATGCCGTAGACCAGCCACGCGACGAAGCCGGTCACGGTGATCAGGTACATCTTGAGCGAGATGCCGTCGGTGCTGCGCGACCGGATGATGGCCCAGGCCTGCGGCACGTAGCTCACCATCGACAGGGTGGCGGCGAACAGGCTGACGACGGTGACGGCATTCAGGTGCATGGTTCGGCTCCAGGGCCCCCTGGCACCGGAACGCGGCTCGGCCCTTCAGGATTTCGCCGAGGCCTGCCGCAGCCAGTCCGTCGTGCCGGCCAGTCCCGCCTCCCAGCCCACCGCCGGCGACCAGCCGGTCCGCTGCCGCAGCCGGGAGCTGTCGAGGATGTTGACCGGAACGTCCGCGCGGCGTCCCGGCATGGCCACGATCCGGGCCGGGCGTCCCGCGACCCGCGCGGCATCGGCGATCACCGACCGCACGCTGCGGCCGATGCCGCTGCCGACGTTGAACAGCCTCGGACCGCCATCCCCCTCAAACGCGACCGCCAGCATCGCCGCCACCACGTCGTCGATGTGCACGTAGTCGCGGACCACCGTGCCATCGCCCCAGACCGGGATCGGCGTGTCGGTCAGCAGCCGGTGCAGCACGGAGGCCACCAGCCCCTGCTCGCGCAGCGGATGCTGGTGCGGGCCGTAGGCGTTGGCGATCCGCAGCACCCGGTACTCTAGCCCGTACAGGTGGTGGTAGAGCGCCAGGTACTTCTCGGCCGCGAGCTTGCCGATGCCATAGGCCGAGATCGGGTCGGTCGGCGCGGTTTCCGGGATCGGCTCGCCGTTTCCAGGGCCGTAGACGGTGCCGCCGGAGGAGGCGAACACGATCCGGCGCACCCCCTGGCGGCGGCACGCGTCCAGCAGCCGGATCCGCGGCGGCATGCCGTCGGCGACGATCTGCGCCGGGTTCTCGTTGGAGCTGTTCGGCAGCCCGGCACCGATCAGGTCGAACAGGTGGCTGTGGCCGGACACCAGCGCGTCCGGGCCGCCGAGGCGCTCGACGTCGCCGCGCCGCCAGCCGAGGCCGCCCATCCCGGCCAGCGCCGCAGGCGGCGCCGGCGCGCGCCCGAACCCCGTGACCGGCAGGCCGCGCGCGCCGAGCGCCAGGCACAGGTTGGTGCCGATGAAGCCGCCGGCGCCCAGCACCAGGCAGCGCGCGGAGCCGGCCGGCGCCGCGCTCAGGACCGCTTCCGTGTGGCGCGCATGCGCAGCCTGAGCCAGGGGTGGCGCGCCTCCACGAACCCCACCATCCGCCGCTTGTTCTCGTCCTGCTCGGTGATCGCGTTCACCATCGAGCCGGGATGCACGCGGTAGAAGGCGAGTTCCTCGGCCACCGGGACGCCGAACTGGCCGAGCTCGACCAGGCGGCACCACAGGCTGAAATCCTCCCAGCCCATGGCGTCGCGCCGCACGTAATAGCCGCCGGCCGCCGCCCACGCCCACTTGGCCACCGTCGCCATGGCGTCGATGTAGTTGCCCGATGCCAGGTGCGACGGGTCGAACGGTGCGGCACCCATCACCGTGTCGCTGCCGCCGAACTGGCGGATCCGCGGGTAGGCGAAGGCGGCCAGGGGCTCGGCGTCGAGGGCGGCCAGCATTCGCGCGCAGGCCTCCGGCGCCAGCCGGTTGTCGGAGTCGAGCACGGTGATCCAGGGCGTTTCCGCCTGGTCGAACACCACGTTGCGCGCCCCGCCGAGCCCGGCATTGGCAACCGTCCGGAGGATGCGAAGCCGGTTGAAGCGCAGCCGGTTGCATTCCGCCCAGTCCAGCAGCAGCGCCACCGAGCCATCGCGGGAACCGTCGTCGACCACCACCAGGTCGAGCGGCTCCACCGTCTGCGCCAGCACCGAGTCCAGCGCCTCCTCCAGGTGCGCCTCGTAGTTGTATGAGGTCATGCCGACGGTGACGCGCGCCTCGCCCAGCGCGTCGTGGGCGAACAGCACCCGGCTGTCCGGGACTTCCGGCAGGCCGGCGCCGCGGTAGGCGCCGCGGCTGATCGCCAGCGCGTTCGCGCGTGCGCCGTCCGCGCCGCCGTCGAGGCCGCGCAGCAGCAGCGCCCACAGCTCCGACTGACGCCTCGGCCCGAACTGCCACAGGCTGTCGTGGTAGGCGGCGCGGGCCACCTGCGCGCGCAGCGACGGGTCGTCCACCAGGCGCAGCAGCACCTGCTCCCAGGACGCCTCATCCTGCGGCAGGAAGCCGGTGACCCCGTGCTGCACCGCGCGCCGGAACGGGCCGGTGGGGGTGGCGACCAGGCACGCCCCGGCCAGCGCCGACTCGAAGTACTTCAGCTCGCTCTTGGCCTCGCAGAACGGGTTGCCCTGCTCCAGCGGGCACAGCGACACGTCGAACCGCGCCAGCTCTTCCGGCAGCCCGGCGAGCGGCACGGTGTCGCGCCACTCGATCCGCGCGGCGTGCGGCAGCAGCTCGGGGAACTCCTCGACCAGCAGCAGCCCTTCGCCGCTGCGCCCGTCCCGGAACAGCACCAGCACCGTGTCCGGCCGCTGCTCCAGCACCCGGGCGACCGCGCCGGCGACGGTGGCGAAGTCCTTCTGGTGGGTCCGCGTGCCGCCGGCATAGCCGATCCGCACCTTCCGGTCCGACGGCCGCTCCCCGCGCAGCCGGACCGCGTAGCGCGACGCCCGCTCGGTGGCGGCGTCGAACCCGTTCGGGATCACGTGCACGACCGGGTGCAGCAGGCCGGCACCCCGGGCCAGCTCGACGGTGGTGGTGGTGCACAGGTCGCAGCCCGTCATGGTCCGCTGCATGGCCTGGAAGTAGGAACGGCCTTCCGCCTCGGACACGAAGGTGGTGCGCAGCCCGTCGATGATCTCGGCCACCGCCAGCGACGGCTGCACGATCAGGTCGTCGACGTCGAACGCGACTCGGGTGCGGGCGGCCTGGGCCAGCTCCAGCATGGTGCCGACGTGTCCGCTCCAGGCGGCGCGCCACAGCACCACCAGGTCGGCGGCGCCGAGGTTGTCCGGATCGACGCCGAAGATGTCCACCACCTCGGTCTCGTAGCCGGCGGCGGCGCAGGCGGCGGCGGCGCGCCGGGTGCGGTAGACCGCCCCGGGGGTCCCCGGCTCGCCGGCGACGAACAGGATGCGCCGCACCGGGCGCCACCCGGTCAGCCGGTCCGGAACCGCCAGCTCCCGTTCCGGCTCGGACACGGCCTCGGGAACCACGTCCGGGTCCGGGGACGGCGGGGAGACCGGCTCCGGAACGGGCAGCACCGGCGGCAGCGGCGGTGCAGGCCCGTCCGGCAGCGGCGACCGTACCGGCGCATGCACCGCCGGCACGGATCGGCGCAGCCGCCTGGCCACGCTCCGGAGCGGCCGGGTCAGGCGCCAGGAGGTCGAGCCGCGCAGCGCGTCGATGGCCTGCTCCCGGTCCGCCACCGCCTGCCGGCTTGCCGCAAGCCTGTCCCGGACCTCCGCCAGCTCGCGTTGCGCCCGGAGCAGCTCGCGAACCAGGCCGTCGTGCTCGGCACGGGCCTGGCGCTGCGCCTGCGCGTCCGCGGCGTGGGCCACGGCGAGGGCCTGCCTGGCCTGGTCCAGCTCGGCGGCGAGCCGGTCGCGTGCCGTGTCCGCCAGGTGGCGGTCGGCGCGCAGCTCGGCCGCCTCCTGGAGCAGGCGATGCCGTTCCGCCTTTGCGACCGCCAGCGCGTCCCGCAGCCGGTCATGCGCGTGGCCGAGCGCGGCGAGCGCCTGGTCGCGGGCGTCGGCCTCCGTCGCCTGCCGCGCCCGCGCCGCTTCCGTCCGCTGCAGCTCTGCTGCCAGCGCGTCCGCGGCCTCCGCACGTGCCGACAGCGCCGCACCGGCACGCGCGTCGAGCACCCGTGCATGGTCCACCTCCCAGCGCTCGCCCAGCAGCGCGAGCCGGTCCCGCAGCCTGGCCGCCGCCGGAGGGTCGGCGTCGAGCGCGAACAGCAGCCGCAGCGCCGGCGGCACGATGCCCGGCGCCAGCACGCCGAGCCCGTGCCCGTGCAGGAACTCGAACCCCGGATGCCGTTTCCGCAGTTCCTTCCAGCAGCGCCAGAGCCCGCAGGATCCGTCCCGGACGTTGGTGCCGTGCAGCAGCACCACCGCCTGCGGCGACAGCTTCGGGCTCCAGCCGGCATAGTCCCTGGCCAGTTCCCCGGAAGAACGACCGTCGATGTGGAGAAGGTCGACGCTGCCGTCCTCGAAGCAGGACGGGGCCTCCGCGGGCGGGATGCGGAGCAGGCGGGAAAAGGCGCCGTAGCGTGCGTCGTGGAACCGCCCGAGCTCGGCGGACACCGCCTCGCCCCGGAGGCCGGCCTGCTCGCCGTCCTTGCATCCGACCAGGGCGTAGCAGCGCGTGGACAGCCCGGACGAGATCACCGACTCGCAGAAGCCGGCGTAGGAAACCCCGGTCCCGGTGCCGAGTTCAACCAGCAGCGCCGGCCGGAGGGTACGCACCAGCCATGCGGCGAACGGCAGGTGGCCGTACCAGGCGCTCTCGACGTCCCGTCGCACCGGCCGCGAGAACAGCGGGTCCAGCGACGGCGCCAGGAAGGCGGCCAGATCGCCATCCGGCAGGCCTGGAACAGGCGGTTCGACGGAACGAGACATCAGCCGATGGGTGGCGCAGGGCCGGGTCGTCGTCAACGGCAGTACGACCGTCCGGGTTGCAAGGACTGGCACGAGCCGGGACTGCAACAACAGGCAACAGTAGTGTCACATGAGCCTGTTCTGCGGCCAGGAACCGGTCTGAGCCAGCTTCTGGACGTTAATTGCTCATCAAGAGGGACCTTCAATGCTTAACTCAAGATTAAGTCATTGCCGGTAGGGCATTTCAGGTTGCACCGCGGCATATCCAACGCTAGGTTGCAATTGCACGTGGTGGTCGACGTGGCATCCCGCAGGGGTTGTCGTCAGCTGATAAGGAGATGAAGTCATGGCAGGTGGTGTAGTCACAGTGACCGGGTCGGGGGGGACGCATATCCCCGTGACCGTGAATGGAAGTCAGGCGTACACGCTGGCACAGGACTACGCGAACGCGGTGAACACCGCCGCCGCCAACGGCACTCTGGGCGTCACGAACGGCACGGGCGACAGCTTCGGCCCGACCACGTCGCCGGGCTCCGCGGTCAACGAGTTCGTCGCCACCACGGGCGGCTTCTACACCTACCCGTCGGGCTACGACCACTTCACCACCGACACCACGTCCAAGGTGTTCATCGACGCCAGCGCTGCGGCGACCGGCACGACGCTGAACACGCTGGTCGGCACCGGCGGCGCGGTCTACCTGGCAGGCTCCGAGTCCGGCGTGTTCATCGCCGGCGGCGGCAACAACCTGTTCATCAACTCGGGCGCCGGCACCTATTCCATCGCCACCAGCGACGGCAACGACAGCATCTTCGCCGGGTCGGGCGCGACCAGCATCGCGGCCGGAACCGGTGACAACCTGGTCTACCTGGGCGCAGGCGCGGATACCGTGTTCTCGTCCGGCACCGATCGCATCTTCGCCAGCAGCGGCGCGGCGACGATCGACGTCACCGGCAGCAGCAGCACCATCTACGGCAGCACCGGCACCCTGAACGTCGACGACAGCCAGGGCACCAGCACCAGCATCTCCGGCGGCACCGGCGCCGCGTCCATCCTGGGCGGCACCAGCAGCTACTACAACCTGACCGGCCCCTCCACCGTGTTCGCCGGGACGTCCGACACCATCGCCGCGTCGGGCGCCAGCACCGTCTACGGCGGCACGAACACCGACTTCACCGAGACCGGCACCGGCTCCCTGCTGTTCATCGGCACCGGCGGCAACTCGACCGTCAACTCCGGCGCCGGCACGGCGACGGTGTTCGGGTCGAACGGCTCCGACATCACCTATAGCGGCGCCGGCACCCTGGTGGCGGGCGCGGGCAACGAGACCCTGAACGGTGCCGGCAGCACCCAGGGCTTCGCGGCGTTCGTCACCAACGTGGGCACCACGACCTCCGGCGCGGACATCATCGGCGGCACCGGTGCCGACACCCTGGTGGCCGGCGTCGGCATGCAGACCCTGACCGGCGGCTCGGGCGCTGCCAACGTGTTCGACATCGCCGCCAACGGCACCATGAGTGCGGCCACCATCACCATCAGCGACTTCGGCAGCGCCACCGGCAACCTGGTCGCGCTGTACGGCTACGGCGCCAACGAGGTCAGTGCCGCGGTGGCGACGGCGACGACGTCCGGCTCCAACACCACCATCACCCTTGCCGACAAGTCCA
This sequence comes from uncultured Acetobacteraceae bacterium, assembly GCA_964247735.1. Classification (GTDB taxonomy): domain Bacteria; phylum Pseudomonadota; class Alphaproteobacteria; order Acetobacterales; family Acetobacteraceae; genus Lichenicola. Next base: position 30,910 of record CAXTVS010000024.1, read on the forward strand.
CCGTCACCTTCGCCAACATCACCAACATCAGCAACGTCCACATCATCGGCGGCTGATGCGGCTACCGGGTGGGCGGGCCTCTGGCCCGTCCGGCCGTCGCGTGCAAGAAACCGGGCCTCTGGCCCGGTTTTTTTGTGGGCCCTCCCCAGCCACCGACGGATCGTGATGGACCCAGACTCGTCGCCCGTGACGGCCGTTGCAGCCGATCCCGCGCAGGAACAGCTGCGTCGCGATCTCGCTGCCACCAGGGCCCTGCTGGACAGCGTGCAGGCCAGCCTCCGGCTGCAGGGCCTGCGCGGTGACGGGCTGCAGGCCGGTCTCGACGGCGCCCGCCACAGGATCGGACAGCTCGAACGTTCGGTCTCGTGGCGGCTGACCACGCCGTTGCGCTATGCCCGCGCCCTGGCGGCCGGACGCCTGCCGACCGGTCACAGCTTCGCCGACGCTGCATCCCACCTCGCGGAGATCGTGCGGGAGGAGGGTCTTCCCGGCCTCGGGCGCCGCGCCAGGCGGATGCTGCCCGCTCCGCCCCGGCTGCGGCGGCGAGCCCGGCCCGGCGCGTCCCATCCGGACGGGCAGGACGCGGCGATCCACCCCTACGAAACCCGCCCCGTCATCCACCCCGGCCTGCTGTCGCCGCAGATCCTCATCGTCGCCGAGCTGAGCGTGCCGCAATGCGCCAAGTACCGGGTCTGGCAGAAGAAGGAGCTGTTCGAGCGCCTGGGCTGGTCCTGCCGCGTCATCGGCTGGCGCGAGGTCGACCACGTCACCACCGCCCTGCAGCTCTGCACCGAGGTCATCTTCTACCGCGTCCCGGGCGAGCCGACGGTGCTGTCGCTGATCGCCGAGGCCAGGCGGGTCGGGCTGGATCCGTGGTGGGAGGTGGACGACCTGATCTTCGACGAGACGCTGTACCGGCAGAACAGCAACCTCGCCACGCTGGAGCCGGCGCTGCGCCGGGAGGTGCTGAAGGGCGTGGGCCTGTACCGGGTGGCGATGCTCGCCTGCGGCCGCGGCATCGCCTCCACTGCCAGCCTCGCCGCCCGCATGCGGGATGCCGGGATCCCCGAAACCCGGGTGGTCGAGAACGCGCTCGACAGCGAGACCCTGGAGGTGGCCTCCGGCCTGCGCGCCGCGCGGGCGCCGGCACCCGACGAGGGTCCGGTCACCATCGTCTACGGGTCCGGCACCAAGACCCATGACGCGGACTTCGCCTGCGCTGCCCCCGCGATCCTGGCGCTGATGCGCCGCCACGCGCGCCTGCGGCTGCGCATCGTCGGCGACCTCACCCTGCCGCCCGGCTTCGAGGCGGTCGCCGCCCGGGTCGAGGAGATCGCCGGCACCAACTACCGCGCCTATCTCGGCCTGCTGGCGGAGGCCGACATCGCCATCGCCCCGCTCGAGGACACGGTGTTCAACGACGCCAAGAGCAACATCAAGTTCCAGGAGGCGGCGATCCTGGGCATCCCCTCCGTGTGCTCGCCGCGCGAGGCCTTCCGCGACGTCGTCGTGCCGGACCGCAACGGCCTGCTGGCGGACACGGAACCGGAATGGGAACGGGCGCTGGAGCGGCTGGTCCGGGACCCGGCGCTGCGCCGGCGCCTGGGCGCGCAGGGACTGGCCGACGTGCTGGAGCGCTACGCACCGGACCGGATCGCCCGGGAACAGCTGGCGGGCGTCGCGGGCCTGCCCGAGCCCGGGTCGCGCAGCCCGTTGCGGATCCTGTCCGCCAACATCTTCTTCCCGCCGCAGAGCTTCGGCGGGGCCACGGTGGTGGCGCAGGAGCTGGCGACCCGGCTGCACCGCACCGGCGGGGTCGAGCTCTGCGTGTTCACCTCCCGGCCCCCCGTCGCCGACCGGCCGCCGTCGCTGCTGCGCTACGACTGGGACGGCATCCCGGTGTTCGCCACCAGCCTGTCGGCGGCCAGCGACCAGGTGGTGCAGCTCGACAACCCGTCCATGGTGGCCACCTTCGGCCACCTGCTCGACGCCCTGCGGCCGGACGTCGTGCACGCGCACTCGATCCAGGGCTTCGGCGCCTCGATCCTGCGCCTGGCGGCCGAGCGCGGCATCCCCTACGTGGTCACGCTGCACGACGCCTGGTGGCTGTGCGACCGCCAGTTCATGGTGCGCGGCGACAACCGCTACTGCTTCCAGACCCGGATCGACCTGCGCGTGTGCCAGAACTGCCTGCCGCACGCCCACCACCTGGACGAGCGCATGCGGATCATGACCTCGGCCCTCGCCGGCGCCGCCCTGCTGCTGTCGCCGAGCGAGTCGCACCGCAGGCTGTACCTCGCCAACGGCATGGCGCCGGAGCGGGTGCGGGTGAACCGCAACGGCATCCGCCTGCCGACCACGCCCCGCACGCCGCGGCGTCCCGGCCTGCCGGTCCGGTTCGGCTTCGTCGGCGGCGCCGAGCCGATCAAGGGCTACCACCTGATCCGCCGCGCGTTCGAACGTTTGTCCCGTCCGGACTGGGAACTGGTGCTGGTCGACAACACCCTGAACCTCGGCTTCCGCTCGGTCGACGTGTCCAGCTGGCAGGTCGAAGGCACCGTCACCGTGATCCCGGCCTACACCCAGGACGGGCTGGACGCGTTCTTCGACCGCATCGACGTGCTGCTGTTCCCGTCGCAGTGGAAGGAAAGCTTCGGCCTCAGCGTGCGCGAGGCCCTGGTGCGGAACGTGTGGGTGATCGCGACCGACGGCGGCGGCCAGTCGGAGGAGATCGTCGACGGCGTGAACGGCCGCCTGATCCCGCTCGACGGCCGGGTGGACGGCCTGCTGGAAGCGGTCAGCGAGCTCCTTCTGGTACCGGAACGTCTTGACGGGTTCAGCAACCCGCACGCGCAGTCGATCGCGACCTATGACGACCAGGCGGCCGAGCTGCTGGCATTCCTGCGCGATGCAGCCGGGATCAACGCAGCAGCGTCCGCAGCGCGTCCCGCCGGTCGCGGGTGATGGCGGCATAGAGCAGGCGCATCCTCGGCGTCTGCTCCGGGCACGGCGGCACGTGCGGCGAGCCGCCGGACAGGTGCCGATCGATCCACGAGACCGGGAAGATCGGGCTCGCCGCCACCGCCTCGCGCCAGGCGCCCACCCAACGCACCGCGGCCGGATTGTCGCGCAGCAGCTCGATCTTCACGAAGGGCACGCTGCCGTCGCGGATCACCGACAGGAAGTCGAGATGCATCGGGTTGCCCGGCACCAGCCGGCGCAGCCGTCGCGCCGGCGGCCGCGCCCGCGCGGCCCAGCGCAGGCCTTCCGCCCTGATCGCGGCACCCAGCCCGAACTCGCCGTGCAGCACGATCTCGGCCTTGCCCATCTCCCGGAACGGCTGGCGCAGCACGCGCGCGACCGCCGGTGCTGCGAAGGCTTGTGCGCTCAGGCAGAGGAACCAGGACTGCAGGTGCCACGCCCCTTCCCGCGATTCGACCATGCCCCAGACGTCCGGTGCCGCTGCCTCCATCTCGGCGACCACCGGCGCCAGCGGCAGGAGCGGCCCGAACACGCTGTCGTTGGCAAGCAGGATCGTTCCGGCTCCGTCGGCACAACCGCGCGCGACGAGATCCTGCCAGGCCCCGAAGTCGAGCCCCCGGTTCGGGCGCGGATGCGGCGTGGCGCCAAGCTGCGCCAGCGCCGCGCGATCGGCATCGTGCGGCTGCTCCACGCCCGACATCGCGACGTGGGTCGAGAAGCCGCACAGGCTCAGCTGCCGCAGGTAGTGCAGCACGTGGGGCGCGATCCGGCCGCCCGGGTCGAAATGCGCGAACAGGCAGGTACGTATCATTTTCCAAACAAAGACAGGGCAGGTTGCGAAGTTTGCAGCTGTTTAACGAAGGGTCACGCGTCGCCGAGACCCTTGCTGTGCTGCAAAGCAGGATTACGGCGACGCATGCGGATTATCCCTTGGCGATCGGCCGGAAGGCAGGCTAGAAGCCGAAAACGAAGGGTAGGCTGTGGCAGTTTTCGCCGGAACAGTGTCTTGCCGATTCGATCAGGAGAAACCCGTTTTCATGAGCAAGGCCTTCATTGCCGGCGTGATCCAGGATTCCGTCGACTGCACCGGTGTCGCCGCGAACCAGGCGGCGGCCGACCTGATCGCGGCGATCGTGCGCGAGCTCCGGAAGGAAGGCGGCTTCACGCTTCCCTCGTTCGGCACCTTCACCGTGCGCAAGACGAAGGCACGCAAGGCGCTGAACCCGCGCACTGGCGAGGCGGTCAAGGTGAAGGCCGGCAAGACCGTCCGGTTCAAGGCCAGCCCGAACCTCAAGAAGGCGGTCTGATCCAGCGTCCCGGCCCGGTGTTGTTCGAGCCGGGACTGCGGTCACCGGTTCGGGCCGTGGCTGGGGCGGGAGGATTCGAACCTCCGCATGGCGGAATCAAAATCCGCTGCCTTACCACTTGGCGACGCCCCACCATCCCGGCGCCGGTTCCTCAATAGGAGCCGGCCGGATCGTCGTAAAGGGCGCAGCATTCAGGTCAGGGGATCGACGGGACCGGGATCCGCCGCACCCGGCGGCGTCGGCAGCTCCGGCGTCGGCAGCTCCGGCATCGGCGAGTCCGGCATCTCGGCATCCGGCACCAGGGTGTCGTCGATCAGCTCGGGCTCGACGGCCGGCAGGCCGGATCCGAACAGCGGCCGCTGCAGCATCCGGCCGACCCGCTCCGCCCGGTCGAGCGCCTTGTCGAGCGCTGCCATGGTTCCCGAGAGGTCCTCGCTGTCGTCCCTGTCCCAGGCGCGCACCGCCTGCAGCCACACCGCGACCACGCCCTGGACGCGCAGCCGACCGGCGAGGCCGGTGGTGTCGACGCCGGCGGCGGCTGCGATCCAGGCCATGCTGTCGCCGGTCGCGGCAGCCAGCAGCAGCGCCAGCGCGGGGTCGAGCGGCAGGGCGCGCAGCACCGCCTGCACCCCGCCACGATACTGCTGCAGCACGTCGATCCGGCGCATCAGCAGGTCGAACAGCCGCTCGCGCACGGTGCCGGTCGAGCCGTCGTCGACCAGGGCCGAGCGGTCCGCCAGCATGCCCAGCCGGAGCAGCACGGTGGTGCGCATCGGGAACCGCACCCGCGCCTCGTCCAGCGGCAGCCCGGCCTCGCGCGCGGCCTCGACTACCGTCACGCGTCGCCAGCCGACCGCCTCGGCGCGCGCCATGGCCGCCCCGATCAGGGCCTGGTCGAACTTCTCGTGGTCCATGCTGTCCATCCCGTCCATGCGCCACGGCCCCAGAGCCCGATCAGAGAGCAGATCCCGATCAGAAAGCAGATCCCGATCAGGTGGAACACCTGGTCAGGCCAGGAGGCCCGCCAGGACAACGGGCTGGGCCATTCGAGGTGAACCCAGGTGAACGGAGAATGCCCTAGCTTGCAAGCGCCCGCGACCGGGCGGTCGCCGCGCCCACCGCCTCGTGCAGCGCCTGCGGCCAGGCATGGTCCGCCATCAGCACCGACAGCGCCGCCTCGGTGGTGCCGCCCGGGCTGGTCACCGCCCGGCGCAGCGCGGCCGCGTCCTCGGTCGAGGCGGCCAGCAGCGCCCCGGCGCCGGAGACGGTCTCCCGCGCCAGCTGGCGCGCCAGCGCAGCGGGCAACCCCTGCGCCCGGCCGGCCGCCTCCAGCAGCTCGGCCAGCAGGAACACGTAGGCGGGTCCGCTGCCCGACACGGCGGTGACCGGATCGAGCAGCGCCTCGTCCTCGACCCAGGCGAGGCTGCCGGCGGCACGGAGCAGCCGGTCGCACAGGACGCGTCCGGCCTCGTCCACCGACGGCTCGGCCACCGCGACCGAGATGCCGCGCCCGATCGCGGCCGGGGTGTTCGGCATCGCCCGCACGATCCCGCCGGCGTCGGGCAGGGCGCCGCGCAGGCCGGACAGGGCACGCCCGGCCATGATCGACAGCACCGTGGTCCCGGCCGCCAGCGGCGCCACCGCCGCCATCGCCGCGTCCGCCACCTGCGGCTTGACGGCCAGCACGATCGCGGCCGGCCGGAAGCCGGACGGCACCGCGGCGGCGTCGGCCACGACCAGGTGCGGCCCCGCCTGCGCCGTCCCGGCCGGGCTCGGCTCGACGATCACCGACGCGGACAGCCCGTCCGCATCCCAGCCGGCCAGCAGGGCGGAGCCCATCCGGCCGCACCCGACCAGGAGCAGCGGCGGGATCGGCCCGCCCGGGACGGCCATCGGCATCAGGCCTCGCCGGCGCACTCCAGCATGGCGCATTCCAGCGCCTCCGCCGGCGACTTGCCGCCCCACAGCACGAACTGGAACGCCGGATAGAAGCGCTCGCACTCGGTGATGGCGATGTCGACCATGTCCTCCAGGCTTTCCACCGAGGCACCCGCGGCGCCGCGCAGCAGCACCGCATGGCGGAACAGCGGCATGCCGTCCTCCGGGTCCATGCCGAAATGGCCGATCCACAGCCGCTCGTTGGCCAGCGCCAGCAGCTCGAACAGGGCGCGCCGCTGCGTGCCCGGCACCTTCAGGTCGAAGGCGCAGGTGAAGTGCATCGCGCTGATCTCGCGCGACCAGGAGAAGTACAGCCCGTAGTCGCACCACTTGCCCGGCGCTTCCGCGGCCATCTCGGTGTCGGTGCGGCGGTCGAACGCCCATTCGTAGCCGCCGACGATCTGTTCCATCACGTCGAGGGGATTGGAGGCGGGCTGGCTGGTCTGCATGTTCAAGGCAGGCATGTGGGCTCCCCAGCGGTGGAGGGCGGCCCGGTGGATGCCGGGCCCCGTGTCTGCGAACGGGCTTCCCTGCCGGCTCCGGCGAAGCGGTCCGATTCTCGCGAATCAGCCGGCCGCCACCCCCGGGATCCACCCGATGCGAGCGTATGGGTGCGACGCCCGGCCTGCAAGCGCCGAGGCTGTAGGCGCCGAGGCTGCAACCGCACAGGTTGCAGCCGTCCCGGTCGGCGCACCTGCCGTGAACATCGTTCAGGCGATCGTCCGGCCGGGCTCAGTCCGCCAGCGGCAGCGCGTCGGGCGGAAGGTCGCTGCGCGGCGGCGGTCCGCCCGGCGCGCCGGCGGCGCCGTGGTCGTGCAGCGTCGCGGCCGACGGCGCGATGCCGGCGCCCGCTTCCAGCGCCGACAGCCGCGCATCCAGCAGCGCGATCTTCGCCGTCGCCGCTTCCTGCGCGTCGCGGGCGTTGGCGGCAAGCTCGCTCACCGCGTCGAACTCCTCGCGCCGCACCAGCGACAGCGCCGACAGCGCCTCGTCGACGCGCGCGCGCACCAGCGCGCCCAGCTCCTCGCCGATCCCGGCCAGGGCGGAGAAGGCGCCGCCGGCGACGCCGGCGAAGTCGTCGAAGATGCGGGACCGTTCGGCCATGTCGTGTCCTCCCCGGGATGGGCGTCCCGGTCGCGTGGCGGTGCCTGTACTATGGTGCGTCGGGCTTCCGGTGTCATCGCTCCGGCTGGCATCGTTCCGCGCCTCGCCTATAAGCGGCGCATGATCCTGCTCACCGGCGGCGCCGGCTTCATCGGCTCGTCTCTCCATGCGTCGCTGCAGGGCCGCGGCTGCGAGACGGTCGTGCTGGACCGGCTGGGCTCGGAGGGCAAGTGGCGCAACCTGCGCCGCCATCCGCCGCAGCGCCTGCTGCCGCCGGAACAGCTCGACGGCTTCCTTGCCACCACGCCGCCGCTCGACGCGGTGGTGCACCTGGGTGCGGTCAGCGAGACCACCGCCCGCGACGGCGACCTGGTGTGGCAGAGCAACGTCGCGCTGTCGCAGCGCCTGTGGTCCTGGTGCGCGGCGCACGGCGTGCCGTTCCTGTACGCGTCCTCCGCCGCCACCTACGGCGCCGCAAGCGGGGAGGGCGCATTCTCCGACCATCCGTCCGGTCTGGACCGTTTGCGGCCGCTCAACCTGTACGGCTGGTCCAAGCACGCCTTCGACCTGTGGGTGCAGCGCCAGCTCGACCGCGGCGCCCCGTCGCCGCCGCACTGGGCCGGGCTCAAGTTCTTCAACGTCTACGGCCCGAACGAGTACCACAAGGGCGGCATGGTCTCGGTGGTGAAGGTGAAGCATGACGAGGTGGCGGCGGGCGCGCCGGCGCAACTGTTCCGCTCCGACCGACCGGGCCTCGCCGACGGCGCGCAGGCGCGCGACTTCGTCTGGGTGGGCGACGTGGTCGACGTGCTGCTGTGGCTGCTGGACACGCCGGGCGCGAACGGGCTGTTCAACCTCGGCACCGGCGTCGCCCGCACCTACCTCGACCTCGCCCATGCCGTTTGCGACGCCGCCGGAGTACCGCGCCGGGTCGAGTTCGTCCCCATGCCGGACGCGTTGCGCGGCCAGTACCAGTCCTATACCTGCGCCGACATGACGCGGCTGCGCGACGCCGGCTACGGCGGGCAGTTCACGCCGCTGGAAGAGGGGGTGCGTCGCTACGTCGCCCTGCTCGGCTCCCCCGACCCCTACCTCTAGAACTTACGAGGACCGTTCCCGCCCATGCTGCCCGTGCTCGTGTTCCCCGACTTCGACCCGGTGCTGGTGCATCTGGGCCCGTTCGCGATCCGCTGGTACGCGCTCGCCTACATCGTGGCGCTGGTGATCGGCTGGCGGGTGATGCGCCGCATGGCGCTGCGCGCGCCGCAGGTGGCGACGCTGCTGCAGGTGGACGACTTCCTGACCTGGGCCACGCTCGGCGTCGTGCTCGGCGGGCGGCTCGGCTACGTGCTGTTCTACCAGCCCGGCCTGTACTTCTCGCATCCGGCGGCGATGCTGGAGCTGTGGCACGGCGGCATGAGCTTCCATGGCGGCGTGCTCGGCGTGGTGATCGCACTCGTGATCTTCACCCGCAGGCGCGGCATCCCGCTGCTCGGCTTCGCCGACCGGCTGGCGGTGGAGATCCCGATCGGGCTCGGGCTCGGCCGCTGCGCCAACTTCATCAACGGCGAGCTGTGGGGGCGGCCCGCGGATCCGTCGCTGCCCTGGGCGATGATCTTTCCGCGTGTCGACGCGGTGCCCCGCCACCCCAGCGAACTCTACGAGGCGCTGCTGGAGGGCGTGCTGCTGCTCGGCATCATGCTGCTGCTGGCGCGCCGGCAGTCGGTGCGCGAGCGCGCGGGGCTGCTGACCGGCGCGTTCCTGCTCGGCTACGCGGTGCTGCGCGCCTTCGCCGAGCATTTCCGGCAGCCGGACGCGTTCCTGAACTACCTCGCCTTCGGCACCACCATGGGCCAGCTGCTGTGCATCCCGATGGCGGTCGCCGGCATCGGCCTGATCCTCTACGCCAGGCGCGCTCCGGTCCTGCTGCCGCTCGCGGTCCAGGATCCCGCTTGAGCGGCACGAGTGCCGAGCGGCTCGACCGCTTCATGGCGCGTGCCAACGCCGCCTACTACGCCGCCTGCGACCCGTTCGCCGACTTCACCACCGCGCCGGAGATCACCCAGGCCTTCGGCGAGATCCTGGGCGCCTGGGCCGCGGTGACGTGGCAGGCGATGGGGGCGCCCGCCGAGGTGCTGCTGGTCGAGGCCGGGCCCGGGCGCGGCACCCTGATGGCCGACGCGGTGCGCCTGGTGGCAAGAGTGGCGCCGGCATTCGGCCGCGCCCTCCGGCTGCACCTCGTGGAGACCTCGCCGCGCCTGCGCACGGTACAGGCTGAGGCGCTGGCCGGCGCCGGCATCATGCCCACCTGGCACGACCGCCTCGAGACCCTGCCGGACGCGCCGTTCATCCTGCTCGCCAACGAGTTCCTCGACGCCCTGCCGATCCGCCAGCTCCTGCGCACCGCCGGCGGCTGGGCCGAGCGCTGGATCGAGGCCGGCCGCTTCGTGCTGCGCGAGACCGACGTGCAGCCGACGGCGCTCCCCGGCCGGTCGGTGGCGCAGGGCGACGTGCTGGAGCTGTGCGAGCCGGCGATCGAGGTCGTGCGGCACCTGGCCGCCCGGCTGTCGCGCCGGCCCGGCGCCGCCCTGTTCCTGGATTACGGGTCGGATCGGCCCGGCACCGGCGATACCCTGCAGGCGCTGCGCCGTGGCCGTCCGTCGCCGCCGCTGGAGCACCCCGGCGAGGCCGATCTCACCGCCCATGTCGACTTCCCCCTGCTGGCGCACCTGGCCCGGGAAGCCGGGGCGGCGGTGCACGGGCCGGACGGGCAGGGCGCCTTCCTCCAGCGGCTCGGCCTGTTCGCCCGCACCGAGCGGCTGGCGCAGGGGCGGCCGCCGGAGCAGGTGCGGGCGTTGGTGGACGGCGCGCACCGGCTGGCGGCGCCGGAGCGGATGGGGCGTCTGTTCAAGGTGCTGGGCGTGTGCCACCCGTCGGTGGCATTGCCCGGCTTCGGCGGGGAGGAGGCAGCGTGAGCGACAGCACCGGTCCCGTGTTCCTCCAGGCGGCGCTGTTGTCGCCGCTCAGGCACGGCTTCTTCACCCGGCTCGGCGGCGCGTCCGAGGGTCCCTTCGCCAGCCTGAACTGCAGCGTCACCAGCGGCGACGCCCCGGACGCGCTGCGCGAGAACCGGCGCCGGGTCGCCGGTGCCATGGGCGTCGCTCCCGACCGGCTGCTCGGCATCACCCAGGTGCACGGCGACGCCGTGGCGACCGTGGCGGAGCCGTGGCGGCCGGGCGAGGGTCCCCGCGCCGACGCCATGGTCACCGACCGGCCCGGCCTGGCGCTCGGCATCATCACCGCCGACTGCGCCCCGGTGCTGTTCGCCGACCACGCCCGCGGCATCGTCGGCGCCGCCCATGCCGGCTGGCGGGGCGCTGCCGGCGGCATCCTCGACGCGGTGGTCGCGGCGATGCGTCAGCTGGGGGCGGAGGGGATCGTTGCCGCCGTCGGTCCCTGCATCGCGCAAGGCAGCTACGAGGTCGGACCCGAGCTGCGCGACGCGGTGGTTGCGGCGGGAACGGTTCCCGACCCGGACGGCTTCTTCCTCCCCGGCCGCGACGACCGGTTGCAGTTCGACCTGTCCGGCTACTGCCTGGCGCGGCTGCGCGCCTGCGGCGTCGACACGGCCGAGTCGCTCGGCTGCGACACGCGCACCGACGAGGCGCGGTTCTTCAGCCACCGGCGGCGCACGCTGTCCGGCGGCGGCCCGATCGGGCACCAGATCTCGGTGATCGCGTCCTGATGCCGTGTCCGCGAAGCCCGTCTCGCCATCATCCCCGCGGTGGATGCCTTCCACCGCGGATCATGAACCTGCCCATGCGGACGGTGTGAAGCCCATGTCACGCGTCGCGGTCTTCGTGGATGCCGGCTACCTGTTTGCGGAGGGTTCGATGCTGCTGACCGGCAGCCGGCAGGACCGCACGCAGCTCTCGCTCGACGTCGCGGCAGTGGTCGCGGCATTGGAACAGGAGGCAACGGCAAGAAGCGGCAGGCAGCTCCTGCGCATCTACTGGTACGATGCCAGCCGTTCGAGGCGTCCCGGCCCGGAGCATCTCGACCTCGCCGAGGCGCATGACGTCAAGCTCCGCCTCGGCCGGATCAACGACCGGGGGGAGCAGAAAGGCGTGGACGCGCTGATCATCGCCGACCTGGTCGAGCTGTCGCGCAACCGTGCCATCGCCGATGCGATGCTGCTGTCGGGAGACGAGGACCTGCGGCTTGCGGTCGAGCAGTCGCAACAGCTCGGCGTGCGGGTGCACCTGCTCGGCATCCGGGAGACCAGGCGCCTCAACCAGAGCCGCCTGCTGCGACAGGAGGCGGATACCCATGCCGAGTGGGACGAAACCGTCATCGCCCGCTTCCTCAGCCACGTCGTGATGGTGCTCCCGGGCGACGCCGATGAGGCCGGGATCGAGGAAGGCCTGGAGGCATGGATCGAGGCGTTTATCGCCGAGCTCCTGCCGCACGAGGTGCTCAAGCTCAGTGCCGCGAAGGGCGACACGGTGCCGTTCGAGTACGATCGCAGGCTGCTCGCGACCGGTCGCAGCCTTCACGGACGCGACACCCTGACCGAGGCGGAAAGGCGGGCCCTGCGCGAAGCGTTCCTGAGACTGATCCGGACCAGGTCGAGCGGGCCGCCCGAACCGGATGACCTGGCTCTGGAATGACGATGCGCTCCCACCTCGCACCAGCCGCTGTCCTCCTGCCTGGCCTGCTCGCCCTTGCGTCCTGCGGCGACCTGCCGCAGCCCTTCGCCGAGAACCCGGGCGGGGACGCGCCGCGCCTGTCGGTCCCGCCGCCGAGCCGGCTCGACGTGCCGGTTCCCGCCGGCGCCCTGCTGGCCGACCGCGAGGCCCGTATCTGGAGCGACGCGCTGACCGTGTCGCTGCTGCAGAAGGAGGTACCCGCGGTGGCGCAGCCGGTGCGTCGCGGCGACTGGCACCTGGAGGTGACCGCCCGCCAGCAGGGCGGGGAGGTGCTGCCGACCTACCGCATCGTCGGCCCGAACGGCCGGGTGCAGGCGTCGGAGGACGGCACTCCGGTGCCTGCCGGCTCCTGGACCGGCGCCGACGCGGCGCTGCTGCACGCCAATGCCGCGCTGGCGGCTGCGCAGGTCAACGCCATGCTGAGCGGCATCCAGGCCAGGGAGGCGGAGGCGGACCCGAACAGCCTGCTGAACCGGATCACCCGGATCTGGTTCACCGGCGTCAGCGGCGCCCCGGGCAACGGCGACATCGAGCTGGCGCGGCAGATGGCGGTGCTGCTGCCGGACGAGCACGACACGCTGCAGACGGATGCGAGGCACGCCGACTACACCGTGTCCGGCCACGTCTCGATCTCGGCGCCGGACCCGAAGGCGGGCAACATGCAGCACATCGAGATCACCTGGACCGTGACCAACGCCCGCGGCCACGAGGCCGGCCGCGCCACCCAGCTGCACGACGTGCCGGCGCACTCCCTGGACGGGTTCTGGGGCGACGTCGCGCTGGCAGCGGCGCAGGAAGCGGCCGGCGGGATCCACGAGGTGATCAGCAACAACGAGGGCAAGCCGCACCCGCCGCCCGCGTCCTGAACGACCCCGCGTCCTGAACGACCCCGCTTCCTGAACGACACGCCTGGCCGCCAATCGGCCGCCGGCGCTCCGGGTTCGGGTGACAGGAGCGGGCACGGTTGCTAGAAGGCGGCCGTCCCGATCTTCCCGGCATCCCCGGCTGCGGGGCGTCGATGTGGCGTCGGAGCCTGGTGTCATGAAGATCGTCGCCTGCAACAGCAACCGGCCGCTGGCCGAGGCGGTGGCCACCGCGCTGAACCTGCCCCTGTGCAAGGCGACGGTGCGCCGGTTCGCCGACATGGAGATCTTCGTCGAGATCCAGGAGAACGTCCGCGGCGAGGACGTGTTCGTGGTGCAGAGCACCTGCTACCCGACCAACGACAACCTGATGGAACTGCTGATCATGATCGACACGCTGCGCCGGGGCTCGGCGCGGCGGATCACGGCGGTGATGCCGTATTTCGGCTACGCGCGGCAGGACCGGAAGTCCGGGCCGCGCACCCCGATCAGCGCCAAGCTGGTCGCCAACCTGATCGTGGAGGCGGGCGCGCACCGGGTGCTGACGCTGGACCTCCACGCCGGGCAGATCCAGGGCTTCTTCGACATCCCGGTCGACAACCTGTTCGCCGCCCCCCTGTTCGCCCGCGACATCAAGGAGCGCTACGAGGCGCGCGACCTGATCATCGTCTCGCCCGACGTCGGCGGCGTGGTGCGGGCGCGCCAGCTGGCCAAGCGGCTGAACGTCGACCTCGCCATCATCGACAAGCGGCGCGAGCGGGCCGGGGTGTCGGAGGTGATGAACGTGATCGGCGACGTGGGCGGGCGGTTCTGCCTGCTGATCGACGACATCATCGACAGCGGCGGCACCTTCTGCAACGCCGCCGACGCCCTGATCGGCCGCGGCGCGTCGGCGGTCGGCGCCTACGTCACCCACGGCGTGCTGACCGGGGGTGCCGTGTCCCGGGTCGCGTCCTCGCCGATCGAGATGATGACCACCACCGACAGCATCCTCGCCACCGAGGCGGTGCGGCTGGCGCCGAACATGCGCCAGATCTCCATCGCCCAGCTGCTCGCCAACGCCATGCGCGCGGTGTCGGACGAGAGCTCCGTCAGCTCCCTGTTCGATTGAGCCCGGCATGACGGCGATCCTGGCGCCCCGCCCGTTCTGGTACCTGCGTCACGGCGAGACCGACTGGAACGCGCGCGGCCTGAGCCAGGGCCGCTCCGACATCGCGCTGAACGAGACCGGGATCGAGCAGGCGCGCCGCGCCGCCGCGATCATGGCCGAGCACTGGCACGACCACGCGCCGATCGTGCGGGTGGTGTCCTCGCCGCTGATCCGCGCCTACCGCACCGCCGAGCTGGTGGTCGAGGCGCTGGCCGCGCGCGACGGGGTGACGCTGCCGCTGTCGATCGATCCGGAGCTGCAGGAGGTGTGCTTCGGGGTCCAGGAGGGCCAGCCGATGGGCGACTGGTACGACAGCTGGATCGCCGGCGACTACACGCCCGAGGGCGCCGAGCCGTTCGGCGAGCTGGTGGCGCGTGCGGTCGCCGCGGTGGACCGGGCGACCGCGGTGGAGGGCACCGCGCTGGTGGTCTGCCACGGCGCCATGTTCCGGGCGCTGCGCCACGCGATGGGCCTGCCCGCCAACGTGCGCCTGCCCAACGCGGCGCCGCTCTGGCTGACCCCCGGCGGGCTGCCGGACGACCCGTGGACGCTGGTCGAGGTCGGCAAGGCCGGCTGATGCCGGACGGCGTCCTCCCGGACAATCCGCCGGAGGGCACCGCGCCGGTGCGGGCGCTGCCCGCCATCGTCGGTCGCCGCCACGTCCTGACCGGCGAGGCCCGCTCGCGCCGCTACCGCAGCGGCTACCGCACCGGCGGCGGTGCGGCGCTGGCGGTGGTGCGGCCGGGCAGCCTGCTGGAACAATGGCGGGTGGTGCAGGCCTGCGTGGCGCCGGACTTCCTGTGCCACGTGCTGCACCAGGACTACGTGGTGCGGAAGGGCGTCGATCCGGTGGCGCTGGAAGCGCGCATGCGCCGGCGGAGCACGATGTCGGGCTCCTGCATCACGCCCCGCCGGCGCTCGCCGCGCATCACCGGTCGCTCGACCCCTGCAACTGCCTCAACCCGGGCATCGGGCAGACAGCAGGCTGCGCCGCCGCGACGAGCCGGCCGCGGGTGAGAAACCGTCCGGCCTCAGTGCATGGCCTTCAGCAGGTCTGCGCAGGCGTCGTGGCAGGCCTGGCAGGCTTCGGCGCAGGCAGCGCAGTGCGCGTGCATGCCAGCATGGCTGCCGCACACGTCGCCGCATTCGCGGCAGGCGGCGAGGCAGGCGGCGAGCTGGGCACGCACCACCACCTCGCTGAGCCCGCCGACGCGGGCGAGCACCGTAGCGGTGGCGGCGCAGATGGTGGCGCAGTTCAGGTCCAGGCGGATGCAGGAGCGCAGCTCGGCGACCATGTCCTCGCCCAGGCAGGCGTCGGCGCAGGCGCTGCACGCCGCGGCGCAGTCGGCCAGGCTGCGGATGCAGGACAGGATCGCCTCCAGCTGCTCGGGCGGCCGGGGATGGGTGCGCAGAACGGCGATCGCGTGGTCCATGGAGGAGATCCTTGCCCGGGTTTCCCACCGGAAACGTCCAGCCCGGTGCCCGGCTCGCCCCACACGCAACTGTCAAGGCCGGACGGCCTGCCGCGCATCTCGGACGTTGCGGTTCCCGCCGCCCCCGCCTAGAAGACCACGCGCACGCCGGCACCCCTGGAGGCCGGCGCGGTAGTTGTTCAGGAGCAGTTCATTGACCAATTTCACGACGATCGAGGCGTCGGTGCGCGCGAGGGCTGGTAAGGGGGCAGCGCGCGCAACGAGGCGGGACGGTCTGGTCCCGGCGGTGATCTACGGCGCCAAGCAGGATGCCAGCCTGATCGCGCTGGATCCCCGCGTGGTGCTGCGCGAGCTGGTGAAGACCGGCTGGCGCTCGCGGCTGTACGAGATCACCGCGGACGGCGCGCCGGTCCGCGCGCTGATGCGCGAGGTGCAGCTGCACCCGGTGACCGACCGGCCGATCCACGTCGACTTCCAGCGCCTGGCGCCGGGCGAGCAGATCAGGGTGGCGGTGCAGGTTGTGTTCACCGGCGAGGACACCTCGGTCGGCATCAAGCGCGGCGGCGTGCTGAACGTGGTCCGGCACACCATCGAGGTGTCGGTCGATCCCGACCACATCCCGGCCAGCTTCACCGTCGACCTGACCGCGCTCGACATCAACGACAACGTGCGCTGGTCCGACATCACGGGTACCGAGAACGTGTCGCCGGTGATCGCTGACCGGGACTTCGTGATCGCGACCGTGGCGGCTCCCACCGTGATCGCCGAGCCGGAGCCTGCCGCCGCCGCTGCCCCCGCGGCGGCGCCGGCCAGGGGCACCAAGGCGCCGGGCAAGCCGGCGGCGAAGCCTGCCAACAAGAAGTAGGCCCAAGAAGCAGGCATATATCGGTGCTGCTCTGGGCCGGGCTCGGCAACCCCGAGCCCGGGATGAGGCGGCAGCGGCACAACATCGGCTTCATGGCGGTCGACGCCATCGCGCGCCGCCACGGCTTCACGCCGTGGCGCAAGCGGTTCAAGGGCGAGGTGTCGGAAGGCGAACTCGCCGGCCACCGGGTCATGGCGCTGAAGCCGCTGACCTACATGAACGCGTCCGGGGAAAGCGTGCAGGCGGCCGCTGCGTTCTTCAAGGTCGGGCCGTCCGACATCACCGCCCTGCACGACGAGCTCGACCTGGCACCCGGCCGGGTGCGGGTGAAGAAGGGTGGCGGAGCGGCGGGGCATAACGGGCTCCGCTCGATGGACCGCATGCTGGGCACGCCGGACTACTGGCGGGTGCGGCTCGGCATCGGCCATCCGGGTTCGAAGGAGCGGGTGACCGGGCACGTGCTGGGTGACTTCGCCAAGGTGGACCAGGACTGGCTCGCGGCGCTGCTCGACGCGGTGGCCGATGCGGCGCCGCTGCTGGCGGACGGGCAGCCGGAGGCGTTCATGACGCGCGTGGCGCTGCTGGTTGGGAGTTGAGGATCGATGGGGTTCAACTGCGGCATCGTCGGCCTGCCCAACGTCGGCAAGTCGACCCTGTTCAACGCGCTCACCGCCACCGCGGCGGCACAGGCGGCGAACTACCCGTTCTGCACCATCGAGCCGAACATCGGCCGGGTGGCGGTGCCCGACCCGCGGCTCGCCGCGCTGGCCGCCATCGGCCGGTCGCAGAAGATCGTGCCCACCAGCCTGGAGTTCGTCGACATCGCGGGCCTGGTGCGCGGCGCCTCGCGGGGCGAGGGGCTCGGCAACCAGTTCCTGGCCAACATCCGCGAGGTGGACGCCATCATCCACGTGCTGCGCTGCTTCGAGGACGACGACGTCACGCACGTGGAGGGCTCGGTGGACCCGGTGCGCGACGCGGACACGGTGGAAACCGAGCTGATGCTGGCCGACATGGACAGCCTGGAGAAGCGGCTGCTGCCGCTCCAGAAGAAGGCGCGCAACAACGACCGCGACGCGCTGCAGCAGGTGGCGGTGATGGAGCCGCTGCTGGAGGCGCTCCGCGCGGGGCGTCCGGCCCGCACCGCCATCCCTCCAGGCCAGGAGGAGGCGGTGCGCCGGCTGCAGCTGATGACAGCCAAGCCGGTGCTCTACGTGTGCAACGTCGAGGAAGCGGCCGCCGCGACCGGCAACGCCCGGTCCGAACGCGTCGCCGCCAAGGCGCAGGCCGAAGGGGCGGCGATGGTGGTGGTGTCGGCCGCCATCGAGGCCGAGGTGAGCCAGTTGCCGGACGCGGAACGGCCTGAGTTCCTCGAAGGGCTCGGCCTGTCCGACAGCGGGCTCGACCGGGTGATCGCGGCCGGCTACCGGCTGCTGGGGCTTGCGACCTACTTCACCGTCGGCCCGAAGGAGACGCGCGCCTGGACCATCACCGCCGGCACCAGGGCGCCGCAGGCGGCCGCGGTGATCCACAACGACTTCGAGCGCGGCTTCATCGCCTGCGAGACCATCAGCGCCGAGGACTACCTCGCCTTCAAGGGCGAGGCCGGCGCCAAGGAGGTGGGCCGGATGCGGGTCGAGGGGCGCGACTACGTGGTGCGGGACGGCGACGTGCTGCTGTTCCGGTTCAACGTGTGAGGCACCGGGCCGCGGCGCGCGCGGCCCGTGTGCTCATGCGTTCCGTGCGCCGGTCCACTCGGCGTAGGCGGCCTGGCACAGGCGGGTCCATCCCGCGACGTTCGGCGGGCAGCCGGGCCGATCGGCGGCGAACCAGTCGATGAAGCCGACCATCAGCCCGTCGTGGACGCGGCGGATGCTGAGCGGTGCGGCGCTGCCTCCCGCCCGGCACACGAAGAACAGCAGGTTGCGTCCGAACTTGTTCACCGCCGCGGCGAGCCTGGCCAGTTCGTCTCCTTCCGGCAGCGGGCCGGCGTAGCGGTAGACGAAGATCTTGTCCCCGTCCTCCAGGTCCTCCATCAGCTTGCGGGACAGGAAGCTCATCCTCTGGCACATCATCGCGTGCGCCTGCTGCTCGGGAACCGAGATCCGCTCCAGGTGGGTGTGGTCGCAGGAGATATGGTAGGTGGTGTCGACCATCGCCCAGTCGGACGCGTTGGACTTCGCCTTCAGCACCGTCGATCCGGGTGCGCCGACGCTTGCAAGGTCGGCGTTCAGCGCGCGCGTCAGGCTCGGCAGGCTGACGCCGGACCAGCGCAGCAGGCTCAGCGGCTCGATCTTGCGGTGCCGCTGGAAGAAGCCGAACTCGCAGCCGTAGACGGTGCTGTTGTTCGGGCCGCCGCCGCCGAGGCTTTCGAAGAACGGCAGGATGCTGTCGATCGACAGGTCGTCGGCCTGAGCACGGTGCAGGGTGTCGCGTCCGGGCTTCGCCTCGGCGGACGCCGGCGCACTGCCGAGGAGGATCTCCTCTGCGGTGACGATCTTCTCCTTGATGCCCCCGAATGCCGGGAACCGCTCCGCGATCTCCTTCAGCCGGACGAGATACTGCGGATAGTCGCCCTTCAGCTTGACGATCTGCGCCCTCGCGTCGAGGAGCTCCACCGTCATCCCCCGTGCGTCCGCACGCTCGACGATCAGCCTGTCCAGCTCGTCCAGGGAGATCTGCCGCGCCTCCGCAGCGAGGTAGCCTGACACGTAGGCGAGGTCGAGCAGGGGCTGGTTCTCGTCCGGGAAGACCCGGAGCATCTCCAGCAGCAGCGACTCCGCCTCGCCGGTGCGGCCGGCCTCGATCAGCGTCCTCGCGTGGCCGACATAGCCCCACCAGTTGTCCGGGAACCGCTCGCGGACGACCTCGAACCGCCTGACCGCCTCCTTCCATTTCCAGACGCTTTCCGCAAGGCCGGCGTAGTCCAGGAACAGGGCGGCCTCGTCGGGAAGGCGCTGCTGCCCTTCCTCCAGGATCCGTTCCGCGTCCTGGATCCGGTCCAGCTTCCGGCAGGCGGCGGCGATGCGGGCATAGGCCCACCACCCGTCCGGGAACCGCTCCTTCACCACGGTGAAACGGCGGATCGCCTCCGGCCAGTCCGCACGGGCTTCCGCGATGGCGCCGTGGTCGATGAACAGCGCCACTTCCCCGGGCACCTGCTGCTGGCCCTCTTCGAGGATGCGGTCGGCCTCGTCGAGGCGGCCCAGCTCGCGCAGGGCGGCGGCGATGCGGGCATAGGCCCACCACTCGCCGGGAAACTTCTCCGTCACGACGGTGAAGCGTCGGATGACCTCCGGCCAGTCCCTGCGCATCTCGGCAATGGTGCCGTAGTCGATGAACAGCGCCCGCTCCTGCGGGAGCCGCTGCTGGCCTTCCTCCAGGGCGCGGTCGGCCTCGTCGAGGCGGCCCAGGTGGCGCAGGGCAGTGGCGAGGCGGGCATAGACCCACCACTCGTCGGGGAACCGGTCCTTCACCACGGTGAAGCGGCGGATGACCTCCGGCCAGTCCTTGCGCGTCTCGGCGACGGTGCCGTAGTCGATGAACAGCGCCCGCTCCTCGGGCACCTGCTGCTGGCCCTCTTCGAGGATGCGGTCTGCCTCGTCCAGGCGGCCCAGGTGGCGCAGGGCGATGGCGATCCGGGCATAGGCCCACCAGCCGTCCGGGAACCTCTCCTTCACCACCGTGAAGCGTCGGATGACCTCCGGCCAGTCGGCACGTGCCTCGGCGACGGTGCCGTAGTCGATGAACAGCGCCCGCTCCTCGGGCACCTGCTGCTGGCCCTCTTCGAGGATGCGGTCGGCCTCGTCGAGGCGGCCCAGGTGGCGCAGGGCGATGGCGATCCGGGCATAGGCCCACCAGCCGTCCGGGAACCTCTCCTTCACCACGGTGAAGCGGCGGATGACCTCCGGCCAGTCCTTGCGCGTCTCGGCGACGGTGCCGTAGTCGATGAACAGCGCCCGCTCCTCGGGCACCTGCTGCTGGCCCTCTTCGAGGATGCGGTCTGCCTCGTCCAGGCGGCCCAGGTGGCGCAGGGCGATGGCGATGCGGGCATAGGCCCACCAGCCGTCCGGGAACCTCTCCTTCACCACCGTGAAGCGTC
>CAXTVS010000025.1:0-51062 GCA_964247735.1 uncultured Acetobacteraceae bacterium
ATGCTGCTGGCGTCGGATCGCATCGCGGCGGCGAAGCGACACATGGCCACCGCCTAATTCGGATCGACTGCCGCCACGGGTGGCCAAGATCCCGGAGCTGCACCTCGATGGCTCCGATGGGCCACTGGACCTGCTGCTGGACTTGGCGGAGCGCCGGCGCTTCGACCTGGGCCGGATTTCGGTGCGAGACCTAGTCGAGCAGTTCGTGCTGGCGATGGACAGGCTGGCCGGGCGGGTGACGCCCGAGCGCTAGGTGGAGTGGCTGGTGCTGGCGGCCCGGCTGGTTCGGCGCCTTCGCCAAGGATGTCGCTTCCGGCCTCGCCGTCAGGCACGATCACGGGTCGCAGTACATGTCCGACACCCTCCAGGACGAGCTGCGCTTCCTCGGCATCACCAGTTCGCCCGCCTTCGTCCGGGCGCCCGAGGGCAACGGTTGCGCCGAGCGCTTCATCCGCACGCTCAAGGAGAACCTGCTCTGGGTACGGCACTTCGATACTGTCGAGGCCCTGCGCCAGGCGCTGCTCGCGTTCCGCGACACCTACAACACCACGTGGCTGATCCAGCGGCACGGGTTCCAGACACCCGCCGCCGTCCGTCAGCAGCGGCTTCAACCCGCGGCCCTGGCCGCGTAGGCTCCAATCCGGTGTCTCAGAAACCGCGGGCGGTACACGCCTGCGTATCCGATGGGGTCGCTCTGGATGAAGCGCGCCATGACCGGGTCGTAGGACCGGGTCCGGGTGTGGTAGAGCCCGGTCTCCGCGTCCCAGCGGTAGCCGGCATAGCCGAACGCGGTGCCGGACAGCCCGCCGGTGGCAACGCCGTAGGGGGTGTAGCCATACTCCCCGGTGACGGTGTCCATCGACGTCGTGCCGACGATCGAGCCGGTGCGGTCCATGTGGTCGAAGGTCAGGTTGCCGGCCCCGTCGACGATTGCCACCGGCGCGGTGCCCACCGCGCTGTGCAGGTAGAAGTGCTGGATCTGGCCGCCCGACAGCTCCAGCACCTCCTGGCCGGCGGCGTTCAGCAGGTAGGTGGTGGTGGTGCCGTTGACGGTCCTCGACACCCGCTGCCCGTCCGGGTCGTAGCCGTAGCTGGCGGTGGTGGACCCGTCGGTCGCCGACACGATGCGCCCGTCGCCCTCCTGGTCGTACGTGAAGCTCCGCGCGCCGTCGGCCGTCAGGTTGCCGTTGGCGTCGAAGCAGCCGCTGGTCGCACCCGGGCAGGGCGGCAGGAACGGCCGGTTCGAGCTGTCGTAGGTCGCGGTGGCCGATGAGGCCGCCGCCGGCCGCAGGGTGGCCTCGCCGCCGTCCAGCAGGGTGTCGGAGCCGGTGACGCGGTGGCTGTTGTCGTAGGCGTAGGTCAGGGTCGCGGTCTGGCTGCCCAGCACGTGCACGATCTGGCTGACGTCGTCGCCGACGCCGTTGTTGTCGTAGCTCCAGCTGGAGGTGAGGCTCGAGGTGTTCGGCGCCTCGTGACCATGTTGCAGGGATCGGCCGCCGCTGTCGGATCAGGGTGAGGTCGCGCATCTAGTCTCCCACCGCTGTCTGAGGTTCTCACCTTGCCGTTCAAGGTCAACGCCGAGTGCCGCCGCCACATTCCCCGCCAGCGGCATCAGGTGACGGACCCAGCGGCCTATGATTCGGCTCTGCGTCAGCGCGGCAGCCTGACTGTGTGGTTTGCCGAGGCAGCAATTGCAGCCTGGAAAGCCGAGCCGCGGACCACACGAGGCGGTCAGCCACGCTACTCAGCCCTGGCCATCGCTACGGCGCTGACGCTGCGTGCCGTGTTCCGCCTAGCCTTGCGCCAGACCGAAGGGCTCATTGGCTCCGTCCTCGCCCTGCTCGGCCTGGATCTGGCGGTGCCGGACCACTCGACGCTGAGCCGCAGGGCCGAGATGCTGGAAGTGGCACTGCCGCGGCCCGGCTCCGGTCCGGTGCACCTGCTGGTGGACAGCACGGGGCTGAAGCTGTGTGGCTCGGGCGAGTGGCTGCTCGAGAAGCATGGCACGCGCACGCGCCGGTCCTGGCGCAAGCTGCACGTCGGCGTGGACGCCGACACCGGGCGGATCGTCGCGGCCACGCTGAGCACCAGCGAGGTCGATGACGCCTCGCAGATCAGCTCGTTGCTTGATCAGGCGGGTCCGCTCGTCTCGTTCACGGCCGACGGGGTGTATGACCAGGACGGCGTCTACGGCGAAGTCGCCAGACGTTCCCCAAGCACTGCCGTGATCGTGCCTTCGCGTTCCAGCGCCGTGCCCAGTGAGACGGCCGGGACAGCGCCGACGCAGCGCGACCGCCACCTACGGATGATTTCCGACCACGGCCGCAGGCACTGGCAGAAGGCGTCAGGCTATCACTGGCGCGCTCTGGTCGAGGCAGATATCAGCCGGTTCAAGCGGGTGATCGGGAACGGACTGCGCTCGCGCAGCGATCGGCGCCGCAAGACCGAGATCACCCTCGCCGTCAGCGTCCTGAACCAGATGCTCGAACTTGGACGGCCCAAATACGTCCGCTTGGTCTGATGTTGCGTGCCGACAGGCGCTCCACGCCCGTCGTCGGATCCGTGCAACACACTCGGCCGCATGGGCACGTGTCTGGACCGACGCCCCACCTCCGGAGCCAGAAGCTCCCGCCACAACTTGGGCACGTATCGGCCAGGGCCGTGCCGTGGGCAGGACACGCCACGATCATCCCAAGGCTCCAGAAATCCCTCCTGATGCCGTCTCGCCGGAGACAATGAGGACAGAAGCGCACGCTCTTCGGGAAGACGTGCGCAGGCGGGACGTGTTTGCCGAGGAAGGTGATCCGCTTACCCCCGGGCACCCGGACCGTGCGCCACCTCATGGTGGCGAATGCATCCGACGGGAGGCTGGTGAGGGTTTGAAGCTGATTCCACCGTCGGTCGTTGCCCGATGGCCCGAAGCCGTTGATGAGGCCGGTCGCCCGAAGGAACGTCGATAGGTTGACGTGCCCATTGGCCATGGCGAGACGGCGCACGTAGCCGTGCATGTTCTCACCGGGCGCGGGAGACGGTGCGAACGCCAAGCGGGCGATCGGTCCGGTGTCCCGCGTATAATGGCGGGTCAAGCGGCCCGCGGACGTGGAAGGATGATGGGCTCAAGCGGGATAGGCTCGGTTGCGGCTTGCCGGGCACGACTTCGATGACTCATGACGTCGAAACGTCAGACAACGCCATCTTCCCGATTTGTTCCGCAACGAGAGTGGCCTAATGCAATCGAAAGATACAACCAACCAAAGGCTTAGCTAGTCTGTGGAAATTATGCTTGTTTATGGCTTGAGAAGGTAGGCTCCTGCCGAGCTACGGCGTTACCAACTCAGTGCGTCAGGCGTTCACCAGCATCGTAACCGATTGATATGGCTAGGGTGCTGCGGCGGGTTATGAGTGCCTTACAACGGGGATATCGGTTGACCGGCACGGATGCCGTCCCGTGGCCGCTGTTCGGCCTTGCGGTTCTCGCCTGCACCGGTGCGGCGCCGGTTTCCTGTCCGTCCAGCCTTCCCGGCTCGGTCGCCCGTCACAGGCTGGTCGACGCCTCGCTGTTTGACGGCCCTCCGAAGCAGGAAGCGGATCTGGTTCCGGTTCCTGCCGGCGCCGTGGAGCGCTGGAACCTGGACGGCGTGGACCCATACCTGGTGTGCAGGTTCCGCGGAACCTCGACGGTCGTCACCATTCATGCGGCCGGCGCCCGGAGCTGCAAGGCAGGCGGCTCGCCATTCGCGGCGTCCTGCAGGGACTAGAGCCTTCCCGATGGCCAGGACGCGGAACGACACCTCCTGCCGCGCTTTCTGACCAACGGCATCATCGGCGCCAGTCGCGGCGAGGCCCCGGGAGACTCCGCTTGAGCAGATCCACCGTCCTCGCCCGGCTGGCCTCGCGCCACCGCGTCCCGCTCGTGTCCGGAGCGGCGGCGGGAACCCTGCTGGCGGCCGGGATCGTCCGGACCGCGCGCCGCTGCACCTTCGAGCACGGCGGCATGACGCTTCGGGTGCGACGGGGAACGGTGCACGTCGCGGCGCTCGACCAAGACGTGATCCGGGTGCGCGCATCCGCGACCGGCGTCCTGCCGGAAGACGCGTCCTGGTCGATGCTGCCGGAGATACGCACGGCGCGGGTGCCCGTGGTGCCGGTGCGGCGCGGACGGGTAGTCGGCTTCGACACCGCCTCGCTGCGCGTGCGGGTCGACCGGCGCTGCGGCGCGGTGACGATCCGTACGATCGATGGCCGCGTCATCTCGTCGGACGTGCCCGGCACCGGTCCGGTGTTCCACGGCGACGGCTTCACCGTGCACAAGCACCTGCACACGGACGAGCACGTGTTCGGCCTAGGCGACCGGGCCGGGCCGATCGACCGGCGCGGCGGCAGCTTCACCCTGTGGAACACCGACGCCTACGGCTTCGAGGGCGGCAGCGACCCGCTCTACAAGGCGATCCCGTTCCTCATGGGCCTGCGTCGCGGCGCCGCCTACGGGCTGCTGCTGGACAACACGTGGCGCACCAGCTTCGACGTCGGCCACACGCAGGAGAACGAGCTCCGCTTCGGCGCCACCGGCGGCCCGCTCGACTACGTCGTGCTCAACGGGCCCAGCCCGAAGGACGTGCTGCGCCGCTACGCCTCCCTCACCGGACACGCGCCGCTGCCGCCGGCCTGGGCGTTCGGGTACCAGCAGTCGCGCTACAGCTACATGAGCGCGGACGCGGTCCGCACCGTCGCCGCGACCTTCCGCCGCAAGCGGATCCCGGCCGACGTGCTGTGGCTCGACATCGACTACCAGGACCGCAACAGGCCGTTCACCACCAACCCCGCCACCTTTCCCGATCTGCCCGGGCTGCTGGCCGAGCTGCGCCGGCAGCAGTTCCGCGCCGTGCTGATCGCCGACATGCACGTGCCGGTGCAACCGGACGGCACCTACGCGCCCTACGACAGCGGCCGGACCGGCGGCCACTTCCTGCACAACCCGGACGGCAGCCTCTATGTCGGCCCGGTCTGGCCGGGGCCATGCGTGTTCCCCGACTTCACCCGCGCCGGCGCCCGGACCTGGTGGGGCGAACTGCACCGGGCGTTCTGCGACGCCGGCGCCGACGGGTTCTGGGACGACATGAACGAGCCCTCGGTGTTCGACACCCCGGCCCGGACGATCCCGCTCGACGTCGAGAGCCGGATCGACGAGCCCGGCTTCGCGCCGCGTGTGGCGACGCAGGCCGAGATCCACAACGTGTACGGCATGCTCAACGTCCGGGCGACGCATGACGGGCTGCTCCGGCTCCGCCCAGAGCAGCGCCCGTTCGTGATGACGCGCGCCGCCTACGCCGGCACGCAGCGCTACGCCGCCACCTGGACCGGCGACAACTCCTCGACCTGGGCGCACCTGCGGCTGAGCACGCCGATGCTGCTCGGCCTCGGCCTGTCCGGGATGCCGTTCTGCGGCGTCGACCTCGGCGGCTTCGTGGGCACCCCCTCGCCGGAGCTGCTGACGCGCTGGCTGCAGCTCGGCATGTTCAACCCGCTCAGCCGCGACCATACCGACAAGAACACGCCGCCGCAGGAGCCGTGGGTGCACGGCCGCAGACACGAGGCGATCCGCAAGGCCGCGATCGAGCAGCGCTACCGCCTGCTGCCCTACGTCTATACGGTGGCGGAGGAGGCCTCGCGCGACGGGACCCCGATGATGCGGCCGATGTTCCTTGAGTTCCCCGAGGCCGGCGGCCGCTGGACGCTGGACCATGCGGCGCCGACGCAGTTCATGTGGGGTCCGGACCTGCTGGTGGCGCCGCCGCCGCACGGGGAGCAGCCATCCCCCTACCAGGTACTGCTGCCGCCGGGCGACTGGTACGACTACTGGACCGGCCGGCGCGTGGCCGACGCCTGCGATGCGGTGATCACCGTGGAGGGCAGGGCGCGGGGGCGCACCGAAGCCGACGCGCCGGGTCCGCGCCTGCGGCTGCTGCCGGTCGCGCCCGCGCTGGAGGTGCTGCCGGTGTTCGTGCGCGCCGGCGCGATCATTCCGCACCAGCCGCTGGTCCAGAGCACCGAGCAGGTGCCGGATGGCCCGCTGCAGCTGCACGTCTACCCCGGCCCGGACTGCCACGGCGCGCTCTATGCGGATGACGGCATCTCCCTCGCCCATCGCGGCGGCGGCTTCCTGCGCTGCGCCTACCGGTGCGAGCGGACCGACGACGGGCTGGTGCTCCGGGAGGCCGACCGGACCGGCGCGTTCCAGCCGTGGTGGCGGGAGGTCGAGCTGGTCCTGCACGATGTCGAGGCGGCGGACGAGCCGGGCTGGCGCTTCGACCCGTCCGCGCGCACCGCGACGATCGTGGTGACGGGAGCGTCGCTGACCGATGGGATCCGGCTGCCGCGCGTTGCAACCGCGCCCGACGCGGAATAATCCTGGGACCGGCATCGGGAGCGGGACGATCGGATGTACCGGAAGGTTCTCGCGGACGGCCTGACCGTGTCCGGCCAGCTCGGCCTGGGCGACTTCGAGGCGCTCGCCCGGCACGGCGTCAGGCTGGTGATCAACAACCGTCCGGACGGGGAGGCGCCGGGCCAGCCTCCTGCGACCGAGGCGGCCCGTGCGGCCGCACGGGCAGGGCTTGCCTATCGCCACATCCCGGTGACGTTCGCGAGCCTCGGGGCTGACGAGGTCGACCGGTTCGGCGAGGCGGTGGCGGAAGCCGACGGGCCGGTGCACGCCCATTGCGCGTCCGGGGCCCGCTCGGCCAACCTGTGGGCGCTGGGCCGGATCCGGCGCGGGACGATGACCCGCGACGAGGTGGTCCGTTGGGCGGATGCCCACCAGGTCGACCTGCGTCCCGGCCTTGCCTGGCTCGACCGGCAGCCCGCCTGAGCGTGGGCCCCGCAACGAGCCTGGAAGCCGTCCCGGCACTGCACCCGGTGACGCTCGACCCGCTGCGCGTGTTCTGGGCGGTCGCCGAGCGACAGCACCTGACCCGGGCCATCCGCGCGCTCAACCCAGGCCAGCCGGTATCCAGCCATGCGATCGGTGCGCTGGAGGACGTCTGCGTGGTCAGGCTGTTCAACCGGGTCGGGCGCGACATCGAACTGACGGAGGCCAGGCGACCGTTCCTGGGCCAGAGGCGTGCGATGCCGGCGCGTGCCGACGCGGTCCCAGCCCGGCCTGCCGAAACCAGCGGAGCTGGAATGCGGCGTGCTCCTGGTCGCTGCCAGCCAGACCATCGCCGGTTGCCGGCTGCCCAACCGGCTGACGGCCTTCCGCTGCCACCCCCAGGCCGGGATCCGCCTGTCGATCGACAACGCCGGCGAGAATGGTGCGCCAGGTGCACGATCATGGCGCCGGATCAGTCTGGTCGAGGGTTCCGTCGAGGATCCGCCCCTGCCTTCGGCGGCGGTGTCGCACGATCATCCCTGGGCGGGACGGACGGCGCCGCGTCCGGCCGAGCTGCGAGGTCGACCGGATCCTGCGCGAGCAAGGCTCCGGCACCGGTCGGAGTGCGAGGCCGGCTCGGCGCCACCGCGATCTCCGCCTCGGTCGCGGCACCCGGCCTGGAGGCCGGGCTGCATCGGGTGCGGCTCGACCTGCCGCAGCGCAGCCTCCGGCTGCTGCACCACCGTGAGCGCCACCCCCGCCGGTGCGCCAGCGCCCTGCTGTCGCTGCCCGGCGCGTCCTGACGGTCCCCCTCGGCTACCTGGCTGCGGTCGTCTTGCCGACCAGCTCGTCGGCCAGCCAGTCGAGCCGGTAGACGTTGCGCAATGCCGCGATCATGGCGGCGGTGTCGACGCCCACGGTGCGGTTCTGCGACGCGTCGTAGATGAAGTTGCCGGCGATAGAGGGCTGGTTGCCGTCGAACGCGACGCCGATCACGTGCGCGTTCTGGTCGATCATCGGGCTGCCCGAGTTCCCCCCGGTGATGTCGTTGGTGCTGACGAAGTCGAAGTGGGTGCCGAGGTCGAGGTGCGGCTTCGCATCGAGCCAGGCCTTTGGCAGCTTGAACGGCTCCGCGCCAGTGGCACGGTTGTAGAGGCCGGCGAAGTCGGTGAAGGGCGGGATCGTGCGGCCGTTGGCGGTCCAGCCATCGACCTTGCCGTAGGACAGGCGCTCGGTGAAGGTCGCGTCCGGGTAGAGCGCGTTGCCCTCCCGGGCGAAGCGCGCCTTGGCGATCAGCTCGGTCTGCTGCCGCTCGGGCGCCTCGACCTGGTCCTGCCACTGCTTCAGCACCGCGCGCGAGGCCGGATCGACCGCGAGGGCGAAGCGGATCATCGGGTCGGTGGACGCCGCGACCGCGGCCTGGCCGCCGTCCCAGAGGCGGTGGCGCACGGCAAGGTCGGCCAGCTTGGTGCCGGAAACGAGGCGCTGCGCCAGCTCGTCCGGCGACGCCCGGCCCAGCACGAGATGGACCGCCTCGTCGTCCGCACCGAGCACTTGGCGCAGCTTGGTCAGCGAGAAGGCGAGCTCGGTGCGCTCCAGGTCGGGATAGATCGGACGGGAGGAGAACAGCTGCGCCTGGAGTGCGGGCAGGTTGGCATCACGGAACGCGGGCAGGCGGTCGGCGTCCGGCTTGGTGCGCTCCGCTGCGCCACGGACCAGAATGCGGGCGATGGTGAAGCCGTCGGAGCTGATGCCGAGCGGGCGTCGCTGCCCTTCCAGCATCGTATAGCGCGGATACAGCGCCCGTTCCCGCGGCAGCGTTGCCTTGATGACGGCGAACGGGTCGCCGTAGACCTGCTTGCGCGACGGATCGGCCTTGATCCAGTCCAGCAGCGACTGGTCGTCGGCCCGTTTCTTCGCAATCAGCGCGGGATCGCCGAATGCCTGGAGCCAGCCGGTGAACACCTTGAGCGAGTTCTCGGTGAAGAAGACCGTGTTCTCGGCCTCCTTCGCGCGCTGCGGCGTTTCGGAGGCGAACTGCGACATTGCCCCGTCGAGGCTCTCGTAGAAGCCGTAGATCAGCGGCAGCTCGACGTCGTGCAGGAACTCGAGCTGGTCGGCGGTCTCGTTGCGCGAGGTGCTGCCGGGGTTGCCGGAGGTGAACACGAGCTCGCCCGCCTTCGGGCCGGCGGAGTCGAACGGAAAGTAGTCGGTGTGCGCGGGCTTGCCGCCGACATAGGCGCGCACGAACGACACGTCGAGGTCGTAGCGGGGATAGTTGAAGTTGTCGGGATCACCCCCAAAGTTGGCGATCGCGTCATCGGGCGCGAAGGCGAGGCGCACGTCGTCGTAGCGGCGGTACTTGTACAGGTCGTAGCGGCCGCCGTGGTACAGCGCGATCACGTCGCAGCGCGTGGTCTTCGGGTCGCCCGACCCGCACTCCTTCTCGATGGTGCTTTCCGCCGCGTGCTCGGCCGAGATGAAGTCGGCGCCGGACTTGTTCTTCGTCGCGTCGTCGATCCGCGACGTGACGTCCGTGATCTGCTGCAGCTGGTCGAGCTCCATGCCGGGGCAATGCGGCTCGGCCCCGGCACGCGGTGCCGCAAAGCCGTCGCGTACGTAGATCTGGTGGCCCGTCTGCAGGTCGCCCAGGCAGCTGGCGACGCAATGGTGGTTGGTCATCACCAGGCCGTTCGGCGACACGAAGGAGGCCGAGCATCCCGAGGCCATGCGCAGCGAGGCGTGCATGACGCGGTCGATCCACTGCCCGTCCGGCGTGAAGCCGTAGGCCTGCTGCATCGCCTGCTTCGGCAGGTTGTCGAGCGTCCACATGCCCTCGTCCGCCTGCGCGACCCTCGTCAGCCCGGACGCGGCGAGAAGCAGGGCCGCCAGCCCGTATCGTGTCATCGACATCATTCCGCGACCGCGCGCCCTTGCTGGTTCGGCGCCCACATGCCCAGGATCGGGCCGCTTGTCGAGCGGATTTTCCCGGCTCGCGCGGCCGCGGCCGCGCGGTCAGAACCGCTTGGCGACGCCGACCAGGATCGTCCGGCGCAGGCCGTACTGGGGCGCGCCGACGCCGACGCCGGTGCCGTTGCGGATCTCGTAGATCCGGTCCAGCAGGTTGATGACGTCGAGCCGGAGCTCCGTGCTGCGCAGCGGGCCGGTCTTGAAGGTCTGCACCGCGGCGAGGTTGACCGTGGCATAGCCCGGCAGCGCCTGGCCGTTGGGGATGGTCCCGTCGGCGCGCAGGCCGCTGCCGACGAGGAGGTCGGCCGACAGCCGCGCCGGATGGCCCGTCCTGCTGAACAGCGTGTAGGCGGCCCCTCCGGAGCCGGTATAGGTCTGGTTGTGGTCCAGGTAGATGAAGTGCTGCGAGATGTAGGCGAGTTCGGCTGCGGAGAAGTTGAACTGCGCCGAGACGATGTCCTTGCCGACCGCGCGTGACCGGGCGACGTTGGCGTAGAGCGAGAGCGGCCCGCGGTCGTAGGTGGCGCCGAGCTCGTAGCCCTGGTCGTCGCCGTGGGCGTAGTTGAAGGCGGACAGGATGATGGGTGCTCCGAACTGGCCCTCGTCGATCAGGTTCTCGGCCTCCTTGTAGTAGGCGTCGAAGCTCAGCTGCAGGCCGGGCAGGATGACCTTGCTGATCCCGGCATCGTAGTAGTTGTCGCGCTCCGCCTTGACCACGCTGTCCTCGGTGACCGCCGCCGCACCCGAGGTTCCGTTGAACAGGTCGATGTCCCTGCCGCCGACCAGCTCGAACGGCGGCGGGACGAAGTAGCGGGAATAGCCGGCGTGCAGCGTCGTGGTCCGCGTCGGCTGCCACACCACGTTGACGCGCGGGCTGAACTGGTTCTCGTGCGTGTACTCGTCGACCACGTCGAACCGGGCGCCGTAGTTCAGGGTGACGCGCGGCAGGATGTGCCACTCGTCCTGCACGTAGACGCCGTAGAGGCCGCCGGTCTTGCCCTGGCCGTCCCGGATGGTGAACGGCGCGGTCGACGTGGCGGCGCCGACGCTGCCGTCCGGCTGGACGGCCGAGGCGAGGCCGGCGCCGTCCGTGTCGTCGTCATCGCCGCCTGCGGCCGGGAGCACCTGCGAGGTGGTGCTGGAGACCAGCCGCTCGCCGATGATCTGGTATCCGGCGCGGAGGGTGTGGGTGTCGCTCACGTGCCAGCTGGCATCGGTCTGGGTGCCGGTGGACAGCACCGACCGGGCGGCGGTTTGCGACACGCCGTCGAACAACAGGTCGCCGAGCGGATCTGGCGTGTAGTACAGGCTGCTGTAGCGGGTGAACGCCGAGGTCACGACGTCGAGGCTGCCGACCTCCTTCTGCAGCGACAGGATGCCGAAGTCGGTGATCTCGCGCTGGTGCTCGGCGAGGTCGCTGCTGTTGTAGGTGCTGACCCCGTTCACCGACAGGCCGAGCGACGGCGTCTGGCCCGGATTGTTCGGCAGCTCGAAGAACTCGTTGGACGCGCCGGCCAGCAGGCTGACCCGGGTGTCGGCATCCACCGTCCAGGCGATGTGGGCGATGCCGTGGGTCTGGTTGCTCAGGTCGTGGATCGGGTTGAGCGTGCTGGTCGGGTTCTCGATGCCGACGCGGTCATGGAGAAAGTCGCCGGTGACGAAGTAGTCCACGTTGCCGGTGTGGCCGCCATAGGAGAAGGATGGCTGGAAGTAGTCGCGCGCGCCGCCGTAGATCGAGATCTCGCCGCCGGGATCGGTGATGCCGCTCTTGGTGGTGATGTCGATGACGGCGGCGGTGTCAAAGCCATATTCCGCCGGCAGCGCGCCGGTGATGAGCGACAGCGAGTGGGCGAACCGCGTCTCCAGCGCCTGGCCGAACACCGACAGGCCCTCGGGAAGCTGCACCCCGTCGAGCCGGAACTGGATCTCGTTGTGGTCGCCGCGGACATGGATCTGGCCGAACGAGTCCTGCGCCACGCCGGGCGCCTGCAGCAGCACCTGGTTGAGCGGGGTGTTGTCGCCCTGCGGCAGCGTCTCCAGGCTGCCGCGGCTAAAATGATATACCGTTGCACCAAGATCCGGTTCAAGAGCGCTCCGGGCGCGATCCAGACGGACGGTGACCTGTTCCATGCCGGAGGTCGCGTCGACGTCGTCCGTTGTCCGGGTGCCCGAGGCGGGGACAGCCGGCTGTCCGGCCGGAACGGTCTGGCTGTCGGGACCGGGGTTCTGCACTCCGGTGCTGGTCGATGGTCCGGCATCGGTGGCCTGGGCCGCGGCAACCGGAACCTTGGCCAGGAGGGCCGGAACCAGCAGCGTCGCGACCAGGGAAGCGGGCGATCGCGCCATCGGAAGGTCCTTCTGGGCCAGCGGGACCAACCAGGTCCCGGTCCTGCAACGACAAGAAATGTTATAAGATATCAACAGCAGGGCATTGTCCACTGCCGGTCAGGACCGGCCGAGCGGGAAGGGCCGGACGCCGCACCGGTGCCCTGTCCCGGCGATCGTGACGGCGCCTGCCGCATCCTGCCCATGACACGCCGGATGGGCTCCATGGCGGAACCGGCGCCTGCGCTTGGACAAAGGATGTTGCAGCACCCGGGCCGGCTGCGGCAGGCGGACCCGGCCAGGGCGCGGGAAGGAGGCGCGCCGCGTTGGCCGGTCCGGTTGCTGACGGCTTTCAGGCCACCTGGACCTCCCGCACGAAACCCTGCCCCTCACCGCTGAGGCGCCCGGCCTGTCTGGACAGGTCGGTGGCTGCCGCGAGGACCTGGCGCGCCGCCGCTTCCGTGTCGTTCGCCACCTCGCCCACGCTCGTGATGTTGACCGTCACCTCCTTCGCCCTGGCGACGGTCTGCTGCACGTTGCGCGCGATCTCCGTCGCCCTTGCCGTCTGCTGCGCGAGGCTCTTCACCTCGTTCGCCACCACCGCGAAGCCCTTGCCGGCCTCGCCGGCGCATGCCGCCTCGATGGTGGCGTTCAGCGCCAGCAGGTTGGTCTGCCCGGCGATGCCGCTGATCAGCCCCACCACGTCGCCGATGCGTGCCGCCGCTTCGGCCAGGGTCCGCACGGTCCTGTCCGTGCGCCGTGCCTCCTCCGCCGTTTTCCCGGTCATGCAGGCGCTGGCGGCGACCTGCCGGGTGATCTCGCCGATCGATGCCGACAGCTCCTCGGCTGCCGCAGCCAGGGTCTGGATGCCGCCATTCGCCTGTTCGGCCGCTGCCGCCACCACCGTCGCCTGGGTGCTGGTCTGTCCGGCCGAGCTCGTCATCGCCCGCGCGGTGGCCTCCAGCTCGGTGCAGGCCGAGGACAGGATGCCGACCATGCTGCCGATCTGGCCCTCGAAGCCGCTGACCAGCTCGGCGGTCCGCAGCGCCCGTGCCTCCTTGGCGCGCCGCGCGGCCTCGCCGGTCGCAGCCGCCAGGTCGACCGCGATCAGGCTGTCCTTGAACACCTCGACCGCCTTCGCCATGGCGCCGATCTCGTCGCCCCGGCCGGAGCCCGGCACCTCGACCATCAGGTCGCGCTCCATCAGGCGGCGCATCGCCACGGTCATGCCGCGCAGCGGACGGAACATGTGGCGGGCGACGAGGGCGAAGCCCAGCCCCATCAGCAGCATGACGACGCCGCTGCCGAGCAGGATCCGGTCGCAGGTACTCCGCACCGAGCTCTCGAACTCCGCCATCGGCTGCCCGACGAACAGGATGCCCAGCAGCTCCCCGGCCGGTGACAGGAGCGGGTCGTAGACCGCCACGTAGAGCCTGCCGAGGATGCTGGCGCCGCCGCTGAACCGCACATGCCGGCGGACGACGGCGTCGTAGGCCCGCCCGGGCGCCAGCTGCGTGCCGGTCGCCCGCGTGCCCCGGCGGTCCTGACGTTGGTGGCGACCCTGGCCGTGCCGCGGGACACGGTGGCCACGCCGCCGACGAGCTCGTGCAGCCGATCCACGACGGCGGTATCGCCGTCCAGCACCGTCCCGCCCACCTGGAGCCGGCCCGCGACCAGCCGCGGTCCCGTGCCGTGTTCGTGCACCAGCTCCCACGCCACCCGCAGGTTGCTGTCCAGCCGTTCCGCCTCCTGGCGTCGGGCGGCCTGCTGCAGGGTCACCAGCGTGACGGCCAGGATCATCGCCGCGCAGAGCAGCGTGCCGAGCACCGCCGCCAGGGTTGAGCTTGGTGGTGAGCTGGAGGTGACGGAACGGACGCATGGCAGGGATCCCGTGAAGCCGACCGAACATCCCCGGCAGCGGTTGACGAGAGGTAACCGGGACGGCCGCCAGGCGCCTGATCGAGCCACCGTGGAGGCGCCGCCTGCACCGGTCGATGCGCCGGCCGGGGAGGTGAAGCTGCCCTGCGGCGCGGCGCGGACCGGTGCGTGGCGATGCGGCGTCCTCGGGCTCCGTCACCTGGCGGCGTGTCGGCTGCAGGCCGGGCTGGCGCGGGATGGGAGCGTGCTGCCTGTCCGGAGAAGCCTGGCCCGGGCACGACGCACCTTCCGCTCGGCCGGGTTACAACGTAGCAGTGGCAGGGATGCGGAAGGCGGGGACATGCTGCGTCGCTTGCTCTAACGCTATAACGTATCAGACGCTTCAGGAAAGGAGAACAAGCCCATGTCGACTCGTCGCAGCACCGGTGGCCTCCGCTTGCGTGGCCGGGGCATGTCGCTGGTCCTGCCGGTCCTGGTCCTGGTGGCCGGCACGGGAGCGGGGGCCCGCTCCGGTGCCGGCCGTCCGGGGATCGTCGCGGCGGAGAACTTCTACGGCGACGTCGCCGGGCAGCTCGCCGGGCCCGGCTGGGCGGTGACCAGCATCCTGAGCAACCCCGACGAGGACCCGCACCTGTTCGAGGCGAGCCCGTCGATCGTCCGCAGCCTGTCGGCGGCCCGGATCGTCGTGTTCAACGGCGCCGACTACGATCCCTGGATGGACAAGCTGCTGTCCGCCGCCCGCTCGGGAGCCCGGCAGGAGGTGGTCGCCGCCCGCCTGACCGGCCGCAAGCCCGGCGACAACCCGCACCTCTGGTACGATCCGGCGACGATGCCGGCCGTCGCCCGCGCCCTGTCCGCCGACCTGGCGGCGGCGGATCCGTCGCATCGGCCGGACTACGACGCGCGCCTCGACCGCTTCCTCCGGTCGCTGGCGCCGATCGACGGCAAGGTCGCCCGGCTGCGCAGCCGCTACGCGGGCACGCCGGTGACGGCGACCGAGCCGGTGTTCGGCACCATGGCCGCGGCACTGGGGCTGGTGATGCGCAACCAGCGCTTCCAGCTCGCGGTGATGAACAACACCGAGCCGAGCGCCGGCGACGTCGCGGCGATGGAGAACGACCTGCGCGGCCACAAGGTCCGGCTGTTCATCTACAACAGCCAGGCCACCGACAGCGCCGCGGAACGGCTGCTCGGCATCGCGCGGGCGGCCGGGATCCCGGTGCTGGGGGTGACGGAAACCGAGCCGCGCGGGGCGGCAAGCTACCAGGACTGGACCCTGGGCCAGCTTGACGCGCTCGACCGGGCGCTGTCCGCTCCGCCGGGATGAACGCGATCAGCTTCGACGACGTGACGCTCCGGCTCGGCAACCGCACGGTGCTGCAGCGGGTCGGCCTGGAGATCGCCGATCGCGAGTTCGTCGGCGTGCTGGGGCCGAACGGCGCCGGCAAGACCACGCTGATGCGCGCGATCCTGGGCCTGGTCCCGGCGGCGTCGGGGCGGATCGCCGTGCACGGCCGGCCGGTGCGTCGCGGCAACACGCTGGTCGGCTACATGCCGCAGGGGCGCGGCGCGACCGCGGCGCGGCTGGACGGGCGTGCCGTGGTGGCCGCCGCGGTGGACGGGCACCGCTGGGGGCTGCCGATCCTCGGCCGGGCCGCACGCCGGGCGGTGGACGAGGCGCTGGACCTGGTGGGCGCGCGGTCGCTCGCCGCGCGGCCGCTGGCGGAGCTGTCCGGCGGCGAGCGGCAGCGCCTGCTGCTGGCGCAGAGCCTGCTCGGGCGGCCGCGCCTGCTGCTGCTGGACGAGCCGCTGATCTCGCTCGACCCGCACCGGCAGGGCGAGGTGGTGCGGCTGGTGCGCGAGGTGCAGCAGGCGCTCGGCATCGCGGTGCTGTTCAGCGCCCACGAGCTCAACCCGCTGCTGGGCGCGCTGGACCGGGTGCTGTATCTCGGCGGCGGCCAGGCCAGCCTCGGCACGGTGGACGAGGTGATCACCGGGCCGGTGCTGTCGCGGCTGTATGGCGCGCCGATCGAGGTGGTGCGCGCCGCCGGGCGGATCTTCGTGATCGGCGGCGGTGATCCGGGGCAGGACCCGCACTGCCACCATCCGGCGCACGAGCCGCATCCGTCCGACGTCCGACGCGGCGCCGCGGCCGGAGCGGGCCGGTGACCGGCATCCTGGGCTACGACTTCATGCGCAACGCCTTTGCCGCAGGCGGGCTGGTGGCGGTGATGGCCGGGCTGGTCGGCTTCTTCCTGGTGCTGCGCGGCCAGACGTTTGCCGGCCACGCGCTGTCGCATGTCGGCTTCACCGGCGCCACCGGGGCGGTGCTGCTGGGCGTGTCGCCGTTCTGGGGGCTGGTCGGGGTGACCGTGGCCGGGGGGGTCGGCATGGGGCTGCTCGGCGACCGGCTGGCCGGGCGCGACGTGGCGATCGGCATGGTGCTGGCGACGGCACTCGGGCTGGGGCTGCTGTTCCTGCACTTCTTCACCGCCTATGCGAGCCAGGCGACGGCGCTGCTGTTCGGCAACGTGTTCGGCGTCGACCGGGCCACCGTGGGCGGGCTGGCGGGGCTGTGCCTGCTCACGGTGGCCGGGCTCGGGACGATCAGCCGGCCGCTGCTGTTCGCGACGCTGCAGCCGGAGCTGGCGGAGGCGAAGGGGGTGCCGCGCTCGGTGCCGGTGCTGTTCCTGGCGCTGGTGGCGCTGTGCACCGCCGGCTGCGCGCAGATCGTCGGCGTGCTGCTGGTGTTCACGCTGATGGTGGGGCCGGCAGCGGCGGCGCAGCGGCTGACGGTCCGCCTGGGCCGCGGCGTGCTGCTCGCGGTGGCGCTGGCCCTGGGCGAGGCGTGGGGGGGGATCGCGCTGGCCTGGATGACGGACTGGCCGGCGTCGTTCTGGATCACGGCGTTGAGCGCGCTGGTGTATGGGCTGGCTTGCGTGGCGGGCGGGCGCATTCTCATGCCCGGTTCGTCCCGCGCTTAGGATCCGGTCCGATCCAGGTTCGCGGGCAATCCCTCCGAGGGGTTGGGTGTTCCGGTCTCAAGGTCCTGTTACAGAGGCAGAGCTGTCATAGCGGGCTGATCACGAGGAGCGGCAGCTTCGCGCTCATCCCGATACGTTTGCACAGTCATGCCTGCCCCTTGGGGGCTGTCCTTCGTTCAACTGGTCTTGTCCTGGGTCGGACAGGGCTGGCGGAGGCGGTCGTGACGGCCGGTTGGGGAGTTGCAGCCGAAGGGGAGGACATCTCGACCGGCTGACTTGTCCGGTGGCGGCGGGTCGGCATGCGGTTGGTCTGCCTCGGCGTTGATGAACGCGGAGACTACCCTGTCCCAAGGGCTGACGCGCAGCGGAATCGTGGGCAGGGGAGGCGCGATGGACGGTGGATGGCACCTCGGCGTGGTGTCATGAAGTGGTGTCATAATCCTGTGCTGGTGTCCTGCGGCGGGAGCCGCCGGCGAGAAGCGTCCGATGGGATGAGCTTCTCCGAGGCTCGTACGAACGGCTCGCCGGACGGTGGGGACGACAGAGTTCCACCTGTCAGTTGGGTGAGGGGACGGCTGGCACGCTTCCGTCATCTATGGACGCAATGGCTGACGGATGTCGTTCAGGCCGTCGATAGCTGCTTCGATATCGGAACGGAAGTGTCAGCGAGGGTGATCGGCCACCGGAAGACGCAGATCCACTTGGGCACCCGCGGGGGAAGATTAAGCATGCGGTCCGTTACCAAAACATGGTTCGACAAGCCTTTACAAGGTCCGATAGAGACGACATTATGTCTGAAGCGGACAGCGCATCGTCGATTAGGGACATACAAATGGCCATCAAGTACGCGTTCTGGAACAACAAGGGAGGTACTGGTAAGACCAGCATCGGATTCCAGGCGCTGACCCTCTATGCGGAAGAACATGCCGATGAACGCATCTTGGCGATCGACGCCTGTCCGCAGGCCAATCTATCGGAGTTGCTTCTGGGCGGGCTGAACAATAAGGGCAGCGACAAGCTCCTGGCGAGGCAGGGCCTAGTGCCACGATGCAGCATCGGCGGCTACTTTCAGTTGCGGCTTCCCTCGCCATACGTGGTGCCTGCTTTCAACGCTGACGATTTCATTACACATCCCCACGACCTGAACTCGGTAATACCGGACAACTTAGACCTTGTTTGCGGCGATCCCCTACTGGAACTTCAATCCAACGCAGTAAACACACTGGCGAACAATCAAATTCCGGGATCCAATCCGTGGATCCAGGTGGTCGACTGGTTGAGTAACTTTACAGCACAAGTTGAGGATCGCTATGACGTGATCTTCTTCGACTGTAATCCAAGCTTCTCGCTCTACACGCAGATTGCCTTGGCAGCAGCGGACCTGCTGGTGCTCCCAGTTATGGCCGATGACTCGTCTCGCCGTGCTATCCAAAATGCTTTTTCTCTAGTCTACGGCCTAAAGCTACCGTCCGATATTTACACAGCTTTTGCTTTTGCGACAAAGCTTAAGGCCGCTGAGCGGACTCTACCCAAGGTTCATCTGATTCTTAAGAATCGGCTGACTCAATACATGGGTGCCGCTTCCGCGTATGAGGCTGTCCTGAAAGCCATTGAACGAGATGTAGCAAGACTGCTCAAGTCAAATCCTGAAATATTTAGTTTCTCGTCTGTTCAAGACGGCTTCGTCGAAATCCGTGATTTTGGCACCACAGGTGTCGTTGCGTTCGCCAAGGGGCTTCCGTTTTCAAAAGTTCAGGTTGGCAAGCAGACTGTAAATGGCCATCGGGTGCAGGTGAAGAAGGACTACCTCGACAACGCTCGGAAAGCTATGAACGACGTCGTGCGCCACCTCTGATGCTTATAGTCGTAGCATAGAAAAGCTGGACGAGATAGTGGAGATGATGCTACTTGTCTAAGCAACGGCAATGTTCACTTCAGAGTTGGTCGCTGTTTGCTTATATCAACGAACGACCACTTACACGGCGATCGACGCAATGCTTCACCGGCTGCGTTAGGTCGAAACAGCTTGGCAGCGAGTGGGTGGATCAGGTGTTCGTTTCGGCTATATTCCGCTTGAAAGCGCATCAGCCTCTTTTGACCGAACACTGAGAATTAGCGGTACAAACGCGTACAGGCGGTGGATAGCTTCTGCTGGCCTGCAGCCCAGAGGCCAACGTGCTATTTGACACCCATATCAGCAGTTCAGTCATACACTCCGTGTTTTCAAATCACAAGTGTCGAAGAAGATATTCAGCACAGACAAGTTTCATGCCGACATTAGAAGGCGCTTGCGCTTCCTGACAAGGACCACCAGTATCCACATTAAAATAGCATACGTTGGCTTATATGGACGTTCATGAAGTCCTCAGTCGAAAGATCAAGGAGCTGCCGGTTGGCCTCCATGCTGATGGTCTAAGAGCTGTTATATCGCATATCGAGGCTGCTGTCCGGCATTTCACGAGAGGACAAAATGAGCCTGACGAGACGCTCTTTACTGACGTGATTTTTCGATGCAATCAGGCTTTTGAGGGCAGCATCAAGGAGGCTTATCGTGTTCTTGCGGCTAAAGACCCTCAGAGCGTGAAGCCATACGAGATCGAGCAGTTTCTAGCATCTGGCAATTTACTTCGAAAGAAGGTCCTAGATCAGTTTACCAACTATCGCCGAGAGTGGAGAAACCCCTCGGCTCATGATTACACGCTCGATTTTGATGAAGATGAGGCGCTTATTGCAATCGTGTCCGTAACAGTATTTGCGATTGTACTAATTGATCAGATAGATGGTAAGCTAGCGTTCGATGCCGCCGCTTCTGTTACGCCGGCTCAGAGATTGTCTCGATCGGAACAGAATGCACCTCTGCTGGATCTTGTGACGAGTCAGATCCACGCATTTGCTCAAACCCATGTTGATGGTGGAGATTTAGCCCGTTCACAAATGCATGACTACTATCGACTGGAGGGCGCGCTTGCTGGCTACCTCACTGCGGAGTTATCTATAATTTCTAAGCTGACCGTCGAGCAGAATAAGCGACTCGAGAGTCGGGAAGCCGACATCGTTGTTAGTCGGGGCGCGGAGAAGATAATTATAGAGTTGAGAAGGATCTCGACTAGATCGAGTGCGAAAATGGCTGCTCATCGGGCTGTTACGCAGGTTGCGCTGTATCTTCATGAGCCAGCTGTAGTGGGTGCTGTGGTGCTAGTCTACTCACCAGCATGCCGGGAATATGGCGTGGAGCGTGCAACAGGAGCTCTTGCTGAGCTTGTCCGAACTGTTGCACCCATCTCGTAGACGCTTCAAGTCGGCAAAATTCGGTTAATCGCGGTTTATCTACTCCGCCGGCGTATGGATCTTCCGAGGGTCTGACTTGAATAGAAAGCGGCTTACGGATGAGCGGCAGTGGATGTTCGCTTTCTGTAGAGTCTTGCTCCAGAGCAGACCTTCCGTTACCGGCCAGCCATATTTCGGGGTGCGAATTCGTATACCTTGTTTATAGGCCCGCTCGTGGGAGTCGAGCGAGCATCTAGGGGGCGAATGCTCTACAGCCACTAGTCTAATCTAGACAGTGCGCGATGGGGTGGAGCCCTGAAGCATGATCGTTTGATCATGCTCCGCTTCGTCCTGACGAGGCTGCCCTACCGCTCCTGGAACTTCAGCAGCCGGCCGGCATTGCCCATCACCGCGAGGGTTCCGACGTTGTGCGCGACCGCTGCGACCAGCGCCCCGCTCGGGCCGAGCACGCCGGTCGCGGCCAGCGCGATGATGGCGGCGGTCCAGCCCAGGCCCAGGCCGACGTTGACGTGGATGGTGGTCCGGCAGCGCCGGCTCAGCCGGACGCAGGTGGCGAGGCGGCCGAGGTTGCTGGTCATCAGCACCAGGTCGGCCGAGGCCAGCGCCGCGTCGGTGCCGTGGCCGCCCATCGCCACGCCGATGGCGCCCGCCTTCAGCGCCAGGCTGTCGTTGATGCCGTCGCCCACCACCATCGGCCGGTAGCCGGCACGGGTCTCGTCCAGGACGCAGCCGAGCTTCTCCTG
Organism: uncultured Acetobacteraceae bacterium; assembly: GCA_964247735.1. GTDB lineage: Bacteria > Pseudomonadota > Alphaproteobacteria > Acetobacterales > Acetobacteraceae > Lichenicola. The sequence goes on from CAXTVS010000025.1 coordinate 21,057, forward strand.
CGGCAGCGCTTCCGCGCGGAACTGCGGGATCTGCAGCAGGGCGGCGATGCGCCGCGCCACCGGGGCGCGGTCGCCGGTCAGCAGCAGCATCCGGTCCAGGCCCAGGCGCCGGAGGTCGGCCAGCGCAGCAGCCGCTTCCGGCCGCGGCTCGTCGGCCAGCTTGAGCCAGCCGAGGAACCGCCCGTCCTCCGCCACCCCCGCGATCGGGCCGTCATGCTCCGGCGGCGCGGGTGCCGCGACGCCGAGCTCGGGAAACAGCTCCGGGCGCCCCATCGCCAGCAGCGAGCCGTCCCGGCGCGCGGTCACGCCGAAGCCGGGCCGCTCGCGCAGGTCGTCGAGCGGCAGGTGGCGGTCGGCCGGGACCAGCGCCGCCAGCGCCCGCGACACCGGATGGGTGCTGGTGGCCCCGAGGGCGGCCGCCGTCCCGACCAGCCGGTCCGGCGCGACCCCCGGCTCCGGATCGGTGCCGACCAGGCGCAGCGCGCCCAGCGTCAGCGTGCCGGTCTTGTCCAGGATCACCGAGTCCACCAGCGCCAGCTGCTCCAGGAAGGCCGAGCCCTTCACCAGGATGCCGTGGCGCGCCGCGACCGCCAGGGCGGCGACCGAGGTGGCGGGTGCGGCCAGCACCACCGCGCAGGGGCACGACGCCACCAGCACCGCCAGCGAGCTCGACACCAGCCCGGTCGCGAACCAGACGCCGGCGGCCAGCAGCAGCACCAGCACCATGTACGGGCCGGCGTAGCGCTCCAGCAGGCGGGTGACCGGCGGCTTGGCCCGCTCGGCCTGCTGCATCAGCCCGATCACCCGGCCGAGCGTGGTGCTGTCGCCGACCCGCGTCACCTCCACCAGCAGCAGGCCGGACAGGTTGATCGAGCCGTCGAACACCGGGGAGTCCGGGCCGACCTCGTCGGGCACCGACTCGCCGGTGATCGGGGCGTTGTCGATGCTCGACTGGCCGCTGCGCACGATGCCGTCCGCCGGGGTGCGGTCGCCGGCGCGGAGCTGGACCAGGTCGCCGGGACGGAGGGCGGCGGTCGGGACCTCCTCGACGGTGCCGTCCGGCAGCACACGCCGGGTCGCGGTCTGGGTCAGGCGGCGCAGTGCCCGCAGCGCTTCCTGGCCGCCGATCAGCGAGCGCTCCTCCAGCACGTGGCCCACCGTCATCACCAGCGGCAGCAGGGCGGCGGTGAACAGGTCGCCCTCGGCCCAGCAGGCGATCACCGCCAGCGCCACCAGCTGGTCGGTCAGGCCGTGCAGGTCGGGGTGGCGCAGGCTGTGGTAGGCCGACGCCAGCGCCGGGACCGCCACCAGCAGGGCGGCCAGCCCCGCCACCAGCGCCACCAGCTCGGAGCGGCCGGGCAGCAGCAGCTGCAGCCCTGCCGCCATCAGCAGCAGCCCGGCGGTGAACATCGCCAGGGTCAGCTGCACGGCCAGGGTGCGCCGCTCGCGGATGCTGAGCAGGCCGCCCAGGCTGCTGCCGGCGGCGGCGCTCACGGTGCCCGTCCCGGAAGCAGCAGACGGCCGCCGGCGAGGGGGTCGAAGGCGTCGACCGACCTGGCCTGGTGCAGGATCGCCTGCATCCGGTCGGTGTAGATCTTGGTCAGCAGCGCGGTCCCGGACACGCCGTCGGCTTCCTGCGACAGGGTCGCGACCGAGGCGGTGCGCGCGGTGGCGAGGCTGGTCCGCTCGGCCGCGGCGGCGTTGGCGTTGGCGAGGACGGCCGTGCGTTCCAGCTGCGCCCTCTGCCCGGCGCGGGCCGCCTCGCTGCGCGCCTCGGCCACGCCGGCGTCGGCGTGCTGGCTGGCGATCAGCACGCCGTCGAACGCCGCCTTGGCCTCGCTCGGCAGGGCGACGCCGAGGTCGACCCGGCTGACGGTGATGCCGAGCCCGGCCGCTTCCGCCTTCAGGTCGGCCAGGCGCCGGTCGACGGCGTCCACCAGGTCGGAGCGCAGCCGCTCGCGCCGGCCGCGGTCCGCGTCGCTGAGCTCGCTGCCGCTGCGGGTGACCACCAGCGTGTCGACGTCGCGCGCGGCGACCAGCGACACCAGGCTCGCGGTGGTGAGCGCCGCCAGCGTCGGCGGCACGTGCGCCGCCTGCAGCATGTAGTCGCCCGGGTCGGTGATCCGGTAGAACAGCGTGGCGGTCAGGTGGACGATGCCGTCGGCGGTCATGAAGAACGCCGCGTCCTGGCGGATGTCGTCGACCACGGTCCAGCCCGACGCGGCGCCGTAGCCGGTGTCGGTCGGCGGCCTCAGCGGCTCGAACGAGAACTCGATCTGCCGCTCCGCCGAGGGCAGCGGCACCACCTGCTCGAACGGCCTGGGCCAGGCCAGCAGCAGCCCCGAGCCCTGCACCCGCACCACCCGCCCGAGACGCAGGACCACGGCGCGGCTGTCCGGCGACACCTGCCGGATGTTGGAGAACGGCCAGGCGCAGGCGGCGAGCAGCACCAGGCCGAACACGACGCGGAAGGCCAGGGCGATCGCCTGTGCCCAGGGTCCGGTGGCCTGTCCGGCGGGTGCCGCGTCCTGCGTTGCGTCCTGCGCCGCGCTCATCGGGCCGGTGCCGCGGGCGATGCCGCCGCCGGGGCGGGCGAGGCCGGGGGGAAGGCCGCCGGGCCGTCGACGAAGGCGCGGAACGGGGCCGCGTCGGTGCGCAGGATCAGCCGGGTGTTGTCGCCGACGATCGCGCCCAGCGTGTCGAGCGAGCGCAGCAGGGTGTACAGCTCCGGGTCGCCGTCATAGGCCCTGGCGTAGATCCGCGCCGCGTCCAGCCGCGACTGCGCCTCGACCCGCGCCGCCTCGGCATGGGCGTCGGCGACGGTGATGCGGGCGTCGCGGTCGGCGCGGGAGCGGATCTCCGCCGCCGCCCGGTCGCCCTCGGCGGTGACCCGGTTGGCCACCGTGTCCCGTTCCGCGGTCATGCGGGCGACGGTCGCCTCCAGCGTGTCGCTGGGCAGGGTCAGCCGCTCGACGCCGACCTGCAGGATGTCGATGCCGTAGGTGGCGCGCACCTGCGCCGCCAGCCGCGCCTTCAGCGCCGCCTCGAACGCGTCGAGCCGCACCCGCGACGGGTCGGTGTTCACCAGCTGCGACAGGTCGAACTGCGCCGCGACGATCTCCAGCGAGGAGCCGACGTAGGAGCGCAGCTGCTCCGCCGCCTCGGCCGGCGCGTTGTTCACCGAGCGGAGGTACTGCGCGATCGCGGCAGGCTCCCTCGGCACCCGCCACACCGCATAGGCCTGCACCACGATGCGCAACCCGTCCCGGGTGCCGACGTCGTGCAGCCCGGTGGAGGTGGTGCGGTACCGGGTGTCGACCGGGATCGTGGCCTCGAACGGCGCCGGCCAGCGCAGCGCCAGGCCCGGCTCGGTCAGGATCCGCACCGGGTTGCCGAACGCGGTGACCACCACGGCCTCGCCCGGCTCGACCACCAGGAGGCAGGCGGCGGCGAAGGCGAGGACGGCGATCAGCCCGGCCAGGCCGAACCGGCCGTAGCGGCGCAGACGCAGCACGCCCGCATCCACGTCGCCCTGGGCGGCGTGGTCGTGGGGGCCATGGTCGTGCCCATGATCGTGACCGTGATCATGGTCGTGGCCGTCATGCGCATGGTGATGGTGGTGACCGAACACGCCCGCTCCTACGGCGATGGCTGGGGTGGCGGCAGGTCCGCGGCACCGCTGCCCGCGGCCCCCGACCGCAGGTCGATGAACGGGCTGTCGCCGTGTCCCCCCAGCCGGTGGTCGACGATCAGCACCTGCCGGTGCGCGAGCCCGGCGGCCAGCTTCTCCAGCCTGCGCTCCAGCAGGAACGGCGCCGGGCCGATGGCGTAGGCCGCGCGGTCGGTGGCGAAGCCGGTCGAATGCACGGTCGCGTCCGCCACCGCCTCGTGCGACGCGGCCGCCGCCTGGTCCCGCTGCAGGTCGGCCTCGCGCAGGGCGTCGCTGGTCCGGCCGATGGCGTAGCCGGTCTGCTCCGCCATCGCGGTGTGGGCGCTGATCTGCGCGGTCTGCACCGCATGGTAGGCGCTCGCGGCGCCGGGCGGCGGATGGATCGCCTCGACCACCACCGCCATGACCTGCACCCCGGCCGGGATCGCGTCGAGCCCGGCCTGCAGGTTGCCGGCGATCTCGCGCGCGAAGCCGGCCTGGTCGGCGCCCAGCACGCCGGGCAGCGTGTGGTGGGCGAAGTAGTGCGCCAGCAGGCGGCTGGCCATCGCCTGCACCAGGCGCCGCGGGTCGTCCGAGGCATAGGCGGCGTGCAGGGCGGCCGCGTCGGACAGCCCGATGCGATACACCACGCGCAGGTCGATGTTGACGCTCTGGAAGCTCTGCTGCCCGCGCGACAGGCTGGCGACCAGGTAGGCCGCCTCGGACGGGTGGCTCTCGTCCCAGAGCCGGTCGGCCGACGGGCCCGGCTGTCCCTCGACATCGGCAAGCGGGCCCCGGGCGGGCGACGCTCCGGCCGCGTCGGCGCCGTCGAACACGATCGGCACGTCGTGCAGGATGCCGAGCTCGACCGGCCGCAGCCGGCCGGCCGGCCAGGGCAGGCGGAGGTGCAGGCCGGGGCCGAACACGGCGACCGGGCGGCCGAACCGCTCGTAGACGGCGCGCTGGTCGACACGCAGCGCCTCGACCCCGCTCAGGGCCCAGCCGAACAGGACCAGCACCGCCAGCACCGGCGCCAGGGCCGCGCGCACGAAGGCGAGCGCCCAGCTCCGCGACAGGTCGATGCCGAACAGGTCGCGCACCGCCGCCGTCACCCGACGCGGCCGGTGCAGGGCAAGTGCCGCGGCCAGGACGCTGGTCGCGACCGGTCGTGCCTCGGTGATCGGCGGGAACGGGACGAACAGCGTGGCCAGCGCGCGCGCCGTCATCTCGGCCGCCACCAGCAGGCACAGGATCGCCGAGATCCGGCCCGCATCGGCGCCCGCGCCGATCCCGGCGTACAGCAGCAGGCAGCCGACGCCGCAGCACAGCACCACCGCGAGCGGGACGCGCACCAGGGCCGCGAGCCGCGGCGCGTCGGGATCCGTCAGCGGATCCGCGGCCGCGAGGTGGCGCTCCAGCACCAGCAGCGCGAACGCGGCGGCCAGGAACGCGGCCGCAGCGGCGGCGGTCGTGGTGGGGGCCGGGATCCAGGCCTCGCCCGGACCGCAGGCGGCGAGGGAGGCGGCGACCGCCAGGGCCGCGACGACGCCGCCGGCGGCGGCCTGCTGCCAGGTGGCGCGGCGGCGGCTGCGGCGGGACAGCCTGTCGTGCGCCGTCCCGGGGCCGGCGGCGGCGGCGTCGGCCGGGACCGGACGGAGGAGCTCCGCCCGGAGCGCGCCGTCCCGCGCCTGCGCCAGCAGGCCGGCGGACACGCAGCCCGCCGCCAGCAGCAGGAAGGCGGCGCCGGTGCCGGCCGCCATCGCGGCCGCGGCACCGGGGAGGTCCTGCGACGCCCCGACGCACGCAAGCCCGAACAGCAGGCAGGCCGCCGCCGCGGCGAGGCGCCTGGCCGACCGCGTCCTGGCGGAGTTGAACGCGGCCAGTTCCGCCAGGGGCATGGGTCGGCTGTCTCCGGGAACCGGCCGACGGCGCATCGTGCGGGATCGCAGGACGGCACGCCTGGAGCAGGCTGTTGCAACACGCGTTCCATACACCAGCGGGCCGGCTGCACAACGCGGATCGTGGCCGGCGCCGGCATCGGACCCGATCCTGGCGGCTGTCGCAAGCGCGACCGGGCTCTTGCATGACGAACCCGCAGCCATGACCATGGCTCATGCCTGTCCCGCGTTCCTCCCTCCTGTTGCCGGTCCTGTTCCTGGCTGTCGCCAGCCGTGCCGATGCCGCGCCGCCGACCGGCGAGCCGCCGCGTCGCGGCAGCGTCACGGAGCCCTCCGGGGCGCCGCCGCCGCCGCCCGGCACGCCCGATCCCAGCGTGATCTTCGCGCCGCTCGACATGGGCAACCGGCCGGACGCGTTCCGCTCCGGCAGCGGCAGGCCGGGGCCGGCGTTCTGGCAGAACCGCGCCGACTACACCATCAGGGCGACGATCCACCCCGACTCCCACGTGCTGTCCGGCGTCGAGACCATCACCTACACCAACAACAGCCCGGACCCGCTGGACGTGCTGTGGGTGCAGCTCGACCAGAACATCTACCGCGCCGACAGCCGGGCCCGGTTCGCCGACGGCTACCTGAGCAGCAACGCCACGGAGGGCGACGTGATCGAGAGCGTGTCGGTCGCGGACGGGACGCGGAGCACGTCGGTGCCGTTCGTGGTCTCGGACACGCGCATGCAGGTCAGGCTGCCGGCGGTGCTGGCGGCGCATGGCGGCCGGCTGCAGCTGCAGGTCGCCTGGCACTACACCGTGCCGGGTCCCTGGGGCGGACGCACCGCGGTCACGCCGACGCGGAACGGCGACATCTACGAGATGGGGCAGTGGTTCCCGCGCATGGCGGTGTACGACGATCTGCGCGGCTGGGACACCGCGCCCTATCTCGGGCAGGAGTTCTACCTCGACTACGGCGACATCGACTACAGCGTGACGGTGCCGTGGGACTTCCTGGTCGAGGGGTCGGGGGCGCTGCTCAACCCGGGCGAGGTGTTGACCGCGACCGAGCGCGAGCGCCTGGCGCAGGCGGCGCGGAGTGACCGGACGGTGATGATCCGCGCGCCCTCCGAGGTCACCGACCCGTCGACCCGGCCGACGCGCTCCGGCACCCAGACCTGGCACTTCCGGATGCAGAACACGCGCGACGTGGCGTTCGCCGCCTCCGCCGCCTTCGCCTGGGACGCGGCGCGGCTCGACCTGCCGCCGCTGCCGACCAGATCGCGGGTCCCGTCCTGGCTGCCCTGGGCGCCGGCGCCGGCGACGCGCCTGGCGATGTCGATCTATCCGGTGGAGGCGGCGGCGAACTGGACCCGCTCGACCGAGTACGTGAAGCACGCGATCGAGTACTTCTCCGCCCGCTGGTATCCGTTCCCCTACCCGAACGCGGTCAACCTGGCCGGGCACGGCGCCGGCATGGAGTATCCGGCGATGGCGTTCGACGGCATCGACGACGCCGGCAAGGAGCTGTTCTGGATCACCACACACGAGCTCGGGCACGGCTGGTTCCCAATGATCGTCGGCACCAACGAGCGGCGCAACGCGTTCATGGACGAGGGCTTCAACACCTTCATCGACGTGTACGCGTCCGACCACTTCAACCACGGCGAATATGCGCCCAAGCGCGACCCGGAATACGCGCCCGGCGGCGGCAACCCGGTGGACGAGATCATCCCCTGGCTGCAGGACCCGAACGCGCCCGCCATGCTGTCGCCGTCGGACGAGGTGAGCGAGCGCTACCGGCACCCGATCACCTACTTCAAGTCGGCGCTGGGGCTGATCCTGCTGCGCGAGCAGATCCTGGGCCCGGAGCGGTTCGACCCGGCGTTCCGGCGCTACATCGCCACCTGGGCCTACCACCACCCGACGCCGTACGACTTCTTCCGGTTCATGGACAGCGAGGCGGGCGAGGACCTGTCCTGGTGGTGGCGCGGCTGGTACCAGCACAACTGGACCCTCGACATGGGCATCGCCGGCGCCGCCTACCCGGATCGGGACCCGACCAAGGGCGTGACGGTCAGCCTGGTCAACCATGGCTGGCTGCTGATGCCGGCGACCCTGGAGGTCCGGCTCGCGAACGGCAGCCGGACCCGCGTCACCGTGCCGGTCGAGGCCTGGATGAAGGGGAACCGCGTCGAGGTGAACCTGCCGACGCACGATGCGGTGCGCGCCGTCCTGCTCGATCCCGACAACAGGCTTCCCGACACCAACCGCAGCGACAACCGGCTCGACCTGCCGCCCTGAGCCTCATGGACGGCCCGGCGCGTGCGAGCCGGAACCGCGTTCATTCTCCTGGGCTCAGGGCCGTTCCAGACGGCTCGACGCGGTGTGAGTTCGGACGTGTCGGAGGTGCTCCGGTGTCTGCTCTGCCTGTGCCGTCTGCTGCGCATGTGCGCCGGATCGAGCCGTTCCAACGTCGTGCGGGGCTGCGCCGTGTCGATCGCCTCCGGCTGATCAGCGGCATCACCTCCGTGATCCGACACGGCCTGCAATGGACGGATGCGCCGCGCGGCTGCGGTCTGCACGACACGGCATCGCGAAGGGTCGCAAGGCGCGTGGGCTGCAGGTCCGCGAACACTGTCAGCGTCGCCTTCGCGCGCCACGTCGGGGCTCCGCCCGGCCATGCCGGACCGTTGCGGACGTGAGTTCGCCAACCGTCGTCGACCGCGGCGGCTGAGCCGCGCGACAGCCGGCTCATACGGCGCGGTGTCAACAAGGGCCCGCCGAGCGGCTCGCGCACCTGTTGGTGCGTCGACGTCCGGAGCATCTTCCAGTCACCCGCGTTCAATCCGGATGCTTCAGCCTGTTGCTCTGACGAGGATCTTCACCTGATCGGCATCTGCTCCAGCCAGTCGCGCAACCTCATGGGCTGGCGCGCAAGCAGCGTCGCCAGCGTGGGATCGGTCGCCTCGAACTCACCTGCGCGGGCCGCCCGGAACAGCCCGAGCGTGATGTCGACGACGGGTTGCGCCAGTCCGCGATCGGCAAGCTGGCTGGCATAGGCGTCGTCGGCGACGGTGCGCCGCTCGATCGGGCAGCCGGACTGTTCGGACAGGATCGCCGCGACGTCGGCGAGATCGAGCGCCTCCTCCACGGTCAGCGGCGGCGTCGGGCCGTCGAGACGGTTGTCGTCCGCGAGAACGTGCGCCGCGGCGGCGGCAAGGTCGGCGTGGGCCGTCCAGGAGACTTTTCCGTCGACCGGCGCTGCGAGCACGCCCGATTGCACGGCGTCGGCCGCCAGCCTGGGCACGGTGGATGCGTAGAAGCCGTTGCGCAGGCTGGTCCAGGACACGCCGCATCCGGCGAGCATCGCTTCGGTCGCGGCGTGATCGCGCATCGGCGGGAAGGCGGATGTGGCGGACGCTCCCATGTGGCTCGTGTAGACGATCCTGCGCGCGCCCGCCGCCTTCGCGGCCGCGATCGCTTGGCGATGCTGCGCAAGCGGATCGCCGCCTCTCGACGCGGCGTTCGACGAGACGATCAGGACCTGGGTTGCCGCCTCGAAGGCATCGGCGAGGCTGGCGGGATCATCGAAGTCGCCCCGGCGCACGCGCACGCCCTTGGTTGTCAAGTCGGTCGCCCTGCCAGGGTCGCGCACGCTCACGCCGATCTGGCTCGCAGGCCTCAGCGCGAGGAGGTGTTGAACGATCAGTCGGCCGAGCTGGCCGTTGGCGCCGGTGACGATGATCATGTCGGCATCTCCTTGCAGGCTAGGGCTCGCCAGCGTTTCCCGCGGCTCGCGCGTCCGCCGGGCGCAGGCCGCGCATCAGCAGCGCGAACCGTGGCCCGAACGCCGTGTCGAAGTCGGCCCGGTCGTCGAGCTTCCAGTTCGACGCCAGCATGCGGCAGGCCATCAGCACGTCGGCACCCGTCAGGTCGGCGCGCAGCAGGCCCCGCTCCTGAGCAGCGGCCAACGGAAGCGCCAGGACCTGCGCCATGCGGGACTGGTTCTTCGCCGCGTCGTAGTCGGCCATGTCGACCAACTGGCTCAGGAACCGGTCGTAGACCATCATCAACTCGGCCGTGTGGCGGAAGAAGGCCAGGGGGTCCGCGTCCGACCCCGCCGCGATCAGGTCGGACAGGTTCTCCAGGTCGCGCTCCAGCACCGCCTCTTACACGGCCTGGCGGTGCGGGAAGTTGCGGTACAGCGTTCCCCTGGTGACTCCGGCGCGTTCGGCGATCGTTTCCATGGGGACGTCGCCGCCCTCGGCCCGCATGATCTCGCTGGCAGCGGCGATCAGCCGGTCGCGGTTGCGTCCGGCGTCCTTGCGCATTGATCTTCGTCCTGGCGCGGCGGTCGGCATTATCCGACGCGGTACACGCGGTGCCCGAAGCCGGCGACGTCCGGTCCAGCCGGACAAACGGCGCCTTCGCCGACGAAGATCGACTGGTCCACCCAGGCGTAGCGCGGGTTCCCGCTCTCGATCTCCCGGCAGGTGCGGATGTGCTGGTCCGCGAAGCGGGCGGGCTCGCTCGACGTCATCGCCTGCCGCAACCGCGCGTTCGCCTCGGCCGGATCACGGTGATGGATGCACAGGGTGGCCCCGTCGTCGGTCAGGATCTGGATGCGTGCGTCCATGCGCAGGAAGCCAGCCGACCTCGCTGGCATCCGGTCGGCGCCTGGGCCGGGCGTGCGGCTCGGAAGCTGCGCGTCCCCGGTCCGGTCCGGGGGTCGCCCTCGAACCAGATGTTGTCGATCAGCGGATGCTGGATCCGCCATGCATCTCCGTGCGCGCCGGGTTCGGCTCGCGCCGAACCCCGTCAGGGCATCAGCGAGCGCAAGCCGGCCTTCGGCCGACGCAGCCCCGTCGACCGGGGACGACCCGGGAACGTCCTCCCGGTGCGCGAGCAGGGAAGGGCTGCTCACGCCGCGACCTCCAGGTCGAAGCCGAGATCGATGCCGTAGGCGCGCGAGGATGCTCGTCGGAACAACAGGCGAAAGCATTTCGAGGTGAACCCGAGCGGATGGAGAATGCCCTAGGTCACGAACCGGCGCAGCGTCGATTGCATCATCATCCGGTTCGCATCCGCCGGTATGGGTGCCAGGAAGTTGCCGCCCGGCCCCAGCAGGTAGATCACCGCGCTGTGGTCGAGGCCGTCCCTGCCGCCGGCGGGATCGGGCTGCACCACGACGTGGAACCGACGCTCGATGGCGTCGAGCTGCTGCGTCGTCCCGGTCAGGCCGATCAGGTGCGGCGAGAACGCCGTGGTGTACTGGCGCAGGCGGTCCGGCGTGTCGTGCCGGGGATCGACGGTGATGAAGATAGGCTGGACCCGCCTCGCGTCGGGATCGAACCGGTCCAGCGCCTCGGACATCTCCGTCAGCGTCTGCGGGCATATATCGGTGCAGCCGGTGTAGCCGAAGAAGATCAGCATGTAGCGGCCGCGGAAGCTGGCCTCGCTGCGCGGTCGTCCCTCGCTGTCGGCGAGCGTGAAGGGGCCGCCGATGGTGGCCGAGGGTGCCGGTCCGAGCATCGCCCGGTAGAGGCCCGCGCAGGCCAGCAGGAAGACCACGCCGACGGTCGCGATCGCCAGGCCGGCCCGGTCGCGGCGCCTGGCCGCGTCCTGTAGCTGTCTGTCGTGGCGCGTGTCCTGGCGCCTGGCCAGGCGCCTGCCTCCGTTCCTGCCCATCTGCCCGATCCTGGAGAAGCCGTTCAGCCTGTCCGCAACCTAGTGGCCCGCGACATCCCGGGCCAGTCCCGGATCCGAGGGACGCGGCACGGCACGAGCCGCGGCAGGCGGCGCAGCGGGTGCACGGCCCGCGGGTCGCTCCGGGTGGGCAGGTGCCTTGATCCGGAGCGGGACCATGCCCGGCACGCGGACCGTTCGGGCAGGCCGGAACGGCTTGGCGCGCCGGTCCGACCTGTTATCATCGCGTCGATGTCGCCCGGCTCCGCCCGCATCCGGCTGTCGATGCCCCTCATGCGAGCCGTGCTCGCCACCGTGGCGCTCGTCAGCCAGCTGCTGCTCGGGTCCCTGGTGCTGCCGGACGAGTCCACCGGAGCGGCGGCCCGGCTTCGTTCCGTCGCGGTGCTGTGCACGAGCACGGCAGCCGCAACGCAGGCGCCCGGACACCACCGGCACCATCCGGGCGCGCCGGCGACCTGTCCGCTCGAGCTCGCCCTGGCGCTGCCGGCCGTCATCCTCCTGGCGGCGGTCGTGCTGCCGGTCCTGGCGACGGCACCCGCGACGGCACCGTTCGCCGTGCCGCCGGCCCGCGGGCCGCCTGCAGCCTCCGCCTGGGCGCTGCACGCCCGGGCCCCGCCCCACCTGACCTGAGGCCCAAAGCGGCGCCGGCGCCCTGCTCCGGCGCTTTCGGCTTATCCTCCGTCAGGACAGATCCATGAGGAATGCGTTTGTCGCCGCCGCCTTCGGGTGCGCGGGCCTGCTCGCCGTCATCCTTCCCGCCCGGGCGCACGTCGTCGCCGGTGCGCGCGTGTTCCCGGTCACCCTCACCTTCGACGATCCCGGCGTCAGCGACGAGGTGTCGCTCCCCGCCTTTTCCTACGCGCGCAGCGGCTCGGACGGCGGCACCGGTCCCAGCCACGAGTTCGACTTCGGCTTCGAGTACGACAAGACCATCACGCCGGACACCGCGCTGATCCTCAACGACGGCTACGACGTGATCCAGACCAACGGCTCGAAGACGCAGGCCGGGTTCGAGAACATCTTCATCACCGGCAAGTGGCAGCTCTACACCAACGACGACCACGAGTTCGTGGTGTCGCTCGGCATCATCCGCGAGCTGGGCGGCTCCGGCACCGACCACATCGGCGCCGACCACTACGGCTCGACCGCGCCGACCGGCTACTTCGGCAAGGGGCTGGGCGACCTGCCGGTGCCGGCACTGCGTCCCTTCGCGGTCACCGGCGAGCTCGGCTACACGGTCGCCGACAAGGAGCTCAAGGCGTTCACCCCGCCGTCCTCCAACCTCGTCACCGGTGCCGGCGGCGGGGAGTCGCCCTCCAGCGGCATCGCGGCGCAGTTCAACACCGGCAACAACAACGCCTGGGCCGGCGCCGCCTCGCTGCAGTACAGCATCCCCTACCTGCAGACCCAGGTGCACCACTTCGACCTGCCGCACCTGTTCGACAACATGATCCCGCTGGTCGAGGTGACCTGGACCTCGCCTGCCTCCTCGCCGAGCACGCAGGGCACCACCTGGACGATCGCACCGGGGGTGATCTACCTCGCGCAATGGGGCGAGGTCGGGGTCGAGGCGCTGATCCCGGCCAACAAGGCGGCCGGCACCAACGTCGGCGCGGTGGCGCTGTTCCACGTCTTCCTGGACGACCTGCTGCCGCACAGCCTCGGCAAGCCCCTCTTCCAGTGACCGCCCCATCGAGGACCTTGTCCATGAACAACCGCCCGATCGCGGCAGCGCCGCTGTGCGCCCTCGCCCTCGCCACCACCGGCCTGCCGGTCGCCGCCACCGCCCATGCCTTCCTGCAGGGCTCGACCCCGGCCGTCGGCGGCACGGTGCGGGCTGCGCCCGCCGAGGTGAGGATCGACTTCACCGAGGGCATCGAGCCCGCCTTCACCACCATCCAGGTCGCGGACGCGCACGGGCAGCGGGTCGACCAGGGCGGCGGACACGTCGAGGGCGACGACACCCACTTCGCGGTCGGGCTGAAGGCGCTGCCGCCCGGCAGCTACCACGTGACCTGGAGGGCGGTCGCGACCGACACCCACCACACGCAAGGCAGCTTCACCTTCACGGTCGCGCCATGACGCTGCTGAACGGCGCCCATCCCGCCTTCGGGATCTCGGGCGGGATGCCGCTCGCGTCGCTCCGCGGCCTGTTCGACGCGGCGCTGTTCTCCGGCTTCGGGGCCCTGCTGTTCTGGGCCGGCGTGCTGCCACGGGCACGAGGCAGGATGCCGGACGAGGCGGCGCGGGCACTCGACCAGCGCCTCCTGCTGCTCGTGCGCGTCAGCCTGGTCGCCGCCCTGGCGACCGGCGTGGTCTGGCTGGCGTCCGAGGCCGGGCTGATGGCGGATGCCGGCAGCCTGGCGGAGGCGCTGGGCGCGCTGCCGACCGTCCTCGCCGCGACCGCGTTCGGCCACCTGCTGGCAGCGCAGGGCCTCGGGCTGGGCTGTGCGCTCCTCCTGCTGCGCCGGGACGTCCGGCCGCGCCGGCGCAACCTGGCCCTGGCCGCGTCGGCCGGCGTGCTGCTGCTCCAGGCCGGGCACGGGCATGGCATGTCGATGTCCGGCACCTTCGGCCTGCTGACGATCGTGAACGTCGTTCACCTGCTGGCCGGCGGCGCCTGGCTCGGCGGCCTGCTGCCGCTGCTGCTCGCGGCACGGCTGGCGCCGCCGCGCGCCGGGGCGACCGCGGCGCGGTCGTTCTCGGTGCTGGGGAAGTGGTGCGTCGGGCTGATGGCGGTCACCGCCAGCTATCAGGCCTTCGTCCTGGTCGGCTCGGTTCCCGGGCTGATCGGCACCGCCTATGGCTGGATCGCCTGCACCAAGCTGCTCCTGTTCGGCGTGCTGCTCGGCTTCGCGTGGGTGAACCGCTACCGATTCGCGCCGGCCCTGCTCGGCGCGCATCCCGAGCAGGCGAAGCGGGAGCTGGTCGCCAGCATCGCGGTGCAGACCGGCTTCGGCGTGCTGGTGCTGCTGGCCGCCGGCGTGCTGGGCAGCCTGCCGCCTGCCATGCACGTGCAGGCGGTCTGGCCGTTCAGCCGGCAGTTCAGCCTGGCGACGGTCCGCGAGGATCCCGGGTTCCGCCGCGAGGTCGTGCTGGCGCTGCTGGCGCTGGGCGGCGCGGCCGTGCTGGCCTCGTCCGCCCTGGTGCTTCGCGGCTGGTGGCGCCGGCTCGTCGTGCTGGCGGTCGCCGTCGCGATCGCGATCCTGGCGCTGCCCCATCTCGACCTGCTGCTGGTCGAGGCCAGCCCGACCAGCTTCTACCGCTCGCCGACCGGGTTCGCGGCGACGGGCATCGTGGAGGGCGCGGCTCTGTATCCCGGCCACTGCGCCGCCTGCCACGGCACGGAGGGGCGCGGCGACGGGCCGCTCGCGGCGACGCTGCCGGTGCCGCCGGCCGACCTGTCCGCCGGCCACCTGTGGATGCACGAGGACGGCGAGCTGTTCTGGTGGCTGACGCACGGCATCGAGGCGCCGGAAGGGGGGATGGCGATGCCGGGCTTCGCCGCCGTGCTGTCCGAGGACCGGCGCTGGGCGCTGATCGACTTCATCCGGGCGCGCAACGCGGGGCTCGCCAGGCGGGCCACCGGCGCCTGGCCGGTCCCGCTGCGCGCGCCCGGGCTGCAGGCGACCTGCGACGGAGGCCGGCTGCTGACGCTCGGCCAGATGCGCGGCCGCATCGTCCGTGTGGCGTTCGGGACTGCGGCCGACCTGCCGGACCGCGACGTCGTCACCGTGCGGGTCACGTCCGATCCCGCGGCACGGCCGGGTGCGAGGACATGCATCGCCGACGACCAGGCGATCGGATCCGCCTACGCGCTGGTTGCCGGGCTGGACGAGGGCGGTCTCAGGAACCACCAGTTCCTGATCGATGGCGGGGGCTGGCTGAGAGCGGAGCTCGGGCCGGACCCGGCAGCATCCGGTCGAGACCGCCTGGCCCTGGAGGATGCCGTCGGGGCGCTGCGCCGGCATCCCGTCCCGCCGCCTGCGTCGATGGATCATGCGCACATGACCATGTAAGGCGCTCGGTGTCGTTCCGGCCGGAAGCCTCGGGACGTCGGTGGCGCCGACCCTGCGGCTGATCGTGGCCGATGGCGGACCGCGGCGACCGCTCAGGTGTCCCGGCCCCCGTGTGTCTCCTAGCCGGTCTGACACACCGGGCACCAGTACAGCGTCCGCCCCGCCATCGGCTCCGCCAGCACCGGCGTCCCGCACACCCGGCACGGCCGCCCCGCCCGGTGCGCCACGTAGCTTGCATCGTCCCGGCTCGCCTTGCCCGATGTCCGTGCCCGGTCCGCGGGTTCGGTCGTCACGATCCGTCCGGTCTCGACCCCGTCCCGCAGCAGCGCCGCGAGATCCGTCCACAGCGCGTCCCACACCGCCGCCGGGATCTCCCGCCCGGGCCGGTGCGGATCCACCCGCGCCCGGAACAGGATCTCCGCGCGGTAGATGTTGCCGATCCCCGCCACGATGTCCTGCCGCATCAGCAACAGCCCGATCGCCGAGCGCGACGCATGGATCCTGGCGAACGCCCGCCCCGGATCCGCATCGTCCCGCAAGGGATCTTCGCCCAGCCGTTGCATCGCGACCGCCTTTGCCGCAGGTGGGAGCACCGTGCACGCCGTAGGGCCGCTCAGGTCGGCCACGTTGTGTCGCGTCAGCAGCCGCAGCCGCACCAGGCCCCGAGGCTCCGGCGGAAAGGCGATCCGCTCACCCCCGGGCACCCGCAACGCCTGACGCCCGAAACCCGCCAGCCCCGGCCCGGCGAACCGCCACATCCCGTACAGCCCCAGATGAACCCGCAGCCAAAGCTCGTCGGAGAACATCAGGAACATCTGCTTGCCATGCGCCTCGGCCGCCCGCAGCACGCGCCCGTCCAGCAGTGCCGCTCCGTCGGCGAACCGCCCCTGCGGACTGCTCGCCTCCACCGTCTTGCCGACGAACCGCGCCGTGAACGCGCCCGCAAGCCGGTGCACCGTATGTCCTTCAGGCATCTACGTCCTTCCACCGGTCCGCTTGGTGCAACCCGCTCGCCTGGTCCGATCGGGGCATGATCGGCCGGTACCGGACGGTCCGCTGTCGAGTGCCGTCTGACAGAAAGCGGACAATGTTCGGAACGGCGGAAGGTGACGACGGACACCATGGTTCGCCGATCACGGCGGATGTCGTGAGGAGAGCGGCTTCCGCGGTTGCTGGCAGGGCGAAGCACGCGCGTTGAACCCGCTGCCGACCCGAGGATCAGCCGCATCCGTGTTCAGGCTTGCCACGAACGCGTCTGCGGCTCGGGTGCGGTAGCGGTCGCGATGCCGCAACGCGCGGAAGGGTCGCACTGGCAGGTCGAACCGGATCGCAACGACCAGCCCGGCCGCAAGCGCCGTGCATGCGACGTGTTCCGACAGCGCGGCGACGCCGTCACCGGCCTGAACGGCACTGAGCACCGCCTCGTTGGACGGCAGCGTCATCTTCACCTGCAGCGTCGAGGGATCGCACCCTGCCGCCGTGAGGGCGGCCTCCAGGCTGGACCGGGTGCCGGATCCTGCCTCGCGCATGATCCACGACGCTCCCGCAAGATCACCGACGTGCACGCTGTCCTGCCGGGTCCACGGATGCGACGGATGGATCAGGACGACGAGGTGATCCTTGCCGACATCCGTCTGTTCAAGCAGGGGATGCCCGGCCTCGCCCTCGACGAAGCCGATCTCGCAGGCGCCGTCGAGAACCGCCTGGGCGACCTCCTGGGTGTTGCCGACCCGGACGTCGAGCTCGACAGCGGGGTGCGCCTCATGGAAGCGAACCAGCCGCCCCGGCAGCCAGTAGCCGGCGATCGTCTGGCTGGCGAAGACGCCGAGCCGTCCGCGGCGCAGGCTGCCCAGGTCGGCGAGCACGGCTTCCGCCAGTGCTGCGCGCGTGATCACCGCCCGGGCCTCACCCAGGAACGTCCGCCCGTTCTCGTTCAGCACGATGCCGCGTCCGACCCGGTCGAACAGCCGGATGGCGTGACGTTCTTCGAGTGCCGCCAGGGCATTGCTGACCGCGGACTGGGTCAGGTTGAGCGCGCGCGCGGTGTCGGTCACGTGCTGGCGTTCGGCGATCGCCACGAAGATGCGGAGCTGCTCCAGCGTCACATGAACGATCCTATAATCGGATTGATTTAAGCATAATAATCCGTTGGAAGCGAGAGGGCCCGGGGCGCCATCCTCTCGTCATCGAGATGAGGTGCCGTCATGGCCGCCGCTGCCGCCTTCCCCTGCTCCGCATCGCCCGTTGCCCATGCCGGCGGGGCCCGACAAAGGCTCGCGCTCGGCGGCACCGGCCACGTTCTGCCCGGGGTGGGGCTGTGCCTGGTCGTCACCCTGGCGGCCAGCCTGCTGGCCGAGATCGAGCGGCGCCTGTTCGGCGCGGCCTGGCTTGAGGCGCTGGTGCTGGCCATCGTGGTAGGCGCCGCCGTCCGCACCTGCTGGACGCCCGACGCGCGCTGGCGACCGGGGATCGAGTTCAGCGCCAAGATGCTGCTGGAGATCGCCGTCGTGCTGCTGGGCGCCTCGGTCAGCGCCGGCGCCGTGCTGGCGGTCGGGCCCGCGCTGCTGGCCGGGATCGCCGCCGTGGTGGTGCTCGCCATCGCCTGTGCCTACGGCATCGGCCGGTTGTTCGGCCTGCCGCCCCGGATGGCGACCCTGGTCGCCTGCGGCAACTCCATCTGCGGCAACTCCGCCATCGCCGCGGTGGCCCCGGTGATCGGCGCCGACGGCGAGGACGT
The DNA here is from genome assembly GCA_964247735.1 of uncultured Acetobacteraceae bacterium. GTDB lineage: Bacteria > Pseudomonadota > Alphaproteobacteria > Acetobacterales > Acetobacteraceae > Lichenicola. The sequence goes on from CAXTVS010000025.1 coordinate 39,056, forward strand.
GGCCGCATCGATCTCCTTCACCGCGCTGTTCGGCGTGCTGCTGGTTCCGGTGCTGCCGCTTCTGGTGCCGCTGCTGCACCTGAGCGGGTTGCAATACGGCGCGCTGGCCGGCCTGACCGTCTATGCGGTGCCGCAGGTGCTGGCGGCGACGGCGCCGGCCGGGCCGTTGGCGGTGCAGATCGGCACGCTGGTCAAGCTGGTGCGGGTGCTGATGCTGGGCCCGGTGGTGCTGGCCCTGACCCTGCTCACCCGACGCCTGCGCGACGAGACCGACGAGCGAGCCCCGCATGTGACCGCGGGCCAGCGTCCGAAGCCCGGCCGGCTGCCGATCCACCGCCTGGTGCCCTGGTTCATCGTCGGCTTCCTGGGGCTCGCTGCGTTGCGCTCCTGCGGACTGATCCCGACCGCGGTTCTCCATCCGGCGTCGGGCGCTGCCAGCCTGCTGACCGTGGTGTCCATGGCCGCCCTCGGCCTCGGCACCGACATCAGGACCGCGGCCCGCGCCGGCTTCCGCGTGACGGCGGTGGTAGTGTTGTCGCTGCTGGCCCTGGGCCTGATGGGCCTCGCGCTCATTCGCCTGGTCGGCGTCGCCTGACCGGCAGAAGGGTGCGCCTTCTTAAGGCTGCACCGCCACCGCGCGGGAGGTCGAGCCGATCGTGGCGCCCACCCGGAGCGCATCGATCCACGTCCGGGAAAGATCCGGGTCCGCGCGTGGCTTCGCTGGGTGCCGCTCCCGGCGGAAGCGGCACCGGACCCCTTGACGAGGCGCCGTTCAGGATGATCTATAGTTTCCGTAAATCCTGAAAGTTCGGGAACAATGAACCTTCCGCCGCTGATCCAGAACTTCGTGCTGCATTTCGGCGAGATGGGCGGGCGCTGGGGGGTGAACCGCACCGTCGGGCAGATCTACGCGCTGCTGTTCCTGTCGGACCGGCCGCTGAACGCCGAGGAGATCAGCGACAGCCTCGGCCTGTCGCGCTCCAACGTCAGCATAGGGCTGAAGGAGCTGGAAGGCTGGCGGCTGATCCGCAAGCGCCACCTGCCCGGCGACCGCCGGGAGTACGTCGAGACGCCCGACGACATCTGGCAGATCGTCCGCACCCTGGCCGAGGAGCGCCGCAAGCGTGAGGTGGATCCCACCTTGTCGCTGCTGCGCGACATCCTCATGGAGACGCCTGCCACGGTCGAGGAACGACACGCGCAGGACAAGATGCGGCAGATGCACGAGATGATCGAGCTGCTGACCGGCTGGGCAGATGACGTGCAGAAGCTCGACAACAACAGTCTGATGCGGCTGCTGGCGCTCGGCGCCGGCGTGTCGCGCATTCTCGAACTCAAGAACAAGGTCACGGTGTTCCGGAGGGACCGGTCGCCGCGGCAGGAAGGAGCTGCGTGATGAACGCGCTGGTGCTGGCACGGGCGCAGTTCGCGTTCACCGTGTCGTTCCACATCGTGTTTCCCGCCTTCTCGATCGGGCTCGCGGCCTATCTCGCCGTGCTCGAGGGGCTGTGGCTGAAGACCGGGCGGGCGGTCTACCTCGACCTGTTCCGCTACTGGCTGAAGATCTTCTCCATCGGCTTCGCGATGGGCGTCGTGTCCGGCCTGGTGATGTCCTACGAGTTCGGCACCAACTGGTCCCGCCTTTCGGCCAAGGCCGGCCCGGTGCTGGGGCCGATGCTCGCCTACGAGGTGCTGACCGCCTTCTTCCTGGAAGCGGGCTTCCTCGGCGTGATGCTGTTCGGCATGAACAAGGTCGGGCGGCGGCTGCACTTCGCCGCGACCTGCCTGGTCTCGATCGGCACGCTGATCTCGATGACCTGGATCCTCGCGTCCAACAGCTGGATGCAGACGCCGCGGGGCTTCCGCATCGAGCCCGGCACCGGCCGGTTCCTCCCCGCCGACTGGTGGGCGATCGTGTTCAACCCGTCCTTCCCGTACCGGCTCGTGCACATGGGGCTGGCGTCGTTCCTGTGCGTGGCGTTCGCGGTGGGCGGGGTCGGCGCCTGGCACCTGTTGCGCGCCCGGCGCGAGGGCAGGGCGGCAAGCCCCGCGGTGCGCACCATGTTCTCCATGGCGATGTGGATGGCCGCGATCGTGGCGCCGATCCAGATCATGGCCGGCGACACGCAGGGCCTCAACACGCTCCAGTACCAGCCCGCCAAGATCGCGGCGCTGGAAGGCGACTGGACGGGGCGGTCCCGTGCACCCGAGATCCTGTTCGGCATCCCGAACATGAAGGCGGAGCGCACCGACTACGCGGTGGAGATCCCGTTGCTGGGCTCGCTGATCCTCACCCACAGCCTGAACGGACACGTGCCGGGACTGAAGGAGTTCAAGCCGCAGGATCGGCCCTATTCGCCGCTGATCTTCTTCACCTTCCGCATCATGGTCGGCATCGGCTTCCTGATGTTCGGGCTTGGGCTGTGGAGCCTGTGGCTGCGCTGGCGCGGGATGCTCCTCGGCAATCCCTGGTTGCACCGTGCGGCGCTCGTCATGAGCCCGTCGGGCTTCGTGGCGCTGCTGTGCGGCTGGATCACGACCGAGGTCGGCCGTCAGCCGTTCACGATCTACGGCCAGCTCCGCACGGAGGACAGCGTGGGGCCGGTCGCCCTGGCCGGGGTTGCCACCTCCATGGCGGCATTCGTGGTGGTCTACTTCTTCGTGTTCGGCGCGGGCCTGCTGATCCTGCTGCGGCTCATGGTCCAGGAACCCCATGCCGGCGAGGCCGGTCCCGATCCGCGGACGCCGACACGGGCCGCCGGCATGCGGCCGGCGCCGGTCGAGGCGGGGGTGGCGATGCAGGGACGCCGGTCCGGCATCCATCCGAGCCCGGCGGAGTAGGGACATGACCGAAGCGCACTGGCTGCCGATCGTGTGGGCCGGCCTGGTCGCCTTTGCCGTGCTGGCCTACGTGGTGCTGGACGGGTTCGATCTCGGCCTCGGCATCCTGTTCCCGGCGGAGCGAGGCGAGGCGGACCGGGACGTGATGGTGAACTCGGTGGCGCCCGTGTGGGACGGCAACGAGACGTGGCTGATCTTCGGTGGCGCTGCGCTCTACGGCGTGTTCCCTGTCGCCTATGCCACCATCCTGCCGGCGCTGTACCCGGTCATCATCGCCATGCTGCTGGCGCTGATCTTCCGCGGCGTGGCGTTCGAGTTCCGGTTCCGGGCCCATTCCGACACGGGACGCCGGCTGTGGGACCTCGCGTTCTGGCTCGGGTCCACGCTCACGGCGTTCGCGCAAGGGCTGATCCTCGGCGGACTGATGCAGGGCATCAAGATCCGCGACGGTCAGTATGCCGGCGGCTGGTGGGACTGGCTGACGCCGTTCAGCGTGGTCTGCGGCGTGGCCCTGGTGGTGGGCTACGGGTTGCTGGGCGCCTGCTGGCTGATCTGGCGCACCGAGGGCGGGCTGCAGCGCCGCTCGCGCCGCCATGCGTCGGTGCTTGCCATGGCTCTGCTGGCGTTGATCGTGGTGGTGAGCCTGTGGACGCCACAGCTCCACCTGCACTACTTGCGGCATTGGACCGTGTGGCCGCTGGTGCTGCTGGTCAGCCCGGTGCCGGTCCTGGTGGTGGCGCTGGCGGTGCTGTTCTGGTGGAGCCTGAAGCGCGAGCACCACATCACGCCGCTGCTCTGCGCGCTGGGCTGGTTCTTCCTGAGCTTCACCGGACTCGGTATCAGCCTGTGGCCCTGGATCGTGCCGCCGAGCGTGGACATCTGGCAGGCCTCCTCCACGCCGAGCAGCCAGATCTTCCTGCTGGTCGGCTCGGCCGTGCTGGTGCCGACCATCCTCGCCTACACGATCTACGCCTACTGGGTCTTCCGCGGGAAGGTCGGCGAGGAAACGCACTATCACTGACGACGAAGCTGGCCTGGAACGGAGAAACGGCATGCGTCTCGAACCGCTGCTTCCGATGAACCCCCGCCCGGGCGGCCTTGCCAGCCGGATCGGCTGGTTCGTGTTGATCTGGTTCGTCAGCCTGAGCGTCGTGACGCTGGTGGCGCACGGCCTGCGGATGCTCATCCCGCATTAGAGGAAGGGTCGGAAAAGGAACGAACGGCCCGGAGGCGCCGCTTGCTTCCTGTTGCCCAACCCGAACGCGGACATCCCGATCCCGACCAGGCCGGTCACTCGCGTTGGCCTCGACGTCCGCCTTGAAGGGTGGGTGCTACCTGATCCAGTGGCCGACATGAGCGCAAAGCTGCCGCGCTTGGACCGGCCGATATGTCCGCTGCTCACCGGCCCCGACCATTCCGTCAGCTCGGGACGCAACCGTAGTTTGGGTTCATGACAGGCTCCAGGACGCTGCCGGGCGCTGCCGGATCTACCCGGTGACCAGGATGAGAACAAGGGGCAGGGGCGCCTAACGCTGGAGACGGCGAAGCTGTCGGAGGGCTTCTTTGAGGCGCTCAAGAAGCATCCGATCCCGCTCGAGGAAGCGGCGATTCGGGCGCTGGCCAACAATTCGGCGGCACTCGACTGCTACATTTGGCTGGCCTACCGGCTGCACTCCCTCACGTCGTCAAGGCTTGTGACGTGGCAGGCGCTCAAGGCACAGCACGGTACGGGCTTTCGCGAACTCAGTCATTTCAAGGCCAAGTTCCCTGGCGTTCTGCAGCTGGCCATGGCGGTCTATCCTGGAGCGCAGGTTGAGGTAGTGGACGAAGGCTTGATCCTCAAACCGAGCCGGCCACCGGTGGCGCCACGCCTGATCGCAAACCGCTAGTCCTCACCAGATCCCCCACCTTCATTCGACCTGATCCCACAGAAACCGAGTAGGCATGTCGGTGAGCGAGCTACCGCACCATGCGGACGAGTCGACCGCTATTCTCATCGCGGAGGATGAGCCGCGGCAGCGGATGAGCCTAGCTGACGTGGTGGAAGGCATCGGCTATGCAATCATCGAGGCGACCGACGCTGACCATGCGATCACCGCTCTGGAAGCTCAGGCGGATATCCACATTGTCATCGCCGACATCCACATGCCCGGATCCATGGATGGCCTACAGCTGGCAGCGACGATCCGGGAGCGCTGGCCACCTGTCGGGGTCATCGTCATCAGTGGCAGCGAACCGCCGGAACCGGACGCCCTTCCAGCTCGAACGGTGTTTCTGCGTAAGCCGGTGACGCAGCGACAGGTCAGGGTGGCGGTCGAGCGGCTCGCGACATCGTCTGGCAAACCTGAGAACGAAGACATCATGCATGTGAGCGTCCACCAATCGCTCCGACACGACCGCACCGTGTCTCGTAGCGGCTTCTGGCGCTTCTGACTGTTGAGCTGCCCGCGCTGCTACCGCCCGCTGAACGTCCGCAGCATTACGACGAGGATCGTTATGCCCCCAGCTAGCACGGCAATGACGGCTAGAACCGTGGTCACCCAGAACCAGATGGCACGCATCAGATGCCGGCTTGTTCTACATGGTGCACCCGCTCTGCGAGGCTGACAGGTCGGTCCTCGACCTCCGTGCGAGCCTCCAACGCGCACCCACACCCCGGCGGTTCGCCGCACCGCCGGCCGGTCTCGCGGCAGCCGTTGTGGCGCTGGGCGAGGCGGGTGGGGTCAGGCATCACGCCCAATCGTTGCTGTCTCCGGTAACAGCGAAGCGGTGATGGGTCCCACCTCTTTCGTGATCCTCGCCTCAAGCATCGCTCGAGCCGGATGGTGCCGCCTCTCCAGCATTGCCTGACCCTCTGGAATGGCGGCTACCCGTTCAGGTGATGAATTGTCCTCGTTGTCCGCCAGCTTGACCCGCACCGCTGCCAAGCTGCCGTGCTCAGCGAGGTGGCGGATCCAAGCGAGGTAGTCCGACTGGGATGGCCGGGTCAGTTCCTCTACGATGGACACGGCACTCGCAGGCATGCCCGCTACCAGCATCTGCTGCTGATTGAGCGATGTGTCCTCAAGCGTGTCATGCAGCCACGCCGCTATGGTCTCGTCTGTGGTTGGCTTCGGCCAGGCGGTGTTGAGGATGTGCACGACGCGCTTGAGGTGGTCGAAGTAGGGTCGACCGGCCTTGTCGGTCTGGCCGTGATGGGCGACGTACGCGAGGTGCTCAGCGATCGCGATGGTGTTCGTCATCCCGCTGCCCTCCTGCTCACGACCATGATCTTGGTCCGCCTGCCCACCTCGACCTCGTGGAGGTGGAACGGCTCCCATCCCTCCGCCGACCATGCATCGAGGTGGTCGACGATCGGCTGGTCGCCGCCAGTGAGCTCGATGTAGGAGACGCGGTGTCGGCTAGCTTCATGAGCACTGGTCATGCCCCAGTCTCCTGCAGGTCGACAGCCACTCTTCTGGTTGCACGCGCTCGCGTGACCGTCCGAGATCATTACGCTTAGAACGTGCATGTGGATGCTGTCACGCTTCCTACCGGCGGGTCGGGAGGTGCTTCTCCCACGTTGGACTCGCCGCGTCGGCCGGTAGGCTGATCCCCCTCGGCTTCCCAAAGTAGTTCTGAGGAGAGCAACGAAAGGAGCTTCCTGCGGCTTCTGTGTTCTTGTCACGTTCTAGTCCTTAGGCGGTCGGACAGGGGAGGAAGACGTGCAGAAGAGCAGCTTTCCGCCCTGCGATCGCAGGTCGCGGCGCTGGAGCGCGGGTCCGCGCAGCCGCGTGCTGACGGCGTTCTGCCGGTCGGTGTCGACCCGATCGACCGCCACCTGCCGGGCCACGGCTTGGCTCTTGGCGTAGTGCATGAGCTTGCCGCGGGCGGCCCTGAGGTGGAGCACGGCGCAGCGCCCGCACTGTTCGCCGCTGGGCTGCTGACGCGCCGACCGGGCCCGGTCCTCTGGATCCTCGGCCGACACGACCTGTTCTCCGCAAGGCTGGCCCAGGCGCCTTGATCCGCGCCGGTTGGTGCTGGTGCAAGCGTGCCGGAACGCCCTGCAGGCGATGGAGGAAGGCCTGCGCCATCCTGATTTGGCCGACGTCGTGTGCGAGCTGGAGGGGCGGCTCGACCTCGTCGCGTCCCGGCGCCTGCAGCTGGCCGCCGAGGTCTCCGACGTGCTCGGCCTGGTGCTGCGCCGCAGCCGGCGGTTCAACGATCCGGCGCTGATCGTGCCCTCGGCCGCGTCGCGGCGCCGGCGCCGAGCCGGCCCTTGAACGCGAGGAGCCCCGGCAACGCGTCGAGGACCGCCGCACGCTCCGTCATCCAGGCCTCGGGTGTCCGGTAAAGGGCCGTCAGATCCCACGTGGTGGCTAGGCCGGGATCCGCATGCCCGCCGCTCGGCACAAGGATCATTGAAGGGGCCAGCACGAACGCCTCGCGCCGCGTCAGCTTTGAGGCTGGGCCGTCCGCCGCAGTCATCACGGCTTCCTGAACTTGAGGACGAAGTTGTCGGCCTCGCCGATTGCCTGATACCGGGCGCGATCCTTGTCGCCGAGGGCGTAGCTTGGGGGCAGCGTCCAGACCCCGCGCGGGTAGTCGGCCGTGTCGCGCGGGTTGGCGTCGATCTCGGAGGTGGCGACCAGCCTGAAGCCCGCCCGTTCCACCAGGGCGATCGCGTAGTCCTGGCGCAGGTAGCCGTGGACGGCCTTCCGATCCTGCGGCAGACGGGGATTGCCGCGGTGGTCCTCCACGCCGAGGATGCCGCCAGGCCTGAGCGCGCGGTAGATGGCGGCGAGCAACCTCGTCGAGTCGCCCTGGTTGACCCAGTTGTGCAGGTTGCGGAACGTCAGCACGATGTCGGCGCTGTTTGGAGCGAGATCGCTCTGCTTTGCACCGAAGAAGTCGTAGCGGATGCGGCCGTAATCGACCGGATCGGCATTGAGCCGTGCCGCGACCTTCGGCCCGAGCGCGAAGTTCTGTCCTTCCGGCTCGCCGTCGGGCACGTCGACGGCGAGAGCGTACTTGCCTCGGTCGTGCAGGAACGGCGCCAGGATCTCGGTCCAGTAACCGCCGCCCGGCCAGATCTCCACCACGTTCGAGCTCGGCATCACGCCGAAGAAGCGCAGCTCCTCGACCGGATGGCGTGCCGGATCCCGCGCAATGAAGTTGGGCGACCGGTTGGGCGCCTGCGCCGCCTGCTCCAGGGTCAGCTCGGCGCCGCTGGACGGCGTGATCCCGGACAGCACGGCGAAGCAGAACAGTCCCGTCACGGCGGGAGAAGGACGGTGAAGCAAGGATGCGGACCCCTCTCGGTTCGGATGCGGCCGATGGTCCTGGTTTCCGGCACCGCGCGGAAGCGGCGGTTCGGCGAACGCCCCATTCCGCTCGGCGAATGCCGGAGTCCGGCGCTGGGCGAGCGCCACCGCACCGTCTAGATAGACATGATGGATGCGCGCCCCGACCCGAGGCCGAAGCTCGTGCCCGCGCGGCTGTCGACCCGGCGCTTCGCGCTCGGCACCGCGGTCGCGGCGTGGATGCTCTATCTTGCCACGGCGACGGTCCGGTGCGTGGTGTACGGCTTCAGCCATCCCTTCATGCTAATGGAACGCCACGCGCTGACCGCTCTCGTCGCGATCGGCATGTCGGTCGGCCTGCACGCCCTGCTCGCGCGCCACGAGGCGATCGAAACGTCGGGGCGGCTTACGCTCGCCCTGCTGTTCTCCGCCCCGCCCGCGGCGCTGCTGTCGGTGATCAACTACAACGTCATGTTCGTGTTCGCGCCTCAGTACTACCTGCGCGACATGGGCATGGACATGCACCTGACCCTGTTCGGGGAGTTGCTGTATTCTCTGACCGACAACTACTTCATCTTCGCCGCTTGGTCCGTGCTCTCGGTCGCGGTCGGGCACGAGGTGAAGACGCGCGACGCGCTGCGTCGAGCCGCCGCGAACGAGGCCGCGATGCGCTCAGCCGAGCTGCGCGCGCTGCGGCTCCAGCTTGATCCGCATTTCCTGTTCAACGCGCTGAACACCGTGTCCGGCCTCATCCTCGCCGGCGACGCCGCCGCGGCGGACCGCACCGTCGACGCGCTGTCGTCGTTCCTGCGCGCGACGCTCGCAGCCGACGCCTCCTCCGACATCCCGCTGGCCGAGGAGCTGCGGCTGCAGATGCTCTACCTCCGGATCGAGCAGGTGCGCTTCGGCGACCGGCTCCAGGTGGTCACCGACGTGCCCGACGCGCTGCTGGACTGCGCTGTTCCGGCCATGATCCTGCAGCCGATTATGGAGAACGCCGTGCGCCACGCCGTCGCCCGGACCAGCCTCCCGGTGCGGATCACGATCATCGCGCGCCGCGACGGGGACTCCCTGGTGCTCGCCGTCGAGAACGATGGACCTGGCGGAGCGGCTGAGGGGGGACATGGCCTCGGCCTGGCCAATGTCGCCGCCAGGCTGGCGCTACGTTACGATCGCTGCGCCCGCTTCGAGTTCCGCCCCCGTCCGGCCGGCGGCATGAGGAACGAGTTGACGGTACCGATCCCAGCGTGGCTGCGGGTGACGGTTCCGGTGCCATGATGGATTCGCCGCTTCGCACCCTCATTGCCGACGACGAGCCGGTCGCGCGGCAGCGCTTGGCGCTGCTGTGCGCCGAGCTCGCCCAAGTATCGGTCGTCGGCGAGGCCGTGGACGGTCCTGACACGATCGGGAGGATCCGCGCCCTGGCTCCCGACCTGGTGCTGCTCGACATCTCCATGCCAAACCTGGACGGCATGGCGGTGGCGGCGGCCTCCGCCCTCTGGGAGCGGCCGCCCGCCATCGTGTTCTGCACTGCCTCGGACGCGCATGCGGTGCGGGCATTCGAGGTGTCTGCGGTAGACTACCTGCTCAAGCCGGTGGAGCGGGAGCGCCTGGAGCGCGCGCTTGCCGGGGCACGCCGCCTCCGCAACGCTCCCGGACCGCCCGCGCGCCTCGCACGGCCAGACCACCTATGGGTGCCGCACCGCGGCGCCATGCACCGCATCGACATCGCCGACATCACGCGGATCGATGCCGAAGGCGACTTCGTCAGGCTGTGGACGGCACGGACACAGTTCCTGCTCAACGAGACGCTGACGCGGTTGGCCGAGCGGCTGGACCCGGACGCCTTTGTCCGCCTGCGCCGGTCATCGGTGGTGCGCGTCGCCGAGCTCCGCGACTTGCGACACGTCGGCCTCGGCGCCTGGGAAGCGCAGCTCGCCGACGGGAACCGCATCCGCATCGGGCCGACGTACTGGAAGGCGATCAAGGACCGCCTGCAGGAGGCAAGCCGGCGCCGCGTCCGAGCCTCCACCTGAGCTCGGACGACCGGCGGCACAGAGATCGCCGGCCGCATCCTATTCGTCAGGGCCGCCGGTCGCATCCCCGGCGCGCCGCCGAGATCAGGGCGTCCGCCTGCGCGCGTCCCCGGGCACGTGCGTCCTGCAAATCGGCGCGCGGGATCAGGCTGCCGGTCGCAGGCTGGTCGCCGTCGCTGATCGAGATCACGGTCCGGTCGATCCGCTGGCGTAGCTTGGCGGCACCGGCTTCAGTGCTCAGGTCGAGGTCGCCGTACGGGACGGTGGCGACCGGCGGCATCTCGATGTCTGCCGCCGCCGGTATACTGGACAGGGCCAAGCTGGACAGGGACAGCAGGGCCAGGAAGCCGAAACCGATAGTTCTCATGGGTCGTTCTCCGGATCGCATGGTAGATCGAGATGCCCGCTGGGCGGCCAGCATCTCCGATCCGGACGTTAGGCGGCGCATCTTCGGCGCTCAGCACATGGTCGACGAACCGGTGAAAGGGCTCGGCGAACCCGTTGGTGACATCGGGGCATGGTTGCCCGGCTGCCCTTCCTGGCCGCAGATCCGCCGTTCAGCCCGTTCCCTTACATGAACGCCATTGCTACCTCCGACCCGATCATTCAGGTCCGCACAACCCCGCTCCGAAGGCCCACCGCCGCGACCTCTGGTGCCACCCGCATCAGCGGCTCCGCCGACACGGCCTTGAAGTGCTACCCGTCGTCCCGGGCCTGCGCCGTCCACTTCGCCGCACGGATCGCCCACATCCGCGACGGCCGCCGGGTGGTCGTACCTGGCATCTTGCTGGTGCGGCAGAAGCCGGGCAAACGGGTTCTTCACGACTGCCGGCGCCAGTTCTGCCGGCAGATCGGGGTCACGCCATGGAACGGGCAGGATAGCACGGTAGGCGGGGTGAACCGGGAACATCCATGGTGAAACGGAGACTTTGGGCGGCTACAGGACACTTCTTACGCTGAACCATGTAGACCTCAGTGACGCCGGCACATTGCGGCCGGGTGTCGGGTGCTGGGCTACCCGGTTCAGGAAATCGTCAAAGGCGGCCTCGAAGCTGATGTCATCAAGCATCATTCCCCAGACGTTGTGTGCGAAGCCCTTTGTTTGTGCATCCATCACATCGAAGTCTGCCTCCCCTGTCGCCCACACGTCGAACTGGCCAAGGGCGCGATCCGTCTCCATGCGGAAGCTGCAGCCAGGCTTCGGAGTTGGTGGGCCACCACGACGTAGTTCAGCTACCCATCCAGCCTGTCGCAACGTCTGCGCCCGCTCCTCCAACCAATTCTCCCATCGCCTGAACTCGAACTCACGAGTGTTCATGTAACCCGGCTCCGCTTCACGATGCCGGCGACGGTGTTCTTGCTCAGCCCTACCTCGCGCCCGACCAGGCGGTAGCTGCGGCCCTGGGCGATGAGGGCCAGCACCTTGGGCGCGAGGCGGTCCGACTTCGGCCGCTGCCCGTGCTGCCGGCCCAGCTTCTTGCCGCGCCTTGGCGGCGGCGATGCCGGAGCGGATGCGCTCCACCGTCAGCTCGCGCTCGAACTCGGCGAGGCCCGCCAGGAGCGTGACCATCATGCGCCCGTGCGGCGTCGTAAGGTCGAACGCCATCCCGTTCAGCGCCACCAGAGACACGCGCCGAGCCTCCAGCTCCTTGAGCGTCGCCAGCAGGTCGGTCGTGCTGCGCCCCCAGCGCGACAGCTCCGTCACCAGCACCGCGTCGATCTCGCGCCGCTGCGCCAGGGCCAGCACCTTGCGGCGCTCGGCCCGGTCCAGCTTCACCTCTGACGCCGTTTCCTTGGGCGATGTTGTAGTTGCCAAACCCACCCACAAAGGGTTGATTCCCGGTGAGG
>CAXTVS010000026.1:0-51052 GCA_964247735.1 uncultured Acetobacteraceae bacterium
CGCTGTCGATCGTGATCGAGTTCGAGTGCTACCTGATCGACGAGGTGATCATGGTGGGCGACGCGCGCTTCCTGCAGCGCTGCCAGGACCAGCTGTTCGGCCACCGCGCCGACCGGGCGCTGATCATCGTGTCGCACGACATGGGCTTCATCCGCGAGCACTGCGACAGCGGCGCCCTGATCCACGACAGCAGGCTGCAGATGTTCGGCGGCGTCGACGAAGCGGTGGACGCGTACAGACGCCTGTAGGCTTCCGCACGACACTCAGTTGCGCGACACCGCGATGCCGGTGATGGCCGGGCCGATGATCAGGCTGATCAGGTTGAAGAACTTGTAGAACTTGTTGGTCTTCGCGTTGGCGATGTAGACCAGATCCTTGTCCTTCATGGCGAAGCGCTGCGCCAGGAAGTAGCTGGTCGGGTTCATCATGTCGAGCTGGTAGACCACCGGCGCCGCCCGCATGCCGGGGCGCACCGGCAGTCCGAGGCCGGCCGCCACCTGCGGGCTCTCGAAGCGGAACAGGAACACCGCGTTCGGGTCCGCCCGCTCGTCCAGCGGGCCACCGATCCGCGCCAGCGCCTCCGCCAGGCTCAGCTGCGGCGCGTTGAACGGCGCCTCCGACACCTTGGCGGTGGCGCCGAACACGGTGAAGGTGCGGGGGTGGGTGCTCACCTGGATCCGGTCGCCGGGGATCAGGGCGATGTTCTGGTCCGGGCTGTCCTGCAGCACCTCCAGCGGGATGCGGGCGGAGCGGCCGCCGCGGCTGAGCTGCACCGTCACGTCCTCCGGCGGATGGGTCGGGCCGCCGGCGATCGCGATCATGTCCAGCAGCCGCTCGTGCGCCAGGGTCAGCGGCTCGCGCCCGGGCTTGCGTATGTCGCCACCCACCACCACCGCGTTGGCGATGTCGGTGCTGATCCGCACCAGCACCTGCGGGTTCTGCGACTGGCCCTTCAGCCCGGCCTGGATCGCGCTTGCGAGCTCGGTGGTGGTGCGGCCCGAGGCGCGGATCCGGCCGACATAGGGCACGTCCACGGTGCCGCCCGCATCGACCGCGATCGGCGGCAGGTTCTCGGAGGTGACGCTGGTGCTGGGTCCCGGGCCACCGGTCAGCGGGTTGGCGGCCCCGGCGGCGAGCCCGCCGCCGCCGGCGAACAGGCCGCTGCCGAGCTCGAAGATCGACACCTGGAGCACGTCGCCCGGCCCGATCCGGTCGTTCTGCGTCCGGTCGCCCAGCCCGCCATCCAGCGACGACAGCAGCGGCGGCGCGCCGGCCGCGACCGCGTCCACCACCGCCGGGCTGAGCGGCACGATCTGGAAGCCGAGCGGGTTGGTCTGCGGCTTCTTGGCCGAGTCGAGGATCCTCTCCTCCACCGGGCCGCTGTCGGGCAGCGTGTTGCAGGCCGCCAGCAGCGCCAGCGGAAGTACCGCGAACAGCACCCGGATCGGCACGGCCGGTCTCGTGCGCCTCGGGCTCCCGGACGTCGCCGCGCCCGCTTCCGGATCGGCCGGCGCCGGATCGGTCGCCACCTCAGGCCGCCTCGTGCTGGCTGCCGGAGAGCACCGCGCGGTACATCCCGGCCAGTCGCGCCTCGTAGCGCGCCATGTCGAACCGCGCCGCCTGCGACGGGCCGGCGGCACGCAGGGCGGCGCAGGCCTCGTCGTCGGCTTCAAGGCGGCGTATGCCGGCAGCGATGGCCACGGTGTCGTAGGCGTCGACGAACAGGGCCGCCTCGCCCGCCACTTCCGGCAGCGCGCCTTCGCGCGAGGTCAGCACCGGGGTGCCGAACGACAGCGCTTCCAGCACCGGCAGCCCGAACCCTTCGGTGAGCGACGGGAACAGCACCGCGCGCGCGCCGCGGATCAGCGTCATCAGCGACGGCTCGGGCAGGTACTCCAGATGGCGGATGCGTCCGCTCCGCGTGGCGCGCTCGATCATCAGGAGCTCGTTCTCCGCCTTCCAGGCCATGGCACCGACCAGAACCAGCGGACGCCCGACGGTTGTCGCCAGGAATGCCTCGATGATGCGGCCGATGTTCTTCTTCGGCTCCAGCGAGCCGAAGAACAGGAAGTATCCGTCCGGCCGGAGGCCGAACAGCCCGTCCAGTTCCAGCGCCACCTCCGCATCGGTGCGCTCCAGCGCTGCCGCGTTCGGCCGGAACGACTGGTAGGTGTTGAACAGCTTCGCGTCGACGCCGGGATGGAACGACAGGATGTCGCGGCGCGACGCTTCCGACACCGTACAGAGCGCGTCCGCTCCCGCGGCCAGGGCGGCGATCAGCCGGTAGTGGTAGGTCTTGTCGTCCAGCGTGGTGTAGGGCAGCCGCAGCGGCACCAGGTCGTGCACGGTGTAGACGTTCTTCGCGCCCTTCAGCCGGATCGGCAGCGGATAGGTCCAGTGCATGATCGCGGGCGCCTGCGGCACGGCGATGGTCAGGAAGCGTCGCGTGCGCCGGAAATAGCGGCTGGCGGCGCGGAACAGCTCCGGCACGTTGAGGATGCGGTCATAGGACGGCATGCGGTGGCCGAAACCGCGATGCTCGACCCGGGTCGTCATCGGCACCTCGACCGCCTCGGTGACGAGCCACTCGGCGCGCCGGTCGTCGACCCAGCGGCGGCTCAGCAGCCTGGTGCGTCGCGGCACAGGGTCCGTGCCCAGGCTGTCGAAGAAGATCACCTCCCGCAGCGGCGGTGGGGTGCGGCGGGTCATGGTCATGCCGTACACCACGTCCACCTTGTGTCCCATCCGGGTCAGGCAGTGGCTGAGGGTGCGGGCATAGGTGGCGACGCCGGTGCCGCGGCTCAGGGCCAGGTTGAAGCCGTCGATGCCGATGCGCAGGGCAGAAGGATCAGGCAAGCAGCGTTCTTCCGCGGAACAGGCCAGGGCTGACGGACGGGCGGACGCGGCCGGCCGGACACCAGGGAGGCCGCACCCTAGGTGATCCGGGACCGGATCGGAAGGGAGACCGCGGCGGTCTGCCGGTACAGCCCGTCCAGGCGGACGCCGTAGGCCTCCATCGAGAACAGCGCCGCCCGTTCCCGTCCCGCGGCGGACAGCCGGTCGCACAGGGATCCGTCGCCGTCGAGTTGGCCGATCGCCAGCGCCAGCGCTTCCACGTCGCGCGGATCGGCCAGCAGGGCCGCCCCGCCCGCGACCTCCTCCGTGGCGCCGCCGCGCGCGGTCAGCACCGGCACGCCCAGCATCATCGCCTCGGCGATCGGCAGCCCGAAGCCCTCGGCGAGCGACGGGAACAGCACCGCGCGCGCACCGCGCAGCGCCCGCACCAGGGCCGGGCGGGGAAGCCAGGGCAGGCGCAGCACCCGGTCCGGCGCCGGATGCGCGGACAGCGCCGCCAGCTCCGCCTCCGCCCCCTCGCCGTCGGGCCCAACCAGCACCAGGGTGCGCCGGCTGCCGCTCCGCCCGTGCGCCGCGATCACCCGGCCGACGTTCTTGCGCCGCTCGACGCTGCCCACGCAGACGAAGCTGCCGACCGGACACGGCGCCCCGACCGCCTCCGATGCCGCGAGCAGCGCCGGCGGCAGGTCCACAGCCTGGTACAGGTTGACCACCCGTTCGGCCGGCACCCCCAGCCGGCGCACGATGTCGCCTCGCACCGCCTCCGACACGGTGACCACCGCCGCCGCCGACGCGATCGCGGCGCGAAGCAGCCGCTCCATCCGGCCGGACGCGATGCCGGTCAGTTCCGGCTGCAGCAGCGGGATCAGGTCGTGCACCGTCACCAAGTTCGGCACCCCGGGCAGGTACAGCGGCAGCGGATAGGTCCAGTGCATGATCGCCGGCGGGTCCGCCATCCGGACGGCGAGCGGCCGCCGATACAGGTCGAAGTGCACCTGCGCCACCCGGAACAGGTCACGCGACAACCAGGCCTGCTCGCCATCCTGCCAGACGGGATGCGCGGTCCTGCCGCGCGGCAGCGCGGCCAGCAGCCGGCGCAGGCGGGCGCCCGGCCGCCGCGGCGAGCCGGTGGTCGCAGGCACGCCCGGCATCGCCTCCAACAGCCATCGTGGCTGCCAGCCGCGCCGACGGCAGGTTTCCGCCAGCACCGACGCGTAGGTGGCGACGCCGGTGCCGGCCTCGCGTCCGACGTTGCGGGCGTCAAGCCCGATTCGCGGCCCGTCCGTGAGCGGGACGCTCAGCGGCGCGTCAGCCCGCTGCCGAACACGCGATCCCAGAAGATGGCGGTGATCGCATAGTTGGAGTCCTGGCCGGCATAATGGTGACGCAGGTGGTGCCGCTTCAGCCGGGCGGCGATCCGGCCGCGCATCGGCAGCTGGTGGCAGGCCCAGTGCACCGTGTCGTAGCCCACGTAGCCGAGCACGAAGCCGAGGAACAGGGCGTGGCCGATCCCGCCGAAAACCAGCAGCGTCAGCCCCCAGATCGCCGCGCTGAGCGGCAGGCTGACCGTCAGCGGCATGATGCTGCGGAGCGGATCCGCGGGATCCTGGTGGTGGTTCTCGTGCAGCAGGAACACCATCCGCCTGCCCCAGCCGGAGCGCAGCTCCAGGTGGAACACGAAGCGGTGCGCCGCGTACTCGAACAGCGTCCACAGCAACAGCCCGGCCGCGACGGCGAGCAGGAGCGGCGCCGTCCCGACCGATCGCACCGCCATCGCCGCCACCACGCCCAGCACCAGCAGCCAGACCGGCAGGAACAGCGGGAACGGCGTCAGCGTGGTCAGCTCCATCCAGCGGTTCCGGAACAGGCGGATGCGGGACGGGTGGGCCGGGCTGGCAGGGATCATCCGATGGAGGCTAGCACGTCTTGCAGGCTCGCGGGGACAGGCTGCTCACGCCCGACGCTGCTTCTTCGCCCGCTTCTCGCGCGCTGCCGCCTGCGAGGGCGCCGCGGCACTTTCCCGCGCGCGGTCCAGCACGTAACGGGCGTAGTCGTCCATGTCGCCGTCGAACGGCACCACCGTGTTGTCGGCCGCCAGCCATAGCCGGTCCGCGACCAGCTCCATCAGCGAGCGGTCATGGGTGATCAGGATCACCGCCCCCTCGTACCCGTTCAACGCGTCGAGCAGCGCCCGCCGGCTGTCGATGTCCAGGTGGTTGGTCGGCTCGTCCAGGATCAGCAGGTGCGGGGCCGCCATCGCCACCAGGTTCAGCAGCAGCCTGGCCCGCTCGCCGCCGGACAGGGCCGCGACGGTGGTGCCCTGCTTGTCGAAGCCGATGCCGAACTGCGCCAGCCGGGAACGGTGCGACTGGTCGCTGTCCTGCAGCCGCGCCTCGCGCATGATGTCCAGCGGCGTCTGCTCCGGATCCAGCGCCTCGATCTGGTGCTGGTGGAACCAGCCCACCTCCATCCGGCTGCTTCGCGTCATCCGTCCCGAGCGTATGCCGAGCGCACCCGCGGCCATCTTGGCGAAGGTCGACTTGCCGGCGCCGTTCACCCCCAGCAGCCCGATGCGGTCGTCCAGGTCGAGCCTGAGATCGAGCCCGCGCAGCACCGCCGGCTCGTCGCCGTAGCCCACCTCGACCCCTTCCAGGCGCATCAGCGGCGGCGCCAGCGGACGCGGCGGCGAGGGCAGCAGGAACGGCGACACCCGCTCCTCTATCGTGGCCGCGATCGGCTCCATCTTCGCCAGCCGCTTCACCCGGCTCTGCGCCTGCGCGGCCTTGGCCGCCGAAGCCTTGAACCGGTCGACGAAGGACTGCAGGTGCGCCCGCTCCGCTTCCTGCCGGGCACGCTGGGCACTCTGCAGGCGGATCCTCTCCGCACGCTGCTTCTCGAAGCTGTCGTAGCCGCCGGTGTAGAGCTCCAGCCTGCGTTCTGTGATGTGCAGGATGAAGCCGACCGAATTGTTCAGCAGCTCGCGGTCGTGGCTGATGATCAGCGCCGAGTGCGGGTAGCGCGCCAGACGCGCCTCCAGCCACAGCGCGCCCTCCAGGTCGAGGTAGTTGGTCGGCTCGTCCAGCAGCAGCAGGTCGGGAGCGGAAAACAGCGCCGCCGCCAGCGCCACCCGCATGCGCCAGCCGCCGGAGAACTCCGCCATCGGCCGGTCCAGATCGGCGCTGGAGAAGCCGAGGCCGCTCAGGATCTCCGCCGCGCGCGCCGGCGCGGTGTCGGCGTCGATCTCCATCAGGCGCGACCAGATCTCGCCCATGTGCTCGGGATCGGCCGTCTCCAGGGAGGCCAGCAGCGTTGCCCGTTCGACATCCGCAGCCAGGATGGTGTCCAGCAGGCTGACCGGGGTCGCCGGATGCTCCTGGTCCACCACCCCCAGGCGCGCCGATCTCGGAATACCGAGCTCGCCGCCGTCAGGCTGCAACTCGCCCTTGATCAGCTTGAACAGCGTCGACTTGCCGACGCCGTTGCGTCCCACCAGCCCGACCTTAGACGGGTTGGGCAGCGTGACCGACGCGCGCTCGAAGAAGCGTCGGCCCCAGGCGTTGAAGGTGAGGCCGTCGATCTGCAGCATGGGCGCCTTTCCGGGATGGCGCCGCTTCTAGGCCCCTGACGAAGGCGGGGCAAATCGGTTCGTCGGCAGGCCGAAGCCTCGCCCCCGCTGGATCCAGCGGCGGCGCCAGGCCTGGTGGTCGTCAGGCTGCCGCAGCGTGTCGGTTGATGCTGCCTGCCGCCAGCGCGGTCAGCTTCTGGTCGGTGGCCTTCTCCTCCTCCAGCGTCTGCTCCAGCAACGCCGCGGCGTCGGAATGGCCGAGCTGTCTCGCCAGCGCCGCCAGGGTGCCGTAGCGGGTGATCTCGTAGTGCTCGACCGCCTGTGCGTTGGCGATCAGCGCGGTATGCAGCACCGCCTGGTCGTCGATCTCGCCGAAGGTTTCCTTGGCCTCCTTGATGATGCCGTCGATCGCCTCGCAGGTGACGGCTTTCGCCTCGCTGCCGTGGAGGCGGAACACCTGCTCGAGCCGGACGATCTGGTCTTCCGTTTCCTGCAGATGGGTCTGGAACGCGTTCTTGACGCTCTGGTCGGTCGCCTTCTCGATCATCTGCGGCAACGCCTTGGTGATCTGGTGCTCGGCGTAATAGATGTCCTGCAGCATGTGCACGAACAGGTCGTCGAGCGTCTTGATCGGCTTGGTGAACAGGGCCATGGCCGTCCTCCTTCTGTAGATGAGCAAGCCAACGGCTGGGCGGCCCGCCTGTTCACCGCCTGCCCTGCACGACCGCGTGTTCGGACCGCGGGCCGGACGGGCAACGTCGATGCCGCCGCTGGACGGGCAACGTCGATGCCGCCGAATGCCCGACCGGCATCGTCAGGATCACCAGCCGTCCCGTCGGACGGGCGGCAACAGGATGACGGGTCCCGCCGCGACGAACAGGGGATGTCGCGGCGACGCGTCCTTCCTGCCGACGGCGGAGCACGATCGGAGCGGCGTCCGCATCCGGACGAATGGTCTGCATGAACGCAAAACCTTGCAGACATGTGCATCCGCAAGCGCCACGCCAGCCGGAGGCCGAAACCCGCCATCGTCAGGCCGTCCTACCGGTCGGCCCGGGCTTTTCGCGGTGGTCCTGATCGCCGCCGTACCGACGCCGCCGTCGGTGCCCGACAGGATGATCTCGGCCGCATCCGCCCGTCAGCCGACCTCGTCCTGTTCAGCCCGGTCCACCGCGCGGACGCGTCGGCATCCCGTGCCTTTCGACCGGAACACCTTCGCCGCGCGGTCCCGGAACAGGCGCCCGCAACGATCCTGGCACGACGTGTCCCGTGAAGGTGGGCGGCTTTGTTCATCGACAGCCGATCGAATACGATCTTGCGGATCGAGGTGGCGCGAGCACGCCGGATCCGGCTTGTCGCACATTCCTGGTGGGAGGCCTGCCTGCCGCTCTCCTGCCTGCGCAGATCGGCACGCTCCGGCTGGCCCGCAGCCGGAAGCAGGCGTCCTGGACGTTCCCTTCACTGATAGTCGGGGTGAGGCAAGTGATGTCCTGGTTGCGGCGTGTTCTGGAACTGCAGGATCCACTTCATGCCCGACTTCTGCCGATGGAGGGGTTACGTGGATTCGCCGTCACGCTGGTCTTCCTGCAGCACTACTGCGTCCAGTCACAGCTGATCGGGCTGTCGCCGGGCCCTGCCTCCGCCACGGCCGCCATCTTCCGGTCATACGGCAACTACGGTGTCGAGCTGTTCTTCGTCCTCAGCGGCTACCTGATCTATGGCACCCTGCTACACAGGGCGCCATCGTTCGCGCGCTTCATGGCGCGGCGCGTCCAGCGTATCTACCCGGCGTTCCTGGCAGTGTTCGCCTTTGCCCTGACCCTGACCATCCTCACGCCGGGTTCGGGCAAGATCCCACCCGGGCAGTGGAATGCCGCCTTCTATCTTGCGATGAACCTCGCTCTGCTGCCCGGGCTGGTCCCCATGACGCGCATCGTCGAGGTGGCGTGGTTGCTGAGCTACGAGATGTTCTTCTACGCCGCGGTCGCAGCGCTGGTGCTCGGAACGGGATTGGCCAGCACCATCCCGGCCCGGCGCATCGCCCTGCTGGCCTTGCTGTCGGCAGCCTTCGTTCTTGCCTGCTTCGCCGGCGTCACCGGTTTCCCGGTCCGCATGATGCCCTTCTTCGCCGGCATGCTGCTGGCGGAAGGCGTGGGTGACAGGATCCCGTCATGGATGGGCTGGGCGGTCCCGGGCGCCGCTTTCGTGGCTTCGGCGCTGCACCTGCTGCCCGGCCTGGGCGACGAGCTGCTCCAGACGGTCGCATTCTTCGCGCTCTGCGCCGTCTGCTTCCGCGACGGCGGAGTGGTGTCGGCCGCCATGAGGTTCACACCGATCCGCTGGCTCGGGAACATGAGCTACAGCTACTACCTGCTGCACGGTTTCGTCGTCCGGATTTCCATGCTGATCCTCGCGCGGCTGCTGTCGCAGGGAATGCCGGACTGGCTGTTCTGGGCGTTCATGCCCGGCTTGTATGCGGCAACGCTGGCGGTCTCGTTGTTGTTGTTCGTCTGGGTCGAGAAACCGCTCTCGCTCCGACCCGTGCGGCCAGCCGCGCGTCCGGTCGTTCCCATCTGAGCGATGCCGGGCTGACGAAGGCGCGTGTGCGTCGAGACGGTCGAGTGGCGCTGGCTGTTCTCGCTGCCGAGCCCCGCACTCCCGCGCCCCCGGCGCCGGGCCACCGACCCTTCATCGCCGGCGTGGTGCCTGCTGCAGACCGACCAGATGCCTGCCACGCCAACCGTTACCGGGCTGTCGTACTGGTCAATGACGGCACGACGGCAGGTCCTTGCATTGCGGGATGCACGACCCGATGGCACGACCCGCCGCGAGAAGGACCCGGGTCGTTGCCGCGCCGCTTCGCCGTTGCGGATCATCGTGCCGAACCATGCCACCGGTGTGCACGAGGATGGACCGGCGATCCGCTGTCGTCCGGTCCGGAGCGCCGTCCACGCCTGCGACCGTGCATGCAGCCTCCCAACGCCCGCCCGCGACACGACCTGCACCCGGCTCCCGCATCCGCCGCATGGCCCGCTGCGTTGCAAGGCAAACCTGCCCCTGCCGCCGCGTTCAGCTCCCGCCGCGCCAGCCGGAGTCCGGAATGCACCCCATCGCCAGGCTGCCTGGCCGGCCGTTCCGGCGCCGGCTTACTACCGGCTGGCCAGCGCTTCTCGCGGCCGTCCTGCTGGCCCCTGCGCAGGGCGCATCACCGGCGCCAGGCAGGGCGGCGTCGGCCGCGCCGGTCCCGGCCACCCGCGCGCCACCGTCCGTCCTGTTCGGCCCACTCTACCAGGCGGTCGAACTGGCGTCCGTGTTCCCGGACCAGAAGACCTTCGCCGACGCGATCCCGAACCAGGACCCCGGGACCATCATGGCCGACTACGACCGCACGTCGTCCCGCCCTGGCTTCGACCTGAAGGCGTTCGTCGCCGAGCACTTCACCCTGCCGCAGCGCAAGACGGTTCCCTTCAAGCCGGAGCCGGACCGGAGCATCGCCGACTACGTCACCGCGATGTGGACGGTGCTGGAGCGCCAGCCCGATCCGGACGGCCCCGCCTCCTCGCTGCTGCCGCTGCGCTTCCCGTATGTCGTTCCCGGCGGCCGGTTCAGCGAGATCTACTACTGGGACAGCTACTTCACCATGCTGGGCCTGCAGCGGGACGGCCATCCCGACCTCGCCCGCGACATGATCCGCAACCTGGCCTCCCTGATCGACCGCTACGGCCACATTCCCAACGGCAACCGCACCTACTACCTCAGCCGGTCCGAACCGCCCTTCTTCGCCTGCATGATCGACCTCCTGGCCGCCCATGACGGGTCGCAAACCTATCTGGCCTTCCTGCCGGAGCTGCAGCGCGAGTACGACTACTGGATGGACGGTGCCGACCGCCTTCCGCGCGGCCAGGCCTTCCGCCACGCCGTGCGCCTGCCCGACGGCACGCTGCTGAACCGCTACTGGGACGACCGCGACACGCCGCGCGACGAGTCCTACCGCCAGGACGCGGACACCGCAGGGCGGAGCGCCCGTCCCGCGGCCGAGCTGTATCGCGACCTGCGCGCCGGCGGCGAAAGCGGCTGGGACTTCAGCTCGCGCTGGCTCGGCGACGGCCACACCCTGTCCACGATCCGCACCACGGAGATCCTGCCGGTCGACCTCAACAGCCTGGTCGCGCACATGGAGCGCACCCTGTCGCACGCCTACGCGCTCAAGGGCGACCACGGCCTGGCCATGCGGTATGGCCGCCTCGCCGACCGCCGGACCGACGCCATCCGCCGGCTGATGTGGGACGACGGGACCGGCCTGTTCACCGACTACGTGTGGACCGACCGGAGCCTGAGCCCGGCGGTCTCGGCGGCGACCGTGGTGCCGCTGTTCCTCGGCCTCGCCACGGCCGCCGAGGCGCACCGGGTCGCGGACGGCCTGCGCACCAGGCTGCTCCGCCCGGGCGGCCTCGCCACCAGCCTGACCCCGAACGGCCAGCAATGGGACAGCCCGAACGGCTGGGCGCCGATGCAGTGGATGGCGGTGAGCGGCCTGCGCGACTACGGCGAGACCGTCCTCGCCGCCACCATCGCCCAGCGCTGGATCGAGCGCGAGGTCGCCGCGTATGCGCAGGACGGGGTGCTCCTGGAGAAGTACGACGTCCGGGCCGACGCGGCGCCGGCCGGTGGCGGCGGTGGCGGGGAGTACCCGCTGCAGGTCGGGTTCGGCTGGACCAACGGCGTGCTGGTCAGCCTGATGCAGCTCTATCCGCAGAAGACCCGCAACAGCCTGACCCGCCATCCCGCTGCGTCGGCGCCAGCCGGAGGCGACCCGCACGCGAAGCCGGACGCGGTTGACAGCCCGAAGCCGGCGGCTACCGTCCGGCGATGCAGCCGGATGCCACCGACCGGCAGCTCATCGAGCTGCTGACCGCCAATGCGCGCCTGCCCGCCGCGGTGCTCGGCCGGCGGCTCGGCCTGTCGCGCACCACGGTGCAGGGCCGGATCGAGCGCCTGGAGCGGAGCGGCGCCATCCTGGGCTACACAGTGCGCACGGCGGCGCCCGCCAACCACCAGGCGGTCAGGGCGCACGTGCTGGTCACCCTGGCGCCCAAGCGGACCGCTTCGGTGGAAGCGATGCTGCGCAAGCTCCCGGCCGTGCGCGAGCTGCACGCGGTCAGCGGAGAGGTCGACCTGATCGCCGTCGTGAGCGGAGCCTCCACCGCCGAGCTCGACGGGGTGATCGACCGCATCGGCGCGCTCGACGGCGTGCTGCGCACCACCTCCATGATCCTGCTGTCCACCCGCTTCTCGCGCTAGGACTCCTCCCATGCCGCACGCCGTCCTCGTCGATCCCGATGCCCTTCGTGCCCGCTTCTCGGAGGCGCTGTCGGGAATGTACCGGGAGGAGGTGCCGCTCTACGGCGACCTGCTGGCCCTGGTCGCCCGCACCAACCGCCTCGCCTCAGACGACGCGGACCACCGCCTGGAGGTCGAGCGGCACGGCGCGATCCGGCTCGGCACCGCCGCGGAGCTGGTCCTGGTCGCCCGGCTGTTCGCCGTGCTGGGCCTGCGTCCGGTCGGCTACTACGACCTCGCGCCCGCTGGCGTGCCGGTGCACTCCACCGCCTTCCGGCCGGTCACCGCGCGCGGGCTGGCGACCAGCCCGTTCCGCGTCTTCACCTCCCTGCTCCGGCTCGAGCTGATCGCCGACCCGGAGCTGCGCGAGGAGGCAGCCGCCATCCTGTCCCGGCGCCGGATCGCAACCCCCCGCCTGCTCGACCTGCTGGCCCTGGCCGAGGCGGAAGGCGGACTGCCGGAGGCCGATGCGGACGCGTTCATCGCCGAGGCGCTGCACGTGTTCCGCTGGCACCGCACCGCCGCGGTGGACGCCGCCCTCTACGCCCGGCTGAAGGCGGCGCATCCGCTGGTCGCCGACGTGGTCTGCTTCCGCGGCCCGCACCTCAACCACCTGACCCCGCGCACCCGCGACATCGACGCGGCGCAGGCGGCGATGCGGGAAGCCGGCATGAACCCGAAGGCGGTGATCGAGGGACCGCCGCGACGGCAGGTGCCGATCCTGCTCCGGCAGACCAGCTTCCAGGCGCTGAGCGAGCCCGTGCTGTTCCCCGGCGCCGGGGGCGACACCGCCGGCACCCACACCGCCCGCTTCGGCGAGATCGAGCAGCGCGGCGCCGCGCTCACCCCCCACGGCCGCGCCCTCTACGACCGGCTGCTCACCGAGGCGCAGGCTGCGATCGCGGACGGGGCGCCGCACGAGGCCGCCACCCGCCGGGTCTTCGCCGGGTTCCCCGACGACCTGGACGGCCTGCGCGAGGCCGGCCTCGCCTTCTTCCGCCCGGACGGGTCGGCGCCGATCCTGTACGAGGACTTCCTCCCCGTCAGCGCCGCCGGCATCTTCCGCTCCAACCTCGGCCGCGACGACCGGCCCGACGTGCTGACGGGCGGCGAGCGGAGCCGGTTCGAGACGGCCCTCGGAGCCAGGGTGCTGGACGAGATGGGGTTGTACGCCGCCGAGGCGGAAGGAAAAGGTCCGGACGCTGCCCGTCCATCCGCTTCGCGTCCCGGTCCGCTCGACGCGGAGCCCTAGGAGAGACCTCCGTGCCCCGGCCGACCGGGATCGGGCGGCGAAGCCCCGGCGTCAGTCGCGCAGCATCCGCGACAGCGCGAGCAGGATCGCCGCCGTCGCTCCCCAGATGTCCTCCTCCGGATGCGGCCAGGACCAGGCGCCGGCGCGCGGGCCGATCTCGATCAGGCGCGGCGCCGCCGGATCGGTCAGCACCGCCAGCGGCAGCCCGAAGATCGCCGCCACCTCCCGTTCGGACGCGCGCCAGGTGGCATGCGGCGACAGCAGCGCCACCACCGGCACGATGGTGAACTCCCCGGCATGGGTCCTCTGCGGCGGCAGCCGCCCCAGCACCTCGACCAGGTGCGGATCGATCCCGACCTCCTCCTGCGCCTCGCGCAACGCGGTGGCGACCGCGTCGGCGTCCTCCGGGTCGGCGCGGCCACCGGGGAAGCTCACCTGGCCGGGATGATGACGCAGCAGCGCCGACCGTCGCGTCAGCAGCACCGATGGCGACGTCCCGAGCACGATCGGCACCAGAACCGCGGACCGGCCGGGACCGGCATCCGCCCCGCCCCACGGCGACTGTCGCGCCGGCGCCAGTCCGCTCAGCCGCAACCGCAGCCAGCGCTCGGTGGGAGGATCAGGGCAGTCCATGAGGCAGGAAGGTCCGTTCGCAGCCGGCGTCAGTCCGGACGCCCGATGGCGGCTCCGTAGAGCACCGGTCCGGTCGGAAGGCCAGTGGGCGAGCCGCCGGCCGGCTCCAGGCTGACCAGGATCTGCGCCGGTCCGGCCGGCAGCCGGTCCGCAGGAAGGCGCACCCCGGCCGCCGGCAGCACGCCGAGCGGCTTCGGCAGCTTCGCTCCCTGGGCCAGGGACCACAGCTCCAGGTCGCGTCCGGCCGGGACCGGCGCCGGGTGGATCGGCAGCACGGTCAGGCTGCCGTCGCGCGCGGCTTCCAGCACGAAGGCCGGCCGTGCCGTGCCGAGCGGCGCCAGCACCGCGACCGGAACCGCGGCCGGAGGCCGGACGGACAGCGCAATCGCCGCCGCGGCGGCGGCAAGCGCGCTGCCGGCGGCGATGCCGCGCCAGACCGGCAGGCTGCGGAACCACCGGACCTCGGCCATGCCACGTCCGGCCTGCCGGTCCGGGCTCCCGAACGCGGTCGCCGCGATCCGCGACCACAGCACCGCAGGCGGCGTCACCGCCGCCACGGACAACAGCAACGGCGCCAGCCTGCGTTCCCAGTCGGCGATCGCGCCCGCCAGCAGCGGATCCCCGTCCGCCTCGACCTCGACCCGCGCCGCCTCGTCGCGCGGCAACGTGCCCAGCACGTACTCGCCGGCCAGCGCCGTCAGCGCCTCGTCCGGCTCCGGCGGCAGGCCCGCGCCGCTCATGCTTCGAGACAGCGCCGCAGGCCGAGCAGCCCGCGACGCACCCAGGACTTCACCGTGCCGAGCGGCGACCGCAGCCGGGACGCGAGCTCGACGTGCGACAGCCCGTCCAGGAACGCCAGCACGATCGCGCGGCGCTGCGTCTCCTCCAGCTCCTGGAGGCAGCGATGCAGCGACTCGGTGTCGGCCCGCTCGGCGAGCCGGTCGAACGCGTCCGGCGCGTCGTCCGCCTCGTCCCGCTGCTCGATGCCGTACTGCTCGCGGCTGCGCCGGCGCAGGATGTCGATCGCCCGGTAGCGCAGCAGGCTGGCGAGCCAGGCCTCGCCCGCGTTGCGCGACGGGTCGAACCGGGCTGCACGCCGCCACACCTGGACGAACGCGTCGTGCACCGCATCCGACGCCAGCCCAGGCTGCTGCAGCAGCCGGAGCGCCAACCCGTACAGCCGCGGCGACTGCAGCTCGTAGAGGCGCCGGAACGCCGCCTGGTCACCGGTCGCGCAGGACCGCAGCAGCCGCGTCGTCTCGGTCTCGGCGGGATTGTCCGAGGCCGCCGGGCGCACCCCTCGCTCGTCCATGCTCGGCCACGGCTCCTTCCAGAAGGCGGCCAGCATAAACCAGTCCGCGGCAGCGGTCAGGGTGGTCATCGTGGCCGAACGTCGGAGAACGGGCGTCGCATGCTGTCGTTACGGTCCATGGCCGTTTCCGGATGCCGTCACGCGCGCAGGAAGGCAAGGCAGTCGCGCAGGGTCGGCGCCAGCGACCGGAGCGGGCGGGCGATGGCGCCCACGATCTCGAGATGGTCCACCCCCGGATAGAGCCGTTCCTCGACCGGACCGCCTTTGGCCCGGATGCGGGCGACGAGCCGGATCGTGTTCGCGGGCATCACCGTCCCGTCCGCGGTGCCGGCCGCCAGCAGCATCGGCGGGTTGCGGCCGTCGACATGGGTGATCGGCTGCGTGGACGGGCCGGCCGGACCCGGACCGAAGACCCCCCGCAGCTCGTCGCTGTGCAGCGGCAGGAAGTCGTATGGCCCGGCTAGCCCGACCACGCGCGACAGGTCGCGGCGCGGCGACCGCCCGAAGGCGCCCAGCAGGGACGGGTCGAGCGCCAGCATGGCCGCGTTGTAGGCACCGGCCGAATGCCCGATCAGCGCCGGGGGCGCGGCGCGGCCGCCATGGTCCTCGATGTTGGCGCGGGTCCAGGCCAGTGCCAGCGCGCAGTCC
The DNA here is from genome assembly GCA_964247735.1 of uncultured Acetobacteraceae bacterium. Taxonomy (GTDB): domain Bacteria; phylum Pseudomonadota; class Alphaproteobacteria; order Acetobacterales; family Acetobacteraceae; genus Lichenicola. The sequence goes on from CAXTVS010000026.1 coordinate 15,607, forward strand.
TGCAGGAACACCGGATACCGGACCTCCGGCCACAGCCGGTAGTCCGGAATCACGGTCAGGATGCCGTGCGCCGCGAACGCGTCGCCGACGAACCGGTACATCGACCGGTCGCCGCTGTCCCACGCCCCGCCATACAGGAACACCATCACCGGGAACGGCCCGGTGCCGGTCGGCCGGTAGATGTCGAGGTGCTGGCGCGGCTCCGGCCCGAACCGCACGCCCTCCGCGGCGAGGCGATCCGGCGCCAGCACGTTCAGCACCGATGCCGGCGAGCACCCGGACAGCATCAGCCCACCCGCGCCCGTCACGAACCCGCGGCGGAGCAGCACCTGCCCCAGCCTGCCGGCCACGGGCCTCACGATCGGAACGGCGGTTGTCGCACAGTCGGAAACGCCCGTCCGCCCGACGCGGACGCGCCGACGCGGCAATCAGGCGTCTAGATGCGCGAGGTTTCCGTTTGTTTAACGCCAGCGGCCGGTGCGGCGCGTCGTCCGGCCCCGCGGTCAGCCCGACAGCGGCCGCGCCACCTCTTCCAGCGACTTGCCTTCGCAATCGACCCCGAACCGGAGCGCCATCAGCCCGCCCGCCAGCATCAGCAGCGCGGCACCGCCATAGCCCAGCGACAGCGGCACGTTGCCGCCCATCTGGATCAGCCGGGCGAACAGGTACGGCGCGCCGACCCCGCCGATCAGCGTACCGAGCACGTAGAAGATCGAGATCGCCAGGGCCCGCGTTTCCAGCGGGAAGATCTCGCTCGCGGTCAGGTAGGCGGCACTGGCCGCCGGCGAGGCGAAGAAGAAGATCGCCATCCAGCCGATCGTCTGCGTCAGCGCCGTGAGCCGGCCGGTCGCGAACAGGATGGCCACGCCCAGCATCAGCACCCCGGCCGTCCCGTAGGTGGCGAAGATCATCCGCCTGCGGCCGACGGTGTCGAACAGACGGCCGAGCAGGAACGGCCCCAGCACGTTGCCGATCGTCAGCGGCAGGATGAACAGCCCGACCCGCCCCGGCGCCACCCCTTCGGAATGGGTCAGCACCTGGCCATAGGTGAAGAACACCGCGTTGTAGAGGAAGGCCTGCGCCACCATCAGCAGCAGCGCCAGCGCCGAGCGCATCTTGTAGCCGTCGATCATCGCCTTGAAGATCAGCCCGAAGCTGAAGTCGCGCCGCGGATGCACCGTGATCGTCTGGCACACCGGCTCCGGCGCCACTCCGGTCGCGGTTTCCACCCAGGCCTCGATCTGCAGCGTGGTCGCCTCCGCCTCCTCGACGAAGCCGTGGGTGAGCAGCCAGCGCGGGCTTTCCGGCACCCAGTGGCGCAGGAACAGCACCACGAACGCCATCACGCCGCCGGCGGCGAAGCCGATCCGCCAGCCCTGCGCCGAGATGCCGTGGCGGGTCAGCAGCAGCGCCACCACCGCCCCCAGCGCCGCCCCGATCCAGAACGACCCGTTCACGAACAGGTCGACCCGGCCCCGCACCTTGGCCGGGATCAGCTCGTCGATCGCCGAGTTGATCGCCGCGTACTCGCCGCCGATCGCGAAGCCGGTCAGGAAGCGGAACACCACGAAGCTCATCGGCCCCCAGGCGCAGGCGGTGCCGAACACGCTCACGATGTAGAGCCCGAGCGTCACGTTGAAGATCCGCTTGCGTCCGACCTGGTCGGTCAGACGGCCGAACAGGAGCGCTCCCAGCACCGCGCCGGTGAGGTAGGCCGACGCGGCGGCGCCGACCTGCGTCATCGACAGCCCGAGCGTCCGGCGGTCCTGCAGCGTCGGCCCGATCGAGCCGACGATGGTGACCTCCAGCCCGTCCAGGATCCAGGTGATCCCCAGCGCCGAGACCACCAGCATGTGGAAGCCGGACCAGGGCAGACGGTCGAGCCGGGCCGGGATGTCGCTCTCGACCGCGGGCAGCGCGTCGGTGGAAGCCACCCGGCGCTACCGTCCGATCCGGGCGACCAACGCGTCCACCACCGACGGATCGGCCAGGGTGGACACGTCGCCGAGCTGGTCGTGCTCGCCGGTCGCCACCTTGCGCAGGATGCGTCGCATGATCTTGCCCGAGCGCGTCTTCGGCAGGTCCGGCACCAGCAGCACCCGGTCCGGCACCGCGTAGCGGCCGAGCATGTGCCCGACATGGCGCGCGATCTCCGCTTCCAGCGCCGGCTCGGCCGCGCCGCGCAGGATCACGAACGCCATCAGCGACTGCCCCTTCACCGCATGCGGCACGCCGATCACGGCACTTTCCGCCACCGCCTCGTGCGAGCCGATCGCTGCTTCCACCTCGGCCGAGCCGATGCGGTGGCCGGACACGTTGATCACGTCGTCGACCCGCCCGGTGATCCAGTAGTAGCCGTCCGCGTCCCGCCTGGCGCCGTCGCCGGAGAAGTAGAGCCCCGGATGGGCCGAGAAGTAGGTCTGCACGTAGCGCTCGTGGTCGCCCCAGACGGTGCGGGCCTGTCCGGGCCAGGAGCGGGCGAGGCAGAGATGCCCTTCCGCCTCGCCGTCCATCACCGTGCCCTCCGGGCTCACCAGCACCGGGCACACGCCCGGCAGCGGCAGGGTGGCGGAGCCCGGCTTCTGCGCCACCGCACCCGGCAGCGGCGCGATCATGATGCCGCCGGTCTCGGTCTGCCACCAGCTGTCCACCAGCGGGCAGCGCCCGCCGCCCACCTCCTCGTAGAACCACAGCCAGGCTTCCGGGTTGATCGGCTCGCCGACCGAGCCCAGCACGCGCAGGCTGTCGCGCGAGCTCGCGGCGAGCACGGAGGGCGGCTCGCGCATCAGCGAGCGGATCGCGGTCGGCGCGGTGTAGAAGCCGCGCACCTGGTGCTTGTCGATCACCCGCCACCAGCGTCCCGGCTCCGGCCAGGACGGCGTGCCCTCGAACAGCAGCGTGGTGCCGCCGTTGGCGAGCGGGCCGTACACTACGTAGGAATGTCCGGTCACCCAGCCGAGGTCGGCGGTGCACCAGAACACGTCGCCGGGCCGGTGGTCGAACACGATCTCCTGGGTCAGGCTGGCCCAGAGCAGGTAGCCGCCGGTGGTGTGCAGCAGCCCCTTCGGCGCGCCGGTGCTGCCGGAGGTGTAGAGGATCAGCAGCGGATCCTCCGCCGCCATCTCCTCCGGCGGACAGTCCGGCTCGGCCTCGGCCACCAGGGCCGCGTAGTCCAGGTCGCGGCCGGCCCGCATCGGCACCTCGATGCCGGTCACCGGCACCACCAGCACCTGCCGCACCGGGTTGGCGCCGTCCTTCTCCAGGATCGCCAGCGCCTCGTCGGCCAGCGCCTTGAGCGCGATCCGCCTGCCGCCGCGCCTGCCCTCGTCGGCGGTGAGGAGCAGCACCGCGCCGCTGTCGCGCAGCCGGTTCGCCACGCCGGCGGCGGAGAAGCCGGCGAACATCACCACGTGCACCGCGCCGATCCGGGCGCAGGCCAGCATCGCCACCACGCCCTCCACCACCATCGGCAGGTAGGTCGCCACGCGGTCACCGCGACGCACCCCCAGCGCCTTCAGCACGTTGGCGAGCCGGCACACCGCCTCGTGCAGAGCCCGGAAGCTGACGTGGCGCACGTCGTCCTCCGCCTCGCCCTGCCAGATCAGCGCGATGCGGTCGCCGTTCCCGGCCAGGTGCCGGTCGAGGCAGTTGACCGACGCGTTCAGGGTGCCGTCGGAGAACCAGGACAGCCGCACCTCGCCGTCGAACCCGCCGCTGCCGGCGAGCGTCGGCACCCGGAACCAGTCCAGCCGGTGCGCCTGCTCCAGCCAGAAGGGGTCCGGCTCGTGCAGCGCGTGGTTGGTCATCAGCCGGTGCCGCACGGCGTTGACGTGCGCCGACGCGGCCAGGTCCGGCTTCACGTGGAACATCTCGTCGCTCATGCCCAACCCTCGCCCCGCTTCCCGCCACGTTTCCTGCCGGCCGGATGTGCCACCGGCTCGTGCTGCTTGGACGGCATGGTCGGCCCGGCCACCGCCCGCGGTCAACCACGCCCGCGTCAGGCCAGGCCGAGGCCCGCCAGCACCCCGTAGACGAAGGCGGTCGCGGCAAGCGCCCCGCCGAGGAAGAGCAGCCAGAACAGGCGCGTCACCATGAACAGCCCGACCAGCACGATCGCGATCTGCAGCCCGCGCACGCTGCGCTCCAGCCCCTCGTGCAGGTGCAGCGCATGGTCGCGCGCACCCTCCTCGGCCTGCGCCCGGGCTGCGACCTGGCGCATGCCCTCATGCCCCGGATCGTCCGCGAGCTGCGCCGCCGCAGCCCGGTCGGCGGTGGCCGTGCGCGCGATCCGGTCGCCCCGGCCGGGCGTCGCCGCCTCGGGCAGCAGCGCCGCCTCGGCGTCGAGAACGTCCGCCGCGTCCAGCATCACCGTGCGGCGCACCGACTTGCCCTGGTACTGCGACCACAGGTCGGACGCCGCCACGTCGTGCGCCAGGTAGGCGGTCTGCTGGTCGCCGGCGTCCATCTCCACCACCACCGCGACGGCGGCGATCACGGCCACCAGCACCGCGGCCAGCCGGGTCGAGCGCGGTGCCGCCGCATGATCGTGGCCGCCGTGCCCGTGCGCGTGCTCGAGGCTGTCCTGGGCCATCTCCACGTTGTCCAACGGTTCCTCCTTGCTGGCGATCCGCCGGTGACGATGCTCGCGATTTCATGATCCTGTCACGGCAGGACGAGCGGCAACGTTGTCCCCGGCGATGCCGTTCTCGGACGGCAACGAGCCAGCACCGCATTGCCGTCGGGCATGAAAAATGGGACCGTTGCCACCGAGCGACGAACGGCTCAGAATCGAGAGTGAATCCTGCGCAAGACGGGACCGCACAATCAGCCGCCAGGAGGCGGCAGGGGGATCAGAACGATGCAGACCAACCTGACCATGCAGGACCTTTCGGACATCCGGGATGCCGTGCCGCAGCTCGACCTCCTGTCGATCCGCGCGCTGCGCCGTGCCGGCTTCGACCTCGTCCGGTCGGCGCCCGAGCCGTCCGAGTCGCGCGGGCTCTGGTCGATGATTCCCCGCCCGATGACCAGCTCGCTGCTGCACGGCGAGCACACCGCAGCCGAGTAGGACCCGTTCCGTCCCCTTCCCGGACAAGCCGGGAAGGGCGTCAGCCGCGGAGCAGGATCGCCGGACTCGCCGCCAGGGCACGTCGCGTCGCCAGATAGCCCGCCACCAGCATCAGCACGACCGCGGCGGCTCCGACGCCGGACAGGCTCCAGGGCAGGAAGATCCAGCGCGACCGCAGCACCTCGCGCATCAGCAGCCAGCTCAGCCCGCCACCGACGACGCCGGCGCAGGATCCGGCCACGGCTCCCAGCACCGCGAACTCGACCAGCCACGCCGCCCGGAGCTGGGGACCGGTCGCCCCCAGCACACGCAGCACCGCCGCCTCCGCCACCCGCTGCCGCTGCGCCGCCGCCAGCGTCGACGCCAGCACCAGCGCGCCCGACAGCAGCGCCACCCCGCCGATCGCCGCCAGCGCCCAGGCCAGCCGGCCGACGATGCTGCCGAGCTGCGCCAGCACGTCCGCCACGCGGATCCCGGTCACGTTGGGCAGCGCGTCGGTCACCGCCGCGAGGATCGCCGCGTCGCCGGCCGGCCCGCCGGCGGAGGCGACGGTGGCGACCATCGAGTGTGGCACCGCCGACAGCAGGCCCGGCGACGCGATGAACGCGAAGTTGAGTTGCAGCGACCGCCAGTCCACGTTGCGCAGGCTGGCCACGCGCAGGTCGATGTCGCGCCCCAGCACGTTCAGCCGGATCACCGAGCCGACATGCACTCCCCACCCCGCGGCCAGGCCGGCGTCGAACGACAACAGCGGCGACCCGTCATATCCGGCCGGCCACCAGCGCCCGGCCGCCATGTGCGTGTCCGGAGGTGGCGTTGCCGCGATCGTCAACCCCTGGTCGCCGCGCAGCGCCCAGCGCGTGCCGGGCGTCGCCGCCACCCGCTCCGCCGGCACCCCGTCCACCGCCACCACCCGCTCGCGCAGGCTCGGCAGCGACCTGACCTCGCCGGCGGACGGCACCCCGCGCACCACGGCGGCGAAGCGCTGCATCTCGTCCGGCTGGATGTCGATGAAGTAGAACGACGGCGCGTGCTTCGGCAGCTGGTCGAACAGGGACGCGCGCAGGTCGCCCTGCGCCAGCGCGATCGTCGCCAGCACCGTCAAGCCGGCGCCGAGCGCCAGCAGCAGCTGCCCCGCCGGCGCCGCCGGCCGGCCCAGCGCCGCCAGCCCGAGCCGGACCGCCATGCGCAGCACGCCCGGCCCCGCCACCGGCCGCGGCAGGAACCGCGCAGCGGCCGTCAGCCCGATCGCCGCCAGCCGGAACAGCAGCAGCACCAGCCCAGCCACGACGCAGAACCCGAACGCCAGCCGGCGGTCCGGCGCGGTCAGCACCGCCAGAAGCACCAGCAGCGCCACCAGCCCCGCCTGCGCCCCCCAGGTCGCGATCCGCCGTTCCCGCCCCGGCCCGGCGAGTCCGGCCGGCCCGCGGAACAGCACCGACGGCGGCACCGACACCGCGCGCAGCAGCGGCGACAGCGCGAACAAGGCAGCCACCGCGATCCCGAACGCCGAGGCCAGCAGCACCGGCGCCCATTGCAGCCCTTCGTGCGGCGCCACAGGCAGCAGCCCGCCCAGGGCCCGCACCGCCAGCGGCGGCAGCACGAGCCCGACCGCCATCCCGAGAACGATGCCGACCCCGCAGAGCCCCGCCACCTGCAGCCCGACCACCAGCGCCGCCAGACGCGGCGGCGCCCCCACCGCCCGCAGCACCGCGATCGTCCCGATCCGCGATTCGAGCCAGCTCGACACGCCCGCCGCCACGCCCATGCCGCCCAGGAGCAGCGCCGCCAGCGCGATCAGGGTCATGAACAGCGCCACCTGGCCCACCGCACGCGTCAGCGCCGGCGCCGCGTCGTCGATGTCGCGCACCCGCCAGGCCTGGCCGGGAAACGCGTCCGCCACCGCCTGCGCCAGCGCCTGCGCCCGGCCGAGCCGCGCCCGCGCGGTCTCGTGAAGCGGCCCGTCCGGCAGCGCCACGCGCAGCGACGTGGTCAGCAGCGTGCCCGGCCGGACCAGCCCCGCCGCGTCCAGCGCCGGCCGGGCGATCATCACCGACGGGGCCAGCGCGGTCTGCCCGGCGGAATCCGGCACCTTGTCCAGGTCCGGCAGCACGCGCAGGCGCTCGTCGCCGATCCGCACCGCGCCGCCGGGCTTCAGCCCGAGACGGTCCGCCACCAGCGGATCCGCCGCCAGGCCGGGCAGACGTGCCGGGGTCGCCAGCGCCGCCTGCAACGGCTGCCCGCCATCCAGCGTCGCCGTTCCGACCAGCGGATAGGCCCCGTCCACCGCCGACAGCTCGACCAGCATGCGCCGCCCGTCCGGGCCGTACGCCATGGTACGCATCCGCACCACCGTCGAGGTCCGCGCGCCGCGTTCCCGCAGGAACCGGGACAGCTCCGGCGGCAGCGGCTCGTTGTCCTCGATCGCCAGGTCGCCGCCCAGGATCGCCCGCCTCTGCTCGGCCACCCCCTGCTGGATCGCGTCGCGCAGGCCGCCGATGGTGCCGATCGCCGCCACCCCCAGCGCCAGGCACAGCAGCACGATCCCCATGCCGCCGAAGCGCCCGCGTCCGCCGCGCCAGTCGCGCAGCGCCAGCCGCAGCGCCAGCCTGAGCGTGGTCCCGCGCGCCGGCACCACCGTGCCGCTCAAGCGGCAACCTCCGGCACGACAAGCCGCCCGTCCGCCACCGCGAGCCTGCGATCGCAGCGCGACGCAAGCGTCTGGTCGTGGGTGATCAGCAGCAGCCCGGTGCCGTGCGTCCGCTGCAGCGCGAACAGCAGCGCCTGCACCGCGTCGCCGGTGCGGGCATCCAGGTTGCCGGTCGGCTCGTCGGCCAGCAGCAGCGCCGGACGCGGCGCGAACGCGCGCGCGATCGCCACCCGCTGCTGCTCGCCGCCGGACAGCTGTCCCGGCAGGTGCCCGAGCCGCTGTCCAAGCCCGACCTCGCGCAGTGCCGCTTCCGCCACCGCGAACGCGTCCGCCCGCCCGGCCAGCTCCAGCGGCACCGCCACGTTCTCCAGCGCGGTCATGGTCGGGATCAGGTGGAACGATTGGAACACGATGCCGATGCGCCGGCCGCGGAACCGGGCGCGCGCGTCCTCGTCCAGGGTCGCCAGGTCGATGCCGTCCACCAGCACCTTTCCCCGGCTCGGCCGCTCCAGCCCGGCCAGCAGCATCAGCAGGCTGGTCTTGCCGGATCCGGACGGCCCCACCACCCCCACCGACTCGCCCGTCGACACCGTCAGCGACATGGCGCGCACGATGTCGAGCGCCTCCGCCGGCCCCGCCTTGCCGGCACCCGTCTTCAGTCGCCTCGTGTTGACCGCGTCCGGGCGCGCGGGCACCGTGAGCCAGAGGTCGCGCGCTTCCACCAGCGCAGGCCGGTCACCCGAAGGCATCTGTCCATCCATGAAGGCTCCATATGGCCGCGCCCAACGTTCCACCAAGGGACGCGCCACCAAGGGACGACGCGGCGCGATCCGCCGGATCGCCGCTGCCATGCTGCTGTCCCTCGGAGCCTCGACACCGGTGAACGCCGACCCCGCACCGCGCCCGGTCCGGATCATGGCGCTGGGCGACTCCCTCACCGCCGGCTACGGTCTGCCGCACGACCAGGGCTTCGTGGCGCAGCTCCAGGCGGCGCTCGACAAGGCGGACGCCCACGCCACCGTGCTCGACGCCGGGGTATCCGGCGACACCAGCGCCGGCGGCCTCGCCCGGCTGGACTGGGCGCTGGGCGACCATCCGGACGCGGCGATCGTGGAGCTCGGCGCCAACGACGGGCTGCGCGGCCTCGACCCGGGCCAGATGGAGCGCAACCTCGGCGCCATCCTCGACCGGCTCCAGGCCCGACACATCCCGGTGCTGCTCAGCGGCATGTACGCCCCGCCCAACCTCGGCATGCCCTACTTTCACGCGTTCCGGGCCGTGTTCGACCGCCTGTCGCGGCGTCCCGGCCTGCTCTACGACCCGTTCTTCCTCCAGGACGTCGCCGGCAACCACATCCTCAACCAGGGCGACGGGATCCACCCCTCGCCGCCCGGCGTCGCCATCATCGTGCGCCGCCTGACTCCGATGGTGCTGCGCCTGGTCGCCGAGGCGCGTGCCCGGCCGGCACCGGTCTGAGGGACCCGCCATGGACTGGAACACCGGCCCTGCCCCGAAGCGCTCCTGGTCGCTGTCGGTCGTCAGCCCGAAGGCGATCGCGATCAGCCTCGCCTGCCTGCTGGTGGCCGCCTGCATCCTCAGCACCGGCTACGAGGTGCAGCCGAACCAGCGCGCGGTGATCACCAACGCCGGCGCCTATGCCGGCATCGCCGACCCCGGCTTCCACCTGAAATGGCCGTTCTTCGGTGCCGTGCACTACTTCCCCACCGACACCCAGCAGTTCGAGACCCCGCAGCTCAACACCTACACCATCGACAACCAGGAGATCGACGCGGTGCTGACGGTGCAGTACCAGGTCCCGGTGGACGAGGTCGGCTACCTGTTCGTGCACAACCAGGGCTACGAGCAGAACCTGCGCTCCATGGTGATCAACGAGTGGAAGATCGCCGCCGGCACCGTCAACGTCAGCGACGTGGCGGAGAAGCGCGGCGCGCTGGTCTCCCGGGTCGACGGCATCGTCAAGGAGCGCGCCCGGGCCCTGTATCACCTCGACGTCACCGACGTGCAGCTCACCAACCTCGACTACGCGCAGAGCTTCCGCGACGCCCAGGCGCAGGCGGCGGTGGTCAAGACCCAGATCGAGCAGGCGCAGGGCCTGCAGCGCAAGGCGCAGATCGAGGCCGACACCGCGCGCATCACTGCGTCTGGCCAAGCCAACCAGGCGATCGAGCAGGCACGCGGCCTGGCGCAATCCACCCGCCTGCAGGCCGACGCCACCTCCTATGCCACGCAGAAGAACGGCGAGGCCCAGGCCAACGCCACCCGCCTGCTCGCGGCCGCGGTCGCCTCCGACCCGGCGCTCGCCGACTACACCCGCGCCCAGCGCTGGGACGGCCGCCTGCCGAGCTCGATCTATGCCGGCGCCCCGATCCCGTTCCTGCAGACCGGGCATTAGAAGCCTTCCTAGGTGAACTCGTGCCTTGAGCCCACGAGAGCGGTACGGCATCCGATCGAGCTGAACTGGCCGATCAGCCGTCCGATGGTCGGCAAACCGTTACCGGCCGCAAGCCCGCCGGCCAGTCGATCGCTGTAGTTCGAACTGCACGTCCCTGGTCTGCAGATCGTAGAAATTTCTGAGACCTGCTAGACCACAAGACAGATCAAAGCCTCGATGGCGAGGAAGAGAAGAGTCAGGCTGGCTTACTGGACCGTGCGGACCGTAGGCGTGACGGGTTGATTTGAAGGCGCTGCATACAGCTGAAAAAGCTGATGGAGCAGGGAAAATGTCCATTTCGTCACCGTTGCGTCCTGTGGAACGCACCACGTCTTCCCATGATAGGTTGTACGGGCAAAACAGTTCGAGGAGTCGTGCGTCAGATACAAGGGATTGGTTACTTTATCTTCTCCAAAGAACTGCATGCATTGAACCGCATGGATCCTTCCGTCCTTGTCTCGCTCCTCGACCGCCTTTGAAGAACATTCGAGGATACGTTCCCGCTCTCGCAGTCGAAGGTACTGTCCTAGATACTCGTATGCACCGTAAAGGGACCGCGTATATAGAAGAACAGGTTGTCCAGTTTCCGTCCTGAATCGCCAAGCACCTTCAGGATCTGTCTGTTTCCTCGATTGGCCAGACTTGTCAGGCTGAAGCGTTATTCGAATTGTTCCCAAGCTCATGGTGACTTCTTTATCTTCAGGCTTAGGAGCTTGGGGATCGAACATGCAAGGTGAGTACCTGTTTCGGAAGCTTCTGAGTTCAGGCCTGGCTTCGTTCACATCGAAACACAGCCGTCCCGAATCCACTCCCTCGCCCGGGATGTCTGATTGATCCGTCGTTGCAGTCAGACCACGATCAAGAAAATGGGTGATCTTGGCATAGAAATCGTGATAGTAATCTTTATATAGAGGCGTGGAACTGTTCTGGTAGTCGAACGGCTCGTTAGGGTACTTCTTCCATTCGAGGTTTTCCCGGATCATTATCTTTCCAACAAAGATAAAGAACAGGTCGTCCGTGCGGTAGCCCTGATTTTTCAGGAACGCAATGGTTGCAGGAGTCACAGGTTTGGTGAGCGCCTTGTTTGAAGCAGGATCATCCAGGACGCTCACCTGGAAATCGTTGGACGCGCTGAGGCTTCCTCCCAGGGTGGAGTTGTTGAAGCCTAGCAAACCATATTGTGCTGTCCTGCCTGCTTCTGCACCAAAGCCATATCGATTCGGACCGGTAAAGAAAGATGGAAGACCTAGGCCGAGCGTTGCCGTGTTGTGCCCTGTTACGCCGGTCAAGCTGACAAAGTTCAGCGGTTCGTACTCACGTGCCCTGAGAATGTTCAACAGAATGGCATTTTGTACAACGTCTGCACTTGTACGATTTACGGTCTCCGCACGCTCTTCGATGGAGCCAACGGTATTACAAGAACCAAGCATCGAAACAAGAAGGGTCCGCACGACAGGAGCCAACAGCCGTGTTCCTGACGTCTGATCAAGCCCCCTCGGTCCTCTTGTCACAACAAGCTTGACCATAGCATATGCCGCCCTGTTACGCTTTTTTAGATTAAGATGCGATCGCGTTACAAGGCAAAGTTTCTCTTCCTGGTCCGCGCTAAGACAGCCCCTTGCCTGAAGCAGAACAGGTGAAACCAGGGTGAGCTTGATCCAAACGAGCAGGGACATGAGAGGCCTAGAAGACAAGCCATCTTCATGCGGCGCGGCCATCAGTCAGCTGTAGACCTACCTCTTCATGGCAGATCCGTTCCGATATCCTGGCTTTGGATCAGCGTTATTCTGCTGGTTGAGCAGCAGGCGGCTGAATGGTGGCGTTGCTGCACAGGACCTATGTCGTCGCCTAGAGCAAGCGGTGGAGAGCACGGCAGCTTCGCCCGCAGGACGGCGCGGCGTTCTGCGGTCGACAAGGCTGCTGCCATCAAGCTGATCCGACGGGTGCGGGAGACGGTCAGCGCCGCACCGGCTCAAGGCGGCGGCGGTTGCCGACCGGGCATGAGGGCCTGTTGCGCGCGAGATGACCGCCTCCGAGCCAGGCATCATCCTGGCTGAAGACCCTGCTGCGGAGCCTGTAGCCCATGCCAGACAGACTTTCTGGACCAGCGGCCGGCCGGTCGGCCGGTTCAGCCCAGGAGGCAGATCTTCACCGGAATGCCTTCCGTTCGCTGCTGCCCATCACGCCGCACGGATTGCCGCCCAGCTGGCGATCGCGCTTGCCGCGGTCGTAAGCCCGCCGTAGCGCGCATAGATCGACGCCGCCTGCTTCGCCGCCGTCGCGATGTCCCCGCTCGGGTTGTCGATCTGCGGGTCCGACGCGTTGCGGATCGCGTGGAAGGTGATGTGCGGGAACGCCGACAGCGCCTGCGCCACCATTGCGTCGCCCATGTCGCAGGCCTGTCCCAGCCCCTGCAGCCCGTAATGGTCGGTGGAGTCGTCGAACGCGAACACGTCGGTGGTGACGATCGCGTCCGCTTCCGCCGCGAACACCTCCGGCGCCGTGCGCGCGCCCGGAATCCGTGCCGCGTTCACCCCGGTCAGCGCCGGCGTGAGCAGCGCCAGCGCCGCCGCGGACAGCGGCGTCGACGCGTAGGCCGCCGTCGCCCAGGGCTCCGCCTTGAACTGCGCGTGGCAGTCGAACCGCACCGTGCCGCCCGCCACCACGTCGCCAAGCTTCACCCCGGCGCCGATGCCGCCGCCGGTGCCGGTGGTGATGAAGGTGGCCGGCCCCACCGTCTGCGCGATCTCCGTCATCAGCCGGCGCACCGGCACCGCAGGCCCGTCATAGGCCAGGTGCAGCCCCGACTTGAACAGCAGCACCCGCTTGGTGCCGATCGTGCACGGGAAGTACAGCCCCAGGCTGTGGTGGTAGCGCGCCTCGTCGGCCTCCGTGCCGTTGAACGGCGCCTCCCTGCCGGTCACCAGGGGGATGTAGCTCGCGACGTCGTGCCGGTACTCGTACCAAGACGACACCGGATGGCCCGGCGTGAACAGCGTCGCCAGCGCCGCCGCCTCCGCCGCGGTCCAGGTCACCACCACCGCGTCGTAGCCGGCGAACCGCGACAGGTCGTCGGTCTCGGCGGGCGGCGCGGCCAGCGGCGCGCCCTGCGGCGCCGCGCCCGCGGGCCACGGCACCGGCTGCGGCAGCGCCGCCTCCGGCGACACCGCCTCGCCGCCGATCAGCGCCCAGTATCGCTCCTGCGGCGCCGACGGGTCGAAGTTCAGCACCAGCCCGGCCAGCGCCGGATGCTCGCGGAAGGATTGCCGTGCAGGCGCCTGGGTCATGCGGGTCTCCGGCCGGGGAACGGAACGCTCGCACGACCCCATCCTCGGCTCAAAGCGGACCCGCGCCCAACGCCATGGCGCCGCCCCAGAACGCCGTCTCCAGCCGGACCGCGGTGCGGAAGTCACGCAGCAGCATCGGGTAGCGCGCCGCCCCGCCGCGCGTCTCGCCCAGCGCGTTCAGCCGCGCGATGCCGTCCCGCGCCAGCGCCCGGTAGGCCGGGCCCGAATAGGTCTCGATCCAGGACAGGTACGGGTTGCCCTCGCGCCGCGTCGCCGGGTCGGAGACGAGCCGCGCGCCGACCTCGGCATAACCGACCAGGCACGCCGACAGCACCGATACCAGGTCGAGCAGGTCGCCGGTCTGCGCCCGGTCCAGCACGAAGCCGGCATAGGCCAGCGTCTCGATCGAGGCCGGCTGTGCCTGCAGCGCGTCCTCGTCCAGTCCCCAGCCGCGGCAGTACTCCACGTGCAGCGACAGCTCGCCCACGAGCAGACCGGACACGGCCTGCGCCGCCGCCCGCATCTCGGCCAGGGTGTCGCTCTTGGTGATCGCCAGCGCGCAGGCCCGGGCGTACTGCAACAGGTAAAGGTAGTCCTGCACCAGGAAGTGCCGGAACCGCGCCGGCGCCAGGCTCCCGTCGCCGAGCCCGCGCACGAACGGATGCGCGACATACGCGTCCCATTCGGCGGCCGCACCCTGGCGCAACCGTCCGAACAACCCGTCTTCCAGCCCCGGCAGCAGGTCCGAGATGCCGCGCTCCATGCCTTCCTCCTGCCCGGCGCCGGCCGCCAAGACGTGCCGCGTCCGACCTGCTCGGCTAACCTGTTCCGGATGATCCCGGACGCCCTCCTGCCCACCACGACGCCGCCCGGCCTCCGTCTCGACGGGCTGACGCTGCGCCACGGCGACCGCACCATCTTCGCCGGGCTCGACCTCCTGGTCGAGGGCGGCGAGTTCCTGGTGCTGCTGGGACCGAGCGGGGTCGGCAAGACCGGCCTGCTGCGGATCGCCGCCGGCCTCGCCCGGTCGCAGGCCGGCGGCGTATCGGCCACGGACGGGCGCCCGCTCGCCGGCCGCATCGCCTACATGGCGCAGCAGGACCTGCTCTACCCGTGGGCCAGCGTGATGGGGAACGTGACGCTGGGCGCCCGCCTGCGCGGCCAGCCCCAGGACCGCCCCCGCGCCCTGCACCTGCTGGACCGCGTCGGCCTGCGCGACCGCGCCGATGCCCTGCCCGCCAAGCTGTCCGGCGGCATGCGCCAGCGCGTCGCCATCGCCCGCACCCTCTACGAGAACCGTCCTTTCGTGCTGATGGACGAGCCGTTCGCCGCCCTCGACACCGTCACCCGCGCCCGGGTCCAGGACCTCGCCGCCGAGCTGCTGGCCGGCCGCACCGTGCTGCTGATCACCCACGACCCGCTGGAAGCCTGCCGCCTCGGCCACCGCCTGGTGGTGCTGTCCGGCCATCCGGCCCGGCTCGGCCCGCCGATCCGCGTGCCGGGCCCCATCCCCCGCCCGCCCGACGACCCGTCCCTGCTGCGCACCCAGGGCGAGCTGATGCGCCTGCTGACCGGGAGCGGCGCGTCATGAGCCGCGCCGCCCGGATCGTCCGCCCCCTGGTCACGCTCCTCACCCTGCTGCTGGTGTGGTGGATCGTCGGCCGCGCCGCCCGGATCCCGGCCTACCTGCTGCCGGGCCCCGGATCGGTCGCCACGGCCCTGTGGCAGCAACGGACCCTGCTGGCCTGGAGCACCCTGACCACCCTCACCGAAACCCTGCTCGGCCTGCTGATCGGCACCGGGCTCGGCGCCGCCTGCGCGCTCGCGATGGTGTTCTCGCCCCGCGTGCAGCGCTGGCTGATGCCGATCCTGCTGCTCAGCCAGGCGGTGCCGGTGTTCGCGCTGGCGCCGCTGCTGGTGCTGTGGTTCGGCTTCGGCATGAGCTCCAAGGTGGTGATGGCGGTGCTGGTGATCTTCTTTCCCGTCGCCGCCTCGTTCGCCGACGGCCTGCGCCGCACCGACCCGGGCTGGCTTGACCTCGCGCGCACCATGGGCGCCCGCCCGTGGTCGCTGCTGCGGCACGTCCGGCTGCCGGCCGCCCTGCCCGCCTTCGGCTCCGGTTTGCGCGTCGCCACCGCGATCGCACCGATCGGCGCGGTGATCGGCGAGTGGGTCGGCGCCTCCGCCGGCCTCGGCTACGTCATGCTGAACGCCAACGCCCGCATCCAGACCGACGTGATGTTCGCAGCCCTGTTCGTGCTGGCCGCGATGACGATCGGCCTCTGGACCGCCGTCGACCGCCTGCTCCGACGCCTGCTCTACTGGGTCCCGGACACCACCCTTCCTTTCTGAGCCGCCACCCGCTCGGCCAGTGCCGCCCGCACCTGCGCCACCACACCCGGCCAGTCCCCCGGCGACGGCTGCCGGAAGATGCGCATGGACGGATACCACGGCGTGTCGTCCCGATCCTCCAGCCAGCGCCAGCAGCCGTCGTGGCGCGACAGCATCCACACCGGCAGGCCCATGCCGCCGGCCAGGTGCGCCATCGAGGTGTCGACGCTGATCAGCAGGTCGACCGGACCCAGCCGCGCCGCGGTGTCGGCGAAGTCCGTCACGCCCTCCATCGCGTCGACCACCACCCCGTCCCAGTCCGCGACCTGTCCCCGCGCCTCGCCGAGCTGGAAGCCGAGAAACCGCACCCCCTCGACGTCGAACAGCGGCGACAGCAGCGCCAGGCTGGCGGAGCGGCGGCGATCGACCAGGTTGCAGCGCAGCTGCTCCCGGCGCGGATCTCCCGCCCAGACCAGGCCGACCACCAGCCCGGCGCCGGCTACCCGCACCGGTCCGCCTGGCAGCGCGTGCAGGTAGGGTGCGCCCGGGATCGCGTCGATCCGCAGGTCGAGCAGCATCGGCAGGCTTGCCAGCGGGCAGTGCAGGTCGACCGCCGGCCAAGGATCGCCGCAGGCCACCACCGCCGACACCCCCGAGACCGGTCCGAGCAGCCGCACCAGCGGCCGTGGCACCTCCAGCACCACCCGGGCCCCACGCCCCGCCACCGCGGCCGCAAAGCGCACGAACTGCAGCGTGTCGCCCAGCCCCTGTTCGGCGTGCAGCAGGATCGTCCGCCCGGCCACCGCCTCGCCCTGCCAGGCTGGCACGTCGAGGTCCTCTCGCGGCGTCTGGCAGTCGCGCCAGCGCCACTCGTACTCGCGCCAGCCGCGACGGAAGTCGCCCGACTTCAGCAGCGCCACCGCATGGCCGAAGCGCGCGGTCGCATAGTCCTCCTGGATCGCGATCGCCTTCTCGTACCAGCCGACCGCCTCCACGCTGCGGTTCAGGTTGAGCAGCGCGTGCCCGACGTTGTTGCAGGCCTCCACACAGCCGGGATCGAGCCCGACCGCGATCCGCCCCGCCTCGCAGGCCTCGTCGAACCGCCCCAGGCCCGACAGCGCCGAGCTCAGGTCGGCGAAGAAGGCGGCCTGCGTGTCGCAGCGCCGGATCGCCTCCCCGTAGGCCTCGACCGCCAGCTCGAACCGCCCGGCCGCCTGCAGCGCCCGCCCATGATGGTGCCGCGCATCCGCCCGCCCGGGATCGAGCGCGATGCAGCGGGCGAACAGCCCGGCCGCGTGGGCGGTGCAGCCGATCCGCTCCAGCACCAGCCCGACCGCGAAGTGGGCGTTCGCCGTCTGCGGCAGCGCGTCGATGATCCGGCCGAGCAGGCCCAGCGCCTCCGCCCGCCGTCCCAGCCGCTCCAGGCACAGGCACAGCCAGATCCTGAACTCGAGCCGCCCGTCGCCCGCCACCGCGCGCTGCAGCGGCGGGAGCGCCGCATCGTGGTCTCCCGCAAACACGAAGAGCTGGCCGAGCATGCCGAGCGCGCGGGGATGGCCGGGATCGCGCGCCAGCACCGAACGGACCAGTCCGGCCGCCGGCTGCAGCTGCCCCGCCGCCAGCGCAGCACCTGCCCGGTCGAGGTCACGCGAGGTCGCGGCCGCAGGTTCCAGGGCATCGGCCGGCGGAGGCGGGATCAAGCGATGCGGACGAGGCTCGGCGAGCATGGCCTGCTCGGTCTACTCGGGCCCGCTTAAGATTCCCCTAACCGGTCCCGCTCAATGCGACGGCTTGGCGAGCCCGACCCTGACCACCGCGTCCGGCGGAACCGGCGTGGTGCCGGACCCGGAGAACGTCGGCAGGCGGCGCAGCTGCTGCGGGGTGTAGGCCACGATCTCCATGTCGCGGCCCAGCAGCACCATGGCGTCGAGCGGGACCGCGATCGGCCGCCTGCCGATGCCCAGGACCCCGCCGTAGGCGACCACCACCTCGATCGTCCCCTGGGCGTCGCGGACCACCTGCGCCACCCGGCCGAGCACGGTCTGGCTTTCCACCGGCCGCAGCACCGTGCGGCGCAGCAGGGTCCCGACCCGCACCGGCTGCGGGAAGCGCATGGCGGTGGACTGCGCCAGGCTCATGCCCGAGGGCGGCGGCATGCCGCCCGGGGTGTGGCTCTGCGCCAGCGCCGCCGTGCCCAGCAGGAGGCTCACGAAGGGAAGGAGGAAACGTCTCACGCGCGGCTGTCTTCAGAGCCCGGCGAACCAGGAGTATCCGGACTTCTCCCAGTAGCCGTCGCGCGGATGGGTGTTGGTCACCTCGATGGCGGTGATCCATTTCGGGTTCTTGTAGCCGAGCTTGGTCGACATGCGCAGGCGCAGCGGGTAGCCGAACGGGTCGGCCAGGACGTCGTCGGCATACCGGGTCGCGAGCAGGGTCTGCGGGTGCAGCGCCGTCGCCATGTCGATGCTGCTGGGGTAGTCGTCGGCGGTGTGGAAGGCGACGTATTTCGCGCGCAGGTCGGCCCCGACGCGCTCCAGGAAGGTGCGGAACGGCACGCCGGACCATTGCCCGATGTAGTCCCAGCCCTCGACGCAGACGTGCTTGATGATCTCCGTGCGCTGCGGCAGCGCGTCGACCTGCTCCACCGTCCAGGGTTGCCGGTTCGCGATCAGGCCGGACAGCTCGAGGCGCCAGCTCCGGCCATCCACCGGCCTGACCTTCATCACGTCGTAGTAAGCGTTGAACTTGGGTGGGTTCAGCACCATCGAGGCCGGATAGGTCGGCGCCAGCTTGCGAGGATCGAACAGCAGCGCCTGCACCCGGTCGTTCAGGTCGCGCATCGCCAGCAGCGCCGCCTGCACGGAGGCCGGGCGCCGTACGTCGCAGCCCGTCAGCATGGCGAGCGCGCCCAGCGACACCCCGCCGCGGAGCAGACGACGCCGCTCCAGCGTCCGGATCAGCGTCCGGTGGTCGTCCAGGATCGCCGGGTCCGGAACCTCGTCCGGCCGGAACCGCGACCTCATGGCGGACTCGCCGGCGCGCCAGGCTCAAGCCCGTGCCCGGGCTCGGCGTGCCCGGACCGGCCGACCCGAGGGCCGCCCGCCAGCATGGCCCACAGCGTCTGCGGCACCAGCAGCGACAACGCCACGTGCACCAGCAGGAAGCCGACGATCACGCCCATGCCGAGGAAGTGGACGATCCGCGCGCCCTGGAAGCCACCCAGCAGCGACACCAGCCCGGAGAACTGGATCGGCTTCCAGATCGCGACACCCGTCACCACCTGCGAGGCGCCGGCCAGGATGACCACGACGTAGAGCACCTTCTGCACCGCGTTGTAGGTGGTCAGGTCCTCGTGCGCGATCCTGAGGTGCAGCGTGTCGCGCACCGTCCTGAGGAGGTCGGAGACGCGGATCGGCAGCAGCCGCTCGCGCAGGCGGCCGGTGACCAGGCCGTAGCCCAGGTAGGCCAGCCCGTTCAGCACCAGCAGCCACATGCCGGAGAAATGCCAGTTCAGGCTCGGCGCAGCCCACTCGCCCAGCCGCAGCGCCTGCGGGACGTGCAGCCCGCGCACCACCACGTCGTCGTCGTAGATGCCCCAGCCGGAGGTGATCATGACCAGCATGGCGGCCGCGTTGGCCCAATGCATGATCCTGACCGGAACCGGATGCAGCCGACGGCCGCGATGTTCCCCCGCATCTCGCCTGGCACTGCGCATCGCGTTCTCCGGCCCGTCGTCGGTTCCGAGCAGCCGCGTCCGATCCCGGCACCGTCCGCAAACAAGCTCTTCGGAAGGCCCTTCGTCCGCCGGGCCGGATGGTTACGGTGTCGAGGTCTCAATCGCAACAAGACGGACGCAGCCGCGCGGCGTGATCCCGTTCCCGATCGGTTCCGCCGACCGGTCGCGACCTGCAAGGCAGGCTTCCGGACCACGCGCGAACGGAACCGGCTGCACGGGGGCATCGCGGCGTTCGACCTGGTGAACTCCGTTGCGCTTCCAGCATGACCGCTGATCCGCACCGACTGCGGACGCGTCCGGCAGCCGGGGCCCGAGTGCCCGGTCCAGCCGCGGCAGGTGGCGGCACGCTGCGGCGACGGCTCGTCGATCGGGCCTGCAAGGCAGGAACAACGAACCGGACCGTCCGGCAGCGTCGCAGGAAGGCCGTCGAGCACCCCCGATTTGCCAATCCAGCCCTGCGCGCGCGACGGGGCTCGGCGATGGCTGGATCACGTCCGGCCGCCTAGGGTCGGCCGAAGGCGGCAGCGTCGCTTGCGCAGGAGTATGCATGACCATCTACACCGGCCCCGTCTTCGAGATGGCCCGGACCCAGTTCGGCGTGATCGCCGAGCATCTCGAGATCCCGCACGACGAGCGCGACCGGCTGCTCTACCCGAAGCGCGCCGTCGCCGTGTCGATACCGGTCCACATGGACGACGGTAGGCTGGCCGTGTTCCAGGGCTACCGGGTGCAGCACCATCTGACGTTCGGCCCGACGAAGGGCGGCACGCGGTTCTCCTCCAGCCTGGACATCGGCGAGGTCGCGGCGCTGGCGATCTGGATGAGCTGGAAGTGCGCGCTCGCCGGACTGCCGTATGGCGGCGCCAAGGGAGGCGTGGCGTGCGATCCGCCGACCCTGTCCCGGCGCGAGCTGGAGGCCGTGTCCCGCCGCTACATGCAGGAGATGATCCCCTTCGTCAGCCCGCAGACCGACGTGATGGCGCCCGACATGGGCACCAACGAGCAGGTGATGGCCTGGTTCATGGACACCTACTCCGTGCACGAGGGGCATGCCGTCAGCGAGATCGTCACCGGCAAGCCGGTCAGCCTTGGCGGCACCGAAGGCAGGCGCGAGGCGACCGGCCGCGGCGTGGCGCACCTGGTGCGCCGCGCCTGCGACGTCATCGGGCTGGCGCCGCAAGGTGCCACCGCGATCGTGCAGGGCTTCGGCAACGTCGGCAGCGTGTCCGCCTACACCCTGGCGCGTCGCCACGGCATGCGCATCACCGGGCTCAGCGACCACACCGTCGCCCTGTTCGACCCGAAAGGCCTGCCGCTCGACGCGATCGAGCGGCACGTCGGCCGGCACGGGGTGCTGGCCGGCTTCACCAACCAGATGACGATCGACCCCCCGGCGCTGCTGGAGCAGCCCTGCGACGTACTGGTCCCCGCCGCGGTGGAACGGGTCATCACCGCCGAGAACGCGCCCCGGCTGCGGTGCCGCATCCTGGCCGAGGGCGCCAACGGTCCGACGACGCCCGATGCCGACGCGATCCTGGACCAGCGTGGCAGGGACATCTTCATCATTCCCGACATCCTGTGCAATTCCGGCGGCGTGATCGTGAGCTACTTCGAGTGGGTGCAGGACCTGCAACGCTTGTTCTGGACCGAGAACGAGGTGAACAACCGGCTCGAGCACCTGCTGGACAACGCGTTCGCGCAGGTGCGCACGCGCGCTCTCGAGCGGAAGGTGTCCAGCCGCACGGCGGCGATGGCGATCGGCGTGGAAAAGGTACGCGCCGGCAAGCAGCTGCGCGGCCTGTTCCCGTGATCCCGGCACCCGCCGCCGGACCGCTCCCGCGACCGGCTGCGCGGGCTGCCGTGCCTTGAACTGCGACCTCGCCCCGGCGATGCGCGGCATGTTCGCCAAGGACCAGGAGCGGCGGCCCTCGATCGGCGGCATCAAGGTGCGGCCGAGCTCCGCCAACTCATACTCGACCGTCATCGGCATCGTCACACAGGCACGCCGTGGGACGATCCCGTTCCATCCCGGCCGGCGCAGGGTCTGGCCTAGGCTGTTCAGTCCCGGGTTGTGATGGTGTAGTCTACGACCATCTGCGGAGGGACGAGCTATGGGTCAAGTGCTCCACGGCTGCGCCAAGACGACGCACGCTGTCCGAGCTGAACTACAGCGATCGAAAGCCTCGGTCGCGGCGCTTGCCGAACGCTTCGGGATCAACCCCAAGACGGTCCTGAAGTGGCGCAAGCGGGCCAGCGTCGAAGACAGCCGGATGGGTCCGAAGGAAGCCCGGTCGACGGTGCTGACGCCGTTGGAGGAGGCCGCGATCATCGCCTTCCGCCAGCAGACGCTGCTGCCGCTCGACGACGTGCTGTTCGCTCTTCAGCCGCAGATCCCACATCTGACCCGCTCCAGCCTTCATCGGCTGCTGGAGCGTCATGGCATCTCCCGATTGCCCAAGGACGAGAGCACGACGTCGGGGAAGAAGCGCTTCAAGAGCTACCCGATCGGGTTCTTCGACATCGACATCTGCGAGCTTCGCTGCGAGGAAGGAAAGCTGTTCCTCTTCGTTGCCATCGATCGAACATCGAAATTCGCCTACGCCGAACTGCATCCTGAGGCGACCCGTTCGATCGCCGCTCAGCTCTTGGCCAATCTGATCGAGGCCACGCCCTATCGGATCCACACCGTGCTCACCGACAACGGCATTCAGTTCACCCACAAGCCAGGCACGTCCACCTACAGCATGCACAGCTTCGATCGCGTCTGCCGAGCCCACGACATCGAGCACCGGCTCACCCAGCCCAACCACCCCTGGACGAACGGCCAGGTCGAGCGGATGAACCGCACGATCAAAGAGGCCACGGTTCGAGCCTTCCACTATGCGTCATCCGATGACTTGAGGCGGCATCTCCATGCCTTCCTCCTGGCCTACAACTGCGCACGGCGATTGAAGACCCTGAAGGGCAGCACACCCTACGAATACATCTGCCAGCGATGGACGATCGAGCCCGAGCGCTTCAAACTCAACCCGCACCATCACAACCCGGGACTAAACAGCTAGCTTGACCCGCCGTGAACCAGAAACCCGCCAACCGAAGCCACGCGGGTCTGCGAGTCCGAATGACGCTGCGAAGGACGGCAGCTCTCGGGAGCCACGGGCGAGGGGCTGACGAACCGAACGAGGCGCGAAGCTGCCGTCGTGCAGGAGTTTCCCGGCGAGCGGAAGCGCCGGAGGAGCCAAGGTGGGCGGCTGTCGTGGTGACGTGTTCGGGCGAGGGAGGGGCTCGCGGCCGGACTTCGCAAATGATTTCCCATGCTTCAGACCAGCCTTGCCCCTCGTGCGGCTGCCTCGGTCGGTTCAACGGGTAGGCCCGTCTTTCGGGCGCTCAGGTTTCGCCTCCGAGGGGATCGTTCTGCCAGAGTTCGCCAGGCCGGCTGATCTCCTTCATGAACTCGGTGAAGGCTTTCACCGCGGGCGAGAGCTCGCGCCGGCTGGGGAAGACCAGACTCACCTCCAGGGATGGCACGCTCCAGGCCGGCAGGAGCCGGACCAAGCCCCCATCGGCGATCCCAGGCGCGCAAAGATACCCCGAGATTATCCCGAGGCCCGCGCCGCCCAACACGAGCCGGTGGACAGTGAGAGCTTCGTTGACCGTCACGCGCGGGCGTAGGGCCACCCGTGACTGCTCGCCGTCCCGGGTGAACACCCAGGGGCGAGGCCGCCCGTCGGCGCCGGGCATTTCTATGACGTCATTGTCTTTCAACTCCTCAATGGAATTGAGCGTGCCGCACCGCTCAACATAGCCTCGGCTGGCGCACAAATAGCGGCGCATCGCGCCCAGCCGAACGGCGATGAGGCTGGAGTCGTGAAGCGGGCCTACGCGCACGGCGACATCAATCGCTTCACTGACCAGGTCGGCCGAGCGGCTCTCCAAGTCGAGGGTGACATCCACGTCAGGATAGCGTTGAAGAAACCTAGGAAGCTCCGAGCCCAGCACATTCAGGCCAAAACCGATCCCTGAGTTGACCTTGATGGATCCACGAGGGCCTTGCGCCAAGCTGCCAACGTAGTCGAGTGCCTCCCCAGCCCGTTCGATGATGTCGCGCGCACGGTCTCTGAGGGCCATGCCCGCCGACGTTAGCGTCACATCGCGCGTAGAGCGGTGAAACAGCCGGGCGCCCAAAGCCGCCTCGAGGCGCGCGACGCTGCGACTGACGTTCGACTTCGGCAATCCAAGCGCCCGTGCCGCCTCGGAGAAGCCGTGCAGCGCCGCCACCCGCTCGAACACTTGAAGATCGTTTAGGTCCAGCACAGTCCCTCCGTTCCGTTTGGCGGCACACCGTGTCCCGGCCGCACGGTCTTATCGCGCGACCTCATACATAGCATCTTGCAAGCACGGGCGAGATACGTCTCGGTCTTGGAGCTACAGGAGCCATGTCCGGATTAGTCCTCGCAGTCGGCGCGGCAGGTAAATTCGCCGGCTATGTCGTTCCAGCGCTCGTTGCACGCGGCGCTACAGTGAGAGGATTGGTCCACGAGGCCAAGGCCGTGGCTTCGGTTCGTGACGAGGGCGCTGTAGACGCCGTCGTCGGCGACCTCAGAGACCAGCGCAGCATCGCCGCGGCGCTGGATGGTGCGGAGTCGGTCTTCTACGTCGCGCCCGCCTTCCTGCCTGACGAGGCGCAGGTGGGCGTGGATTTTGTCGCCGCCGCGGTCAAGGCGGGCGTGCGGCGGTTCGTTTTCTCCTCCGTGATCCACCCGGTCCTGAGCGCCTTGTCCAATCATGCTGCCAAGGCGCCGGTCGAGGAGGCGATCCTCGACAGCGGGCTCGAATACACGCTTCTGCACCCCGCGCTGTTCTTTCAGAATTTTGCGCGCGCCTGGCCCGGGATCACCCGGACCGGAGTTCTCGCCGAGCCCTGGTCGAGCGAGACCCGTTTCAGCCGGGTCGACTACCGCGACGTCGCCGAGACCGCCGCCATCGCCCTGACCGAGGACCGGCTGCTCTACGGGACCTTTGAGCTCTGCGCCGAGGGCTGGCTCAACCGGCACGACGTCGCCGCCCTGGCCGGGAAGGTGCTCGGCCGGACGGTGCGCGCCGAGAGGATCGACCCGGCCACGCTGGGCGACCAGGCCGGCCTGATGCGCCTGATGTTCGAGCATTACGACC
The DNA here is from genome assembly GCA_964247735.1 of uncultured Acetobacteraceae bacterium. Taxonomy (GTDB): domain Bacteria; phylum Pseudomonadota; class Alphaproteobacteria; order Acetobacterales; family Acetobacteraceae; genus Lichenicola. Next base: position 40,303 of record CAXTVS010000026.1, read on the forward strand.
GCACGGGGCTGCGCGGCAATGCGCTGACGCTCCGCGCCATTCTCGGCTGCGACCCCCGCACGCTGCGCGCCTTCTTCGAAGAGATGAACGAGGCGCCGCGCGCCACTGTCCAAGGAGAGCAGGAATGAGCACCGACCGGACCGTGGTGATCACCGGCGCTGACGGCGGCATCATGACGGTGTTCGTCCGCCGCTTCCTCGACAATGGCGACACCGTCATCGCGACCGATACGTCCGCTGACAGTCTCGCCATGCTCGCCGATACGATGAACAGCGACCGGCTCCACATCCGCGCCGCCGAAATCACCAACGAGGCCGACACCAAGGCGCTGGCCGAGTTGGCGCGCCAGACCACTCGTCGGGTGGATGGACGTGCTGGTTAATGTCGCCGGCTATTTCCCGGTACAACCCTTCCTCGAGATGACGGCGGCCAACTGGCGCAAGATCATCGACATGAACCTGACCGGCACGGCGCTGATGTGCCAGGCGATGCTGCCGTTGATCACGGGACGAGGCTGGGGTCGCATCATCAACATGGGCTCGGCGTCCATCTACGCCGGCGTTCCCGGTCAGGCCTACTACGTGGCGGCCAAGGCCGGACTGATCGGGCTGTCCCGCAGCCTGGCGCGGGAGTTCGGCGGCGAAGGCGTCAGCGTCAACGTCGTCGCGCCCGGTGTCACCATCACCGCCTCGGCCAAGAAGGCGCTGCCGCAATCCATCCAGGACACCGCCATCTCCGTTCGGTGCCTCAAACGCGAAGAGCACGCCGACGACCTCACGGGCGCGGTGTTCTTCCTCGCTTCGCCCGACGCCGACTTCATCACCGGCCAGACGGTCATCGTCGATGGCGGGAACGAGATGCTCTGAGCAGAGCAGAAAGCGAACCAATGACCGACCTCTTCACCCCCTTCGACCTGGGCGAGCTCGTCCTTCCCAATCGCATCCTGATGTCGGCGATGACGCGCACGCGCGCCGGCGAGGACGGCGTCCCGGCCGATCTGATGCGGGACTATTACGTGCAGCGCGCCTCGGCGGGCCTGATCGTCACCGAGTGCACCCAGGTCTCCGACCAGGGACACGGGATCATCCGCTGCCCGGGGCTTCACCGCGACGATCAGGTCGCCGGCTGGCGCAAGGTCACCGATGCGGTCCATGCCGCCGGCGGCCGCATCATCTGTCAGATCTGGCATTGCGGCCGGGTCGCCCACCCGGACATGCGCGGCGGCGAGCAACCCGTCGCCCCGTCGCCGATCCCGGCCACGGGCGACTTCTTCCTGCCGAGCGGACGAGTCAATCTCCCGGTCCCCCGCGCGCTTCGCCTCAATGAGATCCCCGGCATTGTCGCGAGCTTCGCGGTGGCGACCCGAAACGCGCGCGAGGCCGATTTCGATGGCGTCGAGCTGCACGGCGCCAACGGCTATCTGCAAGATCAATTCCTGCAGGACGGCTGCAACAACCGCCGCGACGCTTACGGCGGCTCGGCCGTAAACCGCGCGCGGCTGATGCTGGAGACCACCGAGGCAATGATTGGCGCGTGGGATGCAGCGCATGTGGGCGTTCGCCTGTCTCCGTCGAGCTATCTCTACGGTGTCGACGACAGCGATAAACGCGCGACCTTCGGCTACGTGATCGAGAAGCTTTGCGCGCTGCACCTGGCCTATCTCTGCCTGCTCGAGCCGAATGCGGAGGACGCAAAGCGCGGCGTGCAGATCGAGCATGTGGCCGAGACGTTCAGACCGCTCGTGACTGTTCCGCTGATCGTCAACACTGGTTTCGATAAGGTCAAGGCAAACGCCGTGCTGGAAGCCGGCCGCGCGGACCTGGTGGCCTTCGGCGTGCCCTACATTGCTAATCCCGATCTGGTACGCCGTTTCCGGGAGAATGCGCCGCTCAACAAGCCTGACCCGAAAACGTTCTACGGCGTCGGGCCGGAGGGCTACACCGATTACCCGGCGCTCGGGGAGTGATCATGGGCGCCAGAGAGCAAACCATGCCCGACACGGCCTCTCCGCCTCTGATCAATGGTTCTGACAGCCGTTTCGCCGAAGTGAATGGCGCGCGCCTGCATTACTGGATCGGCGGCGCTCCTGACGGACAGCCGGTGGTCTTATGGCACGACCTTCTCTCGACCGGCTATGCCTGGCGGCACGTCGCCCCCGCGCTCGCGGAGGCCGGACTCGCCGTCCTCGTCCCCGACATGCGGGGCTACGGCGACAGCGACAAGCCGCCGGGCGTGGAGGGCTACGACGCCCGTGCGCTGGCCGAGGAAGCCCGCACCCTGGTCGCCCAGATCGGCTTCGGCCGCGGCGGCCCCGTGGCCCACGCGGCGCATGACACGGGGGCGCCCCCCGCGCTGCTCTGGACCGCAGACCACCCGGACGAGGTGCAGGCGCTCCTCTACATCGAAGCTCCCGTCATGCTGGGCGAGGTGCTGCGCCCGGTGTTCGCCTACACCCCCGGGGCCATGGAGCAGGGCCCGATGTGGTGGTGGATCCTGCCGCTTGCGCCCGGCGTCCCGGAACGGCTGATCGTCGACAACGAGCGCGCGTTCCTGACCTGGTTCTACGAGGGCGGCCACGTCATCAATCACGGCGCGTTTCCGCCGGACGTGGTGGACGAATACCTCCGGACATTCTCCGGCAGCGAGGGCGTGCTCGGCAGCCTCGGCGTCTATCGCGCGGCCTTCATCAGCATTGCGCAAACCGAGCCCCTGCTCAGGTCCAGGATTGAAACGCCTATCCGGGCGATGGGCGCAGAGAAGGGGTTGGGCGCCCGCGTCGGCCAAATAGTCACGTTGGTGGCCGAAACTGTTCAAACCTCCGTCGAGCCGGCCAGTGGCCACTTTCTGCCGGAGGAGGCGCCTACGCAGGTTGTCCAGGCGATCATTCACATGGCGAGCGGACAGTTTTCAACTGAGGGAGACTATTATGGCTGACCATTCAATCACCGCGACCGGTGACACAGGTCCATTTCCCGACGACGACCTGAGACGACCGCTGACGGTCTCTAAGCCTGACGACGGGGACCTGCTGCACCTGTCGTTGGTCGGGGACAGCTATACGGTTCTGGTCTCCGGAAAGCAGACGGAAGGGCGCTATGATCTCCTCGACATGCTGGTGCCGGACGGCAGCGGCCCGCCGCCCCACCGCCACAACTTCGAGGAGATGTTCACGCTGCTCGAAGGCGAAGTGAAGTTCACATTCCGCGGTCAAACGATGAATGTTTCAGAAGGTGCCGCAGTGAATATTCCCGCAAATGCGCCCCACCAGTTCCGCAACGATTCGGGCAAAACCGTGCACATGCTTTGCATGTGCACACCAGCCGGCCAGGAGGAGTTTTTCGCCGAGGTCGGCGATCGCTTTGCAAACCGGAACTCTCCGCCACCGCAACTCAGCGCAGAAGAGAAGGCTGAATGCGGGAAAAGGGCCGCCGAGCTGGCGCCGAAATATAGGACGGAACTGCTCTAGTAGACGGAGTTGCCGAGGTCGGCCTGCACAGGACACTTGGCTTCATCCACCGCACTCTTCCCGGTCGCAACCGCGGACCTATGCCATTCGTCCGGACCGCCGACCCCGACAACAATCATCGCCGTCCGGCCCGAGAGCGCCAAGTGTCGGATTCGATTCACTCAGTAAGGTTCGGTTTGCGGTGGAGCGTCACCGCCGACCCGGGCGACGCTTTAACAGATAAGGAAGCACATCCAGATGAGCAGGAAACGCAACATCAAGATCGCCAACACGCTGCTGCAAGGCATCGCCAGCGGTGTCGACCCCGACGAGATCACAGCGTCCTTCGCTGAGGACCTGGTTTTCGAAATCCAGGGTGACGACGGAGTGTTGCCTTGGGTCGGTCGTAAGACCGGACGTCAGGCGATGTCCGACTTCATGCACGATCAGCGCGCCCTGACCGAGCCGGTGGCGTTTGAAGTCGAAGACGTGCTCGCCAGCGAGAATCGCGCGGTTGTCATCGGGACGCTGCGGACCCGGATCAAAGTAACGGGGAGGATCGCGGCGTCTCAGTTCGCGCTGGTGCTGACGATCGCGGGCGACGTTGTTACGCGTTTCCAAATGCTGGAAGACAGCTACGCCGTATCCCAAGCTGCACGCGCCTGACAAACTGCCTGCAGCTCCTGCTCATGACGACAGCCCCCGCCGAAGGCACGTTCTCACCGCGACGCTCCAAACCGGTGGACATCGCCGCGAACGCGCTTTCGATTGAAGATCGTCCCTATCCTTTCAGTGTATCTGCAAAGTCGGGGAGCGAAATGTATTCTCGCAACTCTGTTTCCTCTAAGGAAGGTCTTACATGCAAACGCTGATGAAGATATCAGCTCCGCCCTATCATGTTCAGTCGACAGCCGAACAGCTGAGGAGCGGCTTTCCCTATTTTGCTCATCACGAGTCCGTCTCTAAGCTGTGGGCGCAGAAGTGGCGGCCGCCTTGCTCCCGCGGCATCTATCCCTTCACCGACGGCGATGTCGCCGACTTCGACCCGATCTTCGCTGAGCTCGTGAACCAGTCGGGCGACGATCCGGCCATTCTGTATCGCCCCGACGACTATGCGCGACCGTTCCTTCCCGTAGGCGAACGGCTGGTCGCCCAGGCTGCGGAGGCGCTGTCGCAATCAAAGCCCGATCAGGCTCGGAACCTCTATCTCAGGTCGGCGGCCGTGTACCGCATCGCCCGATTTCCGATCAACCGGTCCGCGCTTGGCCAGGAGGCGTGGCGCCTCGGCAAGGACGCCTACGAAAAGGGCGCAGAGCTGCTCGACCCGCCCAGCGTGGCCGTGAACCTGCCGTTCAGCCATGCCCACGTGACGGCTGGCGACTCCGACCAACCTATAGCGGCCTACCTGCGCCTGCCGAAAGGCGAGCGACCGCCGGCAGGTTGGCCCCTCCTCCTCTTCATCTGCGGCCTGGACGCTTACCGGACCGATCATACGCCGCGCACGCAAGAGCATGTGGATCGAGGCTTCGCGACGCTGAGCTTCGAAATCCCGGGTACGGGCGACTGTCCCGCCGCGCCCAACGACCCCACCTCCCCCGACCGCTTAATGAGCAGCGTCATCGACTGGGTCGAAGCGAATGCCGCCGAGTACGGCTTCGACACGAAGATGGTCGTCGCCCGCGGGATCAGCACGGGCGGCTACTACGCCTTTCGGGTCGCGCACACCCATGTGGACCGCCTGTTCGCAGTTGTCGCTCAAGGCGGCGGATGTCATCACATGTTCGATCCAGAATGGATCCGCGCTCAGGACCAGATGGAATACCCATTCGCGCTAGCCGAGGCGCTAGCCTGGAAGTTCGGATACCGCGACGGCGACGGCGCAGCGGCCGTCGCGCGCTACGCCGTCGAGGGGCGCAAATTCAGCTTGGTCAACGGTGGCTTGCTCGGGACCCCCACCTGCAGGCTTCTTGCCATAAACGGGATGGAGGACTCGATATTCCCAATCGAGGACAACCTTCTTGCCGCAGTCGACGGCCATCGCAAGGATCTCGTCGTCCGGGGTGATCGTCCGCATATGGGCAATCCTGGCGCTGAAGACATCCTGTACGAGTGGCTCGACGCGGTCAGGGCCGGCGCGCCGTGAAACGGGGATCACGTCAACATGGATGTAGCGCTCGACCGCATAGGCTTTTTAGGTTTTGATGTTTTCGGGACTGTAGTGGACTGGAGGACCAGCGTCGCCCGTGAGGCCGCGCCCTTTCTAGAGAAATATCGCGTCAACAGCGAGCCGCTCGCCTTTGCGGACGAGTGGTACTCACTCTACCAACCATCGATGCAGCGGGTGCGGTCGGGGGAACGTCCTTGGGTTAGGCTTGACGTTCTCACGAGGGAAAATCTCGAAACAGTGCTCGGTCGGCATGATGCGAAACTGGACGCGATACGCGAAGGGGATCTGGCGGGGCTAAATACCGCTTGGAAGCGTCTCGATCCTTGGCCCGATTCAGTCGAGGGCCTCACGATGCTTAGGCGCCGCTTCGCGATCGGCGCGCTATCCAACGGCCACATCGCGGGCATGATGAGGCTATCGCGCTACGCCCACCTTCCTTGGGACGTGATTGTCGGGGCGGAGATCGCGCAGAGTTACAAGCCGACACCTCAAACGTATGCTAAGTCGGTCGACGCTGTAGGCGTTCATCCAGAGCAGGCCGCTATGGTCGCCGCTCACAATGCGGACTTGGAAGCCGCGCGATCAGTCGGACTCCGCACCATATTTGTTCAGCGACCGCATGAATATGGACCCACTCAAACAACCGATCTCGAGGCTGAAAGTGATTGGGACGTGATCGCGGACAATCTGATCGAAGCGGCACGTGCACTGGGCTGCACATAGGCTCAGCGCTCAACGCTCAATCCTTAATGTCATACTTCGTGCCGAGCGGTAAGTCCCTCCGAATGCAGACTCCTGCCTTCGTTCTCTGACAATTTTCTAACCGCCTTCCACCGTGGCTAAGCGCGCGCCGAGGGGCTCACGGCCGAGAGGCCGCGCATGCTGCGGGTTGCAGCCGGTCTGCGCTCTATGGCTGGAGTGTAAATGCCGAACCGAAATCACGCCGGCCTCGGCTTGGAGGCTTTGTTCAGGCGGGCGCCGAGCCATCTTCCAGGTCGGTCTTAATAATAGTCATGGCGTTCTCAAGCCGGCCGCGATAACGCGGAATGATCTTATCGCGGATCGCGGCCATAGCATCGGCGTTGGCGGGGATCAGCACGTAGAACCAGTCGATGCTGGTGGTGCCGTTCCCGTTATCCATGAACTCCCAAGCGCCTTCGATGCGCTCGACCACGCCCCTCATTGCCGCAGAGGTGAGGTGTTCCACCTTGTAGCCAAACGATTTGTTCGGCTCGAGAGCCGTCAGAGTCTCGTGAAAGGAAGAGCCGTCGTCGGCGGTAGTGTCGCGAGTCTGGCCTACGTGCTGACCCCATTCTTTAGTGACGGTGGTGCTGACGTTTCCCGGCATGTCGCCTTGCCGGGGGAAAATGTGGGTCACGTCCACGGGCACAATGTAGGCGAAGGTGTCGGTCACGGGCCGCGCGATTGTGCGAGTGACCTTGACGAAGAGGGCGTCCTTCGGAATCGAGGTCTGGAAATCTGACATGGAGGGCTCCTGAGATTGGCAGGGCTGGACATGGTTCGACAAGCCGGTGCGGACCACCGCGATCCTCGCGCGTGCTTGCCCGATCGTCGCATTATGACGGCGGCGACGCGATCAGCCCCTTTTGCCGGGCTTCGGCGACATGCCGCGTCGGGGACTCTCCGTAGAGGCGCTTGTACTCCCGCGCGAACTGTGTCGCGCTCTGGTAGGCGGGCGCGGAGGCTACTCGTGTCCTGCAAGCGGACGCGAAGCGCCTCGGGCCGACGGACCGCGAACACGCGGCGCGGCACCGGAACCGGGTCGGCGCCGTCGCGGAACAGCGTCTCGCTGCCGGTGGAGAGATAAGTGAACGGCAGCGGGTCGCCCCAATGCGGATACCCGGCAGGGGCGTGGGCGGCATAGTCGGCCCCCTGTGGACCGGTGCCAAGCAAGGTCACGCCTTCCGGCTTCGCTTCCAGAACCGCACAAGCCTTCCGGTCCAGGAACAGCACGTAGTCGGCTGGGCCGGTTGGCGTGGGCACTTCGCGCACGGCGACGCCCGGCCCGGCGTGCAGGTTCAGCTCGTCTCGGCTTTGCACGAGCCATCCGGCAGCGGCAAGCATGGCGTCGATATTGATGCGGGCGCGCGCCTCCGGCGTCATGGAGGAGTGACCAGGGCAGCAAGGTCATCCATGCGGCGAAGAAGCCGAATGGGTTTGCCCGGCAGTCGGATGAAGCTTTCCCGCTCATAGAATGACGCAGCGGCCTCGTCCTTCGCGTCGAGCACGAGGGCAAAGGAGGCAATCTCGCTCCGGACGGCGCGCATGATCGCGTCCACCAGCAGGAACCGTCCAAGTCCAACGCCACGGGCGGACAAGTCGGTTGCAAGTCGACCGAGGAGCGTCGCGGGCAGACGGGGATACCGGGGGAGCTTCTTCGCCAGCGCGTCGGGAACCTCGGCCAATTGAATGGACGTTGCGGACAGGGTGTAAAAGCCGAGCACCTTCACGCCATCGGCGGACGCGACGAAAGGTGCTGCCACGCGACGGCGCGCATCCTGGCCCGCCTGTTCGCGCAGGTAGCGGTCGAGAGGAGCCACACCGCATGAGAAGGCTCCGCGATCATGCCCGGCGGCAAGTGGCTCGATGCGGATTGCAGCAAGGTCCACCTCCCACTCAGCCGCGCGTCGGCGTCCGATAGCGCCTCACGCTGTCGCGTAGCCGGGCATTTACTGGCGGTGGATTGAGCAGCGCATCGACGAACGACCGACTGTCGGCAGCACTCAGGACGATAACCTCATGAGCCTCGACTGTGCGCTTCGCTGCATCCTGAACGCTGCTGACCACATAATCGGTCACGCTGCGACCTTCGAGCTCAGCGGCTCGCTGAATCAGCGCCTTCTGGTCTGCGGTGATCCTAGCTTCAAGGCGCTCCCCACGAGTCCGGTCGGTGGGCTTTTGTGCGGTATTGGCCATGACATACCTCCGGAGAGGTTGTACGGCCATCTGCCGGTTCGTTCAAGATGGATGGTCGGCCGCGTAGCCTAACCAGAAGAACGGCTACCGATCGGCTGCTTAATGTCGAAGGCTCAGGGCGCAGTCGGCATGTATCGAACGCGCGTTGGCGAAGGCACTCACATCAATAAGCATTTCGTAGCGTGGACACCATGTGGACACCACGCTCTAAATGACCTTCCCAGTCCTGGGCCGGCCGAGCCAGCAAAACCTTGAGATCACTTGGAAAATCTGGAGCGGGCGAAGGGATTCGAACCCTCGACCCCAACCTTGGCAAGGTTGTGCTCTACCCCTGAGCTACGCCCGCGCTCCGATGCGGTGGCGGGCTTTTAGAAGGCTTCCCGGCGGAGCGCAAGGGGATCGCGGGTGGCTCATCGGGATCGCACACGCTTGCGCCCAGGCCGGCAGACGACAATGTTAACGGCTCCAACGGCGCGGCGGACGCTGCGTGCAGACGCAGGATCAACGACCCATGGACTACATCATCGGCCAGCCCCGGCCCGGCGCCGCGGGCGCCCCCGCCTCCCGAGCCCGTCCGGCGGCCGAAGCCCGCCCATCCACGGGCGCGTCCGCCGAGCCGGCCATCATCGTTGACGGCGACCAGGACAGCTTCATGGCCGACGTCATCGAGGACAGCCGGCGCGTCCCGGTGCTGGTCGACTTCTGGGCGACCTGGTGCGGCCCCTGCAAGACCCTGACGCCGGCGCTGGAGAAGGTCACCCGTGCCGCCGGCGGACGCATCAAGCTGGTCAAGATCGACGTCGACGCCAACCGTGCCCTGGTCGCGCAGCTGTCCCAGCTCGGCCTGCCGCTGCAATCGGTGCCGACCGTGGCGGCGTTCTGGCAGGGCCAGATCCTCGACCTGTTCCAGGGCGCGCTGCCCGAGTCGGAGATCAAGCGCTTCGTCGAGACGCTGCTCAAGGCCGCCGGCGGGGCAATGCCGGCCACCGACCTGCTGGCAGACGCGAAGGCCGCGCTGGAAGAGGATCGCGCCGAGGATGCCGCCGCGCTGTTCTCCGCCCTGCTCGAACAGGAGCCGGAAAGCCCGGACGCCTGGGGCGGGCTGGTGCGTGCCCTGCTGGCGCTGGGCGACGAGCAGCAGGCCCAGGCAGCGCTCGACGAGGTGCCGGCCCGGCTCGTCGACCACCCCGAGATCGCCGGCGCCCGCGCCGCCCTGAGCCTCGCCGCGGAAGGGCGCCGCGCCGCGGACGCACTGGACAGCCTGCACGTCCGGCTCGAGGCCGACCCGAACGACCACGACGCGCGCTACGAGCTCGCCACCGCCCTGAACGGCCTCAACCGCCGACCCGAGGCCGCCGACGCGCTGCTGGAGATCCTCAAGCGCGACCGCGGCTGGAACGCGGGCGCTGCCCGCCTGCAGCTGATCCGCTTCTTCGAGGCCTGGGGTGCCGGCGAGCCCGAAACCCTCGCCGCCCGGCGCCGGATGTCGGCGCTGCTGTTCAGCTGAAGCCGCGGGCGGGCCCCGGCCTCTCGTGGAAACCCGGACAGGAGAAGGCGCATGAGTTCACGGATCGTCCGACGCGTCCCCCGCCTGCGCGACCTGCGCGTGGGGGGGCTGCCGAGCCGTCTGCCGGTGTTCCCGCTCGGCGGCGCCCTGCTGCTGCCGCGTGGCCGGCTGCCGCTCAACATCTTCGAGCCGCGCTACCTCGCCCTGGTCGAGGACGTGTTGGCGACGGACCGCCTGTTCGGCATGATCCAGCCCAGCGACGGCCAGGACGACCCCGATCCGAACGCGCCGGACGACGACGCGCCGCCGGCGCTGTTCCGGGTCGGCTGCGTCGGCCGCCTGACCAGCTTCTCCGAACGCGAGGACGGCACCTGCAGCATCTCGCTGACCGGGATCGCCCGCTTCCGCGTGCTGGCCGAGCTCGACGGGCCGCACCCGTACCGCCTGCTCTCGGTATCCTACGACGGCTTCAACCGCGACATGGACGAGCCGGGCGAGGTCGCGTTCGACCGCGAGTCGCTGCTGGACACCCTGCGCCGCTACTTCGCCCACCGCGGCTTCGAGGCGCGCTGGGAGGCGATCGAGCAGATGGACGACGACACCCTGCTCACCACGCTGAGCATGATCTGCCCGTTCCCCCCGGCGGAAAAGCAGGCGCTGCTGGAAGCCCCCACCCTGTCCGAGCGCGCCGGCA
>CAXTVS010000027.1:0-50801 GCA_964247735.1 uncultured Acetobacteraceae bacterium
CCGGCGAGCCGACGGTGGCGAACACCCGGGCGCCGAAGGAGCGCGCGAGCTGGATTGCGGTGGAGCCGATGCCGCTGGTGCCGCCGTGCACCAGCAGCGTCTCGCCCGCCGCCAGGTGGCCGGTACGGAACAGGTTGGACCAGACGGTGAAGTGGTTCTCCGGCAGCGCCGCCGCCCGGATCGCATCGAAGCCGGCCGGCCAAGGCAGGCACTGGGCAAGCGGCGCCGTGCAGTACTCCGCATAGCCGCCGCCGTTGACCAGGGCGCAGACCCTGTCGCCGGGCGCGATCGGAGCGGCGGCTCCCGGACGGTCCGGTTCCACCTCCCCGGGGGCGGGCGCGACGGCGACCACGGTCCCCGCCACCTCCAGCCCGAGCTCGGGACTCGCATCCGGCGGCGGCGGATACAGCCCCTTGCGCTGCATCACGTCGGGCCGGTTGATGCCGGCCGCGTCCACGCGGATCAGCAGCTCGCCCGGACGCGGCTGCGGCAGCGGGCCGGACCGGACGCGCAGCGTGTCCGGGCCGCCGCCGGCGGGATCGTGGGCGACGTATCGCATCGATGAGGGAAGCTTCACGGCCTGTTCATCTCTCATGTGCGAAGGTGGGTGCAAGGTGCTGCGGCGTCCTGAAGATGTCGTTGCCAGCGAGGGCGGACATGTCAATCATTACGCAGCCGCGCGCAACATGGACGCGGTCCCGAGGGAGCAGCTCCGACATGAAACGTGGAACGTTCGCCAGACAGCCCCGCCTGTCCGGGTTCCTTGCCGAGCTCGGCCTTTCGCGCGGCGCCCTGGCCGGCCTGGCATCCGGCGGCCAGCCGGAGCCGCCGCCTCCGCCGCCGCCGGACGATCCCGACCCGCCGCCGATCGGTGAGCCGCCGCCGCCGATCCCGGTGCCGCCCGCTCCGGAGTCGCCGCCGATGCAGCTGCGCGCGGCGCAAGCGGCTGTCTCGCCTCGCGACGGATCCGGGCTGCCGTGGATGTTGCGCGCGACGCGGCCAGGCTTCAGAACACGCATCATCGCGTCACGATGAGCGGTGACGTCGCGAGGCTGTCCTGTTGCCCGGTTCGCTGCCGTTCCTTCCCGCACGCCTGCGTCGTGAGCAGCCGGACCTGGCTGCGGTAGGCGTGTCCGACGCGGTGGCCGACGCAGCGCTGCCGACGGAGCTGCTGTCCCCGGAGCCCGGTGCCAGGGACGTGGTGGCCAGGGATGCGGTGGCCAGGAACGCCGTGACCGAAGACGCGGCGTCGCGGGAGGCGGTCGACGAGCCGGCCGGGCCAGCCGCGGTCCGGCCCGTGTTCCGCCCCGCGTTCCGGGACGGGATCGCCCAGCGCGGGCACCAGGTGCGCGGCTGGGTGCTGCAGGCGCCGCTCACGCTGCGTGCCCTGGTGCGCGGCGACGAGATCTGGCTGGCGGTGCTGGCGTCCGGCATCGGCGTCGCCGCCGGGCTTCTGGTGGTCGCCATCAACGCCGTCACCCTGCTGATGCACCGGCAGCTGTTCGCGCTTGGCGGCAGCGGCCGGATGTCCGGGCTGCTGCATCTCGATCCCTGGCGCGCGGTGCTGGTGCCGACGTTGGGCGGCCTCGTGCTTGGACTGTTCGGGCTGCTGGCGGCGCGGGTGCGGCCGGGGCGGCCGGTCGACCCGATCGAGGCCAACGCCCTGTTCGGCGGCCGGATGTCGTTCCGCGACAGCCTGGTCGTGGTGATCCAGACCGTGCTGTCGAACGGCGTCGGCGCGTCCATCGGGCTCGAGGCCGGCTACACCCAGATCGGCTCCGCACTCGCCTCCAAGCTCGGGCGCGCCTTCCGGGTACGCCGCCAGGACATGCGCGTGCTGGTCGGCTGCGGGGCGGCCGGCGCGATCGGCGCCGCGTTCGACGCACCGATCGCCGGCGCCTTCTACGCCTTCGAGCTGGTGGTGGGCACCTACGCGCTGGTGAACCTGGCGCCGGTCACGCTGGCCTCGATCTGCGCCATCCTGGTCACCCACCTCCTGGGCGGAACGGCGCCGTCGCTGGCGGTGGCGATCCCGCCGGGGATCGGCGGCCTCGACTACGTGACGATCCTGGCGCTCGGCGTGGTGTCGGCGCTGGTCGGCATCGTCATCATGCGCGGGGTGACGCTGGCGGAAAGCCTGTTCCGGCGCTCGCGCCTGCCGGTCTGGCTGAGGCCCGCGGTGGGCGGCCTGATCGTCGGGCTGATGGCGCTGGTCACGCCGGCGGTGATGTCGTCCGGGCACATGGCGATGCGGCTCGGGCTCGACTCGCAGTACGGGCTGCAGACCGTGGCGCTGATGCTGGTGCTCAAGGCGATGGCGTCCGCGGTGTCGATCGGCTCCGGCTTCCGCGGCGGCCTGTTCTTCGCCTCGCTGTTCCTCGGCGTGCTGACCGGCACCCTGTTCGGCGACCTGCTGTCCCTGGTGTCGGCCCACGCGCTGTCGCCGGTGGTGTGCGCGCTGATCGGCATGAGCGCCATGGCGGTGGCGATCATCGGCGGGCCGCTGACCATGGTGTTCCTGGCGCTGGAATCCACCGGCAGCCTGCCGCTGACCAGCGCGGTGCTGGCGGCATCGGTGGTGTCGTCGCTGACGGTGCGGCGCATCTTCGGCTACTCCTTCGCCACCTGGCGCTTCCACCTGCGCGGCGAGAGCATACGCAGCGCCGTCGACGTCGGCTGGATGCGCAACCTCACCGTCGGCCGGATGATGCGTCGCGAGGTGCGCACCATCCGCATCGACACCTCGCTGGCCGCGGTGCGACGCGACTTCCCCCTGGGCTCGGCGCACCGCATCATCGTGGTCGACCCGTCCGGGCGCTATGCCGGGCTGGTGCTGGTCCCGGAGCTGCACGGCGAGGAGGAGGTCACGCGGCTGCACGACCTGCTGCACTACCAGGACGTGATGCTGCAGCCGCAGATGCGCGTGCGCGAGGCGGTGGCGCTGTTCGAGAGCGGCGAGGCGGACGCGCTGGTGGTGGTGGACGACCTCGAGCATCGCCAGGTGCTGGGCGAGCTGACCGAGCAGTACGCGCTGCGGCGCTACAGCGAGGAGCTCGACCGCAGCCGGCGCGAGCTGTCGGGCGAGGGATGAGGACCGCGCCTCAGGCCGTGATGGAGAGCCCTCCGCTCCTGCCCGGCGTGTCCACCGTTGCCGCGGTTTCCGCCGCCTGGGCCTGGGCGAACTCGGCCGACGCCTCGTTCACCTCTTTCTGGTCCACCGCGACGCAGCCCGGACTGTGCGCGCGGCGGTCCGCATCCACGCGACCCTGCGCCTGGTCCAGGGCCTGCTTCGCGACTGCCACGGCCTGGGCGTCCGGCTTCCGTGCGGCCGGATCATGCTGAGCTTCCATCGACGCGCGTGACTGGCCAAATCCGGCGATCTCCGACATGGCGGCTCCTGTTCATCCCGCCATCCTGCGCTGCAAAGGTTGACGAACCACGAACCGGTCGGAGCATCAGCGGATCCCGTCCGGTTCACGCCAGGCGGCGCGCGGCAGGGCCAGCTCGACCTCGTGGCTGATCCGGCCATCGAAGAAGTCGGCCTCGAGGATGAGGCGCACGGTCTCGAAGCCGAGCCGGGCGAACAGCGCCAGCGAGGCCTGGTTGCGCGTGTCGACCAGGGCAGCCGCCACGGCGCAGCGGTACTGCTCGAACAGGCAGTCGAGCAGGCAGGACAGGGCCTCGGTCGCGATGCCGCGTCGCCAGAAGGGCGGGAAGATCATGATCCCGATCAGCCCGGTCGCCGGCTCCTGGCCGGCCTGCTCCACCGTCGCCTGCACGGTGCCGGCATAGGCGTCGTCGCGGTTCTGCCGGACCATCCAGCTGCACCAGAGATCCGCCCCGTCCGGGGAACGGCCGGATTCGCCCACGCGGTGCGACAGCTCGGCAGGCGAGACCGGCGGCCGATCGGCAAGACAGCGATACAGGGCGGGATCGGACAGGCCGGCGAACAGGACCGGCACGTGGTCCGCATGCAGCGGCTCGAGGGTCAGACGCGGGCTGCGCAGGAGCGGCGGTCGCCGGGGGATCGCGCTCATGCGGGCGGCGTCGACGGCCTCGCTGCCGCCGGCGCCAGCCCGTTGCGGAGCGTCGACCGGATCAGACCGAGTAGTACATCTCGAACTCGGCCGGGTGCGGCGTGTGCTCGAACCTGTACACCTCCTGCCACTTGATCTCGCAGTAGGCCTCGATCTGGTCGCGGGTGAACACGTTGCCGGCGAGCAGGAACTCGTGGTCGGCCTCCACCGCCTGCAGCGCCTCGCGCAGGGATCCGCACACGGTTGGGATCTCCTTCAGCTCCTCCGGCGGCAGGTCGTACAGGTCCTTGTCCATCGCCTCGCCGGGATGGATCTTGTTGCGTATGCCGTCGAGGCCGGCCATCAGCATCGCGGCGAAGGCGAGGTAGGGGTTGGCGGTAGGATCGGGGAAGCGGACCTCGACCCGCTTGGCCTTGGGGCTGGTCGCATAGGGGATGCGACAGGATGCGGACCGGTTGCGTGCCGAGTAGGCGAGCAGCACCGGCGCCTCGAAGCCCGGGATCAGCCGCTTGTACGAGTTGGTGGACGGGTTGGTGAAGGCGTTCAGCGCCTTGGCGTGCCGGATGATGCCGCCGATGTAGTACAGCGCCGTGTCGGACAGGTCGGCATAGCCGTTGCCGGCCATGGTCGGGCGGCCGTCCTTCCAGATCGACTGGTGCACGTGCATCCCAGAACCGTTGTCGCCGTAGATCGGCTTGGGCATGAAAGTCGCGGTCTTGCCGTAGCTGTGCGCCACGTTGTGCACGCAGTACTTGTAGATCTGCAGGAAGTCGGCCGCCTTTACCAGGGTGGTGAACTTGGTGCCGAGCTCGTGCTGGCTCTGCGCCACCTCGTGGTGGTGCTTCTCGATCGGCAGGCCCATCTCGCCCATGGTCGACAGCATCTCGGCGCGCAGGTCGTGCTCGCTGTCCACGGGGGCGACGGGGAAGTAGCCGCCCTTCACCGTCGGGCGGTGACCCATGTTGCCTTCGGGGTAGTCCTTGAGCGAGGCGCCCGGGCCCTCGATGCTGTCGAGGTGGTAGGAGGCGAAGTTCGGCCCGGAGCCGAACTTGACGCTGTCGAAGATGAAGAACTCGGCCTCGGGGCCGAAGAACGCGGCATCGCCGATGCCGGTCGACTTGAGGTACGCCTCGGCGAGCTTGGCGGTGCCGCGGGGGTCGCGGGCGTAGGGCTGGCCGGTGGACGGCTCGACGATGTCGCAGAACAGGATCATCTGCGGCTTGGCCGAGAACGGGTCCATCACCGCGCTGTCCGGGTCCGGCATCAGGATCATGTCGCTCTCGTTGATCGCCTTCCAGCCGGCGATCGAGGAGCCGTCGAACATGATGCCGTCGCGGAACACGTCGTTGTCGATGGTCGAGACGTGCTGGGTGGTGTGGTGCCACTTGCCGCGCGGATCGGTGAAGCGCAGGTCGACGTACTCGACCGAATGCTCCTGCAGCAGCTCCATCACCTTGGCGACGCGAGCCTCGGCCCCGCCGCCGGGAACGGGCGCGGGAGCGGCGGGCGGGGGAGGTGACGCTTTCTTGGCCATCCGGGTGTTACCTGCTGTCTGGACGGCCGCCCCACGCGGCCGGCCTGGGGTGTCGGGAGAAATGCGGCATCGGCCGCCGCCTGGCGGAGCAGCTTCCGTGCCATGCGACGATAATCAATCGTTGCGACGCCGCAAGCCGTGTCGAACGCGCCACGCGGCGCTCAGATCGCATCCTCGCCGCGCTCGCCGGTGCGGATGCGGACCACCTCCTCCAGGCTGTAGACGAAGATCTTGCCGTCGCCGATCCGCCCGGTGCGGGCCGCGTCCACGATCGCCTCGACGGCGCGTTCGGCGGTGGCGTCGTCGCACACCACCTCGATCTTCATCTTGGGCAGGAAGTCGACCACGTATTCGGCGCCGCGATACAGCTCGGTGTGGCCCTTCTGCCGGCCGAAGCCCTTGGCCTCGGTGACGGTCAGCCCCTGCAGCCCGATCTCGTGCAGCGCCTCCTTCACCTCGTCGAGCTTGAACGGCTTGATGATGGCCTCGATCTTCTTCATCGGCGCGGTTCCAGGTGATCGGGGGCCAGGTGATCGGGGCTCTGCGGCGCGCGGCACGTTGCCACGCGACGCGCGCCGCGGCAATCACGGCCGTCCTGCCTGGCCGGCGGCCGGCGGCGCTGGCGCCCGCCGAGACACGAGGCATGAAGTCCTGCGATGAAGACACCGAACCGACTGCTCGCCGACGCGCCGACCACCATCTTCACCGTGATGTCGGCGCTGGCCGTGCAGCACGACGCGATCAACCTCGGCCAGGGCTTCCCGGACACCGAGGGGCCGGCCGACATGGTACGGGTCGCCGCCGACGCGCTGCTGGACAACCGCAACCAGTATGCGCCGCTCACCGGCCTGCCCGAGCTGCGCGAGGCGGTGGCGCGGTCGAACCGTCGCTTCCACGGCCTGGAGGTCGATCCCCGCACCGAGGTGGTGGTGACCTCGGGCGCCACCGAGGCGCTGGCGGCGTCCCTCGCGGCCCTGGTCGAGCCGGGTGACGAGGTGGTGCTGTTCGAGCCGCTCTACGACACCTACCTGCCGGCGGTGCGGCTGCTGGGCGGCGTCCCGCGCCTGGTCCGGCTGTCGCCGCCGGACTGGCGCCTGCCGCGCGCCGAGCTGGAGACGGCGTTCGGCCCGCGCACCAAGGCGGTGCTGCTCAACACGCCGATGAACCCGTCGGGCAAGGTGTTCGACGAGGACGAGCTGGCGGTGCTGGCCGGGCTGCTGCAGCGCCACGATGCGTATGCGATCTGCGACGAGGTGTACGAGCACCTGACCTTCGGCAGCGCCCGGCACGTGCCGCTGATGACGCTGCCCGGGATGCGGGATCGCTGCGTGCGGATCGGCAGCGCGGGGAAGAGCTTCTCGCTGACCGGCTGGAAGGTGGGCTACGCGACCGCATCCGCGCCGCTCGCTGCGGTGATCGCCAAGGCGCACCAGAACCTCACCTTCGCCACGCCGCCGAACCTGCAGCGCGCGGTGGCCTTCGGGCTGGACAAGGACGCGGACTACTTCGGTGCCCTCGGCCGCGACCTCCGGGCCAAGCGCGACCTGCTGGCCGATGGGCTGTCGGCCATCGGCTTCGGCGTCCTGCCGTCGCACGGCAGCTACTTCCTGGTTGCCGACATCCGTCCGTTCGGGCCTGGCGACGACGCAGCGTTCTGCCGACGCATCACCGAGCAGGCAGGCGTGGCGGCGATCCCGGTGTCGGCGTTCTACGGCGCGCCGGACGCGCCGGATCACTACGTGCGCTTCGCCTTCTGCAAGCGGGAGTCGGTGCTGAACACGGCGCTCGACCGGCTCCGCGCCCACCTCGCGTGAACGCTGTTCACAAGCACAGCCGAAGATTGACGGGACAGGGCCGCTCTTCTAAACCCGGCGCCGCTGTGTGGCGGACGTAGCTCAGCTGGTAGAGCGCCAGGTTGTGGTCTTGGATGTCGCGGGTTCGAGCCCCGTCGTTCGCCCCAGCACGATTTCTGCGGGAGCCTGCGCGTGAGCGGGACGGTGGCCGTGATCCTCGCCGGCGGCGAGGCGCGCCGGCTGGGCGGGATCGACAAGACGCTGGTCGAGATCGGCGGCATACCCATCCTGTCATTGATCCTGCAGCGGCTGCGGCCGCAGCTCGACCCGATCGCGCTGGGCGCCAACGGCGATCCGGCGCGGTTCGCGCGCTTCGGTCTGCCGGTGCTGGCGGACCGCAGGCGGGGGATCGGCCCGCTCGGCGGCCTGCTGCGCGCGCTCGAATGGGCCGAGGAGCAGGGGGCGCATTTCCTGCTGACGGTGCCGGGGGATACGCCCTTCATCCCGTGCGACCTGCTCCGGATGCTTGCGCCGGCGCCGGCGGTGGCGGTGTCCGCCGGGCGCAGGCATCACCTGGTGGCGCTGTGGCCGGTGGCCTGGCGGGACGCGCTGGCGAGCTACCTTCATCGGCTCGGGCCGGACGCGCCGAGCGGCGCCTTGGGCGTCCGGGCGTTCTCGTCGCCGCTCGGACTGCGCGAGGTGGCGTTCGACGCCGTGCCGCGCGACCCGTTCTTCAACGTCAATATGCCGGAGGACGTGGCGCTGGCGCAGGCGATGAACGGCGCCTGACCGGAGTTCAGGACGCGGACAGGACGATGTTGTCGATCAGGCGGGTGCGGCCGAGACGGACCGCGAGCGACAGCAGCGCCCGATCGGCGACCTGCTCTATCTCGGCGACGGTGTCGGGGTCGGCGACGCTGACGTAGTCGACCGCAAGCTCGTCAGTGGGCCCGAGTGCGGTGAGCACCGCCGTGCGCAGCACCGCGGCGCTGCGTTCGCCCGCGGCGAACAGCGCCTCTGCGGTCAGCAGGGCGCGGTGCAGCGCCGGTGCTCGCGCGCGCTGCTCCGCCGTCAGGTAGGTGTTGCGGCTCGACAGGGCGAGGCCGTCCGGATCGCGCACCGTGTCGCCCACCACGACCTGCACCGGGATGTCGAGGTCGCGCACCAGCCGGCGGATCACGGCGCTCTGCTGCGCGTCCTTCTGGCCGAAATACGCGCGGTCGGGCTGCACGATGTTGAGCAGCTTGGCCACCACCGTGGCGACGCCGGCGAAGTGTCCGGGGCGCACGGCACCTTCCAGGGGTTCGGCGACCTGGCCGGCGTCGATCCGGGTGGCGAAGCCGGGCGGGTAGATCTCGTCCGGTTCCGGCACGAACACCAGCGACGCGCCCGCCTGTTCCAGCAGGCGGAGGTCGCGCGGCAGGTCGCGCGGGTAGCGCCCGAGGTCCTCGTGGGGGCCGAACTGGGTCGGGTTGACGAAGATGCTGGCGGCCGCGGTGCCGCATTCCGCCAGCGCCCGCTCGACCAGGGACAGGTGCCCACGGTGGAGGAAGCCCATGGTCGGCACCAGGCCGAGCGTGCCGACCTCCCGACGCGCCGCGCGCATGGCGGCAACCGTGGACAGGACCTGCATCTAGCGCAGCGCCGCCGCGAGCTCGGCCTCGTCCATGCCGCTGCTCTGTGCCGGGGTGGGGAAGCGTCCGTCCCGCACCTCGGCGACGTACTGGCGCAGCGCGTCCTCGACCGCGGCGCCAATCTCGGCGAAGCGCCGGGCGTGACGCGGCGACTTGCCGGGAAACAGGCCGAGCACGTCGTGCCACACCTGCACCTGGCCGTCGCAACCGGCGCCGGCGCCGATGCCGATGGTGGGGATCCGCAGACGCCGGGACACCGCCTCGGCGAGGGGGGCCGGCACCAGCTCCAGCACCACGGCGAAGGCGCCCGCCGCCTCCAGCGCCAGCGCGTCGTCGAGCAGCTGCCGCGCCTCTGCCGCCCCCTTCGCCTGCACGCGCAGGCCGAGCTGGTGCTGCGCCTGCGGGGTGAGTCCCAGGTGTCCCATCACCGGCACGCCGAGGCCGGTGAGCAGCCGGACGGTGGGCACGACCGGCGCGCCGCCTTCCAGCTTGACCGCGCCCACGCCGCTCTCCTGCATCAGCCGGCGCGCGGAGGCGACCGCATCGGCCTCGCTGGCATAGGTCAGGAACGGCAGGTCGCCGACCACCAGCGCCCGCGAGGAGCCGCGCACCACGGCGCCGGCGTGGCGCACCATGTCGTCCAGCGTGACCGGCAGGGTGGTGTCGTGGCCGTGCACCACCATGCCGAGGGAGTCGCCCACCAGCAGCATCGGCACGCCGGCGCGTTCGGCCAGGACGGCGGAGGGATGGTCGTAGGCGGTCAGCATGGCGATCCGCTCGCCCGCCTGCTTCATCTTCTGCACGTCGAGGCGGGTGAGCCGCATCGCTTCCTCCTTGTCCCGCCGTGCCGGCAGCCGGACGGACAGGCGGGTCATGCTAGTCTCCGGCCCGGGGCACCGGAAGACGGGGCCGGGGTCGAACGGAGGGGAGCGATGGAGCTGCCGGTGCAGGTGACGACGGAGGAGGTGCACGCGCACCCGCGCCATACCGGTCACCGCCTGCTCGACCTCGTGCTGGCGCTGTCGGCGATCTTCATCTCGGTGGTGTCGCTGGTCGTCGCCATGGAGCACGGACGGACCGAGCGCGAGCTGGTGGCGGCGAACTCCTGGCCGTTCGTGCAGGCGGACAGCAGCCTCCTTGGTCCGGACGGGGACCGGTTCTGGCTGGACAATGCGGGGATCGGCCCGGCGAAGCTCGAATCGTTCGAGGTGCTCTACAAGGGCGAGGTGATGCCGACGCAGGGCGCGCTGCTCGAACGGTGCTGCGGCGTGTCCGCCGATCCCGTGCTGCGCAAGGTGCAGCTGCCCGGGCGGATCCCGAGCTACCGGTTGAAGAACTCGGTGATGCGTCCCGGGGAGACTGACACCTTCCTGATGCTGCAGCCGTCGCAGGCGTCGGCGGACGTGCTGGACCGACTGAGGCGGGTGGCCGAGGCGATCTCGTTCCGTGCCTGCTATTGCTCGGTGTTCGACGAGTGCTGGCTGTCGGACTTGGTGAACCTGCGTCCGAAACGCCTGGCGGCCTGTCCGACCGACGATCGGTCGTTCAACGAGGACGGCACGCCACGCTAGGCACGCCTCATGCCAGCAGCTCGGCGCGCTGCTGCGCCAGGGCGCGCAGGTGGGCGACGCTTCGGCGGATCTGCTCGGGCTGCAGCGCCTGCCCGTCTGCCGCGGGATCGAGCAGCGCCAGCAGGAAGGAGGCGTGACTGCGCAGGGCGTCGTCGGCCTCGGCGAGCCGGATGCCGGCCCCGGGGCCATGCCGGGATGCCAGCCGGGCCAGGTCGGGTGCGGGCAGGGTGCGGAGTTGGCCGCCGATCGCGTCCAGCTCGCGGCCGATCGCTTCCAGCGTCTGCGCGCCGCGGAGCGCATCCGGATTGGGACGGGGCGCGTCGCGCGAGAGGGGCGGCAGGTGGCGGCGGCGCCAGTCCGCTTCCGCCTGCTCGACCAGGCCGCGCAGGGTGGCGACCAGCTCGGCGATCCCCGGCATCAGGCGGGGCGCGTGTCGGCGGCGAGGTCGCCGTCCGCCGGCAGGGGCGTCGGCGGCCGCGGTGACAGGTCGGGCATCGTACCGGCGCCGACGTGGAAGGGCGCGCCGATCGCCGCGTTCGGCGCCGACAGGAGGCCGCGCTCGGCCATCTGCAGCGCCAGGTAGTGGCGCACCGCCTCGAGCGGGGACAGGCCGATCGCCTGCAGCGCGATCAGCTCGCGCATGCGCTGGTCGCGCGGCAGCACCAGGATCTTGAGGTCGTTGAGCAGGATGCCGAACACGCGCAGGAAGTCGGACAGGTGCGACTTCACGGTCTCGCGCAGCTCGTGGATGCGCTCGTTGATGTGCTCCAGCCGGGTGACCTGGATCACCTGGTTGATCGCCTGCTCGATGGCAGGCCCGGCGTAGTCGGCGATCTCGCCCGTGTCGATCACCCGGCCGGTGAAGGGCATGTGGGTGATCAGGTCCAGGGCCGCGTCGCGGGTGTCGATGTGGATGTAGTAGTCGGCCTGGTAGGACACCTCCGCCATCTCGGCGCTGGTGGCGATGCCGGAGGAGCGCACCAGCAGCTTGGCCCGGTTGACGTAGATCACCTCGTACACCCAGGGCGAGGCGCCGCCGAAGAAGCCCTGCACCACCGAGCCGACCAGGGGCTTGTCCGGCGTCACCAGGGTGTACTGGCCGGTGTCGTACACCTGGAGCACGGCGCCGCGCGACTTCAGGATGCAGAAATGGTTGCTCTCCACCGTCAGCAGCGAGCCCGAGACGATGCTCTCGTCGACGATCTTGATCGCCACGTTGCGCGTGCCGAGCATGTCGGTGCCGTCGCGGTTGAGCGCGGTGATCACCTGCCTGACGATGGCCATCCGGTCCTCTTTCTCGACTGGCCACGACACTAGACCGGAAGCCTTCCCGGCCGGAACCTAGGCCTGGCGACGCAGCGTCTGCCACGACCGGTAGGTGATGGAACGCCGCAGCCATTCGAGCGGACCGAACCGGTAGTGCTTCAGCCACCACAGGCTGAACCCGACCTGTGCCGCGAACACCGCGAGCGCCAGGCCCAGGTCGACCGTTTGGCCGACATGCCCGACCAGGCCGAGGCCGAAGCCATCGAAGACGAGGAGGTAGAACACGCTCTGCAGCACGTAGTTGGTCAGCGCCATGCGGCCGAAGGCGGCAAGGCCGCGCAGGCGACGTCGCCAGGCCGGGCGGCAGCCCGCCAGCACGAACGCCCCGGCATAGCCGAGTGCCAGTACCGGCACGGCGGCGTCCTCAAGCAGAGCCAAGGCGAGGCCGGCTGGATGGGGATGCGCGCCCATGAGCAGCGCCCGCGTCGGGCGCAGCAGGGCGAGAACCAGGCCGAGCGGCAGGCCAATCGCGGCCGCGAGGCGGAACACCGGCAGGTGCCGCTCGGGCGCCTGCAGCCATCCGGTCCGGTACAGCCAGGCGCCGAACAGGAACTGGCCCAGGATCAGCGGCCAGGCGGTGAGGATGAAGGGAGTGTTGTAGAACAGCGTGGCGCGCTCGCGCACCAGCTCCAGCAGCAGCCGGTAGTCGCCGTTGCAGAGCGCCTGCCAGGCGATGTGCCTCTGCGCGGCGAGCGAGGCCGAGATGGCCGTTGCGACTCCGGCCCTGTTCAGGACATGGAGCGCCAGCGGCAGCAGCTGCCCAGCTAGGAGCATGAGGGCGCCGCCGAGAAGCAACAGAAGCCATCCCGGCCAGCGCCGGGTGAGCAGCAGCGCGAACCCGACCAAGGCGTAGTCGTGCAGGATGTCGCCCCACCACAGCAGCACGAAGTGGACGACGCCGAACACGGTCAGGGCGGACAGGCGGCGGGCATACACGGCGTTCGCGTCGCCGCGTCGTTCCGACAGGCGGCCGACGAACACGGCGAAGCCGAAGCCGAACAGGATGCCGAACAGGGTCTGCGCCTTGTCGAGCATCAGCCATCGCCCGAGGAAGGTCACCACACGATCGGCGGGCGCGGTCCAAAGGGCCGGGCGGACGCTTGCCGCCGCGGCGCTCCGTGTGGACGCCGAGGCGCAGACCCTGCTGCGCCTGGCGCGTGCCCTGCACGCGCCGGTGGGCGGCGACGTGCGCGTCAGCGCGCCGCCGGGCCTTGCCAGCCACTTCCTGGCGTCCAGGCTGGCACCGCTCCGCCGGCTGCATCCGGCGCTCCACCTGGAGCTTGCCGGCGAAACCCTGGCCGCGTCGCTCGGGCGTCAGGAGGCCGACATCGCCGTCCGGTTGAGCCGGCCGGACGAGAGCGCGGTCGCGGTGCGCCGGGTCGGCATGATGGCGTTCGGCCTGTTCGCGTCCACCGACTACCTCGGGCGGAGCGAGGAGGCCGCCTGGGAGTTCATCGCCTTCGACAAGGCCCTGGACGGGCTGGCGCAGCAGGCGTGGCTGCTGCGGATCGCGGGCAACCGCCCGGTCGTATTCCGCGCCAGCGACCTCGCGATCCAGCTGGCCGCCGCCCGCGCGGGGCTGGGCGTGGCGGCGCTGCCCTGCTTCATGGCGGCCGGCGACCCGCTCCTGGCCAGCCTCCCGATCGCGACCACGCTGCGCCGCGAGATCTGGCTGGTGGTCCACGCCGACCTCCGGCGGACGCCCGCGATTCGCGCGGTGCTCGACCTCCTCGTCCAGGTCTTCCGGGAGGGACGGCTTGTGCTCGATCCGCAGCCGGCGTCGGAGGCTGCCGATGAGGGGCGGAGCAGCAGCGGGGCATGAGGCCGGCTCCGCGTGACGCCGTCGCGTCAGCCGGCGCGGGCAAAGGTGCGGGCGAGGCCGTCGCGGAGCGGGATCGGCGCCACGCCGAGCCGGTCGCGCATCGGGGCGACGTCGAACGCCTTGTCCTCCAGCAGGCGGCGGATCTCGTCCGGGCCGATGCGGGGCAGGCGCGGGATCGGCCGGGCCAGCAGGGCGGCGGCCATCAGAACCGCCGCCGGGACCGGCAGCACCCGTCGCGGCGGGAGCCCGGCCGCGCGGGTCACGGCCAGGAGGAAGTCGCGATACGGCATCGCGTCCGGTCCGGCGACCACCAGCGCGTGCGGGCCGTGCCAGTCGTGGTCCAGGGCGGACAGGATCGAGGCCGTCAGGTCGGACTGGTGGATCGGCTGCACCAGGGCGTGGCCGCCGCCCGGCAGGGGGGCGAACGGCAGGCGGCGGAGCAGGGCGGCGAGGCGACGGACGTTGTTCTCGCCGTCCGCGCCGTAGATCATGGTCGGGTGCAGGATCACGCCGTTGCGGCCCGACGCCAGCAGGGCGCGCTCGCCGGCCAGGACGCCGTTGCCGTGCGCATCGGGCCAGCGGGTGAACTTGCGCGTGCTGCCGAGGAACACCAGCCGGGCGTCTGGCGGGGCGGCGTCCAGCACCTGCGGGGCGTGGCGGGCATGGGCGGTGCTGACCACGCGGACGGCATCGCGCAGGGCGGTGGCCAGGGCGCGGGCGTCGCGGAGGTCGGCCAGGCGCGGCGGCAGGTCGATCCCGGTGGCGGCCCAGCGGGCGGGGTCGCGCACCACCGGCACCACCGGGACGGCGCGGGCCCGCAGGGCCTTGACCAGCGCCAGGCCGGAGCGGCCGGACGCGCCGATCACGTGGACGGGGACGGGAAGGGGATCGGAAGGCATACGCGCATCATGCCCTGGCGGCGCGGATCGCGCAGCCCGGACAGGAACGCGTTGCGGTATCATGATACCATCGACAAGTTTGCAGTTTACAACACGGTCTACAGGAAGCGCTTGACGCGCGTCGTCGCGGCGCAGATAAGCCCGGCTTCTCCGCGGTTGCCGTTCCGGGCATGCCGCACGCTCGAACGTGGAATCCCTGCCCATGAAGACTACCCTCTCGCTGAAGCCTGCGGAGGTGACGAAGAGCTGGGTCCTGATCGACGCCGACGGGCTCGTTCTCGGCCGGCTCGCCGCCATCATCGCCCAGCGCCTGCGCGGCAAGCACAAGCCGCAGTTCACCCCGCACGTCGATTGCGGCGACAACATCGTCGTCATCAACGCCGAGAAGGTGCGCCTGACCGGCAACAAGGCCGGGCAGAAGCTGTTCCACTACCACACCGGGTTCGCCGGCGGGATCAAGCAGCGCACGATCGCGCAGAGGCTTGAGGGCAGGAACCCGGGCCACGTGATCACCAAGGCGGTGGAGCGGATGATCACCCGCGGGCCGCTGCAGCGCGCGCAGATGAAGCACCTGTACGTGTATGCCGGCACCACCCATCCGCATGACGGCCAGCAGCCGCAGGCGCTGGATGTCGCCGCGATGAACCGCAAGAACTCCGTCACGTCGACGCGCGTGGAGAGCTGATCATGTCCGAAACCCAGACTCGCACCGGCTCGCTTGCCGACCTCAAGGACCTGGCGGTCCAGGCCGGCGTCGCCGTGACCCCGGACGAGACGGTGGTGCGCGAGCCCAAGCGCGACGCGCAGGGGCGCTCCTACGCCACCGGCCGCCGCAAGAACGCGGTGGCCCGCGTGTGGATCAAGCCGGGGCGGGGCGACATCAGCGTCAACGGGCGCAAGGTCGGCACCTACTTCGCCCGCCCGGTGCTGCGCATGCTGATCACCCAGCCGTTCCTGGTGGCGGACCGCTACAACCAGTTCGACGTGTACTGCACCGTCACGGGCGGTGGGTTGTCCGGCCAGGCCGGCGCGCTGCGGCATGGCATCAGCCGGGCGCTGACGTACTACGAGCCCTCCCTGCGCGGCATCCTGAAGGTGGCCGGGTTCCTCACCCGCGACAGCCGCGTGGTCGAGCGCAAGAAGTACGGCAAGGCGAAGGCCCGCCGGTCGTTCCAGTTCTCCAAGCGCTGAGGCCAGCACTTCAGCAGCCGGGAGCGGCGGCCGGTACGGGCGGTTTCGCCCGCCGACTGGCCGCAAGGCTGCCGGCCAGGACCAGGACGGCGAGCGCGGTCAGGAGCTCGGCCGTCAGCAGCGACGGCTGGTAGGCGAACTCCAGCACCCGGGAACCGGCGGGAACCACGACCGCAGGGAAGATGTCCTCCCGGCCGATCTGGACCCGCCTGCCATCCACCCGCGCCTGCCAGCCGGGATAGACGGGCTGCGCGAACACCAGCCGGGTGCCAGCCGGCAGTGGCCGGAGGGTGAAGCGCACGCGGTTCGCGCTCCAGTCCGCCGCGAGCACCGGGGCGCGTCGGGGTGGTGCGCTGCCGACCCCGTCGATCCAGAGCACGGACAGCGCGCCGGGCCGTTCGTAGATCCGGTAGCCGCGGCCCTGTCCGACCAGCGGCAGGCCGTCGATCGGGTGGTCGGACAGGAGCCAGCGGACGCCGAGCCGATCCAGGCCAGGCGAAACGACCGGTCCCCAGTTGCGCGACAGGTCATCGAACACCGCGACCAGCATGGTGGCGCGCTGGCCCAGAAGGTTCAGCACCGGCACGAGGTCGCCGGCGTTGGGGGGCACCAGGTCGCGGGGCAGGGCCTCGTAGCGGTCGACCAGTGGGCCGCGGTTCGACAGGCGCACGATCGCGTCCAGGGCGGGATCGTGCTCGTAGTAGGCCGGTGCGAACTCCGCGTTGGCGGTCGACCGGCCGACGCCGCGATCGAACCGGGCGACCTGGACCAGCACAGCGAGCAGCAGCGTCCCGGCCACGGCCAGGGCGGTGCCGGGGTGCAGCCGGCCGAGCAGGCGGCGCAGGACGTCCAGGCCGGTCGCGGCCAGCACGGCGACGGCGAAGCTGAACAGGTACACCGCGCGGATCGGGCTGCGCAGCTGCGGCAGCAGCGGCAGGTGGAAGAACAGGTGCACCAGCGGGCCGGCCTGGCCGCCGAGCGCCAGCGCGAGCGCAAAGACCGTCAGCACCGTCATCGAGACGGCCAGCGTGGTCCGGCGCAGGGTGCCCAGCGCGCAGAGCGGCAGGGCGAGCACCGTCAGGTAGAGGCTGCCGTCCATCATGCGCAGCGTGCTTGGGTGAAGCAGGCCGGCGAAGTCGGCCCAGGTCAGGGAGGCGGCGCCGGCATAGGCGTCGGCCGGTACGGCATGCGGCCAGCGGCTCATGCCGGTGGCGTACCAGCGGTAGGACAGCTGCAGGTACTGTCGGGCGAGCTCGATCGGCACCGCGGCGAAGCCGAGCGCCATCGCCTGGCCGAACGCGCCGAGCAGCACCGCCCGGGCCGAACGGCGCGCCAGCGCGACCACCAGCGCGCAGATCATGACGGCGTAGGAGCCGTGCACGAAGGGCTGCATGTGGCCGGCGGCGATCTGCAAGGAACCGGCCAGGCCCGCCATGGCGGCGAAGCAAACTCCATCCCGTACCGTGCCGGTCGCCCACGCGCGGCGGTGCAGCAGCAGCAGGAGCGGCAGCCAGCACAGGGAGGCGAAGATGTTGGGCTGGGCGTTCGCCTGGAACGGCAGGTAGCCGCAGAAGGCGAACAGGCTGGCGCCGAGGACCGCGGCCAGCCGCGACAGGCGCTCCGCGCGCAGCAGCAGGTGCATGAAGGTCGCCGCCAGCGCGAAGTGCAGCAGCACGAAGGCGTTGCACAGCAGGATCCCGTCCAGCCCGAGCAGGCCCAGCAAGAAGGTCGGCGGGTAGAAGGGTGCCGGCTGCAGCTCGCCGGCGAAGCTGGTGCCGGCCTGGGCGCCGAACTCCCACAGCACGAGGTGGCCGTGGCGTGCCGCGCGGGCGACGGCCAGCAGCCAGGGATAGCTCTGCAGCGAAGCGTCGCCGAAGTCGAAGAAGGTGCGGTCGCCGAGGAACGCCTGGTCGAACAGGAGCAGGGCGGCGGCGGCGTAGGCCAGGACCAGGCCGAGGGGGCGGAGCAGCGGCGTCGTCGGCGGGCGGGTCATTGCGCCCGGTATGCCGCATCCGGCCCGCGCGTCGCAGGGGGCTTGGGTTCCGCCGGACGGCATTTGCGGGCATCGTGGCGTGGCGGCAGGCGCAGGAGGAGCGGGACTTGGCAGCGGCGACCGTGTTCATCGATGGCGAGGCCGGCACCACCGGGCTCGGGATCAGGCGCCGGCTGGACGCGCTGCCGGTCGAGCTGCGGTCGGTCGAGCCGGCCCTGCGCAAGGATCCGGAGGCCCGCCGCGCGCTGATGGAGGAGGCCGACCTGGTGGTGCTGTGCCTGCCGGACGCGGCGTCGCGCGAGGCGGCCGCGATGGCGGCCGGCCTGCCCCGGCCGCCGCGGCTGCTGGACGCCAGCACCGCGTTCCGCACCCATCCCGACTGGGTGTACGGCTTCCCCGAGATGCGGCGCGGCCAGGCGGAGGCGATCGGGCACGCGCTGCGGGTGTCGAATCCCGGCTGCTACTCGACCGGAGCGGTGGCGCTGCTGCGGCCGCTGATCGAGGCGGGACTGCTGCCGGGCGACCATCCGGTCGCGATCAACGCGGTGAGCGGCTATTCCGGCGGCGGGCGGAACATGATCGAGGCGCACGAGCGGGAAGGCGGCCCCGCCTTCGTGCTCTACGGGCTGGACCTCGGGCACAAGCACGTGCCGGAGATCAGGGTGCAGGCCGGGCTGACGCGGCGCCCGATCTTCGTGCCGTCGGTCGGGCACTTCCCGCAGGGCATGATCGTGTCGATCCCGCTGCACCTCGACCTGCTTCCCGGTCACGTCACCGGCGCCGACCTGCATGCCGCGCTGGCGGACTGGTACCGCGGCTCGGCCCGGATCTCGGTGCGGGACGCGGCCGAGCCGGCGGTGCTGGCGGCGGACGCGCTGGCTGGGAGCGACGCGATGGAGCTGCGCGTGCACGCCCATGACGGCGACCGGCACGCCCTGCTGACGGCGCGCCTGGACAATCTCGGCAAGGGCGCGTCCGGGGCGGCGATCCAGAACATCGCCCTGATGCTGGGACTGCCGGCGCCGGACGCATGAGCCGGCGCGTGCTGCAGGGACTGGTGGCGGTGCTGGGCTTGGTGCCGGTGCTGGCAGGGCTGTCCGGGATGGTGCTCGGCATCACCCTGGCCGGTCCGGCGTCGCCGGGCGCGCTGCCCGGGGTGGACAGCCATTTCCGCTACCTGTCCGGGCTGCTGCTGGCGGTCGGCATCGGGTTCTGGAGCACGATCCCCTCGATCGAGCGGCGGTCCGCGCGATTCCGGCTGCTGACCGCGCTGGTGGTGGCGGGCGGGCTCGGGCGGCTGCTCGGCGTGCTGCTGGACGGGCTCCCGCCGGCGCCGATGCTGGGCGGGCTCGGCATGGAGCTGGTGGTGACGCCGCTGTTGTGCGCGTGGCAGGCGCGGATCGCCGTGGACCGCTAGAAGAGGGACGCGGTCATTCCGGCTGCACCGGCGGCGCGTAGGCGGAGCCGTCCTCGGCGCGCGCCGGGTGCAGCAGGTAGTGGGGCTCGGCCGGCCTGGCGACCACCGGGAACTCGCGGGCCAGCCGGTGCAGGCCGTCGCGGAGCTGGGGTCCCGCAACGGCGAGGCCGTGGCCGGACAGCAGCAGGTCCGGCTCCAGCGCCGCCAGCGTGGCGGCGGAGCGGTGCGCCGCCGCCCAGTCGTGGGTGAAGTACATCGGCGGCCCGTGCAGCTCGGTGCGCGCGGTCAGCACCGCGTAGGCGGATTCCTGGGCCGTGGTGATGACGGCGTCGGCGGCGAGCAGGGTGCGGTCGGATTCCCGCCATAGCGACACGTGTCCGACGGAATGGCCCGGGGTGTGGATCCAGCGCCAGCCGTCCAGGTGCGGCAGGGTACCGTCCTCGGCCAGCGCCTGCAGCCGGCTGCCCAGCGAGATCGGCCCGCGCGGGTAGAGCGGCGAGATGCGCGACATCAGGCCGCCGCCGATGGCCGGGTCCGGCGGCGGGTAGGACGCGCTGCCGTCAAGATAGGGATGCTCCAGGCGATGCGCGTAGACCGGCGCGTCCCAGCGCTCGGCCAGCGCCTGCACGGCGCCGACATGGTCGAAATGCCCGTGCGTCAGCACGATCGCCGCCGGGCGGGATACGCCGTAGCGATGCACGGCGGCGGCCTGGATCTCGGTCTCGGAGTCCGGCAGCCCGGCGTCGACCAGCACCCAGCCGCGGTCCGGCGCGCCGGCGGGGCCGAGAAAGGCGACGTTGACCAGGGTGAGGCGGCGATAGGCGAGGTCGGGCCGCAGCTCGACCACGCCGCTGCCGGTGTCGGTGCCGGTTACGCTGTCCGGGTCGAGCGGGATCTGCTGGGCCATCGGGCGCTCCATGGCGTGTGTGCCGCCGAGGGGAAGAAGGTTGACCCCACACGCGACGCAGGCGTGCGGGTTCCCGTTCCGGCGTCCCCGCACGGGCGTGTCAGGGTTCCAGCGCCATGCGGCTGATCTCGAACCCGCGCAGTCGGGTGTCGGCGTCGAGCTGGTGCAGCAGCGGCATGGCGCCGTCCAGCACGAGCGTCACGTCGAGCGGCTGCGGGGTGGCGACGGGGGCGCAGCGGAGCGGCAGCACGAGGCGCCGGATGCCGGCGCCCGGCACCGTGACCTGCCGGTCCAGGCAGCCGGGCGCCGACACGTGCAGGTGGCGCGGTCCGGCACCCGGCGGGAACAGCTCCGACCAGAACGCGGCGTCCAGGACCAGGCGGGTCTGGCTGCCGCGGGCCAGCACGACGTGGCTGCGCGGCTGGACCCAGGCCCAGCCGCCGGCCGAGGGATACCAGCCGCCGCCGCGGGCGAGCGCGTCGGTGCGGGCGTCGAACCCGGGGCGCGGCGGGGACGGGCCGTGCGCCGGGCGCTCCGGATCCACCGACAGAATGCGGTAGATCGCCGCGTCCGGCGCGTCGAACACCGGCGCGAGGGTTGTCGTCGCCTCGACCTGCAGCAGGTCGTTGCCGCCGATGTCGCGCAGGGCGCGGTCGACCAGGAGGAACTTGTGCGGCAGGGCGTTGATCCGCTGCGGCGGCCAAAGGTCGAGGTTCATCACCGTGCGGCCGGAGAACAGGGACAGCTCCGGCGCCTGCCACCAGCCGACGCCGAAGAACACCGAGTCCGGCGGCAGGCTGCGCATCAGCAGGACGGCCCGGCGGATGGCGTCGCTGCGCGGCGTCGGGTCGCGTTGCGACAGCGCGTGCAGGCCCGAGCCGAGCAGGGCCAGCTGCGGCACGAGCAGGAGGACGGTCAGCACCGGTTGCGACCACGTGCGGCGGTCGGGCAGCAGCAGCGCGACCATGCAGGTCTGCAGCAGCAGGGTGGGCAGGATGCGACGCAGCCAGGTCATGCCGGTGGGCGCCAGCAGCAGCCACCAGGCGAAGGTGGACAGGGTCGCCAGGACCAGCGCCGACAGCACCAGCCGGGGGGCGCGATCGGCCAAACGGGACAGGCGGGGAGGCGCGGCGGCAGCCGGAACGACCAGCCAGACCGCCAGCAGCGGCACCGGCACGCCGACCTCGCCTGATAGGATGCGGAGGTGCCGACCCAGCTTGGCCAGCAGCGGGCCAGGGAGCAGCCGGGTCTCGGCGCTCCCGGACTGGCGGGCGATCTGGCCGAGCTGGAGCTGCCACCAGAGGTGCCAGGCCCCGACGCTGCCGAGGGCGAGGAGGCGGAAAAGCTCCCAGCCGGCGATCGGCAGTGCGAAGCCGGCGGCGAGCGCCGCGATGCCCCGCCATCCTCGCCCCGATGTCCAGGCGAAGGCGGCGCAGACCAGAGCGGCGGGAAGGACGGGGATCAGGGCCTCGGTCTTCGTCAGCACGGCGAGCCCGAACAGCAGGCCGGACAGCGCGAACAACGGGGCAGGCCGGGGCGGATGCCCGGCAGCCTGCGCCGCGGCCAGCAGGGCAGCCAGCATCCAGCACAGCATCGGGATCTCGCCATAGCCGTCGAGGCCGTATTCGGCGATGCCGGGCGTCCCGAGGCAGGCCGCAGCGGCGGCAACGGCGAGCCATGCGGGCAGCCCGGCGCGTCGCAGCAGGGCCGGGACAAGGGCCGAGAAGGCCAGCAGGTAGCACAGGCTGACCGCCTGGGCGGAGATGCGGCTGATCCCGAACAGCCGGAACAGGAGGGCGGCAGGCAGGATGAACGGGCCGTCGGTCTGCGCTGGGAAGGCGAAGACGCTGTCATAGCGGAAGCCGTAGCCGTGGCCGGCCGCCAGGCTGCGGGCCAGGTTGAGGTTTATCGCCCCGTCGAAGGACGGGCAGGAGCGCAGGCCGTCCCGTATCAGAAGTGCCGCCATCGCCAGCAGCGCCGCCACGGCGAGGGGTGCGGCAAGCCGCTTCCTGAGGGTTATCGCGGTCGATGCCATCGTCGACAGCCCGGACCGGCGGATCGCCGCCGGTCCGGCCGAACGACGCGGGTCAGATGTCGGTGATGACGCTCACGACCTTGGTCACCAGGCCGTAGGCGATCGCCTCCTCGGCGCTCATCCAGTAGTTGCGGTCGGTGTCCTTGGCGACCTTCTCGTAGGTCTGGCCGGTCTCGCGCGCGAACAGCCGGTTGAGGCGCTCGCGCATCTTGATGATCTCGCGGGCTTCGATGTCGATGTCGGTGGCGGGACCGCGCACGCCGCCCATCGGCTGGTGCAGCAGGAAACGCGTGGCCGGCAGGCAGTAGCGGCGCTCCTTGTGACCGGCGGCGAAGATCAGCGCGCCGGCGCTGGCCACCCAGCCGGTGCCGATCATGCGCACCGGCGCCACCGCGTCCACGAAGCGGATCATGTCGTGGATGGTGTCGCCGCTCTCGACGTGGCCGCCGGGCGAGTTGACGTAGACGTCGATCGGCTTGTCCGAGGCGCCGGCGAGCGCCAGCAGGCGGCCGGTGACGTCGCGCGCCACCTTGTCGTTGATCGCGCCGAAGATCAGCACCTTGCGCTGGTCGAACAGGCGCTTCTCGAGCTCGTTGATCGGCGAGGACAGGGTCTTGTTCTCACCCGGCTCCGACGGCTCCGGACCGTTCGGCTCCGGCACCTCGGGCGATTCGGGATCGGGATCTTCGTCGTCCATCCGGACGCGGTCGTTCGGCGGCATGCCGGTCATCAGGCTCTCCCTCGATCCGGAACACGGGATCAGTGCGCGCATCCTGCAACCCCGCTGCCGCAAAGCCAAGCCGGCAGCGGGCGCTGGACGTCCACCGCCCATGTGGGGTCAGCCCGACGGCGGAGAAGGGAGGCCGCCCTGCAGAAAATCGTCCCGCGCCGGGCCTCGTGCCGCCTTCCCGGTAAAGCCGGGTTGCTGACAACTTGCAAGAGCGTTGACTCGTCCGACGCATCCCGTGGTTGATCTGGTTGCGCCCAACCCCCGACACCCGAGGACGGTTACTGCCGCTTTACCTGTTAACAGGCCCTTCACGTTTTCCGCCTACAGCTGGATCGGGTGGCAGGGAGGTCCAGATGGTTCCGTTTCTTCGTCCGAAGCCGCCCAGCCTGTGCGATCTCGGCGAGGAACTCCGCACCATCGAGCGGTCCGGGATCTTCACCAACTACGGCCCGGTGAACACCCGTTTTGAGACCGCGCTGCAGGATGGCATGTTCGCCGACGGCGGCGCCTGCGTGACGGTGTGCAACGCGACCATCGGCCTGATGATGGCGATCCGCGCGGTGGTGGAGCGGGCGGATGCGGGACGCGCCCTGCAGCCGGATCGTCCCGGCCGCCGCTACGCCCTGATGCCGTCCTTCACCTTTGCCGCCGCCGCCATGGCCGCGGACTGGGCCGGGCTCACCCCCCTGTTCTGCGACATCGACGAGCGCGACTGGGCGGCCTCGGAGGACGCGGAGGAGACCATGATCTCGCGGCACGGCGGGAACATCGCGGTGATCGTGCCCTACGCGACGTTCGGCAACTGCATCGACCTCGACCGCTACCAGCGGCTGAGCGCCCGCACCGGCATACCGGTGGTGGTCGACGGCGCCGCCTCGCTCGGCAGCCTCGACGAGCGCGGGCGCGCCTTCGGCGCCGGCTGCACGCTGCCGGTGGTGTTCTCCATGCACGCGACCAAGACCTTCAGCACCGGCGAGGGCGGCGTGATC
Source organism: uncultured Acetobacteraceae bacterium (assembly GCA_964247735.1). Taxonomy (GTDB): domain Bacteria; phylum Pseudomonadota; class Alphaproteobacteria; order Acetobacterales; family Acetobacteraceae; genus Lichenicola. The sequence continues at coordinate 23,879 of CAXTVS010000027.1, forward strand.
CATTCCGCCGACCTGGACCTGATCCGCACCCTGCGGATCATGGGCAATTTCGGCTTCGGCATACCCCGGTCGGCGACGATGTCCGGTCTCAACTCCAAGCTCAGCGAGATCGGCGCCCTGCTGGCGCTCGCGCGGCTGCACGACTTCGAGCAGGTTGTCGTGCACCGCGAGCGCCTGGCGCAACGCTACCGGGCGGCACTGCCGGATCTGGTGTTCCAGGAGATACACGGGGCGCGTTGTGCGTACCAGTTCATGCCGCTGCTGCTGCCGGCACAGTTCGACGGCAGGCGCGACGTGGTGGTGGCCGGGCTGCTGGCCAGGGGCGTCGGTGCTGCCGCCTACTTCGCCCCGCATGTCGCCGAGCAGCCCTTCTTTCTCGCCCGCGGCGTCGCCGGCGACCTGTCCGTGACCGCGCGCATCTCCCGGCGGGTGCTGTCGCTTCCGTTGTGGGACGAGATGACGGACGACGACGTCGACATCGTCTGCAACTCCCTGCGGGCGATCTGCGGCAGGAAGCAGGCCGCCGCGGCGCCGGCAGCCACCGGCCTGCTCCCGCTCACAGGCGCCGCCGGCTGGTCCAAGGTCCAGCCGTCATGACCCGGCCATGACGACGACCAGCTTGCGCATCGGCAGCCTGCCGACCGGCCTCCTGGCAATAGTCGGGTGCAGCCCAATCATCGGCGCCAGGGTGCGGCAGCCATGACCGTTCCCCGCTACGTCGCGGCGTTCCGTGCGTACGAGTGGACCGAGGACATCGCCCTGCTGGCGCAGCGGTACTTCGACAACTGTCCTGGCGCACGCCACGTCGTGCTGCTGAACGAGGCGAACGGCCCGATCGACGTCGGCTGCTACGAGAAGGTGTCGCACGGCGACGACTTCTCCGCGTTCGGGCTGCCGGAGCGGCCGGTGGGCCGGTCGCTCTGGTACAACGCCGACTACTCCTACGCCTTCCTGCGCCAGGCGTTGCCGCAATACGACCACTACGTCATCTCCGAGTCCGACGTCGCGGTGAACCTGTCCCTGGACCGCGTGGTCCGTTATGCGGCGGACCACGAGGTCGATGCGGTCGTGCACCAGCTGCAACCGGCCCGGCCCGACTGGCACTGGTACCGGGAAGCGCTCGCGCAGGACGAGCCGTGGATGGCCTACGTGTTCATCTGCCTGTTCTCCGGCCACGCGCTCGACGCCATGCTGGACGCGCGACAGGCGCTGGCCCGGGCGTTCGACGCCGGTGCCGTCGACCGGTGGCCGATCGTCGAGTCGTTCATCCCGACCGTGCTGCGCGCCCGGGCCATGCGGTTCGCCGAGGTCGGCCTGTTCGCGGAGGTGGAGAACTTGGTCTACCGCCCGGTCAAGTCGCTGCGCGACCCGCGCGCGCACCGTCCGGGAACGCTTGTGCATCCCGTGCTGGGACGGCCGGGCTTCGCGCGCAGCCTGCTGTCCGGCCATCCGCCGCGGGACTACTTCCGCGACGGCAGCGTCCTGCGGCAGGCACTCGCTGCCGAGCCGCTCGCGGACGTGGCACCGACGCTTGCCGACGCCTTTGCCCGCTCCGGCGACCATGTCGGCCTGGCGATGCTGCACGACGAGATGCGTGGGCAGGACCTGCCGGTGCCCTGCGGCCCGGACCTCGCCTTCTGCAAGCCGGCGATCTCCAGCTCGGTCAGCCGGTGGTCGCACAACCAAGACCCGTGTCTCGATGCGAACGGCGCAAACGGGTTCACCCTGCACGACGAGTACGGGTTCCACACCGAGCACGAGGCGGAAGCCTGGTGGATGGTCGACCTTCTCGAGGACTGCATGATCGACGGGGTGTCGATCGTCAACCGCCAAGGCTTCACCGAACGGTTCCGGCACTTCGCGATCGACGGCTCGGATGACCGGATCGCCTGGACGGTGCGGTTTTCCAAGCATGACGAGGACGAGGTATCGAGCGACGTCGAGCGGCCCTGGAGCGTGTCGTTCGATCCGCCGCTCGTCGCGCGGTACGTGCGCGTGCGCCGGCTCGGACCGGCCGGCCCGCTTCACCTGCGTCGCGTCCGCATCCTCGGACGCGTGCTCGACCGTCCCGTGCCCGATGGCACGCCCGGCGATGTCGCCGATACGGCCTGATCCTGCCGCTTCTCCCGGCCACCCGCCGGAGGTAACACTGCAGCGGGATCGGCGGTGATGCACCCGCCGGCGTTCGTCGCCGGTCGTGGATGGGGTTGGCATGGGCAACGGAGGGAACAGGCGTGCGTGGGTCCGGAGCGTGACGGGCGGCCTGCCGCTGCTCGTCCTGCTGGCCGGGTGCGCACATCGCGATCCGGTGGACACTCCGGTTGCGTGGTGGCACCAGCTCGAGGGCGGCGCGATCGCGCAGCAGCGTCCGCCACCTCCTGGGGTCGATGATCCATACCCGAAGATCGGCACGACGCCGGCCGCAGCCCCCAAGGTGGCGTCGGCGGAGCTGCGCCATTCGGTGACGCAGCAGCTGATCGAGCAGCGCAACCTGTCGGTGCGGCTGAACGCGCATGATCCGCTGCCGCCGCCGGCTGCGGTCCCGGCCAAGGCGGCCAAGCCGGCTCCGCCTGCCGTTCTCAACCCGGCGCAGTCCTCGGCCACCCTGGACGCGGCGGACGCGCCGCCACCGCCGCCGGCTCCGCCTGCTCCTGCCGGTGGTACCGCCATCGTTCCTGCCGCCGCGGGCGGCGGCGATCCCGCCGACCTCGCCCTGCCGACGGTCGTGCCGACCACGGACTCCGTCGGCCCGATCGTGCTGCCGGCGATTCCCGAGGCTCCGCCGCCGCCGCCGCCTGGGCTGCCGGGCATCGTCATGCCGCCGCCCCCGTCCTACGTGCCGCCAGCACGGCCGAACTACGCCCTGGCGCAGGGGCCGGGCGAGCTGCTGCAGTTCGCCGCCGGTTCCGACGTGCTGGGATCGGGACAATCCGGCGCCCTGCACCAGATCGCGACGCATCGCGGCACCGGCAGCATCTTCGTGCACGGTTATGGCGAGGCCAGCTCCGACTCGCCGCAGGACCAGGCACAGGCGCTGACCCTGGGCGCCCTGCGGGCGAGGAGCGTCGCGGACGCGCTGGAAAAGGAAGGGGTTCCGGCGAGCGCGATCCGGATCCGGGCGGACGCATTCGGTCGCGGCGCGCGCGCGGGTCTGGTAGACTGAGCCGGTCGCCGTCAGGCCCGTCCCGCCCTTCCCACTCCCGAGCATCGCGAAGTTTCCCGACCATGACCGACGAGTTCCACCGCATCCGTCGCCTGCCGCCCTACGTGTTCGCGGAGGTCAACAAGGCGAAGGCGGCGGCCCGTCACCGCGGCGCCGACATCATCGACCTCGGCATGGGCAACCCGGACAGCCCGACGCCGCCGCACATCGTGCAGAAGCTGGTGGAGACCGTGGCCGACCCGCGCTCGCACCGCTACTCGGTGAGCAAGGGCATCCCCGGGCTGCGACGGGCGCTGGCCGGCTACTACGCGCGCCGGTTCGGGGTGCACCTCGACCCGGAGACCGAGGTGGTGGCGACGCTGGGCTCCAAGGAGGGGCTTGCCAACCTGTCGGCGGCGATCACCAGCCCCGGCGACACCATCCTGGTGCCGAACCCGTCCTATCCGATCCACCAGTTCGGCTTCATCATCGCCGGCGCGTCGGTGCGCTCCATCCCGGCCCGGCCGGACGAGGACATGCTGCGCGCGCTGGACCGCGCGGTGCGCCATTCGGTGCCCAAGCCCACCGCGCTGATCGTGAACTTCCCCTCCAACCCCACCGCGTACCTGGCGGATCTCGACTTCTACCGCGAGCTGGTCGCCTTTGCCCGACGCGAGGAGATCTGGATCCTGTCCGATCTTGCCTATGCCGAGATCTATTTCGGCGACCTCGTGCCGCCTTCCATCCTCGAGGTGCCGGGTGCCAAGGAGGTGGCGGTGGAGTTCACCTCCCTCTCCAAGACGTACTCGATGGCCGGCTGGCGCATGGGCTTCGCGGCTGGCAACCCGCGCCTGATCAACGCGCTGACCCGGATCAAGTCGTATCTCGACTACGGCGCCTTCACGCCGATCCAGGTGGCGTCGGTGGCGGCGCTGAACGGGCCTCAGGACTGCGTGGAACAGATGCGCACGCTGTATCGCGAGCGTCGCGACGTGCTGATCCGCGGGCTGTCCGCGGCCGGCTGGGACGTGCCGTCGCCCGAGGGCTCGATGTTCGCCTGGGCGAAGGTCCCGGACCGGTTCGCGCACCTGGGCAGCGTGGAGTTCTCAAAGCTGCTGCTGCGCGAGGCGGGCGTCGCGGTGGCGCCGGGGCTCGGGTTCGGCGAGCACGGCGAGGGCTACGTGCGGATCGGGCTGGTCGAGAACACCCAGCGGCTACGCCAGGCGACGCGCAACATCCGCGCGTTCCTCGTGTCGCAGGGCGGTGCGGCCGCGCCGGTGGCCGCGGCACGGCTGGAACGGGTGTGACGGCGCAGCGCCCGCTCCGGGTCGGGATCGCCGGCCTCGGCACGGTGGGCGCCGGCACGGTCCGGCTGTTGCGCGCCAACGCCGAGCTGATCGCGACCCGGGCGGGCCGTCCGGTGGTGGTGACGGCGGTGTCCGCACGCCACCGCGACCGGTCGCGCGGCATCGACGTATCGGACCTGCGCTGGCACGAGGACCCGCTGGGCCTGGCGCTTGATCCGGACGTCGACGTGGTGGTCGAGCTGATCGGCGGCGCCGAGGGCGCGGCGCGGGCGCTGGTCGAGAGCGCGCTGTCGCACGGCCGTCCGGTGGTGACCGCGAACAAGGCGCTGGTCGCGATCCACGGTGCGCAGCTGGCCGACGCGGCGGAGCGGGCCGGGGTGGCGCTGGCGTTCGAGGCGGCGGTGGCCGGCGGCATCCCGGTGATCAAGGCGCTGCGCGAGGGGCTGGCGGCGGACCGGCTGCTCCGGGTCGGCGGCATCCTGAACGGCACCTGCAACTACATCCTGACCCAGATGCGCGAGACCGGGCGTGATTTCGCGGTCGTGCTGGCGGAGGCGCAGGCGCTCGGCTACGCCGAGGCCGACCCGTCCACCGACGTGGACGGCATCGACGCCGCGCACAAGCTGGCGATCCTGGCCGCACTCGCCTTCGGCCGGCCGGTGGAGTTCGACTCCGTGCACGTCGAGGGGATCAGGCGGATCGGCGCCGTGGACATCGCCTTCGCCACCGAGCTCGGCTACCGCATCAAGCTGCTCGGCATCGCGCGGCGCAGCGAGCAGGGGGTCGAGACCCGGGTGCATCCGTGCCTGGTGCCGGCGGGTGCCCCGATCGCCCAGGTCGAGGGAGTGTTCAACGCGGTGGTGGCGGAAGGCGAGTTCGTCGGCCGGCTGATGCTGGAAGGCCGTGGTGCCGGCGCGGGACCCACAGCGACCGCGGTGGTGGCCGACCTGATCGACATCGCCCGCGGCAGCCTGGTGCCGGCCTGGGGGGCCAGCTCAGGCGCGCTGTCGCGGCTGGTCTCGGTGCCGGCGGCGGAATGCCGCGGCGGCTACTACCTGCGCCTGACCGTGCGCGACCAGCCGGGCGTAATCGCTGAGATCACCGCGGTGCTGCGCGACTGCGGCGTGTCGCTGAAGAGCATGCTGCAGCACGGCCAGGCCGACGTCGCCGGCCCCGCCTCCTTGTCCGGTGGGGCGTCCGACGAGGCGGTGCCGATCGTGCTGGTGACGCACGAGACGCGGGAAGCGTCGATGCAGGAGGCGGTGGGCCGGATCGCCGGCCTCGCCGTCGTGCTCGACCGGCCTGCCATGATCCGGATCGAGCCCGGCTGAGCCGGATCGTCCCTTCCACCGCTCCAGCCAGAGGTAGTCCCATGTCCGGCTCCCATTACCAGACCGACCGCAACCTGGCGCTCGAGCTCGTCCGCGTGACCGAGGCGGCGGCCATCGCGGCGTCGCGCTGGACCGGACGCGGGCAGAAGAACGAGGCCGACGGTGCCGCGGTGGAGGCGATGCGGCTCGCCTTCGACACGGTGGCGATCGACGGCACCGTGGTGATCGGCGAGGGCGAGATGGACGAGGCGCCGATGCTCTACATCGGCGAGAAGGTCGGCGCCGGCGGCCCGGCAATGGACATCGCGGTGGACCCGCTGGAGGGCACGGTGCTGACCGCCAAGAACGCGCCGAACGCCCTGACCGTGGTCGCCCTGGCCGAGCAGGGGCGTTTCCTCCACGCGCCCGACATCTACATGGAGAAGATCGCGGTCGGCTCCGGCCTGCCCGAGGACGTGGTCGACATCGACGCGCCGATCGGCCGCAACCTGCGCAGCCTGGCGCGGGCGCGAGGCTGCGACATCAGCGACCTGACCCTGTGCACCCTGGACCGGGAGCGCCACGACGAGCTAATCGCCAAGACCCGCGAGGCGGGCTCGCGGGTGATGCTGATCTCCGACGGCGACGTGGCCGGCATCATCGCCGCCTGCATGCCCGACAGCGGGGTGCACATCTTCGCCGGCTCCGGAGGCGCTCCGGAAGGGGTGCTGGCGGCGGCAGCGCTGCGCTGCATCGGCGGCCACATGCAGGCGCGCCTGCTGTTCGAGGACGAGGCGCAGGTGGCGCGGGCGCAGGAGATGGCGATCGGCGACCCGCGCCGCCGGCTGTCGCTGGAGGATCTGGCCAGCGGCGACGTGCTGTTCTCCGCCACCGGGGTCACCACCGGGGCGCTGCTGCACGGCGTGAAGCGCAGCGGCGACCACGCGGTGACGCACTCGATCGTCATGCGCAGCAAGTCCGGGACGGTGCGCTTCATCGAGGGACGGCACAACTTCGCGACCAAGACCTGGGGCCACCCGGCGGACGCCTGATCGTGCCGGACGGGTTGCCGAACCGGGCCGCGAGGCCGGACGCCGTCCTGGGGGTGGAGGCGAGCCTGTCCGGCCGCCGGTGGGTCTGGCACCAGGCCGCGGGTGGCGCGGCGCACGATCCGGACGCGCAGGACCGGCTCGGCCTCCTGCTGGCGCAGCGTCTGGCGCTGCCTGAAACCGTCGGCCGGCTGCTGTCGACACGCGGCGTCGACGCGCAGGCGGCTGCGCACTACCTGGAGCCGACGCTGCGCGCGCTGCTGCCGGACCCGTCCTGCCTCGCCGACATGGACGTGGCCGCCGCGCGGCTGGCGCGCGCGGTGCGGCACTCCGAGACGGTCGGCGTGTTCGGTGACTACGACGTGGACGGCGCCTGTGCCACCGCGCTGGTGACCCTCCTGCTGCGGGCACTCGGCTGCGTGGTCCACACCCACATCCCGGACCGGATGCGCGAAGGCTATGGGCCCAACGCGCCGGCGCTGTCCGGGCTTGTCGAGAAGGGCGCCTCGCTGATCGTGTGCGTCGATTGCGGCACGGCGGCGCCGGAGCCGCTGGCGCACCTGCGGGGGCGGGCCGAGGTGGTGGTGCTCGACCACCACACGTCGGACGGCGCGGTGCCGCCGATCCTGGCCACGGTCAACCCGAACCGGCTCGACTGCCGGTCCGGCCTCGGCACGCTGTGCGCCACCGCGATCGCCTTCCTGACCGGGGTGGCGCTGCTGCGCCAGCTGCGGCGGGACGGCGTGTTCGGGCAGCGGGCGGCGCCGGACCTGATGGGCCTGCTCGACCTGGTGGCGCTGGCGACGGTATGCGACGTGATGCCGCTGACCGGTTTGAACCGGGCGCTGGTGACGCAGGGGCTCAAGGTGATGGGGCGACGGGCACGGCCCGGCGTCCACGCGCTGCTGGAGGTGGCTGCGGTCCGGGACGGGCCCAGCGCCTTCACCTGCGGCTATGCGCTCGGGCCGCGGATCAACGCCGGCGGCCGGATCGACGAGGCCGATCTCGGCCTGCGCCTGTTGCTGTGCGAGGACCCGGTGGAGGCGAAGCGGCTGGCCGAGCGGCTCGACGGGGTCAACCGGCAGCGTCGCACGGTGGAGGACGCGATCCTGCAGCGGGCGATGGCGCTGGGTGAGGCGCAGCTCGGTGCTGGCCATGCGGTGCTGTTCCTGTCCGGCAGCGACTGGCACCCGGGGGTGGTGGGCATCGTCGCCGGCCGGCTGAAGGAACGGTATAACCGTCCGGTGCTGGTAGGTGCCGTGCTCGAGGACGGGACGGTGAAGGGGTCGGGCCGGTCGGTCGAGGGCGTGGACCTCGGCGCCGCGGTGATCGCCGCCCGGCAGAACGGGCTGCTGCTGACTGGCGGCGGGCACGCGATGGCGGCCGGCTTCTCGCTGCATGCCGGGCATCTCGACGCGTTCCACGGCTTCCTCGACGAGCGCCTGGCCGCGGCGCGGTTGCTGCCGGCCTCGCAGGAGCTGGCGGTGGACGGGGTGCTGGGGGTTTCCGCTGCGACGGTGGAGCTGGCGACGCACATGAACCGGCTGGCGCCATTCGGGACCGGCAACACGGAGCCGCTGTTCGCGCTGCCGCGGGCGAGGGTGCTGCGCGCCGACCGGATCGGGCGCGAGAACAATACGCTGCGGCTGATGGTCGAGGGCGAGGGCGGCGGCGCCCGGCTCAAGGCGCTGCTGTTCCGGGCCAACGACAGCCCGTTGGCCGCGGTGCTGGAACAGCGCGGTGCGCCCCCGGTGCATCTGGCCGGCTGGCTGCGGGCGGAAACCTGGAACGGCGCCACCACAGCGGGGTTCTTCATCGTCGACGCCGCCCTCGCTTGACCCTCCGGGGAGGCTCCGCTACGCAGGCGCCGGCGGCCGCCGTGGCGGTGGCCGGCTCAGTCCTGTTCGTCTAGGGGCCTAGGACACCGCCCTTTCACGGCGGTAACACGGGTTCGAATCCCGTACGGGACGCCAGCGCCGCAGAGCGCTAAAAAAGATAGTCAAAACAGTGTTCTATGAGACAGCGGAGGGCTGCCGCCTCACAACTGCCTCACCGATCTTCCTCACTTGCTTTGACGAAAACCTTCCGCGGCCGAACGAACGTAGGCTTCGAAGAGATCCTGAATTGCCTCGTGTAGGTTTGGTTGTTGAAACCCAAGACTCACGAGGTCAACCTTCGCCGGAATGGGAGGCGGCCTCATCATCAGCTCGCGTGTGCCGGCCATGGCAACGCCGTCTAGCGGGAGGAAGAAGCTCAGAGGCGTCGACCGCCTCTTTTGCCTATCGATCCCGACGAGGCTGTAGGCAAACTCGTCAATGAACTCGCGATTAGGATAAACAGCGTGCGGTTCTAGGCTCAGGCTGGCTTGCTTCGCTAATGGCGCGATCCGGTCCGCAACGTGCCGAGCGTGGCCGAAGATGGTTGTTTGGAACTGCTGCTTAAGGGCCTCGCGACGAGGCATGTCCGCGGCTAAAGCTTCCCTGGCTGCCGCTTCTCGATTCACGCGCTCCTTCTCCTCGGCCGCTGTCGGAAGGTTGAGGGCACGCTTCATACGATCGTCGAAGTTCTCCACGCTAGTTGTCTCCCTATAGCATGACGCCGTGGAGGTGTAACCGCACGGCTTCTGTAACAAGGGGATGGCTACTACCTACACCCTTACCCCATGGAAGCGACGGCTCCAGCAGTCCACCGGTAACCGGTCCTAGCGCAACGTCCCAGCCGTCCGCCGAGCAAGCTAGGCGTCCCCACCCGGTCACCAGCTCCGGGGCGTCGAGACCACCGCGCGACACCGGGCCGCCGGAGTCCCATGGTAATCGGTCCTAGGAGTTGACGCCGGAGTCCGCATAAACACCCCCGGCACCACCCCCTGGGGGTCTAGCTGGACCTAAGAAATATCAGCGGCGTTTCCGACCGGTAAAGCTGGGCGGGGTTACTTACTACTACAACGACAGCTTTACCGGGTTTTGCGAAGTCAATTGCAGACCACCCCAGGGGGCTCGCAAACGCGCCGACCAAAACATCTTGCGCGCCGCCAACGCAACAGCACGACACGACAACGAACGGCGACACACGATGACGTTGCGGTCGTGGTGATGATGCAGCGATGCGCGATGGTGCATTCGTGGTGACGGTCGTTGGCAGCGATGGTCGGTCTGTCAGCTGGGCCAATCAGCTGGCAGCGGTGCGCCTGGCGAACGTGATCCGTGCCCCGCCAACCTCACCACACAGCCGGCACCGATCGCCCCAAAAAAATCTGTTCGCTTGGTCATTTGTCCGCTTGCTAAAGGAACCGGACAAGGTTATGTCTGTTGTCAGCAAGCGAACAAGCGGACAGGACAGACACCATGCACAAGCACAGCACCACGACCCGTCCTACCAAAAAAGACGGCACCGCGGACCGTCGGTTTGGCGCCCGGCCAGCACCGGAGCCGCGCGGCGCAGCCTCCTTCACCTTGGCTGACTACGCCATCTCCCGTCAGCACGCTGCAGACCTGGAGGACAGTGGCCTCATCTGTTCGCTTGAACAGGACCACGGCACTAAGCCGGAAGCTTGGTCCATCGTGAACCGGCAGCGCGGGTCTACCCTCATCCTTTGGCGTGCAGGGGATTGGACTGTCGTTGAGTATGGCTCCAATGTGGAGTTCGGTGGCTGCACCCAGTTCCTAACCAACCGCCGCCGCTTCCGGTCTCTGGACACTGCCTGGAACCACGTTCGCGCGATGACCGGGACATCACCGGCCACCTACGCGGCTGAGGCTGCGAACGCCGCCGCTATCACGTCTAGCCTGCCGGCTTGGCTGACCACGGCGCAGGGCTGAGGAGGCAGGGCCATGGCAGCATACGGCTACGCGCGGGTCAGCACGACCCGCCAAGCGGAAGAAGGCGAGAGCCTGGACGTGCAACAGCGCACGTTGACCGGCTACGCCATGATGCACGGCATCAAGCTGGACAGGACGTTTGTTGAGCGTGGGGTTTCTGGGTCGGTGCCGCTGGGCGATCGGCCGGAGGGCGCGACGCTGCTGGCCGGCCTCAGGCCAGGCGACGTGGTGGTGACGGCTAAGCTGGACCGTATGTTCCGCTCTGCGCTGGACGCGCTGGACGTGATTGCCAAGTTGAAGGCTCGCACCATCGGACTGCACATGATCGACTTGGGCGGGGACGTCACCGGCAACGGCATCAGCAAGCTGGTGGTCACCATCCTGGCAGCGGTGGCCGAGGCGGAGCGCGAACGGACGCGCGAGCGGGTGGCGCAGGTGAAGGCTGACCAGCGCGAGCGAGGACGGTATCTAGGGGGCAAGGTGCCGTTCGGCTTCCGGGTCGACGGGGCGGCGCTGGTGCCTGACGAGGCCCAGCAAGGTGCCATCCGCCAGGCCCAAGCGCTACGTGCGGAAGGGCGAACGCTCCGGGCGATCCAGGCGGCGTTGAGAGATGCCGGCCAGGTGCTGTCGCTGGACGCGCTGCATCGGGTGCTGAAGGATACGCCGCCGGGTTGATGCTTCATCTGGCGGGCCTTCATCTTCGACCGGGGTGGCCGCCCGCTGCCCGTTGGTGGTGGAGGGTATCCAGTTTCCGGCCAGCCTCTTTCGAGGACCCAAAAATCGGCCCTCTAGAACGCCTTTCAGGACTCCCCTGAAGCCCCCCAAGCACCCTTCAGCTACCCTACTACCCACGCCACCTGTAGGCCCTTCTACGGCCTCCAAAACGACTCCCTGAGCGTGTCCCGCACGGCGCCTCAACCAGTCCATGCCACCATCCTGGAGACCCCCGCCATGAACCCCATCGTCGACCACGCCCGCGATGCCCTGGAGGTGGCCGGCCTGGAGGTGCAGGAGGTGCGCGAGCTGCCGACCGGCCACGGCTGGCAGCTGCGGTGCGCGGGCGGTGAGATGGTCTGCGCTTACAAGACCGGCAAGCTGGTGGCTCAGGGTAAGAACACGGCGATGGTGAAGGCGCTGCTGGACAAGGCTGGTGCGGCACCGAAACAGGCGACGACGGCCAAGGCGGTGAAGGTGGCTCCGGCGGCGAAGGCTTCATCGGTGGAGGTGCCGGCTGCGGCTGGCGGTGACGGTGCCGCCGATGAGTTCAAGCCACGGCTGCCGGTGGGATGGAGTGATGAGCCGTGGGACGGCGTGACCCCACCGTGGTGACCCAGGCACGCGGGGATCCAGGATGCCGGTGAGCACCGATGCTGGTGACCTACGCAGCTAGGGTGACCGAGAAGGCAAGGTGGAAGAGATGGTGGAGGGACACCACGGCGGGGGACACCGATAAACCAACCAGGAGGGCTGGTGGAGGAGGTCTGCAGCGGGGGACACCCTCGGGGATCCTCAAGGTCACCTAATGAACCCCTAGAAGATCACCTAAGAATACAACTTCACTCTCCCCTCTGTATGTGGAAGGATCTCGGAGATGCCCGACGCCCTTCCCCCGCTGGCCGCTACCTCGGATCCCGATGCCCGCATCATTGGCCTTGTGCGCGGCCCCGCCAGCCCGCAGGCAGTGGAGCTGGTCCGGCAGGTGGATGCCCTGATGGCGCCGCACATGCCAGCTGGGAGAACCGGCAAAGGGACGGTGGTGACGCGGCAGGAGCATCTCGGGGTGATCCTGGCAGGGCTCCTCAAGGCAGCTTGGAAGGGCCGTGCGGTGGCCGCTGCGAGGCGCCCTGGGCACCCAATGTGGAGGGGCGCCAAGCCTGGCCACATGGTGTTCTGGGCGCAGGTAGCGGCGCTGGAGGCTGCCGGGTTGGTGAGGACCACCGCCGGCATTCAGTTCTTCAACGTCGGCACTGGTCGGCCCGATGGACAGCCCGCCCAGGTCAGGGCGAACCTGGCGCTGCTGGACCTTGCTGCCAGCTGTGGTGTGACCGGTGAGACGACGACCCGCGACTGGGCATTGACCGCCCACGCCTGCTCAACGCGGCTGACGCTGCCGGATGCTGACCTGATCCGGGTGGTCGCACCGCCGCCCGTCGATGGCTCTCGCGGTGGCAACCGAGCGCTGTGCGAGCTTCCCGACAGGCAGCAAGCCGAAGCTGAGCGTGCGCGAGACCAAGTGCGGCAGCTGAACTTACGCCTGGCGGCAGTCGGCGCGACGGGAATGGTGCCCCCGGTGCTCTACCGGCAGTTCGAGGCTGACCTTAGGAGCTACGGCCGGTTCCACGCAATCGGCGCCGAGAACTACCAAACCGCACCGCGCCGCGAACGGGCACATTGGCGGATTAGAGGTGAGCCGGTCGCTGAGGTCGACCTGAAAGCTTCCTGCCTATCGGTGGTGCTGGCGCTAAGCGATCAGCCGATCCCGCAGGATCCCTACGCCCACGGTGCCCTGTCCGCTCTGCCGCGGGACGTGGTGAAGGAGTGGGTGATCCAGTCACTCAACAGCGGCGGTGCAAAGCGAACCTGGGCCGCGGGCACACCGTCCACGGTCGCAGCGCACGCCCTAGGTCCGATCCGACAGGCGGCGCTGGCCGAGTATCCGGTGCTGGGCGATCTAAAGCCCATCTTACCTGCTGACCTCGCTGCGCTAGTGCCGCCAGGGCAGCACGCTCGGGCGGCCGGGATGTTCCTGATGGGGCTTGAGGCGCAGGTGCTGTCGGAGGCGCTCCAGCGGCTGCTGGATGATGGCCGGGTTGCCCTGCCCCTGCACGATGCCCTGTTTGTGCCGGAAGGTGCTGTAGAGGCGGCGAAGAAGGCGCTTGAAGGCGCCTTTGGGGCGCTGTTCGGGGTGAAGCCGCGAATAGCTGTGAAGGCCTCTTCCTAAGTCTCGCAGTGCGGAGTCTTATCCCAGAAATAAATCGCTAAAGTTGCCTTCACGGCTGCGTTACAACCAGGCATACTCGTTGCGGAATGAGAGGGACGCGCCAACGCCCCGCTCACTCCTGACCCCTAGCGCAAGAGTGTCACCTCATGCCCAAAAAGGCTGCCGCTACCTCTACCACGTTGAATGAGCGGAACAACGTGATCAGCCTCCCTCTCCCTCCCGACAGGTTCATCACCCCATTCATGTTCGAGCAGGCCCAGCAAGAGGCCGCCGCTCGGCTGCCCAGAGGGATGTTCAAGCTGTCCATGCTCTATGAAGAGGACCTTGGCACCCGGCAGGACCATGTCCACCTTGAGCGTGTCGGAGCCCTGCCTGTTGGACATTACCAGATATGGCGGGAAGGCTGCGCCGGCTTCATCGTGGCTGTCATCGGAGAGCCAGATGCTACCTTTGAGGTGTTCAATATCGGGCCGTTCAGGACCATCGCAGATGCTGTCCAGGCAGTGTTGGATCACGTGAACGGGCAGATGGCGGCGTGGGGCCTGCCGTCAGTCGGAGCAGAGGCCGCTTAGGTCTCTGGGCTCCTGATAGCCCCCGAGAGCACCCCGAGAGGCCGGACCTAGCGGGGCGCGGTGCCCTGAGGGTGAGCCAGACGCAGACGGTGGCACCGGTGGCGCGCCTGTGCTTCGCTCCACCTATGACCCGCAAGGCCGCCCTACGCCGCCGCACCCTCCCTACGCTGGTGCTGTGCGCGCTGAGCACCCTCACGCCCTCCAAGGCCGCTGAGCCACCCGTCTGGACCACCGAAGAGTGCTCCGCCCACCCCTGGCCGATCCCCTTCGCCACCGGTCAGACCACTTTCAGCCCCTTCGCGACCCAGCGCTTGGACAAGCTAGTGGCCGCCTGGCGCCTCGACGGCGGGCCGCTCTTAGCGTCTGGTCGCGTGGACGGGCAGGAGGACCACCCAGGGCAGGCGCTGTCCGCTCAGCGGCTCAAGGTGGTCCTGAGGGCGTTGGAGGATCGCGGGGTGCCTGAGGGGGCCTTGTGGGGCCGTGATGACCATGGGACGGCGGGTGTGGCGCCCAACGTCGCCGGCCAGCCTGAGCCGCAGAACCGCACGGTCTGGATCGAGATGCCGAACGAGGGCACGAACTGCGCCCATAAGCTGGCAGAGCAGCGCCGTAACTGGGTCGCCAAGAATTGCCTGCCAGGCGGACACGGTGACCCTGCGACCTGCAAGAGCACCCTAGAGCTGCTGAACTAGGAGCACACGATGGCGCGTGGCCTGTCGCTTACCACCCTCGTTCCCGCCGGCAATGGGCGATACAGCACCGGCAAGGCCGTCATGGACGTGTCGCGGCTGAACGACGCGACGCTGCTGCTCCAAGTGCTGCAGGCGCTGGATCTCGGCTTCCAGTGCCGCCTCCGGTCGCCGCTCATGGCCGCGATGTGCAGCACCCTGGACACCGGGAAGAGCGGCGGCGTCGCCTTCTTCAGCGTGGCTGCCGATGCGGTCGCGGGGACCCACGCCCTGGCCGGTGACAGCGGCGCCGATGGGGGCTTCTCCTTGTGGCGCTACCAGGGCGCTTGGAACCGGCCAGACGCCCCGGTGCTGGAACGCGACAGCCTGCGGGTGTGGCTCAACCCGACCGGCGGCAACTTCAGTGTCACGGGCAACGGCTTCGAATACAACCGGCTGGTCAACGTGCTCTGGCACGAGCTGCACCACTGCACGACCACCCAGCACCACTTACGGGCAGCGGCCCCGTATGCCGACAACGACCCCTGGCGGGCTGCCATCGCGGACATCGCCAGGGCGTTCCCAAGGACGGCGCGGGACCCAGTGACGGGGCAACAGGTGACGCTGTTCGCGCCGGATCAGTGGACGCAGGCTGGTCGTCCGCGTCGCGCGATCGGCTGAGCTGTTGGGCGAGGGCGGGACACCGTCGTAGAGCGCCCTCAGCGCTTCCACCGACACCACCCACCGCACCACCCACCGCACCACCCACCGCACCACCCTCAAAACGACTCTCAGGCGCCCGCTGAGCTCCCTCCACGCCCGCTCCGGTGGGTGTGTAGCCGGAAGAGCGGCAGGGGCCTGTAGGAGTCGCTGAGCGGCTTTTGGATCATTCCGCCGGACCTACAGCAATCGTGCGCGCGACTGCGTCCGCAGCGTGCTCAAAAAGGTGCGCTCTTGAATGGCGCCAAGCCTACGCAAGACGAGAGTCCATGACGAAGACAACGGCATTGGCGGTCATCCTCCCTGATTTTTCAGCGTCCGCAACGGGCGCTGCACTCTCAACCCAAGGAACACCACACCATGACGACCAGCCTGCACCTGCGCCTGCGGGCCGACGACGCGCGTGCATTTGATACCGCGGCGGAGATCATCGCAGGGCCCAGCGGGGCACTCTATCTGGGCAAGACGGAAGTAATCAGGCAGGCGCTGGCTACCTTCATCGCCACTCGTGGCTCAGCCCAGCAAGAGGCCCAGCAGTGCCCGGATCAGCCGTTGCTGGCGGCAAGGACAGCCGGAAGACGCTCCTGCAGCGCTTCCTGGAGAAGACAGAAGCGGATCCAGCAACGGAGGGCTGTAGGCACTGGCAGGGCTCCACGAGTGGCGGCTACGGCCATATCAGGGTCGCTCGCAAGCTACGCTTAGCCACCCACGTTGCTGTCGAGCTGGCCACCGGCAAGGCTGTTCCACCTGGCAGTTGGGTCCGCCCAACCTGCGGGACACCGTCGTGCGTCGCCTTCGGCCATCTGACGGTCGAAGCACCGCACGGGGCGGGCGGTCAACGGAAGAAGAAATCGCCGGGATCTCGCTTCTCCGCCAAGATCGTTTTCGGCCCAACGACGGACTGCCACCTGTGGACCGGCGCGAGAGACGCTCACGGCTACGGGCTATTCCATCTTGGCGGCAGGCAGATGGGCGCACATCGGGCGGCATATATCCTAGCCAGCGGTCAGCCGATCCCAGCTGGAATGAGCATCCGCCACGATTGCGACCAGCCTCTCTGTGTCAACCCAGCTCACCTCCGCTGCGGGACAGCAGCTGAGGACCGGCAGGACCGCGTGAACCGAGGCCGCCAGGAACGCGGCTTCACGCTGCAACCCGAGCTGCAAGCAAAGGATCGGGATGCCATGTTGGCAACGAAGGAGGCCGGCTTCTCGTTCCAGGAGATCGTAGCCGGCTGGGCGATGTCGCCCGCAGGGGTCACGCAGGCGCTCGCGAAGGCGCGGCAAGAGCGGGCTGCAGCGGAGCAGGCAAAGGCCGCCTGAGCGGCAGCGTGGCCGGTCAGGCCAAGGTCCCTCCGGGGAGCGGCCCAGTGCGCGGAGCGCCCGGCGACCTGTTCCTATGGGCTGACGGGCTTCGTGTTTGCCGACAGCACCGTTGGAGCAGATGGAGCCACCGAGACGACCGGAGCAACCGTGGCAGCTGGAAGCGGCGCCATGGCCACATGGACCTCACTCGAATAGGTGTAGTTCGCTCCCGACGCCGCGTCGACGATCGCGCCGACACCTCCGCCAAGGATGATGTTTCCAAACGTCGCGCCACCAAAGCTCGGAGACTTCGAGACCGTGGCGGTCTGGTAGCCCGGCTTATCACACGTGACCACCATGTCGTTCTTACTCTTGCTGACCTGGACACTGCCGGGCGTCATCGGAATTGCTCCCAATGTTTCGGTCTGACGCGACAGCTTGCAGGAAGCTCCCGGCGGATCAGTGCTGACCGTGACGCTCTGGTTCGACCCGTTGACGATCGTCGCGCAGCCGGACAGCAGCACCGACGCAGCAGCAATTACCAAGATCCGCACGTTTTCGCTCCGGGTCCGTAACTTCCCGGCGAAAGTAAATGACAGTTACGAAAACGTAAAGACCCGTGCGGGCCGCAACGTCCACCTTGGCGCACGACCACGAACAGAGGCCCTCGTGGCCTTTCCTTTCCGACGGAGACTCCCATGTCCGGCATCGCGTACGACCCAGAGGTCGCGCAAGCGACCCAACGAACCTTCGGCACGCCTCAACCTCAGGGCTCGTCTACCGACCCTGAAGTCGCTCAGGCGACCTCCCTGTCCTTCCCCGACGCCTACAACCAGTCCGGTCTTCCTGAGGCCTACTACCCGGCCGCCTACGCCGACTTCGGCCAGGAGAGCAGCTACGGCAAGGCCGATCCGGCCAACCCGATGCGGATCACCTCCGCGACCGCTGCGAACCCCGGCTACGGCCTCCCCGCCTTCGATCCGAAGGATCTGACGAACCCCGCGATGGGCCAGCAGAACCTGATCCGTGGGCTCCGCTACCAGGCCGCTCTGGCCAAGGCGAAGGGCTACGACCTGACCACGCCAGCGGGCGCTGCGGCGGCCCTGACGGCCTACAACGGCGGCGGTGACCCGAACTACGTGCAGCACGTCGCGGCCCGTATGGGCACCGGCGCGGCCAGCGCACCGGGCGTTCAGGTGGCCCAGAACGGCGCCTCGGACGTCGACAGCCCCGGCGTCTCGCAGGCCTCCCAGCAGCTCCCGCAGGGCCAGGTCGCGCAGCAGCGCCAGGCGCCTCAGCTGGCCTACACGCCTCCTCCGATGCCCCTCGGGCTCCAGCAGTCACTCAACCAGACCGGCGGCTTCGGCCAGACGGCCGGATCGCGGGGGCTGTATGCCCTCGCCGGAGGCCTCCTGACAGGCCGCACCTTCGGCCAGGGTCTCGGCCTCGGGCTGCAGTCGCTCGACCAGCAGCGCCAGCAGGACCAGCGCAACGCCCTGGAGGCCTACACGCTGGAGAACCAGCAGGCCATGTATGGGCTCAACGCCCAGCGCTTCGGGGCCCAGATCGGCATCCAGCAGCAGAACGCGGACACCAAGTCGGCGGGTCAGCAGGCCACGGCTGGCTACCAGCAGGGCAAGCTAGGCTTGTCCGGCGAGCAGCTGCTGGAGACCACGCGGCACCATGAGGCTGGCGAGGCTCTCGGCGGCCAGAAGAACGCGATCGGCGCCGCCAACGCCGGGGCGCACATCACCTCGGCCAACGCCGCGGCGTTGGCGGCTGGTTCGCCCACGATGTCCCAGCCGCAGCTGCCTGGGGTGGGCATGGCTCCGGTGGGTCCTGGCCCGGCTCAGCCGCCGGCAGGTGGCGCAGCTCCGACCTTCGCAGCGACGGGCACCAGTCCGCCGCCGGGGATGCCGCAGCTTCCTCCTCAAGCCCCCCAGCAGGCATCTCAGCAGCCGCCGCAGCAGGCACCTCAGGCCGGCCCAGCGGGCCTCCCTCCGGGTGCCCTACAGCCGCGGCCTCAGATGCCTCAGCAGGTGCCTCAGGCGGCTCCTGGAGGCCCTTCAGGTGCTCTCCCGGTGTCACCCACAGGGCAGCCGACACAGGGCCCTCAGGCGACTTCTACGGGCCTTCCTGGCATGGGCGCATCAGGTCTTCCCTCGGCAGGCTCGAACCTCACCCCGCTGGTCGGCACACGCGCGCAGAACCAGCAGCGCATCCTGAACAACCGGGCGACGGCGAAGGAGTCCGACGAGGACACTGCGGCGATCGAGAGCGCGGCCAAGCAGAACGCCATGCTAACAACTCAGGTCGGTCTGATCGACAAGCAAAACCAGGACAGCATCTTCGGGACGGGCGGTCTCGGAGGCCGCATCGCGAACTGGACGGCGGGCCTAACCGGCAACAGCACGGTGGGCGGCATCAACAAGGAGGGCGGCGGGCTGCTTATCGGCGCCCTTCCCCATGGGGTCGGCGCGCTTCGGATCCCCGAGATCCACGCGGCGAAGCAGACCACGCCGGGCATGGATACGCCACAGGCCATCGCGCACCTCATCAAGGACCAGACGGTGGCCCAGAACAACGAAACGTCGGACGTGCTTCAGGCACGCCAGGCGTGGATCGCCGGGCATCCTGGAGAGAGCGCGTCGGTTGGGTTCGACCCGATCGGCAACGACTATTTCCGATCCTATCCGGCCTACTCGGAACAGGGCGGGCAGGCCGTGCCTACCCAACGACCGTCTGTCGCTGACTTCACCCGTCAGCACGTCGACTCCTCCGGCCGCTACGTCGGGCTCAACGACCCCGAGGTGCAGCAGGCAGGCGCGAAGGCGTTCCCACAGGCGGCTACTGGAACCCCACAAGGACCAGCTCCGGCCGGTGCGACGCCACCCGGCGCAGGTGCGCAATCAGGCGGCGCAGCGAGCCTGCCAACGCTTGCTCCGAACCAGAAGGCCTGGCTGCTCAACCAGGTCCACAACACGCCAGGATTTCGGGACAAGTTCGTCCAGCAATACGGCCAGGCGGCGCTAGGCGCCCTCAACTGAAGGATTGAGACACGATGACTACAGCCCCGCAGCCCGCAGGGGCTGCTCTTCTCGACGGGATGCCGCCGGTTCACGACGATCTGCTCGCTGGGATGCCTGCGGCTTCCGGGCTGCTCAGCGGGATGCCGACAGCAGACCAAGCACCGGCTCAGCCCGGCCTTTGGGACCGCCTCATGGGCATCGGTGAGCGCGGCATGGTCGGCGGTGTCGATGGCCTCGTGAACACCGCTCAGTCCGCCGGCCGCTGGGCCGACGCTCACCTCGGCAACAATGACTTCCTCGACCGCATCGACCAGCGCCTCGACAACTTCCCGGTCGCCAAGAACCTCGACCAGGCGCTCGATGCGGACCACCCGTATGCGCCGCAGTCGAGCGGCGAGAAGATCGCTCAGGGCGTCATGTCCGGCCTCACCGGCGGAGCACTGACGGGCGGTCTGTCCGTCGTGCCTTGCTGGTCAGCGCGGGCGTGGGCGCAGCGGTTCCGACCGCGAAGGCGCTGGGAGCGAGCGACGACACGGCCAACGACATCGGCATCGGCCTGTCGTTGCTGCCGGTGGCGGGAGCTGCAGCGGCGGATGCCACCCGGATCGGCACCCAAGCCGCCGGCAACGCTGCCCGCAGCTTCGTCTCTCGTTCCGTCGCAGGTGACATGAGTGCTGATCAAGCGGCCCGTGTGGTGCGCCTGAACGGCCTCCTGAAGAGCTACCAAGGCAGCGGCTTGACGCCGATGTCCGGCGCGGACGCCTCGTCGAGCCTCAAGATGGATCTGAACGATGCCCTGACCGGCTACCGTTCCGCGGCCCGACAAGCCGGCATGATCGACGCCGGCGGCAACAGCACGCTGCAGACCGCCACCCAGCAGGCCAACTCGCATCTGTCGGCGCCCACCATGGCTGACGGCTCCGCCTACAGTCAGATCGGCCAGCTGCGGCTCCCAATCGGCCACCAGGACGCCGTGACTGACGGGCTAGGGCTGCTCAACGACGTCGCTCCGAACCAGTTCTCGGGCAACACGGTCGGTCCGTTCTCTCTCCTGTCGCAGAAGGCTGGACCCTGGCTGACGGGAGCGGCCGGTCTTGGTGCGACGGCTGCTGGTCACCCGGTTGTCGGCGCGGAGCTGGGGCTTGCAGCTCTCGGTGGAGGCGCCACCTCGGCCGGAGCACAGGCCCTGAGCAAGTTCGGAGGGCTCCTCGACCGAGCAACGGGCCTTTCGATGACACCGGCAGAGGCCCGTCTGGCGCAGGCGCAGAAGGTGCTGGCGAGGAACCCGGACACCTTCGTCCCGACGAACAACCCGGTAGAGGACCTTCGGGACCTCACTGGCAGCCTGAACCGTCAGCAGCAGACCGACGCAGCGTGGCAGCAGCACCTCGCTGGGCTGGCGGATGCCAACGCTGTCTGGACCAAGGCGCTCTCTCAGCAGTCCAAGCAGAACGCTTCTGCTGCCGCTGACACCCTCTCGAACGCCCTTTGGTCCCCCGCCGCAGACCCCTCAGCGCCCAACCTGACCGCCGTCACGAACTCCCAGGTTCGCGGCTCCAAGGCTGACCAAGGGGCGCTCGCCAAGCGCGACGCCACCGAGCAGGCCCAGCAGCAGGCCTCCCAGTCCCGCGGCCAGAACCAGGTCGACCAGGCCGGGAACTGGATGGAGCGTCAGCTGATCCAGAAGGCCAAGTCGGCCAGCCCTGGGGTGCCGATCACCGGCGCCGCTGCGCTCCAGCCTGGCGCGGACGTCTTCTCGGCCACCGGGGGCCGCTTCGGGTCCCCCGCAGGGCTCCAGGACCCCCGCCTGCTGGGAGCTGTCCCGGACCCGCAGTCTGCTCCTGTGTCCGGCTCGCCGGCGCCTCCGCAGCCGCAGTCGCCTGCCGCTTCTGGCCCTCCGGTGTCCGGCCAGATGTCCGGCTCGACGGGCCCTTCCTCCAGCGGTTTCTTGCCCACCGGCGGGATGGCCCTCGCGCAGATGATGCACGGAGAGCGGTTCCCTGGCGTGGCCCTGCCGTCGCCCGACGAGCTGCACAGCGCGATCGACGACTTGGCGGCGGACGGGAGCATCGCCCCTCAGCTTGCCGACCACCTGCACGCCGGCGGGGATGCCCCGAGCCGGCACACCGCGGCCCAGATCGCGGACCGCGTGGCCACCGGGAACGGGCTTCCGAGCATCCTAGATCCTCGCATGGCTGGGCTGCAGGACGCCCAGAGGCAGTTCCAGCAGGCAAGTGGAGAGGTGTCGTCACTGATGGGCGGACAAGGCTCTCAGGCGGCTCCTCAGGTGCCTAATGGGGGTCCCCGCGGCCCGATCCTGAACCAGGCCCGCTGGCAGGGCGCCGCGAACACCTACCAGCGCCACGCCACGCAGATGATGCAGATCGCGCCGACCACGGCCGAGAAGCAGGCCATCAGCCAGATCGCAGCCACTCCGGCAGCTGCGGACAAGCAGGCGGTGCTGGACGTCTACCAGGCAAACAACCCCGGAGCGGACCTGTCTAGGTTCACTCCACAGCTCATGAAGGGCATCTGAAGGTGGCTGACGCCAAGAACGATCCACGATTGACCGTCTACCGGGCTCGGACCAGGGGCGGGGCGGCCCGGCTGGGACGGCGCGCTACTCGTAGTGACGCCGCGCGAGTGGCGCCGAAGACCCACTGGGAGGCCCAGTGGATCGGCGTGGTCCCGCACTACCCGCGGACGGCAGAAGCCTTCGAGCGCCGACGCCTGTTCCGCCGGGAGCAGTTCGCCCGCCTGCGCGCGGAGGGCAAGCTGGGCCGCAAGGGAGTCCCAGACGGCTGGGGCGGCCGGAAAGCAGAGCTGCTCGATGCGCGGCGGAGGGCAGCTGTTACTGCCGACCAGCTCATAGCGGACATGACAGCGAAGGGGCAGCTGACGGAAGAGGCCGCGGACATGGCCCTGCGTGCAGCTGCCCTGATCGCGTTCGACGAGAGCCAGCCGACGAAGGCCCGACTGGCGGCCGTCGCCATCATCACGGCTTGGTGCAAGCCGAAGCCCGTCCAGAGGGTTGAGGTGGCTATTACAGAGGCCGAGAGGTGGCTGACGGCGATCGTTAAAGGCCGCTGAGCCGCGGCACCAGCGCAGCACTCTAAGGCACCGGAAGCGCCATCGGCCGGAGCGGCGTTCCTCCATCCGCGCTGGACTGATCAGCCCGCCGACCCGGACGACGACACGCCGCCTTGGTAGGCCCGTAGCGGCACCTTCAACCCACCCTGAACGAGACCTCACGGGCCCTCTGCGGGCCCTTTTCCATTTCTGGGAGCACCACCTTGCACACCGCATCAAACACCCTCACCCCCGCGCAGCTGCCGTCCGGACATCACCTCGTCGCGCCCGTCATCTGCCGTCCAGCATACGTTGTCGGCTTCGAGAGCTGGAACCGGCACACGTTCGTGCATTTCGACCTTCGCCAGCCGAGCGCGGAAGATTTGGCAGCGCTGGTCGCGGACCTCCAGACAGCCAACACGCTTCACGGCTTGCCGCTCTACGCCATTGCACGGCCGGATCAGCCGATCCTGATCGGCTTCCTGACGAACCTCGGCTTCCGCCTGTCAGGTCAGGCGCAGGACACGGAGGGCCGACCGGCCTTGGTCTACGGGCGCAGCCATGACGGCAGCCCAACGGAGCATTGGCTGCCATCGAGCGTATCCCTGTCGGAAGGCAACTGACATGGGCAGCCTCTTAGGCGGTGGCACGACGACCACCAACAGTAACCAGTCGACCTCTTCCTCGACCTCTCCATGGGCCCCGCAGGCCACCCAGGTCCAGAACCTGTTCGGCCAGGCGCAGCAGAACGAGCAGCAGCAGGCCTCGAACGGCCCCTACCAGGGCAACTACGTAGCTGGTCAGAACCCCTACCAGTCCGCGGCGAACTCGAACGAGTTCAATAACGCCGGCAACGTCCAGAACTCCGGCAACGGCCAGCTGACGCTCGGCAACGGCCTGCTGAGCCAGACCGCCCCGGCCTACGTGAGCAACGCGGACGGCCTGTATGGCAACTCCGCGCTTACCGCGAACGGCGCCCTCACCGGTGCCCTGAGCGGCTACGCGACCGGCACGGGCGGCGGCCTGTCCTCAGCCCTCAACAGCGCCGCGATCAGCGGCACGCAGGCCCTAGGCAGCGCCCAGAGCACCCTCGGACAGGTCCAGCAGACCGGCCTGGCCAACCAGACCGGCACCCTGGCGGCCGACGCGGGCCAATACATGAACTCGGCGCCGATCCAGTCCGCGATCAACAGCACGAATGCCGGCATCGCCCAGACGCTGGACGAGCAGACCGAGCCGGGCCTGAACCAGGCCGCCGCCGCGGGCGGGTCCGTCAACAGCTCCCGCGCCGGTGCCGCCTCGGCCGAAGCGCAGGGCCAGGCCGCCCTAGCCCAGGGCACCGCGGACGCCTCGATCCAGAACAACGCCTACAACACCGGCCTCGGCACGGCGCTGTCCAGCTACGAGAGCGGACTGAACTCGGCCAACTCGGCCGCCACCGCCGCCGGGTCGCTCGGCAACTCGTCCTCGCTCGGCACGGCCGGGCTGCAGACGGGAGCCGCCAGCACCGGCCTAAGCCAGAACCTGAACTACGGCGAAGACAGCTTCCAGAACGCCCTTGGGGCGAACGCGCAGCTCGGGGCCGGCATCAACTACGCCAACTCGACGTTGAACAGCGGCGCGTCCAACCTGGCGACCGGCGCGCAGATGCAGCAGGGCGCCGGGACAAGCCAGTATGGCACAGACCAGGCAGGGCTGACGAACGCGATCGACCAGTATACCGGCTCGAACAACTATATGAGCGGTGTCCTGGGGCAGTATCAGGGGCTCATCTCGGGCAACTACGGCAGCCAGTCGACCGGCACCAGCAGCGGCACGACCACCCAGCAGCAGCCGCAGAACATCCTGGGCAGCCTGGCGGGCATCGGTCTGGCCGGAGCGGGCCTCTACAGCGACTTCGGCGGCAGCAGCGCCCTAGGCGGGCTGTTCGGTGCCGGCAACTCCACCATTGAAGGCTACACGCCGACAGGCATGAGCGGCCTCGGCATGGGCGCCTCCAACCCCTGGGCGAGCGTCACCCTCGGGCCCAACGCCTAGTCCATGTTGGCGACCGGAGGGCTATCGCCAGGAAGCCCGTAGGAGTCGCTGAGGCGCCTCGCAGGGTCAGCTGGTAGGGGTGCCGCAGGGGGAAGCTGAAAGGGCCTCAGCGAGTCTCCAAGTGACTCCTAAGCTATGTCACCCAGCAGAGCGGCGGGGGCGTCGCTGGCGATGCTTCACAGCGTCGCTGGGGCTCCTGTATCTGGAGCGTCCGTTCCCGCCTGCCTACCAGGGGCACGACACGGGTCAGAGCGAGCAGATAGCCCGTGGTGGGCGATCCTAAGGGGAAGCCGATGAGGCGCCGTAAAGCCACCCCGGAAGAGCGCGCGGAGATGGTCCGTCTGGTGCGCGACTTCATCACCAACCATGGCTGGCGCGCGCTTGAACGGGCCATCGATCAGGCGGAGGAAGATCTAAGGCCACCCTTGACGCCCCGTCAGCAACGGCGGATCGAAGCTGAGCGGGAAAGGGCTAAGATCCGCCGCAAGCGGGAGCAAGAGGCACGCGAGGCGGAAGAGGCAACCGCGGACAAATTGCGGCGTGAGCTTCACGTCGCGAGGGTTCACAACCGTGTCTACAACGAGATGGGGATCCAGGCGTGGCGCCGCCGGGTGCCTTCATGGGCTCGTGAGAAGCCGCTGCCTGTCACCCGACGCGGTCTCGCAAAAGCAATCAGGGTCATCCTGCGTAGCAGAGGGCTGACGGGTAACTCTCAGACCGTCTCGAACTACGCGCTTTGGGACGCACCGAAGATGCGGCCGGCGGTGGAAGCCATTATAGCGTGGGAGCGCGGGCGGCTCGGCAAGCTGTCGCTGCGGCTGGACAAGGCCGGCGAACGGATTGAGGGGCGAAGCGCCGCGCCGCCACACGCCTCGGGCTCAGCCGCGGCGTTCGGCCCCAGCATCAGGAAGCGACATAAGCCGCCCAGCTGACTGGACTGACCTTTGCCTTTAGGCCAGTAGCGCGAAGCACGTAGTTCATGACGCTAAAGTTAGATGCCCGGTAGTTCACATCAGCATGGGCAATCCATAGCCTCATCGGGAAGCCGGAGCGAAGTGCGTGCATCTGCATGAGCTTTATCAGACGGGACTGATGTCCGGACCCCCTAAACTCCGGTCGAATGAAGAAGTCTTCAACATCAAAATAGCCGTCGCGCAAGGTCGACATGGCCCATCCGATCCGCACATTTTCTCCCCAATCCCACAAATCAACCATCACGCAGACGTTGTGCAACGCGTTTCGATACATCAGGAGGCGGTGGCTGAACTGTGTATCGGGACGCTGTGGTCGAAACGTGCCAACTTGAGGCGGATAGAAAGCCCATGCATCATTGAAATATCGGCTGAAGTATTCATAGGGAAGGTAACCAAGACCGTCTCGGCCCCAGGCCTTTCCCCAGCAGTTGATGAAAGTGATTAGCTTACTGTCGTCAGCGAAGCCAATCCCTAGAACTGCGTGATAGCCCTCAAACTCCCCTTCTGAGTGAGGCATAGGGATCAGACCTCCCTCCGCAGTTCTCCAAGCACGTGTGATTGGAACCGCGAAGAGGAAGCCGCCGGGAATGGTCATCGACCATTTAGCGTCATCTAAGTTTCGCACTCGGTAGTGAGCGAGAGTCCTCTGATAACATGCCACTTGGTCTAGACCAGGCGGCGGCACAAGAGGCCATTCACGTTTCCCAATTGCATATGGCCAGCGCCAGTCAGCGACGCTACCCCAGCAGGCGCTAATCCGAGCCGTTGTGAGGCAGAAGGTGCCGTATTTTGGGCCCAACTCCACCGTGCCATCGAGTTCGCGAGCAAGATGGAAGCCGTAGAGCCGGCTAGGTGGAACCCACCTAATTCTCTTTCTACGCGACACGTTTATCTTGTCATCCAAAGGGAGGGGAGCGCTAAGGGTTTGCTCTAGAGCACTTTGATGTTGCGCGGACTCGGCTGATCTGATTCGACGTTGCTGG
>CAXTVS010000028.1:0-46904 GCA_964247735.1 uncultured Acetobacteraceae bacterium
CCAGCACCTGGCAGCGCGACAGCAGCGCGCCGTTCAGCGCGAAGGACGGGTTCTCCGTCGTCGCACCGACCAGCACCACCGTGCCGTTCTCCACCACCGGCAGGAAGCCGTCCTGCTGCGCCCGGTTGAAGCGGTGGATCTCGTCCACGAACAGCAGGGTCGCCTCGCCCGACGCCGCCAGTCGGCGCGCCGCCTCGTCGAACACGCGCTTGAGGTCGGCCACGCCGGAAAATACCGCCGACAGCTGCACGAACCGCAATGCGGCGGCGTCCGCCAGCAGCCGCGCGATCGTGGTCTTGCCCACGCCGGGACCGCCCCACAGGATCAGGCTGGCCAGCGAGCCGCGCTCCAGCATCCGGCGCAGCGCACCGTCCGGTCCCAGCAGGTGCGGCTGCCCCACCACCTCGTCCAGGCTCGCCGGACGCAGCCGGTCGGCCAGCGGCCTGCCTGCCGCTCCCGCTCCCGACGCCGGCGTGCCGGTCGGCGTGGCCGGGTCCGAGCCGCCGAACAGGTCCGCCGCCCCGGCCGACATTGCCTTGTCGCGCATCTGTTTCATGGCCGGCAGCATAGGCCGGATGCGTCCGCCGCGCATTGCGCTATGACGGCGAACCGTTTCCGTCCCTGGGGACACGCATGCCCAAGCTCCTGCCGGTCGTTGTCCTGCTCGCCTCGACCATCGTGGCCCTGCCGACCCGTGCCGAGCCGACGGCAGCGCCACCCGCGGTCCAACCGGTCCACCCTGCCGGCCCCGCGGAAGCCGGGCCCGGCCCGGCACCGATCGCGGTATCGCCGCCGGTGCCGGTTCCCCGAGCCGCAGGGCCTCTGGCGACGCCCGCGGCAATGGTGGCGCACCCGGACAAGGTGCTGATCGAGGCCGTGGCGCTGGCCGGGCACCGGCTCGTCGCGGGCGGGCTGGATGGCCTGCTGATCCTGTCCGACGACAACGGCGTGACCTGGCGGCAAGTGCCGCTTCCGGTACAGGCCACGCTGACCGCCATCCGCTTCATCGACGACCGGGTCGGCTGGGCGGTCGGCCATTATGGCGCGGTGCTGCGCACCGACGACGGCGGCGCACACTGGACGCTGGTCGAGGACGGCCCGCGTGCCGCGGAGGCGACGCTGGACGCCGCCCGCGCCGGCAACGAGGCCGACAGCGTGCGCGCCCGCCGCATCCAGGCCGCACAGACGCTGGTGCAGGACGATCCGGCTCGTCCGTTCCTGCTGATCCAGACCAGCGGCAGCGACACCGTCCGCCTGATCGGCGCCGGCATCCTGTCTGCCGAGACCAACGACGGCGGCCACCATTGGCGCCCGTGGTCCGACGGCATCGGCAACACCGACGGCGTCCGCCTCGACGGCCTCGCCGCCCGCGACGGCCTGCTGCTCGTCGCCGGCGCCCACGGAACCCTTCTCGCCGGCAGGCCCGAGGACGGGCTGCACAAGGTGCCCTCGCCCTTCGACGGCACCTTCTTCGGCGTCCTCGACGGCGGGCCGTTCGGCTTCGTGCTGTTCGGCCAGCAGGGCCACGCCTACGCCGCGACCACCCCCGGTGCCGATTGGCTGGCCGGCAAGGCGGTTGCCTGGCATCCGGTCGCCGATCCGTCGCAGACCACCCTCACCGCCGGGCTGGCGCGCCAGGACGGCAGCGTGCTCCTGGGCGACGCCGCAGGGGCCATCTGGAAGCTCACCGGCAAGCCCGACGCGCCACGTCTCGAGGCGGCCTCCGCGCAGGCCCCGTTCCCCGTCCTGGCGATGGCGGAAGCGCCGGACCGGTCCCTGATCCTGGCCGGCTCCGGCGGCGTCGTCCGCCTGCCGCCGTCGTGAAGGCGGTCGGTGCCCGTCCCGGCGTCAGCGCACGGTGCCGAACGACGGCGCCCCGATGCCGGGGCAGCTGCACTGCGTGCCGACCGGGATCTGCTGCGGCAGGCGGCAGACATAGACGCCCGCATAGCAGGTATAGCCGTAGCCGGGCGCCGCAGTCGCCGACTGCTGCGCCGGCACCTCGACCACGCAGCCGGCCAGCGGCAACACGGCCAGCGCCAGCCCGATCAGCCGCCATCGCTTGCCGCTTCCCACCACTTGTGACAAGCGATTCCGCTGCCGGTTGCGGTCCGTCATCGTCGTGTTACTCCCCTACTTGATGTTCCAGGCGCCATGATGCCGCCTTGATCGAAGGCGCATCCTCGGCAGTCCTCGTTTGAGCTGGAACACACCGTGAGCCTGACCGTTTCACGACGCCAACCCGCCCCGCGCTTCCAACGCGGCAGCGGCCGCACGAGCTCGCCTGGCCGACGTGCCGACCGCGCCGTTGCCCTTGTCGTCCCGCTCGCCGTCGTCGTCCTGGTGGCGCTGGCCGCCCGCCTGCACGGCATCGACGGCAAGCCATACTGGATGGACGAGATCACCACCCTGCGCCGTTCCTCGCTCGGCTTCGCGGCCCTGGTGCAGGACAGCCTGTCCTTCCACCACCTGCCGCTCTACTTCGTGGTGTCGTCCTGGTTCGTGCCGTTCGGGCTCGACGAGCGGATCATGCGCCTGCCCGCCGCCCTGTTCGGCGCCGCCTCCTGTGCCGCGCTGTTCATGGTCGGCCGCAGCCTCGGCAACTGGCGCAGCGGCCTGGCCGCCGCCATGCTGCTGGCCCTCGCCCCGTTCCAGGTGCAGTACGGCCAGGAAGCCCGCTCCTACACCCTTGTCACCACCATGATCCTTCTCGGGCTGTGGGGCCTCGTGCTGCTGGCGCGCGACCCGGCTGCCGCCGCGCGGCGCTGGCGCAACCCCGGCGCCGCCCGCGCCGCCTGGCTGCTCTATGGCGTCGGCACCGCGCTGGCGCTCGACACCCTCAGCGTCGCCATATTCTGGCTGGTGGCCGCCAACCTCGGCGCCGCGATGATCGCCCTGCACACCCCGACCGTCCGTCGCGGCTTCGGCCGCAACTGGCTGCTGGCGCAGCTGATGGTGCTGGCGGTCTACCTTCCCTTCATCGCCGGCATGGCGGTGCTGACCAAGGGCGACATGGGCTCCGGCCTCGACTGGGTGCCGCCGATCACCGCGCACAGCGCCTGGACCACGCTGCAGACCGTCTATGGGATGCGCATCTCCAGCCTGATCGCGTTCCGGATCTTTCCCAGCAGCCTCGACCTCCTCGGCGTCGGCTGGCTCGGCCTCCTGGTCACGGTCCTGGCCGCGGCCGGCCTGCTCGCCGGTCTCCGCCGCGGCCTGGTCGGCACCATCCTGGCGATCGCCCTGCTCACCCTGCCGATCGGGCTGGCCGCCTCGTCGCTGGTGTCCTCGGTCTGGATGCCGCGCTACCTGCTCTGGAGCGGCCCGATCTTCTTCCTGCTGGCAGGCCTCGGCCTGATCCGGCTGCCGGGCCGCCTGCAGATCCCCTGCCTGCTGCTTCTGGCCGTGCTGGGCCTGGCCAACCTGCTTCCCTACTACCAGACCGAAACCAAGCCGCTGTGGAACCAGGCCGCCGCCGCCCTGCTCCGCGACCGCCAGCCGGGCGATGTGGTGCTGACCGACGATCCCGGCACGGTCAACATGATGAACGTCTACCTGGCCCGCACCGGCCACGCCCTGACCCCGGACGACTGGACCACCAGCATCGACATCGCGGCGGAGCGCCAGGCCGCCGGCGCCCACGTCTGGGCGGTGCACGGACGGGTCGGACAGAACGACCCCTACCGGCTCGACACCTTCGTCGACACGCTGTTTCCGCTGGGTTCGGAGTCAGTGTTCCGCCAGATCGGCATCGACATCACGATGATGGTGTTCGCGCCCAAGCCGCCGTCCTGAGCTCCCGTCTCAGGAGGCGGGGGCGGCGAACAGCGACGGGTCGAACCGCTGCCCGGTCCGCTGGTCCAGCAGGTGGAAGCGGGTGCGATGGCGCTCGGCATCCACCGCCTCCAGCCCCGACAGCACCAGGCTGCCGTCCGGACGGTCGTCGAAGAACAGCGTCAGCAGCCCCTGCGCCGGGTTGCTGGCCCGCGTGAGCGACAGCTGCAGCGTGGCCGGGCCGCGCTGGATGTCGGTGACGTCGATCGGCCCGGACAGCTGCACCGGTCCCGACAGCAGCAGGCCGAGCGGGTTCGCTGCAAGCGAGATCCGGGTGGTGGCATCGCTCGGCTCGTCATGCACCACCAGCCGGCCCCGGGTCGCCACCACGATCCGTCGCATCGGCGCGTCGTACTGCAGGCGCAGGTGCCCGGTCTCGAACCAGGCGGTGCCCTCGGCGCTGTCGTCCCCGGGACCGACCTGCACGAACCGCGCCTGCAGTCCCCCCATGCCGTCGAGTGCCGCCTGCGCCTGGCCGATGCTGGCCTGGTCCGCGGCGGAATGAGGCGTGGTGGGCGGCCCGAGCGTGCAGGCGGCCAGACACGCCACGAGACCGAGCGCCAGCGCCTGCCTGATCGCCACCCTCCGGCCGGTCAGGCGGGAACGGCCGGCTCGCGCGGCCTGGCCGGATCTTCCAGGTCGTAGAACAGCCGGTCGATGCGCGAGAAGTTGGGATTGAAGAACGGGTCGTTGCGGAAGAACGGCTTGTCGCCCCAGCGCTCGTACATGGTCTGCTGCTCGCGGAAGAAGCGCGCCTCCTGGTCGGGCCGCATGTCGCTGCCGCGCGACAGGCTTTCATGGTGCTCGGCGACGAAGTCGGCGCACCACACCACCCGCTGCCCGCTGCCATACACCTTCAGGCACAGGTCGACGTCGTTGTAGGCGATCTTGAGGTGCT
This sequence comes from uncultured Acetobacteraceae bacterium, assembly GCA_964247735.1. Classification (GTDB taxonomy): domain Bacteria; phylum Pseudomonadota; class Alphaproteobacteria; order Acetobacterales; family Acetobacteraceae; genus Lichenicola. The sequence continues at coordinate 4,733 of CAXTVS010000028.1, forward strand.
CCTCGTCGAAGCCGCCGACCGCGCGGAAGGTGTCGGCACGGATCAGCATGCAGGCTGCCGTGACCGCAACCAGGTCCTGGCTCAGCCGGGCGCGGCCGATGTAGCCGTAGTCGTCGTCGGGGATGCCGAGGTGGATGTGCGCCGCCACCCCGTGCGTGCCGACCACCACGCCGGCGTGCTGCACCGTCCTGTTCGGATACAGGAACTTGCCGCCGACGATGCCGATCGTGTCATCCGACAGCGCCTCACCCACGATCCGCTTCAGCCAGCCTTCGTCGGTGATGAACACGTCGTTGTTCATGAACACGAAGAACTCGGCGTCGTTGTCCCTGGTGGCCAGGTTGTTCAGCCGCGAGTAGTTGAACTCCTCCACCACGTCCAGGACGCGGATCGCCTTGATGCTCCTGACGTCCTTGAAGAACTGCTTGGCGTCCGGCGACACCGACCAGTTGTTCACCAGCACGATGTCGTAGTTGCCGTAGTCGGTGTTCTCCATCAGGCTGGCGATGCACTGCCGGGTGGTCTCGATCTGGTCACGGAACGGGATGATGATCGAAACCTTCGGCGTACGCTGTGGGATCCACTCCACCGCATAGATGGTCAGCCCGTTGATGGTGGACACCTCCGCCACCTGCCCCTTGCGCTTGAGGTGGTCGCCCACCGCCAGCACGCCGGCATCCACCGCGTAGCCCTTGTTCGACACGTCGGCTGCCGTCGAGTTCGGCGTGATCCGCCAATGGTAGAGCAGCTCCGGCACGTGCACGATCTGGCGCGGGCTGAGGATCTCCGAGCAGCGCAGGATGAAATCGTGGTCCTGCGCGCCGTCGTACTCCTTCCGCAGCAGCCCCACCTGGCGCATCGTCGCCGTCTCGATCACCGTGAGGTGGCAGACGTAGTTGCAGCCGAGCACGTAGCGGTAGTTCCAGTCCGGCTTCAGGTTCGGCTCCAGGAAGTAGCCGGCCTGGTCGATCTTGTCCTCGTCGGAGTACAGCAGCTTGGCTCCGGTGCGGCGGGCAGTGCGGATCATGATCTCCAGCGCCACGTCCACCAGGAGGTCGTCGTGGTCGAAGAACACCGTCCACTCGCCCCTGGCCGCCTCCATGGCGATGTTGGTGGCCTTGGCGATGCCGACGTTCTTCTTCGAGCGTATGCAGCGGATCCGCTTGTCGACCGCGCAGAACTCGTCGATCTTGTCCGACACCTCCTTCGACTTCGAGCCGTCGTCGACGATCACCAGCTCCCAGTTCTCGTAGGTCTGCGCGACCACGCTCTCGATGGCGGCCACGAAGTCCGACAGCAGAGGCTTGTAGGTCGGCACCATCACCGTGACCAGCGGCTCCGCCGGCAGCGTGCCTGCCTGCTTCAGCGCCCGCCGCTCGTGCGCTGTGCGGGCACGCAGGTTCTCGTAGTAGCGGCGCGCCCAGCGATCGTAGTCGCCGAGATGATAGCCCTGGCTCGGCAGCAGCGCCGTGATCTCCCGGCGCAGTCGCTCCATGTCCGCATACATGCGGCTCATGTCGTTGGAGATCGAGACCAGCCTGCCTTCCAGAAAGTTCGACACCGTTGCCGTCTTGAACGGGCTGTTGTCGAGCTCCAGCATCTCCGGCAGCACGAAGAAGCGGAAGGTCTGCGCATAGTCCTTCTGGAACGCGTGCGGCACCGCAAACTCGAAGCCGCAGTTCGGGTCGCAGCCGAGCACGTTGCCGACGTCGCGCCGGAACCGGTCGGCCTTGATCTGCGCGATCTTGACGTTGTCGCAGGTGATCAACACGTCGCAGCGCGCCTGCGCCTTCTTGGCGCGCCCGATCTTGCGCAGCACCCAGCCGCGCAGCGCGTTGTGCACCAGCCCGTCCACGTTGCCCTGCACGGTGACGGTGGGCCGGTCGCTGAACGCGAGCGACGGCGTCAGGCTGCTCAGGCCCGCCTCGCCCATGTGCGGCAGGACGCTGCCGTCGGGCAGCACGAAGCTCAGCTCGTGCGGCTTGCCGTCGAGGCAGTCCTCGGGCAGGTCGAACTCGAAGCCGACCTCGGCGCTGGCGAGCCCGAGCGCGCCGCGCACGTCCTCGCGCACGCCGTCGCACGACACGGTGCCGATCTCGGTTCCGTCCACCACCGCCCTCAGCTGCACCACCTCGTGCGGCGACGACAGGTCGGTCACCCAGCCGGACGCGCGGCCTTCCTCGTAGCGGTCGAAATAGCCGTTGTAGCGGGTCGCGGTGTCGGCTGGCGCGGACTCGTCGAGGTCGGCCATCGTTCGTCCTCCTTGACGTGTTCACTTGAGCCGGAAACTGCGCGGACGCTACCGGATCGGGATAGGCCGCGCAAACGGCAACAATGCGTCAACGGGGCCAGCCGCAGGCCGGCTCAACCGGACGCCTCGTGTTCGGGAAGCGTGCGCAGCGTCAGCGACAAGGCGTGCAGTCCGCTCCGGAACTCGTCCGCCAGCGCGTCGTGCACCAGGCGCGAACGCTGCACCCGGCTGATCCCCGCGAACGCGTCGCTCACCACCAACAGGACATAGTGGGTTTCCCCGCCGGCCGCGGCCGCACCGGCCTCGCGCACGCCCGCGTGGCCGGCATGGCGCGCGCTCTCGTCGAGAAGCTCCAGCCGCGCCGGCCCGAAGCGCTCGGTGATCCGCGCCCTGATCCTCCCTGCCCGTCCGCTCTCCGACATCCGCATCCTCCCGCTGCCGCCACCGCCGGTTCGCCCGGCACCACTTCCTCTTGCACCAGTCCGGACAGCGCGCACATAACCGGGGTGATGATGCGACGGAACCAGCGACACCGGGCGTTCGATCCCGACCCGGCCGCGCCGGACCGTCCGTGCGACATGCCCGGCTGCACCGAGGCCGCCGGCTACCGTGCGCCCCGGTCGCGGCAGATGCTGAACCAGTACTTCTGGTTCTGCCTGGACCACGTGCGCGAGTACAACGCCCATTGGGACTTCTACAAGGGCATGACCCCCGGCCAGATCGAGGCTCACCTGCGCGCCGACGTGTCCTGGAACCGCCCGTCCTGGCGGCTCGGCCACCTGGGCGGCTCCGGCAGCTTCGACGAGGAGCAGGTGCTCGATCCGCTCGGCCTGCTCCGCGGCAACGCCGAGGCCAGGGTTCGGGCCAGGACGCGTTCGCGGGAAGCGGACCAGCGACCGGAAGCCCTGCGCGAGCCGCTCGACACGCTCGGCCTGGGCTGGCCGCTCTCGCTCGCCGAGCTCAAGAGCCGCTACAAGCATCTGGCCCGCGAGAACCATCCGGATGCCAACAACGGCGACCGCGCCGCAGAGGAGCGGCTCAAGACCATCAACGTGGCCTACACCGCACTGCGTCGCCACCTGGCCGAGGCGCCGCAGCCGCTGGCAGAAACCGGCTAGTTCCGGGCCGGCGGCCGACCCCTCTTGCGCGGCCGCAACCGAGGCCGGAGGCTGGCGTATCCGACAAACCACCGGACGGGTGCATCGAACCCGCACGAACCGACGGGACAACGACTGCATGGACAACAGCGAAGGCGTGGCGACGGAGATCCTGGAGGATCCGATGCCGGGCTCCGGCCTGGGCGATGGCGGCATCGCCGGCCTGCCGCCGACCTCGAGCCTGTCCACGCCCGACCGCGTGGCGAACGCCCGCACCCTGTTCGGCCTCGACCGCGACCTCGACGTGCCGGCCTATTCGGTGCGCACCGAGCACGTGCCGGACATCGACACTGCCTACCGCTTCGACCCCGAGACCACGCTGGCGATCCTGGCCGGCTTCGCCTTCAACCGGCGGGTGATGATCCAGGGCTACCACGGCACCGGCAAGTCCAGCCACATCGAGCAGGTCGCGGCCCGCCTCAACTGGCCCTGCATCCGCATCAACCTCGACAGCCACATCAGCCGCATCGACCTGATCGGCAAGGACGCGATCGTCCTGAAGGACGGCCGCCAGGTCACCGAGTTCCGCGAGGGCCTGCTGCCCTGGGCGCTGCAGCATCCCTGCGCCCTGGTGTTCGACGAGTACGATGCCGGCCGCCCCGACGTGATGTTCGTGATCCAGCGCGTGCTGGAGGTCGAGGGACGCCTCACCTTGCTCGACCAGAACCGGGTGATCCGCCCCCATCCCAGCTTCCGCCTGTTCGCCACCGCCAACACGGTGGGCCTCGGCGACACCACCGGCCTCTATCACGGCACCCAGCAGATCAACCAGGGCCAGATGGACCGCTGGAACATCGTCACCACCCTGAACTACCTGCCGCACGCCGAGGAAACCGCGATCGTGCTGGCCAAGACCGGCTGGGACGGCCGCGACACCGCGCAGAAGCGCCGGGTCGAGAGCATGGTGGCACTCGCCGACCTCACCCGCGCCGGCTTCATCCACGGCGACATCTCGACCGTGATGTCGCCGCGCACCGTGCTGACCTGGGCAGAGAACACCCGGATCTTCGGCGACCTCGGCTTCGCCTTCCGGCTCACCTTCCTCAACAAGTGCGACGAGGCCGAGCGGCAGACCGTCGCCGAGTACTACCAGCGCTGCTTCAACGAGGACCTCCTGGGCGGCGGCACCGGCGCCAAAGCCCGGTGATCGTCACCCGATGATCGGCTCCGGCGAGAACACCCGCAGCGAGGCGTTCAAGCGCGCCACCGCCGGCACGCTGCGCGCGATCGGCGGCCAGAAGGACGTGCAGGTCACGTTCCAGGCCGGCCCGGCGCAGGTGACGGAAACCCGCGTCCGCCTGCCGCAGCCGAGCCGGTCGCTGCCGGCCGCCGAGGTCGCCCGCCTGCGCGGCGCCGCCGACGCCGCAGCGCTGCGCCTGCGCCACCACGACACCGCCGTGCACGCGGCCCGCACGCCCGAGCCGCGCGAGGCACGCGAGGTGTACGACGCGCTGGAACAGGCCCGGATCGAGGTCGTGGGTGCCCGGCACATGGGCGGTGTCGCCGCCAACCTGCGCCAGAAGCTCGACGCCGAGTGCGAGCAGGCCGGCTACGAGCGCATGACCCGGCGCGAGCAGCTGCCGATGGCGGCGGCACTCGCCCTGCTCGCCCGCGAGCGGCTGTCTGGCGAGGCGCCCCCGCCGGCCGCCGCCGCAGTGCTGGAGCAGTGGCGCAACACCCTGGCCGCCGGCGCCGACCGCGCCCTTGACGAGCTCGCCGCCGCCCAGGACGACCAGACCGCCTACACCCGCGCCGCCCGCCGCCTCCTCGCCGCCTACGACCTGGCGGAGATGGACGCCGAGACCGAGCAGGAGGAGGACGACGACGCCGGCTCCGACGCCTCCGGCGACCAGGAGCAGCCCTCCGAGCAGCCACCCACGCCGCAGCCGGAGCAGGGACATGGCACCCCCGAACAGGCGCTCGGCGCCGAGTCCGAGGCCGCCAGCGCCGGTGAGCCGGAGGAGGAGGCAGCCGACCAGGAAGCCGGCGCCGCCGAGGGCGAGGACCGCGCCGGCGGCCCGCAGCAGCAGCGCGAGCCCGTCCAGCCGGAGCCCGGCACCCAGTATCGCGTGTTCTCCCGCCAGTTCGACGAGGAGACCCCGGCCGAGGACCTGTGCGACACGGACGAGCTGTCCCGCCTGCGCCAGCAGCTCGACCAGCAGCTCCTGAACCTGCAGGGCGTGGTGTCCCGCCTCGCCAACCGGCTGCAGCGCCGGCTGATGGCGCAGCAGACCCGCGCCTGGGAGTTCGACCAGGAGGAAGGCATCCTCGACGCCGGCCGCCTCGCCCGCGTGGTGGTCAACCCGATGCTGTCGCTGTCCTACAAGCACGAGCGCGACACCGACTTCCGCGACACCGTGGTCACCCTGCTGATCGACAACTCCGGCTCCATGCGCGGCCGGCCGATCACGGTGGCCGCCATGTGCGGCGACATCCTGGCGCGCACCCTGGAGCGCTGCGGCGTCAAGGTGGAGATCCTCGGCTTCACCACCCGCGCCTGGAAGGGCGGCCAGAGCCGCGAGCGCTGGATCGCCGCCGGCAAGCCGCGCGACCCCGGCCGCCTGAACGACCTGCGCCACATCGTCTACAAGGCGGCTGACATGCCCTGGCGCCGGGCCCGCCGCAACCTCGGCCTGATGCTGCGCGAGGGCCTGCTCAAGGAGAACATCGACGGCGAGGCGCTGGCCTGGGCCAACCGCCGCCTGCTCGCCCGGCGGGAAAGCCGACGCATCCTGATGGTGATCAGCGACGGCGCCCCGGTGGACGACAGCACGCTGTCGGTCAATTCCGGCTCCTACCTGGAGCGCCACCTGCGCGAGGTGATCGCCGAGATCGAGCGCGGACGCGGGATCGAGCTGATCGCGATCGGCATCGGCCACGACGTCACCCGCTACTACCGCCGCGCGGTGACCATCACCGACGCCGAGGAGCTCGGCGGCACCATGCTGGCCAAGCTGTCCGAGCTGTTCGACGAGGACGCCGCCCGCGGACGACGCGCCCGCATGCCGCCGCTTCGTGCGGCATGACCGGCAGCGGCCGGGATCGCGGAACACAGAACCAGCTCCCGGGCCCGCAGGCCAGGACGCGCGCCGCTTCCGTCATCGGCCTGGGCCTCCTGGTCGGGCTCGGCTTCACCCTTCCCGTCCTGGCCTATGTCCGCACCCACCCGGGAACCGGCCGAACCGTCGCTGTGCTGCTGGCCGCCGCCGCCGCCATCCTGCTGATCCGGCGGCTGGGAACCGTGCTGCGCCGGACCCTGGACTCCCTGCCGCAGCCATGGCGCCTGCCGCTGCTGGCCGCCTACGCCGTGTCGGCGATGGCGCTGCCGGCCTCGCTGCTGCTGCTGCAGCCGGGGCCGGCGGCCACGTCCGCTCTTCCAGCAGCACAGCCGATCTCCCACTGATCGCGGCCAAGGCCGCGTCCGGTCACGCCGGTCGTGCCGTCGCCGTCAGCATCGACTCCAGGCTGGCCCGCGCAACAACCAGGCTCTGGCCGAAATCGTCGGCGGCGAGGCTCAACGCCTGCACCGAGCACGCCTCGGCGACCTCGTGGTCGTGCCACCGTCCCTGCTTGGACAGCGCGAACACGAGCATCCGCCCGACCCGGGACGCCATAGATTGCTCCGACAGCAGCAGCGCCTGCGTGCGCACGAGTTCCTGGTCCGGCGCCCAGGCGAACTCGCCGAGAAGGCTCTGCTGCATGTCCGCCACCGCCGGGTACAGCCCGTTCAGGAACAGCTGGTGCGTTTCCGGGTAGTACCGTGCCGCCCGCTCATGCACGCCGCGGGCGAGGACGTCGTGCGGCTGCCGCAGGATCAGGATCTCCGGCGCCGGCTCGACATCCAGATCGTCCGTGAAGTCGGGCATCGTGACTTGCTCCGCTAACCCCGCCCCGATCCCGTCCTTGCCCTGGACGTCCGTCTCCGCCCACACCGCGTCCTCCAGTCCGGCGGAGCCGTCCGGCGCCGCATCCCGGACCCCGTCCGGCACCGCCCGCCTGCGGCGCGGCACCTTCAGGTCGCGCAGCAGCCGGTCGAGCTCGTCGTAGATGCGCGCCGACACGCGCGCCGACGGCGCCTGCTCGTCGATCAACGTCCGGAGCCAGTCCGGCCGGTTCTCGTGCACCATCGGCGCGAAGTGGCGGCAGGATACCTCCTCCTGCCGGTCGCCGGCGTGGCGCAGGAACTGCCGGTAGCCGTCCGGCACCACGCCGAACCCCTCCGGCAGCTCGATCAGCACGGTGATCGAGCGCGCCCCGAACGGGATGCCGAACACGGGGGCCACATGCAGCCAGTCGTGCCACCGGTGCACGTCGTAGAGCTCATCCTTGTACACCAGGCCGCACGCCCCGTGCAGCGGATGCAGCGCCCCGCGCCCGGCGGCGCTCCCGCCCGCTCCGTCCGCCAGCGGCGCGTCGTACACGTAGTGCAGCCTCACCCCGTCCGGCAGCGTCACCGACGCATGGCGGCTGTAGTGGCGGGGGATCCGCTCCGCCAGCGGCTCGAACCGGCGTCCCTGCTGCTCCAGGAGCAGCTCCACCCCGTCGATCCGGAAGAACCGGTAGGACAGCTCCTCGGCCAGCCAGTGCACGGCCATCGCGGGCGCCCCGGCATAGGGATCACGCATCGTGTCCTGGTCGGCGGCATTGCCGAACAGCACCACCTCCGTCCAGTCGCTCGCGGTGTCGCGTCCGCCCGCTTCCGCCACCTCCGTCACGTCCACCACCTCGGCCCAGCCGTCCGGACCGTGCTGGCACAGCCTGCCATAGACGCCGTCGCGGCAGCCCAGAAGCACCTCGTGCACGCGGCCGCCGTGGCAGGAGCGGTAGCGCAATCCCTGCCGGTTGGACGGCAGCGACGCCACCTTCGCCCCCATGCCGAAGTTCTGGTCGAGCCTGTGCTCCTTGCGGATCGAGGACGCGATGTCGCACATGCGGAACAGCTCGTCCGCGTCCATCCCCCGCCCGCTGTTCCAGATCGCGAGCTTCTGCACGCCGTCGACCGGCACCGCCGACAGTCGCACCAGGCGCTGCCCGTCCGGCGCCGTGGCGGCGGCCTCGACCGCGTTGCGGACCAGCTCCCGCAGCATCATGATCTTCGGGCAGCGCTCGATCATGCTGGCGACCAGGAAGCCCTCGTCGCCGACCCGGAGCCGGGTGACCGGCCCGGTCACGCCGCCCGGTCCCGGCTCACGCGCACCCGGCTCAGGCAGGAACCACCAGCGGCAGCTGCTCCAGGCCCGGCACGGTGACCAGTCCCTTGTCGGTGATCCGGATGTCGGGGATCACCGACAACGGCAGCAGGTTGAAGCCCATGAAGGGCAGCGTGCAGCCCTGTGCGTCCCACGCCTGCTTCAGGCGGCGCGTGTCCTCCGCCACCGCGGTGGCGCGTGCGTCCGACAGCAGGCCGGCGATCGGCAGCGCCAGATGGGCCCGCACCTCCCCGCCGCCCACCACCGCCACGCCGCCGTTGCTGCCTCGGATCGTCTCCACCGCCAGGCGCATCGACGCCTCATCGCGACCGGCGACGATGACGTTGTGGGCGTCGTGGCCGACCGAGCTGGCGACCGCGCCCTCCACCAGCCCGAAGTCCTGCAACAGCCCGTGCGCCGCCGCTCCGCCTCGGCCATGACGCTCGATCACCGCGACGAAGCACAACCCGTGCGCGTCGAGATGCGTCCGCCAGCTCGCCTCCGCCCTCAACGCGATCACCGCGTGCGCCAGCGCGATGTCGGACGGCCCGGTGATCCGCATGGCGTTGACCCGACAGGCGCGCTTGGGCAACGGCGGCACCAGCGGCGGGATCTTCTGCGGCAGCAGCACCGTGCGACCGGCTTCCTCCGGATAGCGGTGGCGCGCCTGCTCCAGCTGCCGGTCCAGCAGCGGCGTCACGCGGCGGTTCTCGACCATCAGCGCGCCGCCGTACCAGGTGTGCTGCACCTCCAGCGCGTCGTCCAGCAGCACCAGGTCCGCCCGCCGGCCGCCGCCCAGGCCGCCGATCTCGCCGTCCAGCCCGTAGCGCGTCGCCGGATGCAGCGAGCCGAGACCCCACGCTCGCTCCCGCGTCAGCCCCGCCGCGACCGCCTGCCGCACCACCCAGTCCAGCCCGAACGCGAACAGGTCGTCGGCATCGCGGTCGTCGGTGCACACGCAGACCCGCTTCGGGTCGCACCCCGTCTCCGTCACCGCGCGGATCGCGGCCGGCAGGCTGTGCCATGGCGTCGTCGGCGGCCCGCCGCGCAGGAACACCCACATCCCCGCTTCCAGCAGGTCCTCGGCGATCTCCCCCGTTACCGCCTCGTGCGTGTCGGTGATCCCGCTGGCGGCATAGGCGGCGACGAACCGCCGCCCGTAGACGTGCCCGCTGACCGGACGCCCGCGACGCAGCGCCTCCCCGATCACCGCGTGGCTGCGCGCGTCGCCCTCGCAGACCTGGACGAAGTCCATCTTCTCGCCCAGCGCCACCGCTTCCGGCCAGCGGTCGAACACCCCGCCGATCCGGTCCGGGGTCAGGTCGCCGCCCGCCGTCTCGAACCGGGCCGAGGTGGCGGGCACCGTGCTCGGCACGGTCAGGAACACGTTGAGCGGCGCCCGCCGCGCGTCCTCCAGCATCCACTCCACTCCGGCCACGTCGGCGACGTTGGCGATCTCGTGGCTGTCGCAGAACACCGTGGTGGTGCCGTTCAGCAGCGCCGCCTCCGCATAGGCGCAGGCGGTCATCATGCTGCTCTCGATGTGCACGTGCGGGTCGACCAGGCCCGGCGCCAGGATCCCGCCCTGCAGGTCCGTCACCAGCCCCGGCACCAGCCCGGCAGCGCGCGCGCTGCCTGCCGGCTTCATGGCCGCGATCCGGCCGTGACGCACCCACAGCTCGCGCTCGGGCAGGATCCGCTCGGAGTATGTCGACAGCACGCGGGCGCCGGTCAGCACCAGCTCCGGCGCGACCCGGCCGGACGCCACCGCGGCCAGGTCGCGCGTCACCTGGTGCAGCGGCGGAACGGAAAAGCGGGTCAACCCGTGGTCGGTCGTCATGGCGGATACCCTAGCACCGGCCCCGATGGCGACAGCAAGCCCTGGTTGCAGTCCCCAACGCCCTACCACTGCGGACGTGCCCGCATCGGCGGCAGCCACGCGACCTCCCGGTTCTGCACGAGATCAGAACGTTCCGATACTGTGTCGATGCCGGACGCGGCGGCTGTTCGCGATGCCGATTCCACCCTAGGAAGCCTCATGCTGAAGGGCTTCCTCACTGTCGGCGGCTGGACCATGGCCAGCCGCATCCTGGGCCTGGTGCGCGACCAGCTGCTCGCCGCCCTGATGGGGGCGGGGCCGATGCAGGACGCCTACCAGGTGGCGTTCCGGCTGCCCAACCTGTTCCGCCGGCTGTTCGGCGAGGGCGCCTTCAATTCCGCCTTCGTGCCGCTGTTCTCCGGCCTGCTCGCCAACGAGGGCGCGGAGGTGGCGCGCGGCTTCGCCCGCGAGGCGCTCGGCGTGCTGCTGTTCTGGCTGCTCTGCCTCACCGTTGCCGGCGAGCTGTTCATGCCGCAGCTGATCCGGGTGATCGCGCCCGGCTTCGGCGCCAACTACCCGCTCGCGGTGTCGCTGGCGCGGATCACCTTCCCCTACGTGCTGCTGATCTGCGCCGCCGCCCTGGTGTCCGGCGTGCTGAACGGGCTGGAACGCTTCGGAGTCGCAGCCGCCGCCTACGTGCTGTTCAACGTGGTCGGCATCGCCGCCATCCTGTGGCTGACGCCGCACGTCCGCAGCGTTGCGTACGCTGCCGCCTGGGGCATCACCGCCTCCGGCGTGGTGCAGCTCGGCGTGCTGATGGTGGCCGCCGCCCGCGCCGGCATGCCGCTCGGCCTGCCCCGCCCGCGCCTCACGCCCCGCATGCGCCTGCTGATGCGGCGCATGCTGCCCGGCCTGGTCGGCAGCGGCATCACCCAGCTCAACCTCGGCGTCGACACGGTGATCGGCACCCTGCTGCCGGCCGGCAGCGTGTCGCTGATGTACTTCGCAGACCGGGTGAACCAGCTGCCGCTCGGCGTGCTGGGTGCGGCCGCCGGAACCACCCTGCTCCCCGTGCTGGCCCGCCACGTGCAGGGCGGCGACGCCGCGAACGCCCGCCGCACCCAGAACGACGCGATCGAGTACGCGCTGATCCTGACCATCCCGTCGACCCTGGCGCTGATGGTGCTGGCGGAGCCGATCCTGTCCGCCCTGTTCGGCTACGGCGCCTTCACGCCGCGCGCGGTGCGGCTGTCGTCGCAGTCGCTCACCGCCTACGCCGTGGGCCTGCCGTTCTTCGTGCTGATCAAGGTGCTGGCCCCGGGCTTCTTCGCCCGCGGCGACACGGTGACGCCGGTCCGCGTCGGCATGGCCACTCTCGGCGTCAACCTGTGCCTGAACCTCCTCCTCATGCGGCCGCTGCAACACGTCGGCCCTCCGCTCGCCACCAGCCTGGCCTCCGCGGTCAACGCCGGCATCCTGCTGCTGCTGCTGCTGCGACGCGGCTACCTCCAGCCGGACCGGCCGATGCTGTCGCGCCTGCTGCGCATGGTGCTGGCTGCCGGTGGCATGGCCGCGCTGCTGGCCCTGCTCTCGCACGGCCCCTTCGCCAGGCTCCCGCACCACCACGGCCTCGCGCGCATCAGCGAGCTCGGCATCCTGGTGCTGTCGGGGATGCTGGGCTACGCCGTTCTGCTGCAGCTGCTGGGCGTGGCGGACCTTCGCGTCCTCTTGGCCAGGATCAACGCCCGCCTGCGCCGGCGCAGCCTCCAGCCGACCGCCACGCCGAAACAGGATGCCTGAAGGAAGCCGCCCATGATCGACCTGTACACCTGGAAGACGCCGAACGGCCGCAAGATCTCGATCATCCTGGAAGAGACCGGCCTGCCGTACAGCCTCAAGCCGGTCGACATCGGTACCGGCGCGCAGAAGGCGCCGGAGTTCCTCGCCGTGTCGCCCAACGGCAAGATCCCGGGCATCGTCGACCACGACGCGCAAGGCGGCCCGCTCGCGCTGTTCGAAAGCGGCGCCATCCTGACCTACCTCGCCGACCGGAGCGGCCTTCTCCTGGCCTCGTCAGGTGCCGCCCGCTACCTGGCGATGAGCTGGACCTACTGGCAGGTCGGCGGCCTCGGGCCGATGCTGGGCCAGCTCGGCTACTTCTCCAGGCAGCAGGAACCCAACCCGGCGGCGATCGAGCGCTACTCGACCGAGTCCGGCCGGCTGCTGCACGTGCTCGAGGATCGCCTGTCGACGTCCCCGTTCCTGGCCGGCGACGACTATTCCATCGCCGACATCGCCGCCTATCCCTGGACCGTCGGCGCCCACTCGATGCTGAAGCAGGCCCTGCCGGAGGACGTGCGCGCGCTGCCGGCTACCGCCGCCTGGCTGGCAACGATCGGCAGCCGTCCCGCGGTGCAGCGCGGCATGGCAATCCCCGCCTGACCGCCGGCAGCCGGAGGCTCTCGAAGTGCGAACACTGTTCACGTGTCTCCTCGCCTGCACCGGCCTGACGACCACCTGCCTGGCCGCCGGCAACCCCTGGAACGGCGCCTGGACCCTCGACCGCAGCAGGCCGGAGCCTGACGGCGCCGCCAAGGACTACACCTTCACCATCGGTTCCGGCGGACGGCTGCGCTGGGAGATCCCGTCCCTCAAGGAGAACAACACCGGCCGCCTGGACGGCACGCCGTTCCCGATCAACCGGCCTGGCGCGGCTCCGGGCCTCACCCTCAGCGTCCGGCCGGACGGCCCGCGCACGCTGCGCTACCAGGTGGCGGAGAACGGCAGGCCGCAGGGCGAGGGCAGGATGACCCTGGCCGCCGACGGCCGCTCCTGGACCGACGTCCCGCTCGACCACGGCAGGCCGGTCCCGCAGTACACCATGGTCTACCTCAGGAAGTGACCGTGTCCGGCCGGACCTTGGGGCCGGCCGGGCGACCACCCAGATCTGCTCCATGCCCAGCGACCTCGGCCTCCCCGCCCGCGCCTTCGACAAGCTCGACCCGTCGCCCGACCCACTGTTCTACGCCCAGCCGCGGCTGGTGACGCACATCGACGACGGCGCCATCGCCGCCGTCACCGCGCTCTACCGTCAGCACCTGCCGCCGGGCGGCCGCGTGCTGGACCTGATGAGCAGCTGGGTCAGCCACCTGCCCGACGACGTGCGCTACGGCCACGTCACCGGGCACGGCATGAACGGCGTCGAGCTCGCCGCCAACCCGCGACTCGACGAGCGCTTCGTGCAGGACCTGAACGCCGAGCCCTCGCTGCCGCTGCCGGACCGTGCCTTCGACGCCGCGACGATCTGCGTGTCGGTGCAGTACCTGCAGCGCCCGGTCGAGGTGTTCCGGGAGGTGCTGCGCGTGCTGCGTCCCGCAGCACCGCTGGTGGTCAGCTTCTCCAACCGCTGCTTTCCCACCAAGGCGGTGGCGATCTGGCAGTCGCTGCACGGCCCGGACCAGCAGCGATACGTCGCCGCCGCCATGCAGCGCGCCGGATTCGACGCTGTCGCCCTCCAGCAGAGCCTGCCGCGCCACGGTGACCCGCTCCGGGCCGTCATCGGCCACGCGCCCACGACGGAGCCGCCGCATCCGGCCCCGTAGCCGACCGCACTCCCTGGAGCAGGGCACGCGGTGTGTCCTACAGACGGAACATGACCGACGCCCGTCCCACTCCGCCGACCGCGAACGGCGCCTCGCCGGCCATGGCGCAATGGTTCGCGCTCAAGGCCCGCGCGCCCGACGCGCTGCTGTTCTTCCGCATGGGCGACTTCTTCGAGCTGTTCTTCGCCGACGCCGAGGCCGCCGCGTCCGCGCTCGACATCGCGCTGACCGCGCGCGGCACCCACGACGGCAGGCCGATCCCGATGTGCGGAGTGCCCGTCGCCGCGGCGCAATCCTACCTTGCGCGACTGATCCGGCGCGGCTACCGCGTCGCCGTGGCCGAGCAGATGGAGCCGCCGCGCAAGCCCGGCCCCGGCGTGCCGAAGGGGCCGCTGGCACGCGACATCGTCCGCCTGGTGACCGCGGGCACCCTGACCGAGGACGAGCTGCTCGACGCCGGCCGTCCCAGCCTGCTGCTGGCCCTGGTCCAGCTCCCGGGGCGGCGTGACCGTGGACCGCCGCGGGTCGGCGCCGCCTGGATCGACGTGTCCACCGGATCGTTCGAGACGGTGTCGGTGTCCGATCCCGCGTCGCTGCCGGAGCTGCTGGGACGGCTCGACCCGGCGGAGATCCTGGCGCCGGCCGCACTGCCGCTCGGCGAGATGGAGCAGCGTCGCGGCCCGGAACCGGTGCCCGCATCGCCCGACCAAGCCCGTACCCGGCTGGCCGAACCGTTCGGCGCCGCCAGCCTGGACGCCTTCGGCAGCTTCTCCGACGAGGAGGCCGTGGCCGGGCTCGCGGTGCTGGACTACGTGCGGGACAGCCAGGCCGGCCGCCTGCCGCGCCTGTCGCGCCCGTCCCCGCAGGGCGGCCACGGCCTGCTCGGGCTCGATCCCGCCACCCGCGCCAGCCTGGAGCTGCTGCGCTCCCGCGACGGCGGCACCGCGCACACCCTGTTCGCCTGCGTCTGCCGCACCGTCACGGCCCCCGGCAGCCGCCTGCTCGCCGGCTGGATCGCGGCGCCGCTCGCCTCCCTCGGCCCGATCAGCCAGCGGCAGGATGCTTGGCAGTTCCTGTGCGGCGAGCCCGCCTGCGCCGCCGCCCTCCGCACGGCGCTGCGCGGCGCGCCCGACATCGCCCGCGCCCTCGGGCGCCTGTCCGTCGGGCGCGGACAGCCCCGCGACCTCGCAGCGGTGCGCGACGGGCTGTTCGCCGCTGCCGAGACGGCCTCGGTGCTCGACCGCCTGCCGGCACCGCTGCCACGCCTGCTGGCAGACGCCCAAGAGGCGCTGGGACGCGGTACCGCCCTCGGATCGGCGCTGCGCCGCGCCCTGGCCGTTGACCTGCCGGCGCGGCTGGACGACGGCGGCGTCATCGCCGACGGCTTCGACGGCGAGCTGGACGCCGAGCGCGCGCTGCGCGACGACAACCGCAAGGTGATCGCCAGGCTGCAGCTGGACTACGCCCAGTCCTACGGCGTCGCCAGCCTCAGGATCAGGCACCACGCCCAGCTCGGCTACGTGATCGAACTGCCCGTCGCCTCGGTCGCCGGGCTGCGGGCGAAGGACACCCTGGTGTTGCGCCAGGGCACCGCCAGCGTGGCGCGCTATTCCACCGACGCGCTGGCCGACCTCGACCGGCGCATCACCGAAGCGGCGGACCGCACCGCGGAGCGCGAGCGCCTCGTGTTCGCGGCCCTGGTGTCCGACGCGCTGCGCCACCCGGCGCTGCCCGGCATCGCCGACGCGCTGGCGCTGCTCGACGTGGTGCAGTCGGCGGCCCAGGTGGCGCTCGGCGGACGCTGGTGCCGCCCGGTGCTGAGCGACGACGCCGCGTTCTGTCTGAAGAACGCGCGCCACCCGGTGGTGGAAGCCGCGCTCACCCGCACCGAACGCTTCACCCCCAACGACTGCGACCTGTCGCCCGAGCGTCGGGTGATGCTGCTGACCGGTCCCAACATGGCCGGCAAGTCCACCTTCCTGCGCCAGGCGGCCCTGGCGGTGGTGCTGGCCCAGGCCGGGCTGCCGGTGCCGGCGGACGAGGCGAGGATCGGCCTGGTGGACCGGCTGTTCTCCCGCGTGGGTGCTGCCGACGATCTGGCGCGCGGCCGCTCCACCTTCATGGTCGAGATGACCGAGACCGCCGCCATCCTGGCCGGCGCCGGCCCGCGCTCGCTGGTGGTGGTGGACGAGATCGGGCGCGGCACCTCGACCCTGGACGGCCTGGCGATCGCCTGGGCGGTGCTGGAGTCGCTGCACGGCGCGCAGCGCTGCCGCACCATCTTCGCCACCCACTTCCACGAGCTGGGCCAGCTGGCCGGGTCCCTGCCCGGCCTGTGCCCGCACACCATGAGCGTGCGCGAGTGGAAGGGTCAGGTGGTGTTCCGGCACGAGGTGGTGCCGGGCGTCGCCGGCCGCTCCTGGGGCGTGCACGTGGCCAGGCTCGCCGGCGTGCCGGAGCCGGTGGTGCGCCGCGCCGGCCGCCTGCTCGCCGGCCTGGAGCAGGCGCGAACCGCAGCGGCGCCGCCGCTGCCGCTGTTCGCCGCCGCCGATCCGGCATCGGCCCCGCCTCCGACGTCCGGGCTGCCGCCGGCCCTGGTCGAGGCCATGGCCGCCCTCGATCCCGACCGGCTCAGCCCGCGCGAGGCGCTGGACGCGCTCTACCGGCTGCGCACGATCTTTGCTGCATTGCAGGATGATGCTGTCACACAGGACGCCGACGCGTTAGATTAGGCATCCATGCTGACACACGCCGCGCTGTTCCAGGATCCGGAGGAGGCCGCCCGCGTCCTCGCTTCGGCACTCGCTCGGCCGGCGGATGCGGGACCGACTCCGCGCGCCGCGGCGCTGGCGGTGTTCCGGCGCCACCTGGCGCGGATCCAGGCGAGCGTGCGCGACGGCTTCGAGCAGCACCGGCTCGACGGCGAGGGCGCGGCGCACGCGCTCGCCGCCCTCACCGACGGGCTGATCCGCGCCCTGCACGACTTCACCCTGGGCGACGCTCTGCACGACGGGACCGCCGCGCAGGAACCCGGTTCCGGCAGCACCATCCTGGCGATCGCCGCCACCGGGGGTTACGGACGCGGCACGCTGGCGCCGTTCAGCGACATCGACCTGCTGTTCCTCACCGAGGAGACACCCGCGCCGGCGGTCCTGTCCGCGGTGGAGTTCATGCTCTACTTCCTGTGGGACCTGGGCCTCAAGGTCGGCCACGCCACCCGCTCGGTGAGCCAGTGCATCGCCGAGGCGGCCGAGGACACCACGGTCCGCACCACCCTGCTCGACGCCCGGCGCATCGCCGGCGACGACGCCCTGTTCTCCATGTTCCAGGCCCGCGCCATCGTCGCCTGCGCCGAGGCCGGCGCGTCCGGCTTCATCGCCGACAAGCAGCGCGAGCGTGCCGTCCGTCACGGCCGCTACGGCGACACCCCGTTCCTGGTCGAGCCGAACATCAAGGAAGGCCGCGGCGCCCTGCGCGACATGCAGACGCTGTACTGGCTCAGCCGCTACGTGCTCGGCATCCGCTCGCTGTCGGACCTGTCGCGGCCGGTGGGCGGCGTCGCCCCGCTGCTGACCGAGCAGGAAGCCAAGCGCGCCCGCCGCTCCTGGGACTTCCTGTGGACGGTGCGCTTCCACCTGCACTACGTCGCCGGACGCGCCGAGGAGCGGCTCACCTTCGACATGCAGCCGGTGGTGGGCGCCCGCATGGGCTACACCCGGCACGGCCGGCAGGTCGGCGTCGAGCGGTTCATGCGGCACTACTTCCTGACCGCCCGCGAGGTGATGCGGCTGACCCACATCCTGGAGCCGCAGGTGCTGCGCGAGGCGCTGGGACCGCCCGCCACCGCGCCGGCCACCGACCCGGCGCTGCGCGAGGCCGGCTTCGTGCTCGCCGACGGCCAGATCATGCCCGCCCCCGGCGTGTCCTTCGACGCGCAGCCGATCATGATGCTGCGGCTGCTCGCCCTGGCGCGCGCCCGCAGGCTCGCCATCCATCCCCTGGCGATGCACGCGCTGATCCGCTGGGAACGGCGCGCCGCGTCGCTGCGGGCCGATCCGGAAGCCAACCGCATCCTGCTGGACCTGGTCTGCGGCGAGCGCCCGGGCCGCGCCGCCGGCGAGCGCGACGCGTCGGCGCGGCGCGACGAGATGCGTCACGACGAGCCGTGGCATTCCGGCGCCCGCTGGCTGCACGTGCTGAACGAGACCGGGCTGCTCGGCCGCCTCCTCCCGCCCTGGTCGCGCATCGTCGGCCAGATGCAGTTCGACACCTATCACGTGTTCACCGTGGACGAGCACACCATCGAGGCGGTGCGCATCCTCGGCACCCTGGAAGCAGGCCTGCTGCACGAGGAAACCCCGGTCGCCAACGAGCTGGTCGAGGACCTGCAGTCGCGCCGCGCGCTCTACGTCGCCACCCTGCTGCACGACATCGCCAAGGGCAGCGGCGGCGACCATTCCGAGCTCGGCTCGGAGATGGCGCTGGAGCTGTGTCCGGCGCTCGGCCTGTCCGCCGAGGAGACCGAGACGGTGTCCTGGCTGATCCTGCACCACCTGCTGCTCAGCCAGACCGCGTTCCGGCGCGACATCGACGACCCGAAGACCATCCTCGACCTGGCCGACACCATCCAGTCTCCGGAGCGGCTGCGCCTGCTGCTGATCCTGACCGTGATCGACATGCGCGCGGTCAGCACCAAGGTGTGGAACGCCTGGAAGGCGACGCTGCTGCGCGAGCTCTACACCCGCGTCGCCGAGGTGCTGGCCGGCGGCCTCGCCACCACCGAGCGCGACGTGCGGGTCGCCCGCGCCAAGGAGGCGGCGACCGTGCTGCTGGAGGAGGAAGGCTTCACCGCGCCCGAGATCGCCGCCTTCCTGCAGCTCGGCTATGGCGGCTACTGGCTGTCGTTCGATCCCGAGACCCACGCCCGCCACGCCCGCATGATCCGCGACAGCCACGCCCGCGGCGCGCCGCTGACGGTGGAAACCCAGCCGCTGCCGGCGCGCGCGGTGACGGAGGTCACGGTCTACACCAGCGACCACTCCGGCCTGTTCTCCCGCATCGCCGGCGCCCTGGCGGTGGCCGGCGCCTCCATCGTCGACGCGCGCATCCACACCATGACCGACGGCATGGCGCTCGACACCTTCTGGGTGCAGGACGCGGCCGAGGACACCTTCGACGCGCCGCACCGCCTCGCCCGCCTGTCCGTGCTGGTGGAGCAGGCGCTCTCCGGGCGGCTCGACCTGTCGGGCGAGATCGCGCGCTCCTCCGTCGGCCTGATGGGCCGGCGCATGCGCGCCATCCACGTGCCGCCGCGCGTGGTGATCGACAACCGCGCGTCCAACACGCACACGGTGATCGAGGTGAACGGCCGCGACCGGCCCGGCCTGCTGCACGACGTGACCGCCGCCATCAGCCAGCAGGGCCTGCAGATCGCCTCCGCCCACGTCACCACCTACGGCGTGCGCGCGGTGGACGTGTTCTACGTCAAGGACGTGTTCGGGCTGAAGGTGTCCAGCGAGCGCAAGCTCGACGAGCTGCGCGAGGCCCTCCTCGGCGTGCTCACCCGCGCTGAGGAGGCGATGACGGTTCCGCCGCCTGCGGTTCCCACGCGCAGGCGAAGCCTCACCGGCAGCTGACGCCGGGTCGGAACGCGGTGTCCGGCCGGCGCATCCCGGCCGGCGTGCCGCGGCAGGCACCACCGGACCGGAAGCATGACCACGTAAGCGACATCCGCCTCCTCGCGTGCAGCATCCGTCTCGCGACCGCAGCCTCGCTGTCGCCGGCCGCTGTCGCCTGCCCTGGCATCGCCGGACAGCGGGCCCCACGTCCTGAGTGACAGCGTCTCGGACCACGACTTCGAGGGGTGGTTCCCCGACGGTCCGATCTACACAGACATGCTTTCCGTCCGGGTACGGCGCGGATATGCTCGCCGCCGTCATCCTGCAGAAGCAGCGGCGGCCTGACGCAGCGCCTGCGCCAGCGCCGCCAGCGGTGCTCGCCAGGCCTGTTCCGGCGGCAGCGGCTCGGCCTGGCGGAACTGGCGCAGCGTCGGATACCAGAGGCTGCGGCCATCCGGCGCGAGGTTGCCGTCCTGCCAGCGCCAGTCGCCGCCATACCGGTTCAGCAGCCACACCGGCCGGCCGAGCGCCCCGGCAAGGTGGCCGATCGCGGTGTCCACGGTGACCACCAGGTCGAGCCGCGCCACCAGGGCCGCGGTGGCGGCGAGGCTGCCGGGCGGTCCGGGCGGCTGGTCCAGCACCAACCCGTCCGGCGCCTGCTGGCGCGCCGCCTCGCCCTGCTGCAGCGACACGAACCGGACGCCCCGCAGCGCCGCGAGGGCCCCGAGCTGGCCCAGCTGCAGCGAACGGCGGCGATCGAACCGGTACCCCGGGCTTCCGGCCCAGCTCAACCCCACCGCCAGGCCGGCCGGCTGCGCGTCGAGCCAGTCCGCCGCCGGCCGCGCGGCCTCGGGCACCGACAGGTAGGGTCCGTCCCAGACCGGTGCGGCGCAGCCGAGGAGGAACGGCAGGCTGAGCAGGCTCCCCTGCGCGACGCAGTCCCCGGTGCCGGCACCGTGCGTCGCCAGCCGGCAGCGCGGCCCGGCCAGGTCACCGGCCAGCGGCTGCAGCGGCTCCGGCAGCAGCAGGTGCAGCATCGCGCGCTCCGACGCCTGGCGCACGTAGCGCAGGAACTGGATCGCGTCGCCCAGGCCCTGCTCGGCGTGGACCAGCACCGCGGCGCCGTCCGGCAGCGCCGTCCCGTCCCATTGCGGCAGCGCCGACGGTGCCGGCGGGACCAGGTCCCGGCGCGCCTCGAACGCCGCCCAGCCCTCGTGATGCCGGCCGGTCGCCAGCAGCACGGTGGCCCGGTTGAACCGGGCGCGGGCGGCATCGACCGACCCTGCCGGCGCACGCGCCTCGACCGCGAGAAGGCAGTCCTCCGCCTCGCCGTGGCGTCCCAGCTCCGCCAGGATGCTGCCGCGGTTGACCAGGATGCCGTCCGACCCCGGCGCCGACCGTGCCGCCTGCGCCAGCGCGCGTTCCGCCCCGGGCAGGTCGCCGGTCGCCATCAGCACCAGCCCGAGGTTGCTCCAGGTTTCCGCCGCAGGCGGTGCCGCCGCCACCGCCCGGCGCAGCAGCGCCTCCGCCTCGTCGAGCCGGCCGCGCTCGAACAGGAGGCCGCCGAGGTTGGCCAGTGCCGCCGGATCGTCCGGCAGCAGCTCGACCACCCGCCGGAACGCCGCCTCGGCCTGTTCCGCCTGTCCGAGCCGGCCGCAGGCCTCGCCCAGGCCGTGCCAGGACGCCGCATCACCTGGCGCCTCCGACACCGCGGCACGCAGCGCGACCAGAGCCTCGCGCAGCCGGCCGTTCCTGATCCTCAGACGTCCGAGCGCAGCACTGGCGCCCGGCACGCTCGACGTCGACAGGCCGTGGCCCGGATCGCGCCGCACCGCTTGTGCCGCCGCCGCCTCGGCCTCCTGGGTCCGATCCAGCGACTCCAGCACCGCGGCCAGTGCGGCATGGGCGCGCGGATCGTCGGGGTCGCGCAGCGCCGCCACGTGCAGCGCGGCGCGCGCCTGCTCGACATGGCCCTGGTCGCGCAGCGCCAGGCCGAGGTTGAGGTAGTACACCCCCACCTCCGGCCGCACCGCCACCGCCCGTCCGATCAGGGCGATCGCCTGCCCGCTCTGGCCGCGGCCGAGCGCCAGCACGCCGAGCCCGTGCAGCCCGTCGGCGTGATCCGGCTGCAGGGCCACGGCCGCGCGGTAGCAACGGTCCGCACCCTGGAGGTCTCCCGCCTGGTGCAGGCGCGTCCCCTGTTCCGCCGCCGCATCTGCCTGGCGGTCTAGTGACGGCATCACGGCTCCTCCGGTCGCCCGGACGCGATCATGCCGTCCCCGTCCGGCAGATGCACCCGCCCGGCTTGATCTTCTGTCCGCACCCGGTCTGTCATGACCCATCGGCATCGAGGACGCATCATGCAGGCCTACCACACCCTCGAGCGGCGCTTCGCCCGCCTCAGCCGCCTCGACGGCGCGCTCGGCATCCTCGGCTGGGACAAGGAGACCACCATGCCGATGGGCGCCGCGGTGGAGCGCGGCGAGCAGATCGCCACCCTGTCTGTGATCCGGCACGAGCTGCTGACCGACCCGGAAACCGACGCCCTGCTGCACGAGGCCGAGTCGGGCTCGGGCGGCCTGGGCTCCTGGCAGTCGGCCAACCTGCGCGAGATGCGCCGTGCCCACCTCCACGCCACCGCGGTCCCCGCCGACCTGGTGGAGGCCGCCTCGCGCGCCGCCACCGCCTGCGAGGTCGCGTGGCGGCAGGCGCGCGCCGACAGCGACTTTCCTGCCCTGCTGCCGCACCTGGAACAGGTCCTGGCGACCCAGCGGGCGATCGGCGCCGCCAAGGGCGGGGCACTCGGGCTGTCGGCCTACGACGCCCTGCTCGACCAGTACGATCCCGGCCTGCGCCAGGAGGTCATCGACCCAATCTTCGCCAGCCTGCGCAACGGCCTGCCTGCCCTGCTGGCCGAGGTGCTGGCCCACCAGGCCGACCAGGCACCACTGCCGATGCCAGGCCCGTTCCCGGTCGAGGCGCAGCGCCGCCTGGGCGAGCAGCTGATGCAGGCGGTCGGCTTCGACCGCAGCCGTGGCCGCCTCGACGTCAGCACACACCCGTTCTGCGGCGGCGCCAACGCCGACGTGCGCATCACCACCCGCTACGACGAGGCCGACTTCTCCGGCGCGCTGATGGGCGTGCTGCACGAGACCGGCCACGCGATCTACGAGCAGAACCGGCCGGCGGACTGGCTCTCGCAGCCGGTCGGCCAGGCGCGCGGCATGACGCTGCACGAAAGCCAGTCGCTGCTGATCGAGATGCAGGCCTGCCGCAGCGACGCCTTCCTGCGCTTCCTGGCGCCCCTGCTGCGCGACGCGTTCGGCGACCATCCGGCCTGGGCGTTCGCCAACCTCCGGGCACACTACCGGCAGGTGCGACCGGGGCTGATCCGGGTCGATGCCGACGAGGTCACCTATCCCGCCCACGTGCTGGTCCGCTACGGGATCGAGCGCGCCCTGTTCGCGGGCGACCTGTCGCTCCGGGACCTGCCGGCAGCCTTCAACGACAGGATCCGCGACCTGCTTGGCATCACGGTGCCGGACGACCGACGCGGCTGCCTGCAGGACATCCACTGGCCGGCCGGGCTGTGGGGCTACTTCCCGACCTACACCCTCGGCGCGATGACGGCGGCACAGCTGTTCCGCAGCGCATGCGTTGCGGTCCCCGCGCTCGAGCACGGCCTGTCACGCGGCGACTTCGCCCCGCTGGTCGCCTGGCTGCGCAACCACGTCCACCTCCGAGGGAGCTTGGTCTCCACCGCGGAGCTGGTTGCGGACGCCACCGGCACGGCGCTGGATGCTTCGATCTACCAGGCCCACCTGCGCCGGCGCTACCTTGGCACCGGCGCCGCCTGAATGGACGGGATCAGCCGTTCTGCGTCAGCGAGGCCGGCATCGGCATCATCAGGCCGCCCTCGGTGGCCGCCACCGTTCCGAACGCGAAGGTCATGATCACGCCGGTCAGAAGTACCAGTTTCGCCATGTCGGGTTCCCCGGTTTGCGTTTGCGCCTGATGAACCGGTCAACGCCGTGGCGGTGGCGCCGGACTGCCGCCACCTGTCTCACTTTTCAGTCAAGGCCCGCGGCCTGGCTCATGCTGCTCGCCCTGTCCGGCAGGCCGTCGGCGGAGGCGGCCGGAACCGCCCCCGCAACGCCGGCGCCGGTCGCGGCGCTGGTCGAGCAGGCCAGCTCGTCCCAGGCGGTCTGGAACGGCGTGGTGCTGGCGCCGGACAACCGGCTGTTCGTGGTGCTGCCCCGCCTCGCCAACCCGTCCGGGCCGTCCCTGGCGCTGCTGGATGCCGACAACCGGCTGAGCCCCTATCCCGACGCGTCGTGGAACGGCGACCAACCTCCGCCCCGTCCGGCACGGCCGCAACCGATCGGGCCGCAACCTCCTGCCCCGCCGCCGGACGGTCCCGGGCCGGTCTTCGTCGGTCTCAACGCGATCCACCTGGCTCCCGACGGGGCACTCTGGGCGGTCGACACCGGCGTGCCCGGTCCCGGCAAGGCGCCGGTCGCAGGAGGTGCGCGCCTGATCCGGATCGACCTCGCGACCAACCAGGTCACCCGGATCCTCGCCGTACCGGCGGACGCCCTGCGGCCGAGGAGCACGATCGACGACATCCGCTTCCACGGCGATCACGCCTACGTCACCGACAGCGGCGCACCCGGGCTGCTGGTGGTCGACCTGCGCGACGGAACGATGCGCCGCGTGCTCGACCGCGATCCGGCGCTGACCGCGCAGCGGCCGGTCGCCGTGGACGGCGAGGTGCTGAAGGGCCCCGACAACAAGCCGGTCATGATCCACGCCGACCAGCTGGAAGTGTCCCCCGACGGCCGGCACCTCTACGTGCAGCCGGCGTGCGGCCCGATGTCGCGGATCGACACCGCGCTGCTGGACGACCCGCAGACCCCGCCGCGGACGCTCTCCGCCGGCATCGCGTTCTGGTACGACACCCCGGCGCTCGGCGGCACCGCGATCGCGCCGGACGGCACGCTCTACCTGGACGACCTGGAGAACGACAGCATCCTGGCCCTGTCGCCGGACCGGGTGCTGACGCAGGTGATCCGCGATGGGCGGCTGCACTGGGCGGACGCGCCGTTCCTGTCGCCGAAAGGGACGCTGTTCGTGCCGGTGCCGCAGCTCGACCGGGCGGCGCAGTTCCACCATGGCCACGCCCAGATCCAGTTCCCGGTGGGCCTCTACACGCTGGACCCGCACGCGCTCCTCGACGCGGCACGCGCCCAGGGGGCACCGCAGGCCGCGCCGGCGCCGGCGCAGCGATGACCGGGCCTTCGCGCCGGGCGGCGGGTTCCGTATGATCCGGCCGATGCGCTACATCTCCACACGCGGCCCCATGCACGACCGGGCGCCGACGCACGACTTCGCCGGCGTCCTGCTCGCAGGCCTGGCCGAGGATGGCGGGCTGTACGTGCCGGACGCCTGGCCGGAGTTCTCCCCCGCCGAGTGGCGCGCGCTGCGCGGCCTGCCCTATCCGGAGCTGGCGGCCCGGGTGATGGCGCCGTTCACGGCGGGCGCGATCGGGTACGACACGCTGCGGCGCCTGTGCCTCGACGCGTATGCCGGCTTCAGCCATCCGGCCGTGGCGCCCCTGGTGCAGCTCGACCACGACCTGTTCGTGCTGGAGCTGTTCCACGGCCCGACGCTGGCGTTCAAGGACGTGGCGATGCAGCTGCTCGGCCGGCTGTTCGACCACGTGCTGCGCGCACGGGACCAGCGCGTGACCATCGTCGGCGCCACCTCCGGCGACACCGGCTCGGCCGCGATCGAGGCCTGCCGCGACCGCGACCGCGTCGAGATGGTGATCCTGCACCCGCGCGGCCGCACCAGCGAGGTGCAGCGCCGGCAGATGACCACCGTGCTGTCGCCCAACATCACCAACCTCGCCGTCGAGGGCACCTTCGACGACTGCCAGGACCTGGTGAAGGGCATGTTCGCCGACGCACCGTTCCGCACCGACCTGCGGCTGGGTGCCGTGAACTCCATCAACTGGGCCAGGATCGCCGCGCAGATCCCCTACTACGCCTTCGCTGCCCTGGCGCTCGGCGCCCCGGACCGCGAGGTCGCCTTCGCGGTGCCGACCGGCAACTTCGGCAACGTGCTGGCCGCCTGGGGCGCGCGCCGCATGGGCCTGCCGGTGGCGCGGCTGTCGATCGGCGCCAACAGCAACGACATCCTGCCGCGCTTCCTCGCCGCCAACGACATGAGCGTGCGCCCGGTGCTGCCGACCCTGTCGCCCAGCATGGACATCCAGGTCAGCTCGAACTTCGAACGGCTGCTGTTCGAGCTGCTCGGCCGCGACCCCGCCGCCTGCGCCGCCATCATGCGCGGGTTCCGGCGTGACGGCCGCATGGCGGTGCCCGACCCGGCCTGGCGGAAGGCGACAGCCCTGTTCCACGGCCTCGGCCTGGACGACCCGGCCACGGAAGCGGAGATCCGCCGCCTGCACGCGCAGGCCGGCTACCTGGCCGACCCGCACACCGCCATCGGCATCGCCGCCGCCCGCGCCGGGCGCCTGTCCGGGGTACCGTGCGTAGCGATGGCCACCGCCCACCCCGCCAAGTTCCCCGACGCGATGCGGGTGGCGACCGGCCTCGTCCCGGCCCTGCCGCAGCACCTGTCCGACCTCTACCGGCGCGAGGAACGCGTCCGGGTGGTGCCGAACCGGCTCGATGCCGTCCAGGACGCGGTTCGCTCGGCGGTGCTGAGAAACGCCGCCTGACCTCCCATATCCTTCCCATCCGCCTCACGACTTGGCCCGACAGGTCCCGACCGGGCCCGGCATCAGGAACCTCATGACCGACCGACACCCGACCGACCCGATCAGCACCACCCGCCTGCCCAACGGCCTCACGGTCGTCACCGAGCGCATGGACCGGGTCGAGACCGTCTCCCTCGGCGCCTATGTCGCCAGCGGCACACGCAACGAGCGCGCGACCGAGAACGGGGTGTCGCACTTCCTCGAGCACATGGCCTTCAAGGGCACCGAGCGCCGGACCGCAGCGCAGATCGCGGAGGAAGTCGAGAACGTCGGCGGCCACATCAACGCCTACACCGCGCGCGAGCAGACCGCCTACTACGTCAAGCTGCTCAAGGAGGACCTGGCGCTGGGCGCCGACATCATCGGCGACATCCTGACCCACTCGACCTTCACCCCGGACGAGATGGAGCGCGAGCGCGGCGTGATCCTGCAGGAGATCGGCCAGGCCAACGACACGCCCGACGACATCGTGTTCGACCACTTCCAGGAGACGGCGTTCCCGGCCCAGCCGATGGGACGCCCGACGCTGGGCACGGAAGCGCTGATCCGCGAGATGAGGCGCGACACCCTGACCGACTACATGCGGGCGCACTACACCACCGGCAACGTGGTGATCGCCGCCGCCGGCAACCTGCACCACGAGCAGGTGGTCGAGTTGGCGCGCCAGCATTTCGGCGACCTGCCGAGCGCCATGCTGGAGCAGCCCGAGCCCGGCCGCTACGGCGGCGGCGAGTTCCGCCAGCAGAAGGAGCTCGACCAAGTGCACGTCGTGCTGGGCTTCCCCTCGGTCGGCTACGGCGACCGCGACTACTACCCGGTGCTGCTGCTCTCCACCCTGCTCGGCGGCGGGATGTCGTCGCGCCTGTTCCAGGAGATCCGCGAGAAGCGCGGCCTGGTGTACTCGATCTACTCCTTCAGCGCCCCGTTCGTGGATGGCGGGCTGTTCGGCATCTATGCCGGCACCGGCGAGGACGAGGCCAGGGAGCTGGTCCCGGTGACCCTGGAGGAGCTGCAGAAGGTGCAGCTGGGCACCGGCCCGGACGCCGTGCGCCAGGACGAGCTCGACCGTGCCCGGGCGCAGCTCAAGTCCTCCCTGCTGATGTCGCTGGAGTCCACCGGCAGCCGCTGCGAGCAGCTCGCCCGCCAGCTCCAGGTGTTCGGCCGCATCATCCCGACCGCCGAGACGGTGGCGAAGATCAACGCCGTGACCCTGGACGACGTGCGCCGCGCCGCCGCCCGCGTGTTCCGCGGCGCGCCGACGCTGACGGCGCTTGGGCCGGTGACGCACATCCCCCGCCTCGGCGAGGTCGCCGACAGGCTCGCCGCATGAACGACGTTCAGGACCGCGTCGACCTGCTGCAGGCGCTGGTCGCACAGGCGACCCACGCAGGCGCCGACGCGGCGGAGGCGATCCTGGTGTCGGGCACCTCGCTCGGCGTTCAGGTGCGTCAGGGCCGAAGCGAGGAGCTGGAGCGTTCCGAGCACAACGACGTCGGCCTGCGCGTGTTCTCCGGCAGGCGTTGCGCCATCGTGTCCGCGACCAGCATCGATCCCTCCGGCTTCGGGCGCCTGGTGGAGCAGGCGCTGGCGATGGCGCGCGTGGTGCCGGAGGACCGGTTCGCCGCCCTGTGCGACCGCGCCGGCACCGGGATCGCCCTCCCCGCCGGGCTTGATCTTGCCGATGACTCCGAGCCCGGGATCGGGGCGCTGACCGAGCGGGCACGCACCGCGGAGGCGGCGGCGCTGGCGGTGGGCGGGGTCACCAACAGCCAGGGCGGCTCCGCCGGCTACGGCCGCACCAGCATCGCGCTCGCCACCTCCGGCGGCTTCGCCGGCCAGTACGCCCGCACCAGCCACTCGGTGTCGGCGAGCGTGCTGGCCGGCCACGGCACGGCGATGCAGCGCGATTACGACTACCATTCCTGTGTCCACCTCGCCGACCTGGACGATCCGGCGGCGATCGGCCGGCACGCCGGCGAGCGGGCGGTCGCCCGGCTGAACCCCGCCCGCCTGCGCACCGGGCGGATGCCGGTGATCTACGACCCGCGCGTGTCGGGCAGCCTGGTCGGGCACCTGGCCGGCGCGCTGAACGGCGCGTCGGTGGCGCGCGGCACCTCGTTCCTGAAGGAGCGGATGGGGACCCGCGTGCTGCCGCCGGGCGTGTCGGTGACCGACGACCCCACCCGCCTGCGCGGCCTGCGCTCCAAGCCGTTCGACGGCGAGGGCGTGCCGACCGCGCCGCTGGTTCTGGTCGAGGACGGCGAGATCCGCTCCTGGGTGCTGGACGGCCGCAGCGGGCGGCAGCTCGGCCTGCCGTCGACCGGCCACGCGTCGCGCGGCCCGTCCTCGCCCCCCTCTCCGTCGACCACGAACCTCTATCTGTCCGGCGGCACAGTCACCCCGATGGCGCTGATGGCGGACATCGTGGAGGGGGTCTACATCAACGAGATGATGGGCAACGCGATCAACGGGCTGACCGGCGACTACAGCCGCGGCGCCGCCGGGTTCATGATCCGCGACGGCGCGCTGGCCGAGCCGGTCGCGGAGTTCACCGTGGCCGGCAACCTCCTCGAGATGTTCGCCTCTCTGGTGCCTGCCGACGACCTCGCGTTCCGGCGCGGCACCGACGCGCCGACGATCCGGATCGACACCCTCACCGTGGCCGGCGCCTGATGCACTCCCAAGGACGCAATTCCATGACACGAAGCAGTCTGCCGCGGCGGATGCGGACCGTCTCGCTGGCCCTGGCGCTCGGGCTGGCCCCGGCCGCGGCACCCGTGCTGGCATGCCTTCTCCCGACCGCGGCGCACGCGCGTCCGGGCTTCGGCGGCTCGTTCGGCAGCCGAGGCAGCCGCACCTTCAGCGCGCCGCCGGCCACCTCCACCAACCCGGGCGGCGCCTCGCCGTTCGCGCGCACGCTCACCCCGCAGCAGAACACCTACGGCAGCAGCTACGGCGGCTACGGCGGCGCCGTCCGCGCGCATCCGTTCGGCGCCGGCTTCGCCGGCGGCCTGCTCGGCGTCGGTCTGGCCGGGATGCTGTTCGGCCACGGCTTCTTCGGCGGCGGCTACGGCTATGGCGGCGGGTTCCACTCCGCCGGGCTGTTCGGGCTGCTGATCCAGCTTGCCATCCTGTTCTTCGTCGGCCGCTGGCTGTTCCGCCGCTTCGCGGGCAGCCGGCCGGTGGCCGCGGGTCCGAACGCAGTGCCGTTCGCCCCCGGCACCGTTCCCCGCGGGTCCGGCGGCGCCATCCCGATCACCCCGGCCGACTACGGCCAGTTCGAGCAGGCCCTGCTGGACATCCAGCAGGCCTGGTCGATGCAGGACCTGCGCAGCCTGGGCCGCTTCGCCACCCCGGAGATGGTGTCGTACTTCTCCGAGCAGCTCACCGACCTGTCGAGCCGCAACCTGCGCAACGTGGTGAGCGCGGTGCGCATGGAGCACGGCGACCTGTCGGAAGCCTGGAGCGAGAACGGCCGCGACTTCGCCACCGTCGCCATGCGCTACTCGATGATCGACGTCACCACCGACCTGACCGGCCGGGTGGTGGACGGCAGCCCGAACGAGCGGCAGACCGTGACCGAGCTGTGGACCTTCGTGCGCGCCCGCGGCGGCTCCTGGCTGCTGTCGGCGATCCAGCAGGCACGGTAGAAACCGCCGCTACTTCACCGACACCCGAAGCGTGTACTCGCCGCCGCCGCCGCGGGTGGTGCCGAGCACGAACAGGTAACGCCCCGATGCCGGAAGCGTCGCCTTGACGGCCGTGGCGTCGTCCTGCTCGCCGGCACCCGTTACGGTCGGGCCGGAGATGTCCGGACCGTCGCTCGCCGGCTTGACGCTGTAGCCGGGGCGGTAGAGCGAGAACACCACGTTCCCGTCCGGGCTGGTGATGTCCGCCTGCATGCTCTGGCCGGCGCGGGCGGCCAGCACGTAGCAGACCTCCTCCGCGCGGACGATGCCGCCGCCGACGACGGCGCTGGTGCCGTCGTGACGGAACCGGATCGGTGCGGGCGCATTGCAATCCGCGGCATGCGCGCGACCCGCCTGGCATCCGGCAGCCACGACACCTAGGATCCCTGCCGCGATCCCGCGCATCCGACCGTTCATCCGTTCGACCTCGTCATGGAGTTCCTCATGCGCCTGGTGGATGCAACCCTGCTGTCGCAGCTGGTTCCAACCTATCACGGCGCGCGCGGGATCCGACAGCAGGGCAACATCCGACAGGTCGGGCTGTTCCTGCCGGCCGCGCTGACGCGCTACTCCATCAACACCATGCTGCGCCAGGCGCACTTCCTGGCCCAGGTCTGCGAGGAAAGCTGGGGCCTGTCCGACCTCAAGGAGGAGGCGAGCGGGAAGGAGTACGAGGGCCGCAAGAACCTCGGCAACACCAAGCCGGGAGACGGGGTCCGGTACAAGGGCCGCGGCCTGGTGCAGCTCACCGGCCGCGCGAACTACGCCAAGGCCGGGCGCGAACTGAACCTCAACCTCGTCGACGACCCCGGCCTGGCCGAGACCGCCTCCGTCGCCGTGGACACCGCCTGCCTGTACTGGTCGGACCACCACCTGAACAGGTTCGCCGACCTCGACGACATCAAGTCGATCACCCGGCGGGTCAACGGCAAGCGCATGCTCGGGCTCAAGGAGCGCACCGCCTACCTGGTCAAGGCCAAGGCGCTGCTTGGCAGCGACAACACGCAGGGCGACGTGGTGGTGCCGACCCGGACCGCACCGGACGGCAGCCCGATCTACACGGTGTGAGGAGGATGGCACCCTCGCGGGCGGCGCTCTTCTAGCCGGCACCGTCACGGCCTAGGCTGGATGCCATCAGGAGGCCGCGCGCCTCCGGCGCGGGAAATCGACCCCGCGGCAGCGAGGAGACCGTCCGGCCATGGAAACCCAGCCGCTCAACCGGCAGACCTTGAACGCCGTTCACGCGCCGGCGCGCCGTCCCGGCTTCGACCCGGCCACGCTGTCGGCCGGCATCGTCCATCTCGGGCTCGGCAACTTCCACCGCGCGCACATGGCCCGCTACACCCAGGAGCTGATCGAGCGCCGGCCGGACCAGAACCGGTTCGGCATCCTCGGCGCCGGGCTGCTGCCGGGCGACCGCCGCATGCTGGACGCGCTGGAGCCGCAGGACGGGCTGTACAGCCTGGTCGAGCGTTCGGCCGACGAGGAGACCGTCACGGTCATCGGCTCGATCGTCGGCGTGCTGTTCGCCGCCGAGGACTCGTCGGCACTGCTCGACGCGATCGACCGGCCGGAGATACGCATCGTCAGCCTGACGGTGACGGAGCACGGCTACTGCCTGAACCGCTCCACCAAGCGGCTCGATCCGTCCCATCCGCAGGTCGCGAAGGACCTCGCCGACCCGGAGCATCCGCACAGCGCGCCCGGCATCATCGTCGAGGCCTACCGCCGCCGCATGGTGGCGGGCGCCCCCGCCTTCACCGCCATGACCTGCGACAACATCCAGCACAACGGCAACGTGCTGCGCGAGGCGGTGCTGACCCTGGCCCGGCTGCGCGACCCGGCGCTGGCGGACTGGATCGAGTCCAACGCCTCCTTCCCCAACACCATGGTCGACCGCATCACCCCGGTCACCCAGGCCGACGACGTGGCCGCACTCGCCCGCGACTACGGCATCGCCGACCGCTGGCCGGTGTTCTGCGAGCGGTTCACCCAGTGGGTGATCGAGGACCGCTTCGTCGACGGCCGCCCGGCCTGGGAGGAGGTAGGCGCGCAGTTCGTGGACGACGTCACCCCGTACGAGTTCATGAAGCTGCGCCTGCTCAACGGCAGCCACCTGGCGGTATCGGGCATGGGGCGGCTGATCGGCTACACCTTCATCGACGAGTCGATGCGCGACCCGCTGATCACCCGCTACATGGCGGCGCTGATGGACCGAGAGACCGAGCCGACCCTGTCGCCGGTGCCGGGGATCGACCTGGACGCCTACAAGCGGACGCTGATCGAGCGCTTCGCCAACCCGCGGGTCAAGGACACGGTGGAGCGGGTCAACACCGACGCCCCGCTCAACGTGCTGGTGGACCCGATCCGCGACCGGCTGGCCCAGGGCGGCGGGATCGACCTGCTGGCGCTGGCGCTGGCGGCCTGGATGCGCCGGATCCGCGGCGAGGACGAAGGGGGCGACCCGATCGAGATCCGCCACCCGCTGGCGGCGACGCTGCGCGAGAAGGCGGTCGAGGGCGGCCCCGACCCGCGCCCCCTGCTCGGCATCACCGCGCTGTTCGGCGAGCTCGGCGAGAACGAGGTCCTGGTGCGGACGGTCGGGCGCTGGCTGGCGAGCCTCTACCAGGTCGGCGCTGCAAAGACGCTGCACGTGGCGTCGGAAACACTGGAGTTCTGAGGAAGCCGGGATCGCGGCGCGTCATTACGATTTGCTATCGACCTCGAAATAGTCAACCGGGTATAGGCGCTCCATCCTTGGAGTAGCAGCCGATGCCGTCAGCCGTGTGGTCCAGTCGCAGCTTGTCGACCCTGCTTCTGGCGGGCGGCCTGATCGGGGCCGGCCTGCGCATGTCGGTGGCAGGCACACCGGTGATCGGCCCCTATGTCAGCCTTGGCGCCGGAGTCGACCTGCAACAGGACGAGACGCTGAAGCCCATTCCAGGTCTGGAGCCGAAGCGCGAGGTGCACCTGGACCTGCCCGGCTTCGCCGGCGACGCCAGCGCCGGCTGGGGCTTCGGCAACGGGTTGCGCGTCGAGCTCGAGGGCAACTACCTCAACGACCATGTCCGCAAGGTCTCGTTCCCGGGCGACGAGATCCGTCGCGCCGGCGGCTACCAGCAGCAGTATGGCGGCTTCGCCAACGTGCTGTACGACATCCCGGTCGCCCTCCCGGTCACGCCCTATGTCGGCGTCGGCATCGGCGGCCAGACGGTGGAATTCGACAACCTCAACTCGTCCGCGCCAGGGTTCCACTTCCCCTACAAGGGCGGCGCCAGCGAGATCGGGAGCTTCGCCTATCAGGGGATTGCCGGCGTGTCGCTGCCGGTTCCCTATGTGCGCGGACTTGCGCTGACGGCGGAATATCGGTTCGTCGGTCTTCCCAACCCGTCGGACTCGATCCCCTTCGTGGTCTTCAGCGCGCGGACCGGTGAGTTGAAGGGCGAGGGGCGGGAACAGGTCGGCAACGTGTTCCACCACTCGATCCTGTTCGGCCTGCGCTACGCCTTCGACACCGCGCCGCCCCCGCCGCCGCCCCCGCCGCCGGTCGCTCCCGCCGCCCCGCCGGCCGAGGCGCGCACCTACCTCGTGTTCTTCGACTGGGACCGCTCCGACCTGACCGCACGCGCCCGCGAGATCGTCGCCCAGGCGGCGCAGGCTTCCACCCACGTCCAGACCACCCGCATCGAGGTCAACGGCTACACCGACAACTCCTCCATCCACGGCGGCGCACGCGGCGCCCGCTACAACCAGGGCCTGTCCATCCGCCGCGCCACCTCGGTCAAGGCCGAGCTGATCCGCGACGGCGTGCCGGGCACCGCGATCGACATCCACGGCTACGGCGAGACCCACCCGCTCGTCGCCACCGGACCCAACACCCGCGAGCCGCAGAACCGGCGCGTCGAGATCATCCTGCACTGAACCGGCCCAGGTCGCGCCTGCGGCATTGCGTGCCGGCCGGATGCTCGATACGGTGCCGCAACGGCGTGGGAACGGTCGCGGACGGTGCTCATGGGGATGGTCGGCCGGATCGGATGGAGCGCTGCGTCGGCACGGCAGCGCCTGCTCGACGACCAGCTGGTCCGGCCCCTGGTCGAGCAGCGCGTCCAACTCGCCATCATGGCAGTGCGGCTCGAGCAGGCCGGGCAGGTCGCGCTGCTGCGCGCGCTGACCGGCCGTGCGAGCACAGACGCCCGCTACCGGCCGGTGCTGCGCACCCTGCTGGACAGGACGCTCGCTGCAGAGGCGGCCTTCGTTCCGGTTCGGCTGGTACCGCCGGCGAGCGGCCGGATCAGCCCCCCAGCCTGACCATCGCCAGGCCGTAGAGCAGCAGCGCGAACAGGAGCAGCACCGCCAGCACCGCGCGGTTGCGGCCGCGACGCCGGCGCTCGATCTCGACGCCCCGCGCGGCGTCGTCGAGCTCCGCCGGCTCAGCCAAGCAGCCGGTCCACGCACACGGCCACGAACAGCAGCGCCAGGTAGAGCAGCGAGAACCGGAACGCCTGGCGCGCCGGCTTGTCGTCGGTCAGGCTGGTGCCGGTCCCGTCCTGCCGGTCGCGCAGCACGCGCACGGCGCAGAGGAGGAAGCCGGCATCGAGCAGCGCGGTCGAGAGGAGGTAGATCCGGCCGGTCAAGCCGAGCAGTGCGGGGGCAAGCGAGGCCACGCACAGCAGCACCGTGTAGAGCAGGATCTGCCACCGGGTATGGCGCGCCCCGCGCACCACCGGCAGCATCGGCACGCCGGCATTGCCGTAGTCCTTGCAGGCGTAGAGCGACAGCGCCCAGAAGTGCGGCGGGGTCCAGAAGAACACGATGGCGAACAGCAGCACCGGCAGCAGGCCGATCTGCCCGGTCGCGGCGGCCCAGCCGATGATGGGCGGGAACGCGCCGGCGGCACCGCCGATGACGATGTTCTGCGGCGTCGAGCGCTTCAGCCACATCGTGTAGACCAGCACGTAGAACAGGATCGAGAACGCCAGCGCCGCGGCGGCGACCCGGTTGGTGGCGAGGCCCATCAGGGCCACGGAGAACACGCTGAGGCCGATCCCGTATGCCAGCGCGTCGTCGGGGGCGATGCGTCCTGCCGGAACCGGACGCCTGGCGGTGCGGCGCATCAGGGCGTCGATGTCCCGGTCGTACCACATGTTGATCGCCCCTGCCCCGCCGGTGGCGATGGCGATGCACAGGATGGCGACGAAGGCGACCACGGGATGCACGTGCGCCGGCGCCACGAACAGGCCGATCGCGCCGGTGAACACCACCAGGGTCATGACCCTGGGCTTGAGCAGCGCGACCCAGTCGCGCGTTTCGGTGCCGAGGCCGCCGGCGACGGGTGCTGCGAGCAGGCCGCTCACCGGGCCGCTCCCGGCCGGATCGGCGAGGCCGCAGACCAGTCGGGGCTGGCCAGGTCGCGGGGCGCGGCCTGGCGACGAAGCAGGGTGAGCACCGCGACCAGGGCGAACACGAGCACAGACAGGCTGGTCAACGCCGCGCCCAGCGCCGCCAGCGTCGGCTGCGGCAGCATGGAGAAGACCACGCCCACGGACAGCAGCCAGAACTGCAGCCGTCCCAGCCGTTCCGGATAGGCCCGGCCGGTCACGGTGCCGGCCCACCAGTAGGCGCCGGCGAACATCGCGAACACCGCAGCCAGCGCCGGGCCATCGTGCAGGGGCGCCGACGCGCGCAACCCGGCCACGGCGCCGCCCGACAGGAGGACCATGAAGCCGAGCGCGAACAGGCCGGGAACCTGCCCTGCCATGGCACGCGCATGCGGCGCCCGCCACAGCGTGGCGACCCAGCAGCCGAGGATCGCCAGCGCAGGCAGGACCATCGCCGCGCGCGACAGCAGATCGTTGGCGCCGATCGTGCCGGACAGCAGCCGGTTCGCCCAGTCGAGCCCGCCGACGCCCGCCAGCAGCGCCATCGACGCCAGCACGACGCGGCGCCCGACCAGGGGGCGGCCGCCGAGGCCCGACACGATCCCGCTCACCAGTCCCAGCCCGGGCAGGACCATGAT
Source organism: uncultured Acetobacteraceae bacterium (assembly GCA_964247735.1). Taxonomy (GTDB): domain Bacteria; phylum Pseudomonadota; class Alphaproteobacteria; order Acetobacterales; family Acetobacteraceae; genus Lichenicola. The sequence goes on from CAXTVS010000028.1 coordinate 40,858, forward strand.
CGCGTCGCCCGGGATGCCGAGGAACCGGAACAGGTGCTGCACCGGCGAGACCGACGCGCCGCGGAACGCCAGCAGGGTCAGCGCCGCCAGCAGCAGCGGCACCGCGAACAGCGCCAGGAGGGCCGCGATCATCTGCGACCAGGCGAACACCGGCATCGCGCCCAGGCTCAGGCCGGGTGCACGCATGTTCAGCATCGTGGCCACCAGGTTGGCCGAGTAGAGCAGGACCGCGACACCGGACACGTAGAGCGCCGCGAGCGGCAGGAAGGCCGGCGATCCGGGCAGCAGGCCGCCCAGCACCATCACGAACCCGGCCGCCGTCAGCAGCAGCGAGATCACCGCCAGGCGCGGGAAGGCAGTGTCGGGGGCGCCGACCTGGAGCGGCACGAACCAGGTGCCGTACCCGCCGAGCAGCGCCGGGATGGCAGCGAAGGCGACCATGATCGGGCCGTGCTGCAGGGCAACGGTGCGCCAGGCGCCCGCATGCGGACCCTGCATCAGCGACGGCACGTGCAGGCACAGCGACAGCGCGCCGCCGACCAGTCCGGCCAGGACGGCCAGCAGAATGAACCCGGTTCCGGTCCGGAGGTGGCTCGAGTGGCCCGACAAGCGCGGCATGCTGTTCCTTGGAATTGGCCGACGCGGAGGTTCCGCTCCGCGCCGGCACCCTACCCGTCCGCGCGGGCCCCGGGCATCATAGCTGCGCGAGCGCTCAGCCGAGCGCGTGCCGTTCGGTGCCGTCCGGCGTCGCCGCGTTCTGCAGCGTCACCAAGGTGAACAGGCCGAACGGCGGCACCGGCTCGACCCGGGCCGCCCTGAGATCGGGTTCGGGCAGCAGGGATTCCATGGCGAAATCCGGATGCCAGCCCAGCGAATGCGACGCGCGCGCCATGCCGCGCTCCACCGCGAGGCGCAGACCGCCGGTCGCCAGGAAGTGGTTCACGAACAGGATGTGGCCGCCGGGACGCACCACCCGCTTCAGCTCCGCCAGCAGCCGGCGCGGGTTCGGCACCACGGAGGCCACGAACATGGCGACGGCGATGTCGAACGCCGCCTCGGGAAAGTCGGTGGCCTCGGCATCCATCTCCAGCAGCGCCTCGACATGCGGCAGGCCGGTGGACGCCACGCGCTGCCGGGCACGCGCCAGCATCGCCCCGGACAGGTCGATCCCGGTGATGCGCTTGGAAGCCTGGTAGTGCGGCAGGGCAAGCCCGGTACCGACGCCGACCTCCAGCACGCGCGTGCCGGGCAGCCGGTTGACCGAGGCCACCGCCCGCTTGCGGCCGAAGGCGGAGATGCCGCCGAACACGCCGTCGTAGACCCCGGCCCAGCGCTGGTAGGCCGCCTTCACCGCCTCCACGTCCAGCGCGGAACGCGGCGACGGCACGACCGGAGCGCAGTCGGGCGGCTCCGACAGGGTGCCCGGGCCGCTCATCGGCGGGATCGGCGCCGGCGCGGCCGGGAGCCCGGGTGCCGCGCGTCGGGCGGAGTCGGTCTGGTTCTCATCGGGGCACGTGGCTCATGGGAACCCATCTGTGCCCTGCCCCGGCTTCGCCATCAAGGGTGCGCGCGCCCGGCGCCACGCACGGGACCGCGAGTTTGCCGCCGAAGGGAGATCCCGGCTATCCTGCCGCCCCGCGTTCCAGGAAGGTCATGCCCATGCTGGTCTGGACCATGATCATCATCTCGGCCGTGGTGTGGCCGTCGATCTGGCTCTACTACTTCCGGGTTGAGCTGTACGAGTGGTACGACAACCGGTTCGGGCCGGACCGCGAGAAGAAGCGGGTCAAGATGAACCGGCCGAAGATGTACGAGTAGAACGGGACGCGCTCAGGCGGGACGGCGGAGCCGCGCCTCGATCCGGTCCCAGATCAGGCCGGCGGAGTTGATCCCGTCGAAGCGGTCGATCTCCTGCAGCCCGGTCGGCGAGGTGACGTTGATCTCGGTGAGCCAGTCGCCGATCACGTCGATGCCGACGAAGGTCAGGCCGCGCTCGCGCAGCATCGGGCCGATGCGCCGGCAGATCTCCTCCTCGCGCGCGGTCAGGCGCGACCGTCCGGCCACGCCGCCCACATGCATGTTGGAGCGCGCCTCGCCCTCCGCCGGCACCCGGTTGATGGCGCCGATCGGCTCGCCGTCGGCCAGGACGATCCGCTTGTCGCCCTGGCGCACCGCAGGCTCGTAGCGCTGGATCATCAGCGGCTCGCGCGAGCGGGAGAAGAACATCTCCAGCAGCGAGGCGAGGTTCTCGTCGTCCTCGCGGATGCGGAACACGCCCGAGCCGCCGTTGCCGAACAGCGGCTTGACGATGATGTCGCGGTGCTCGGCGCGGAAGTCGCGGATCGCCTGGAGGTCCCAGGAGATCAGGGTCGGCGGCATCAGCTCGGGGAAGTGCGTCACCAGCAGCTTCTCCGGCGCGTCGCGCACCGAGCGCGGATCGTTCACCACCAGGGTGCCGCCGCCGTCGGCGTGGTGGACGTGCTCCAGCATGTGCGTCGCGGTGATGTAGGCCATGTCGAAGGGCGGGTCCTGGCGCATCAGCACCACGTCGACGCGCGACAGGTCCAGCACCAGCTCGTCGCCCAGCGTCGCGTGCGCGCCGGCGACCCGCTGCACCGTGACTGGGCGGGCCCGCGCCGTCAGCCGCTCGGTGCGGGGCGCGCCCGGCGCCGCCTTGCCTTCGCGCAGGCTCATCGCGCGCACGTCGTAGAGCCACAGCAGGTGCCCGCGCGCCTGCGCCTCCAGCATCAGCGCGAAGGTGGAGTCGCCGTTGATGTCGATGCCGTGGATCGGGTCCATCTGCACCGCGATCTTCAGGGAGTGGGCCATGATCGCGGTCCTTCAGGGTCCGAGATGCGCGCGCAGCCACTCGGCGACGGTGGCGTGCCATTGCAAAGAGTTCGCGGGCTTGAGCACCCAATGGTTCTCGTCCGGGAACACCAGCAGCCGGCTGTCGATCCCGCGCCGCTGCAGCGCGTCGAACGCGCCCAGCCCCTGCTCCAGCGGGATGCGGTAGTCGCGGGCGCTGTGGATGATCAGCTGCGGCACCCGCCAGGCGGCGACGTGGTCGGCCGGGTTGTACCGCTCGTAGGCGGCCGGATCGCTCCAGGGGGTGTGGCCCGGGCCGCCATGCTCCCATTCGGCGAACCAGAGCTCCTCCGTGCTGAACCCCATCATGCGGTCGTCGAACACGCCGTCATGGGTGACCAGGCACTTCCAGGGCGTGTTCCAGTTGCCGGCGATCCAGTTGATCATGAACCCGCCATACGAGGCGCCTAGGGCGCAGGCGCGGCCGCCGTCGAGGAACGGGTACTTCGCCAGCGCCGCCGCCCAACCCTTCCGGAGGTCCTCCAGCGGCCGGTCGCCCCAGTGGCCTGAGATCGAGTCGGTGAAGGCCTGTCCGTAGCCGGTGGAACCGTGGAAGTCGATCATCACCGCGGCATAGCCGAGACCGGCATAGAACTGCGGGTTCCAGCGATAGGACCAGTCGTTGCCGAACGAGCCCTGCGGACCGCCATGCACCAGGAACGCGACGGGGTAGCGGTGTCCGGGCTGGTAGCCGTCCGGCCTGACCACGTAGCCGTGCACGGTCTCGTCGTTCCAGCCCTTGAAGGTGAACTGCTCGGCCGGCGCCATCTCGACCCCGGCCAGCCGGTCGGCGTCGACATGGGTCAGCCGCACCGCCTGTCCGCCGCCTGCCGGCAGGCGCCACAGCTGCGCCGGGCTGTCGAGCGCGTCGCGCTGGATGACGAGGCCGTCGCCGGCCAGCACGGCGTCAGACACGTGGCCCTGGTCGGTCAGCGCCTTGACCCGCCCCGACGCGACGTCGAGCGCGAACAGCTTCGACTGCCCCAGCTCCTCGGCGGTGACGAACAGGGTGCGGCCATCCTTCGACCACAGCAGCGTTTCGGCGGAGCGGTCCCAGTGCGGGTCGACCTCCCGGGTGGCGCCGGTGCCGAGGTCCATCACCATCACGCCGTAGCGGTCGGCCTCGAAGCCCGGGCGTTTCATCGCCCGGTAGGCGAGCCGGGTGCCGTCCGGCGACACCACCGGCTCCGCGTCCCACGCCGTGTTGGCCGCGGTGAGGTTCCGCGGCGGCGCGGCGCCGTTCATCGGGCTGCGGTAGATGTCGAAGTTGGTGCTCCACGGCTCGGACCGGCCGGCGACCCGGACGGAGAAGAACACGCTGCCGCCGTCCGGGCTGATGGCGTAGTCGGCATCGTCGCCGAACGGCCTGGAGGGGGTGTCGCCGTCGAGCCCCTTCATCAGCGGCACCGGCTGCCCGGTGGCGATGCCGCTGCCGTCCAGGGCCAGCGCGAACAGGTGGTTGCGTGTGCCGTCCGCCCACTGGTCCCAGTGCCGGACGAACAGGTGGTCGAACACCATGCCGTCCGCGCGCCCCAGCTTCTGGCGGTCCTGCCGCGCCCTGGTGTCGCCGGCAGAGTCCGTGTCCGGATACACCGCCAGCGACACCACCAGGTGCCTGTCGTCGGCGGACACCCGGAAGCTGGACACGTCGACGGGAAGGCGCGTCACCTGCACCGCCGCGCCGCCGGCGACAGGCAGGCGCCAGACCTGGTCCGAGCCGCCGCGTCCGGAGATGACGTAGAGCGCGTGGCCGTCCGCCGACCAGCGCGCCTGCATGGCGTCGCGGTCGGCGCCCGCCAGCACGGAGGGCGCGGCGCCCGGGCCGGTCAGCGGCAGCAGCCGCACCGAGTTGACGCCCTTGTTGCCGTCGAGGTCGGTGGCGCGCTGTGCGAACGCGACCGTGGAACCGTCCGGGGACACCTGCGGATCGGACAGCCGGTCCAGCCCGACAAGGTCCTGTGCCGTGAAGGGGCGCGCCAGGGCAGCGGGTGCGGCAGCGGACAGCACGGCGCCGAGCAGCAGGGCGGCGGTGCGACGGGAGGAGGAGGGCGCGGTCATGGGTCCGCTCTATGTCACGGATAGGCGATCACCGTCACCTCCAGCAGCACCGGGCCGCGCGGCGTCAGCAGGCGCACCTCGTCGCCGACGCGCGCACCCATGAGGGCACGCGCCACCGGCGAGGCGAGGCTGACCTGGCCCCGGTCGAGCTCGGCCTCGTCGATGCCGACAACGGTGACGGTGTGCGCCTCGTCGCTGTCGTCGAGATACGTCACGGTGGCGCCGAAGAACACCTGGTCGCGCCTGGTCTGCACCGCCGGGTCGACCGGCTGCGCCTTCTCGATCCGGCGGCCCAGGAACCGGACGCGCCGGTCGATCTCGCGGAGCCGCTTCTTGCCGTACAGGTAGTCGCCGTTCTCGGAGCGGTCGCCGTTGCCGGCGGCCCAGGACACGATCTCGACGATCCGCGGCCGCTCCTCGCGCATCAGCTGGCGCAGCTCCGCTTCCATGCGGGCCAGGCCGGCAGGGGTGATGTAGCGCGACACCCCCGGCGGCAATCCCGGCAGGGCCGTCTCGTCGTCCTCGTCATCGGCATCCATCGCCCGGTGATCGCGCGGCCCACGGAAGGGCGTCAAGCCGTGCCGCGAGGACTGCTCGTTCCGGATGGTCGACATGGCCCGACGTCAAGTCGACCGCGTTTCTTCAGCATGCAGGACGAGTTCGTTTACCGGTTGACCAGTCGGTGCGTCGTCCATAAATAGTTACGGATTTCTAAACAAAAAGACACAAGGACCGTCCTCGCGATGCGTATGAAACACTCCACGTCGCGAGGCGTCCTGTGCCTGGGCGCCGCCGCCTGTGCGTTCGGCCTCCTGTCGCAGGAAGCGCACGCCACCGGCACCGTCACGATCGGCGCGCAGACGCAGGGACCGACGCAGTTCATCGAGTACGTGAACGCGACGATCGGCGGTGCGCCGCTGGCGAGCGTGCAGTTCAGCATCCAGCCGAAGACCGGCTCCTTCACCCGCCCGATCACGGCCGCCGCCACCGCGGGCTTCCTCGCCGCGCACGGGGCGCTGAACGGCAACACCGTGGTGGTCCCGGTGTTCGGCCTCTACGCCGGCAGCACCAACCTGGTGACCCTGACCTTCTTCTTCACCGACGGGTCGAGCACCCAGTCG
>CAXTVS010000029.1:0-43449 GCA_964247735.1 uncultured Acetobacteraceae bacterium
CCACACCGGGGTCCACATCAAGCTCAACGCGCTGGTCATGCTGCTGCGGGACCAGGACCGGCTGCTGGACCAGGGCTCGCTGGTGGCCGCGGTCGCGGTGTTCGCGTTCGGGTGGTGGAAGGGTGCCAGGCCGCACCGGGCGGTGGTGCCCGCCCTGCTCGCCCTGCTGGTGCTGTTCGTCGTGACGCCGTCCTCGCTGAGCGGGTCGAGCTTTGCCGACGAGCGCCTGCTGCCGCTGGTCCCGATCCTGGCCTTCGCGACCCAGGACTGGAGCCGCGCCACCCCGCGGGTGGCCCGCCTGGTGCTCCTGTCGGGGCTCCTGCTGTTCGCGGGGCGGCTCGGCCTCACCTTCGCGGGCTTCGTCGCCTATGACGCGCGCTATGCCACCGAGCTCGCAGCGCTCGGCCACGTCCCGGAGCACAGCCGCGTCCTGGTGCTCAACGGCGTCTACTGCAGCGCGCGCGACCATTGGCGGACCGACCGGCTCGGCCATCTCGGCGACCTGGCGATCGTGTATCGCCGAAGCTGGACCAACTCGGAATGGGACGTCGACGGTGCCCATCTGCTTCAGATCCGGTACCGGCCGTCGGCGATGTTCTATGACGACCCGTCCCAGTACGTTTGGGAAAGCGCGTGCCGGGACGTCAGGGAGGGACGACGCGACATGCACGACGTCCTGCCGACGATCCCCTATGGCGGGATCGACTACCTGTGGCTGATCGATGCACCCCTGCCGGCAGGCTACAGCGACCCTCGCCTCGCCCTGCGCTGGAGGGACGACATCAGCGCGCTCTATGCCGTCAGGCCGGTGGCGGCGCCGGACCCGGCGCAACAGCCGGACCCGGACTAGCGATGTCGTGGCGCCGGAGCAGGCTCATGGCGGTGCCTTACTCAAGGCCGCTCGACGTGGTGCTGTTCGTCGGCGCGATCCTGGTCGGCATGCTGCTGGCGGGCCCGTTGCTGACGATTCCGCTCCGCATCCCGATCAACTACGACGAGGGATGGAACGCCGCCTTCGATGCGCGCGCGGTGCTGCCCGGCCTGGGCCCGCTTTATCCGGGACCGGACAGCCTGGTGTTCAACAACTATCCGCCGCTCGGCTTCCTCGTGGTAGGCGGTCTGGGGCGGTTCGTGTTCGGCGACATGATCGTGGCCGGGCGGGTCGTGGCGCTCCTGGCTCTGCTTGCAGCAGGAGCGCTGACGGGCCTGTGTGTCCGGAGGCTGGGGGGCACCACGGGCTCGGCGGCGGCAGCGACGCTGCTGCTGCTGCTGCTCGCGGGCAGCTTCTATCGCGGCTACGTGGCCATGGACGACCCACAATGGCTGGCGCAGGCGCTGATGCTGGGCGGCCTGGCGGTGCTGCTGCGCGGCGACATCGCCGGTCGGCTTCGGGGTGGCGGTCTGCCCTGGCCGCAGATCCTGGTAAGCGCGCTGCTGATGGTGGCGGCCGGTTTGGTCAAGCACAGCCTGGTGGCGCTGCCGGCGGCGGCCACGCTGTGGCTGCTCTGGCTGGACCGTCGGGCTGCGCTGGTCTGGACAGGGGCGATTGGAGCAGGGCTGGCATCGGGCCTGCTGATCACCTGGGCGTCGTTCGGCAGCGCGGCGTTCGTCGACGTCCTGGACCACCATCGCATCCTCCGCCTGCGCCTGCTGATCCACGCGGCGGGCGGCGTAGCGCCGCTGCTGCCGATGCTGGCGGTGGTCGTCGCGCGGAGGCATCCGGACCGGGACGGCGCCATGCTGGTGACGCTGTTCATCGGCATTGCCATGCTCGGTGGGGTCGCGCAGCGGTGCGGGGAGGGCGTGAACTACAACGCCCATTTCGAGACCCTGGTGGCCCTGTGCCTGGGCTTCGGCCTGGCGATCACGCCGACGCGCGGGAGGGCGCGGCGGCTACCCGGTGTCGGCCCGGCGACCCTGTGCGTCTTCGCCGCCCTGCCCGTGCTGGGTGCCATGCCATGGAGCCTGCCGGCGGCTTGGCACGACGTCGCCGGGAGACATACGCTGCAGGCGACCTGGCGGCCGATCATCGCCCGGCTGGCCGCTGCGGACGGTCCGGTCGGGTGCGAGATGCAGTCGCTCTGCTACTGGGCCGGCAGGCCGTTCACGGTGGACGTCTTCAACCTGACCCAGAGCGCCTTGACCCGGGACGCGGCGGCCGGAGGGTCGCCGGCCGCCAGTCCGGCGGCCGCGTTCCAGCGCATGGTGGCACGGCACCGCTTCGCGCTGTTCGAATACCAACCTCGCTCGGCCACGCACGCGGAGGCGCGTCGCCTGATCGGCCGCGACCCGGTGATGGGCGCGTTCGACGGCGCCTACGCGGCGGTGGCGGCCGGGCCCGAGGGGGCGCTGCTTCTGGCTCCGCTGGCGGTGCCGGCGGGTCTCGCCTCCCGCCCGCTTGCGACACCCTCGGAAGGATTGTAGGCCAGCCCGACCACGACAGCATCGGCCAGAGCAGCCACGCGATGTTTCTCCGAAGGAACCCTGCGACCGTCGGGATGCGCGTCCGGGAGCGGACGCTGGAGACGCAGGCGCGTCGCATCCTGCCTTGATCATCGAGCGCTACCTGTTCCGGGAGCTGGCCAGGCCGCTGGCCATGATCCTGGGCATCCTGATGGCGCTGTTCGCCAGCTTCAGCGCAGCACGGTTCCTGGGCGACGCGGTGAACGGCCTGCTGCCGGGCAACGTCATCATCGAGCTGACCGCGCTGAAGGTGCTCATCGCGCTGGAGGTGCTGATCCCGGCCTCCCTCTATGCCTCGGTAATCCTGTCCTTTAGCAGGCTCTACGGCGAGTCCGAGTTCGCCGCCATGTTCGCGCTGCGCGTGACCCCGGGGACGTTGGTGCGCGCCGTGCTGATCCTGTCGACGTGCCTCGCCCTGGTGGTCGGCGGCCTGTCGCTGTTCGTGCGGCCCTGGGCCAACGGCAGGCTGCACAGGCTGTCCGGGCAGGCTGCGACGCTGCTCGACATGAACGCAATGGAGGCGGGCTCGTTCTATGTCGGTCACGACGGGACGCGGGTGATCTTCATCACCCGTCGGGACGGGCCGCACGCGCCGGGCCGCGAGGTGTTCATCAGGTCCCGCCGCGAGGACGGCACCGAGATCATCTCCGCACGGCTCGCCTATCCCCTGGCGCGGGCGCCGGGCGGCCCATCGGAGGTCTTCCTCCGCGACGCCCACATCTACAAGACCGACCGCGGGCACGGCCAGGCGGACGAGGTCGTGGAGGCGCAGGGCATCACCCTCAGCCCGGACGGACGCGACGCGTCCACTCCCGACGACAGCGCCATCGTCACCAGCAGCAGGCGGCTGGCCTCGTCCAGCTCGAGCGAGGACGTGGCCGAGCTGCAGTGGCGCCTGTCCACGCCGCTGTCGACGCTGCTACTGGGGATGCTCGGCATCCCGCTGAGCCGCAGGAACGCGCGGCAGGGGAGGCAGAGCCGGTTCCTCACCGCGATCCTGATCTATTTCGGCTACTACCTGCTCTTCACCTCGGCGCGCACCTGGGTGCAGCACGGCATCGTGGCCGGGTTCCCGGGCATCTGGTGGGTGCCGGCGCTGCTGTCGCTGCTGGTGCTCACGACCCTCTACAGGCCCGGGCTCGCATCCGCACGCTGATGCCGATGGCAGGCAAAGCGGCTTGTGCCGCCGACACCGTGGAGCCGGTCGCGCGGTGGCGGTAAGGCTGGCGCCCCGCTACATACAGGGCACGGCGCTCCGGGCGTTCGCCCTGGTCTCGGTGGCGCTGACCGGACTGTTCAGCCTGCTGCAGTTCGTCGAGGAGCTGGCCTTCGTCGGGCAAGGCCGCTACCGGGTCGGCGACGCGTTCCTCTACGTGCTGCTGACCGCGCCCTCCAGGCTGCTGCAGGTGACCCCGGTCTCGCTGCTGCTCGGCTCGCTGCTGGCGCTGGGGCCGCTCGCGCGGAACGCCGAGCTGACGGCGATGCTGAGCCTGGGCATCTCCAGGAACCGCATCATCGGTGCGGTGCTGGAGCTGGCGGTGCCGATCGTCGCGGTCCTGCTGCTGATGGCGGAGTTCGCGGTGCCTCCAGCCCAGCAGGCAGCCCAGGCGCAGCGCACCTCGGCGCTGTCCTCCGCCTCCTCGTTCCATTCCGACAACAGCCTCTGGGCAGAGGGGAACCACCAGTACCTGAACGTGCAGGAGTTCGCGCGGGGCAACGTGCCGATCGGGATCGACATCTACAGCTTTGCCGATGACGGCAGCCTGCGGAGCGCGATCCACGCCGACCGCGCAGCGATCGAGCCGGACGGCACCTGGAGGCTTGCCGGCGTGACGCGGCGGCAGGTGCACGGGTTCGACATCGGCATCGACCACCTGCCCTCCCTGTCCTGGCATTCCTTCCTCCCGGCGAGGCAGGTCCGGTTCCTGATCCTGCCGCTGGACAGCGTGCCGCCGGTTGCGCTGTTCCGTTACGTCCATCGCCTGAAGCAGGGAGACGTCCAGGCCGGACGCTACCGGCGCGAACTCTGGGCCAGGATCGGCATCCCGTTCTCGATGGTGGCGATGGTGATGATCTCGGCGCCGGTCGTGTTCGGTCCGACGCGGATGAGGACCGCCGGCCAGAGCATCGTGCGCGGTGTCGGCATCGGGCTGGTCTTCTCCCTGGGGCAGCAGATCGTCGGACGCCTGGGCCTGCTGCTCGACGTCAGCCCCGTGATCACGGCCCTGTCCCCGCCGCTCCTGGTGATCGCGCTGGCGATCCACCTCCTGCGCCGGTCGAACGCGGGTGGATGACGGGAGGCATGTCGGGGCCCGAGGCCTGCAGCCCGGAGAGGAACCGCCTGTAGCGTTCCCGCTGCCCTGCGAGCAGGACGAGCAGGACGGCATTGAGGCAGCACGTCTCGAAGACGAAGTAGTACAGGGGCATCTTCAGGACGGCGAAGCAGAAGATGCCAATGGTGTGGCAGTTGGCCGACAGCACCGACCACCGGCGCACCGTGGGCGCGAACGCGACCCGGTAGCGGCGTCGAATCGGAGCGGCGCCTCCGGCTTCGTGCTCCAGGGTCGATACCAGCGCCCTCCGCGATCCGGCGCTGGCGCCGACGGTCAGCAGCTGGAGCCCCGCATAGATCCGGTGCAGGCCGTCCGATACCCTCGGCCGGGAGGACGGGGACAGGCCCGAAGGCCGGACGCCCGGATCCGCGGCGACCGCGGAACCCCGGCCCCAGCCGAAGAAGTCGTAATCCTGCCGCTGTGCCTCGTACGCGGCGGCCTGGGCCGCATGGCTGATGCCGGCCGCCACGACCAGACCCCACATCCACGCGCCGTCCTGCCGTCCGAGCGCCACGGCCAAGCCGACGTAGACGGAGGTGAAGGTGACATAGTCGCAGATCCCGTCCAGCACCTTGCCGAACCGGGAATGCGTGCGAGTCAGGCGGGCGAGCTGGCCGTCGATGCCGTCCATGAGGTGCCACAGGACCATCAGGAGCAGCCCGGCGACCGCGAAGCGGCGGTCCTGGTAGCGGTTGTAGGCGAACCCGGCCAGGATGCCGCACGCCATGCCGGCGAGGGAGACGGCGTTCGGCGGCACACGCAGGCGCGCGAGGAGCGGCGTGAGGCGACGCGCGACCGGATGGATGAGCCAGCGGTTCGTCGCCTCCTCGATTTCCGGCGCTCGGCCCGCAGGTACCGCATCCTCCGAAGCCGCCGTCCGGTTGGCCTGGTCCGCCAGCAGGTCCGACCGCCTCGGCATGGGCGTCACAGCCGGCCGGAGCCGAGCAGCTCCTCGGCCTTGCCGAGCGCGACCGCGTCGTCGACGTCGATCCAGAGCCTGTCGCCGATGTCGAGGACGTGGGCCTTGTTCCAGCGCGACAGCACGTTCATGGCGCCGGAGATGCTGTCGTCGCCGCCGATCTGGCTTTCACGCAAGGCGTCGAACATGACGGACGTGCACAGGAACACGCCGGTGTCGTAGCAGTCGAACTCCGGGATCAGCTTGCCGATGCGCTCGATGCGGCCGCCCTCGGACTTCACCCGCGTGACGTCCTCCGGATCGTTCAGCGGATCGTCGATGTTGAAGTCCACGGCGAGGACGACGCCGTCCGGCCGGGGCTGCAGGGCCATCAGGCGGCGAAAGATCCCGGGATCGACCACGTGGTCGCACATCGTCAACAGGAACGGGCCGTCGAGGAACGGTTCCGCCTTCAGCACCGAGACGCCGTTCGCGCGGTCCCAGTCGTCGTTGACGACGTGCGTCACCCGCGTCCCGTCGCGCGACGCCGCCTCGTCGAGGTGGCGCCGCAGCTCGTCGCCGCGATAGCCGCTGACGACGGTGAACCGGTCGACGCCAGCCTCCCGCGCACGGTCCATCACGTGCTGGATCAGCGGAAGCCCGTGGAGCGGGATCAGCGGCTTCAGCTCGAGCTTCTCACGCAGCCTGGCACCCTGCCCGGCGGCAACGATCAGGCAGTTCATCGAACGGCCGAGGCCCTCATCGCCGGCGCGGGCATCCCGGTGTGGGTGCGGATGAAGTCCTCGGTCATCCGGTACGCCTCGTCGTCGGTGTACTGCCGGAGCGGATGCTTGCAGAAATAGGCGCTCGGGCCTTCGAGAACGCCGCCTACGCCGTTCAGCAACGCCAGCTTGCAGCAGCGGATCATGTCGATCACGATTCCGGCCGAGTTGGGCGAGTCCTGCACCGACAACCTCAGCTCCAGGTCTAGGCCGACGCCGCCGAAGATCTCGCCTTCCATCCTGATGAACGCCACCTTGTTGTCGTCCTGCCACGGCACGTAGTCGCTCGGGCCGACATGGATGTCGTGGTTCGCCATGCGCTCCTTGGCCACCGACTGCACGGCCTCGGTCTTCGACTCCTTCTTCGACTTCAGCCGTTGCTGGTTCTTCATGTTGAGGAAGTCGGTGTTGCCGCCGGTGTTCAGCTGGTAGGTCCGTCGCAGGCTCACGCCGCGCTTGCCGAACAGGTCGGTCAGCATGCGATGGACGATGGTGGCACCGAGCTGCGACTTGATGTCGTCGCCGATGATCGGCAGGTTCCGCTCCTTGAACCGGGTGGCGAAGCCCTCGTTGCTGGCGATGAACACCGGCATGTTGTTGATGAAGGCGATGCCGGCCTCGAGCGCGCATTCGGCATAGAACCGCGCGGCCTGCTCGGAACCGACCGGCATGTAGTTCAGCAGGATCTCGGCGCCGCTCCGCTTCAGCTCGGCGACCACCTCGTCCTTGGACAGCTCCTGCGCCTCGGACCTGAGAAAGGTGCGGTCCTCGTCGTAGTCGGCCATGTGCTCGGAGATGCCGTCGAGCACCGGCCCCATCCGCACGACGACGTCGCTGGGCGGGATTTGGGAGTTGAACACCAGGGCGCAGTTCGGCTTGGCGAAGATGGCGCGGCTGACGTCCTGCCCGACCTTGCGGGCGTCGACGTCGAAGGCGGCCACCACCTCGATGTCGCCGGGCCCGTAGCCACCGATCTCGGCGTGCATCAGGCCCGTCGCGTTCGTGCGGCACTGCTCCGGCGTGTAGTAGTGGATGCCCTGGATCAGCGCGCTGGCGCAGTTCCCGATCCCGGCGATCCCGATGCGGATGGCGTCCCTGTCAGTCATGATCTACCTTCGACGATGAATGGTGGCCAGCAAGGCAGCCGCAGGCGTTACTAGCATCGGCGTGGGGGTTGTCATACAGCCGGGCCGCGATGGACGCCGAGCCTGCCGGCGCATGGTTCAGGCCGCCTCCGGCATTGCCTTGATGCACGAATGCACCAGCGCGCTGTAGAGCTGTCGTTCGCGGTTCTCCTCCACGTAGCCGGGCGTGATGCGGGCGATCAGGTCCCGGCTGCGGATGGACGCATACCAGTGCACCACCCGCGTCCCCGCCGGCAGCACCTGATGCAGATGAGCGCGCCGGACGGTCCGGAACCAGTGCTCCGAGATCTCCGGCGGCAGCGGATAGAAGACGTGCGGATCCTCCACCGTGAGCTCGGCCGGGGCATGGCGCCTGACGACGTCCTGCAACAGCCGGGGTCCAAGCGCATAAAGGCGCCGCTGCTGCTCGGGCCGCAGCCTGGTCATGGACCGGAGGTAATCGGCGAACATCCGTGAGCCCTGCTCGGCGCCCATGACCGCGTTGTTGACGCTGCGCGGGTAGAGCCGCTCGATCCGCCGGAACGCCTTCCAGCCGCCCGGCATCCGCTTCAGGACCTTGCGCAGGAGGTCCAGCAAGAGGTGACGGCCCAGCACGAGGACCGAGCGCGAGGCGCGCGCGGCGTCCGGCCAGACGATGAACTCGGCGCCGACGACGTTCCGCGACCGGGTGAGCGGGAGCAGCGAGGCGACCGTGACGGTGTCGAGGTCGAGATAGATGCCGCCTTCAAGGAACAGGATCGCGGCGCGCAGCACGTCGGAGCGCGTCACGGGACGGTCCAGCCGGTGGTAGAGCGCTTCCAGGGCGCCGTGGAGGCCCAGGATCCCGTCGGCGCGGGCCAGGCAGGCCCTGGCATCGGTCCGGCGGAGCTCCACGCCCGGCGCCGCCCGGAGGGCACGCAGCATGTCGCCCTCCTCCAGGAGGTCGGTATGGTGCAGGACGATCTCCGGGACCTCGCTGCGTTCGGCCGCGGACAGCACGGCGAACGCGTAGGCCCAGGGCAGGCTGGTGCCGATCCAGCAGAAATGCAGTCGGGCGGGGATCGGCATGGTATGGGACAGCCCGGGCTGGTGGATGCCGCGAGCTATCCAGCGTCGGCGGAAGGATTTCAATCCGGACAGGGCCGCAGGCCGGGGGACGGGCTGGTGGACGAGTTCGAGCCGAGGAGGAAAGGCGCGCAGGACGGCAGACCGATCGCGGCAATCTTCCGCCAGAACCTGTTCCGGATCTCCGAGCCGTTCATTACGGGGCAGGCGCAGCAGCTGCGACGCTACCAGCCGCTCTACCTGGGCCGGCTGCGCTACGGCCTGGCCCCGGACGGTGCGCGCTCGCTGGCCTTGCAGGATGCCGGGCGCTGGCGGTCGGCGCCGCAGATCGGCTGGCAGATGGCCACCCGCTCCGCCGGGCCGTTCCGGCGCGCGCTGGGCAACGTGCGGCCGTCGCTGATCCACGCCCATTTCGGCATCGACGGCGTGCACGCCCTGCCGCTGGCCCGCCGCCTGGGGGTGCCGCTGGTCACCACCTTCCACGGCTTCGACGCCACCCTGTCCACCGCCGCCCTGCTGAGCTCGCCCGCCTGGATCAACTATCCGCTGTTCCGGCACCGGCTGGCGCGGGACGGCGACCTGTTCCTGTGCGTGTCCGGGTTCATCCGCGAGCGGGTACTGGGGATGGGCTTCCCGGAGCGGCGCACGCTCGTGCACTACACCGGCGTGGACTGGCGGAGAATCCGGCCGCGCGATCCGGGCGACGAAACGCCGACGATCCTGCACGTGGCTCGCCTGGTGGAGATGAAGGGCACCGAGTACCTGATCCGCGCCGTCGCGGCCCTGGCGCGGACGCACAAGCAGGTCCGGCTGGACATCGTCGGCGACGGCCCGCTGCGGTCCCGGTTGCAGGCCCTGGCCGGATCGCTGGACCTGGGACCGCGGGTGCGGTTCCTGGGCGCGCTGCCCCATGCCGAGGCGCTGTCCCACATGCGCCGCGCCGCCATGCTGGTGCTGCCGAGCGTGCACACGCCGACCGGGCGGGTGGAAGGGCTCGGCATGGTGCTGCTGGAAGCGGCGGCCACCGGGGTGCCGGTGGTCGCCTCGCGCGTCGGCGGGATCCCGGAAGGCGTGGTGCACGGACAGACCGGCCTGCTGGCACCCGAGCGCGACCCCGAGGCCCTGTGCGCCTGCATCGCCGCGCTGCTGGACCAGCCGGACACCCGCCGCCGGATGGGCGCTGCGGCGCGCGCCCTGGTGGAGGCGCGGTTCGACATCCGCCGCCAGGGCGAAAGGCTGGAAGGCCTCTACGACACCGTCCGCTCCAGGCGGCGCTGACCGGGCCGGGTTCTTTCGCCACCGGAGCCCGGGTGGTATGGGACCTCGGCCCCGACGAACCGGGTCAACTCCCGGAGCCACGTCGCCACGCCGATGAGCAGCCCTCTTTCCCGCCGCGCGGCCGGCCTCGCCGCCGGGATGCGCTTCCTGGCCCGCGCGATCGGCTCGCGCTACACCCCGCTGCTGGCACAGGTGGTGGTCACCCGCCGCTGCAACCTGGCCTGCGGCTACTGCAACGAGTACGACAGCTTCTCCCCGCCGGTGCCGCTGCGCGACCTGCTGGAGCGGGTCGACCGCCTCGCGGCGCTGAAAACGGCATCCATCACCTTCACCGGCGGCGAGCCGCTGCTGCATCCCGAGCTCGACCAGGCGGTCCGCGCGGCGCGCGCGCACGGCATGATCGTCACCACCATCACCAACGGCTTCCGCCTGACCCGCGACTGGATCGAGCGGCTCAACGAGGCCGGCCTGCAGGGCATGCAGATCAGCGTCGACAACCTCGAGCCGGACGCGGTGTCGATGAAGAGCCTGGCCTCGGTGGAGGGCAAGCTGGCGCTGCTGGCCAAGCACGCCCGGTTCAAGGTGAACGTCAACTCGGTGCTCGGCATCAGCGACGAGCGCACCGAGGACGTGGTGGCGGTGGCCAGGGTCGCGGCCGGCTACGGGCTGCAGCATTCGGTCGGCGTGCTGCACGACCATTCCGGCCTCCTCAAGCCGCTCAGCCCCGCGCAGATGCAGGCCTATCGGCAGGTCACCCGGATCTCGCCGTCTCTGGTGCACGGCCTGAACTACCGGCTGTTCCAGAAGAACCTCATGCAGGGCCGGCCAAACGACTGGAAGTGCCGCGCCGGCGCGCGCTACCTCTACGTCACCGAGGACGGCCGGGTACACTGGTGCTCGCAGCAGCGCGGCCACCCGGACATCCCGCTGGCGCAGTACTCGCGCGACGACATACGGCGCCAGTTCCACACGTCGAAATCCTGCAGCCCGACCTGCACGCTGAGCTGCGTGCACCAGATGAGCATGTTCGACCGCTACCGTGGCGGGCAGACGGCCGGCCGCGCGGAAACCGTGGCGGCGGCTGCGGAGTGATCCGGCGGCGCTGACGGGTCAGGCACGGTGCCGGTCGTGGCGCAGCAGCCCCAGGGTGCACAGCACCGTCGCTCCCAGCACCAGGGCAAGCTGTGCCGCGGCCCCGCCCGGCACGAACAGGTGGCCTGACACCTCGACGACGACCACCAGGAGGCCGACCGCGACCGTCGGGGCAGCGAACACGCGCCCGAGCGCCCGGACGTCGATCGCCTCGTGCCGGCGCAGGAACAGGAAGCCCCGGACCAGCAGCAGCGGGTAGATGCCGAGCCAGATCGCGGCGGTGGCGAGCAGCCCGGCCTCGACCGGCAGGGTGGCGCCGGCGACGGCGATGCCGCCCGCCAGCAGCAGCAGCGTCACCGCCGACAGGCGGGCGGCCATGCCGGATCGTCCGGAGCCCAGCATGACCGTGAACAGCGGCTGGCAGAGCACGCGCAGCAGCGCCGCCGCCGCCAGCAGCTCCAGCGGTCCGGCGGCGGCGGCGTAGCTGTTGCCGTGCCGGTCGTGCAGCAGCGACGTGAGCGGCCCGGCGCCGAGCACCAGCGCCGCCGCCAGCGGCGCCACCAGGGTCGCGGTCTTGCGCAGCGACCAGGCCAGCACCTGCGTCAGGTCGCCGTGCGCGGCCGACACCCGGGCCAGGACCGGCAGCGCGGTGCGGTTGACCAGCGTGCCGACCGCCATCGCCGGCTCCATCGCGACGTCGAACGCGACGCGGTAGATCGCCAGCGCGCTGGCGCCGTAGAACCACCCGACCAGCAGGTAGTCGACGTTCTTGAACGTCTGCTCCGACGCGTCGGCCATCGCCGCGCCGAGCCCGAAGCGCAGCAGCCCGGACGCGGCCGAAGGCCGGAACCGGAGCCTCGGCCGGAACGGACGCGCCGTCATGGCGCCCACCAGGATGAACAGGCCGCTCGACGCGTAGCCCGCGACGAGGGCCCAGGCGCCCGCCCCGCCGATGCCGAGCGCCAGGCGGACGGACGCGGCGGCGACCGTCGCGCACACGTTGACCGTCGCGATGCGCCGGTACTGCAGGTCCCTGTTCATCATCGCCAGTGGCACCACCGCCGCACCGACCAGGGGCTGCTTGGCAGCGATGACGACCAGATAGCCCGTCATCCCGGTCAGGCCGTAGATCGTCCCGATCCAGGGTGCGGCGAGCAGGGTCAGCCCGCTCGCCGCCGCGGCAGCGCCAAGCCCGTACCAGAACACCGTGTCGAGCTGCACGCGGCTGAGCGAGCGCGCCTGGATCAGCGCCTGGCCGGTGCCCAGGCCGTTGAACGCCTCGACCATCATGCCGATGGACACCACCAGCGAGGCGATCCCGACCTCCTTCCTGGTCAGCAGCAGCAGCATCGCCAGGGTCGTCAGCACGTCAACGATCCTGGCGACGATCGTGGCGCCCCCGAGCCAGTTGAAGCCGCGACGGAGCTGTCTGCGGTGCTCGTCCGGACTGCCCGCGTCGCCGGCTTCCGCCCTGGCCGGACCGCTCATCCGCTTCCGGTCCCGGCGTCGGAGCGGGCGTCGGAGCGGGCCGGGTCGGGAGGCAGCACCCAGGACCCGGTCCGAATCAGGTGCAGCAGCCAGCGCGCCGAGCAGGACAGCCAGGCGCGTTGCTGCGCCGGGCTCCATCCGCCCCGTTCCTGCAGGGGCGCGTGCAGCCTGTCAGCGGCGATGTCGGCGATCCGGCGGGCGCGCGCTTCCCAAGTCAGGTCGACGCTGTCCCGCAGGGCGGCCGCGGCCAGGGTTGCCGCGAGGGCGCCGTCGTCGACCAGGGTGCGAAGCCCGGCGACCAGCGCCTCCACCCGATCCGGACGGCACAGGAAGGCGTTCTCTCGGTGCCGCAGGACCTCGCGCACGTCGGGCGTGTCGCCGGCCAGGATCGGACGGCCGGAGGCCATGTAGAGGAAGATCTTCAGCGGCAGCACGGTGGAGCCGAACCGCTCCAGCGGCTCGGAGGAGGGCGGGATCAGCAGGATATCGGCGGCGTAGATGTAGCGTGCGAGGGTTTCGGGCGACTGCCAGGCGATGATCCGGACGTTGGGGATGGCGGCGGCGGCCGCCTCGATCGGACCATGGCCCTGCGAGCCGACCAGGATGAACAGAAGGTCGGGCAGGCGCCCTGCCGCCTCCATCACCAGGCCGAGCCCCTTCTTGTGGTTGAGGCGCCCGGTATAGACCACCGTCCTGCCGTGTTGGGGGACGCCGAGCTCCTGCCTGGCTGCCGCTGCCGCCACCGGCGGGTGCAGGCGCTGTGGCGCGAAGCCGTTGCGCACGCAGCGCAGCTTGTCCGGCGGAACCCCGAGATCGAGATAAGCCGTCCGGGTGTAGTTCGAGTGGCAGATGTTGACCAGGAAGTTCCTGTCGCAGTGCAGGAGATAGAGCCAGGGCCGCAACGGCGGGATCTGGTCGGACCACGGGCGGTAATGGTCGAAGACGACCTTCCTGCCGAACAGGGTCGCGATCCAGGCCACCCAAAGGTTGCGCGTGTAGATCAGGTCGGCGCGCCAGTACTCCCGATGCATCGGCAAGGTGAGGCCGCAGGACAGGTGGCGCAGCATGGCCGGACGGATCGGTGCCTTCGCGCGCAGGATCGGCATCCCGGCGAGGCGGCGGACCGCGCCGGCATCGGCATTCCGCGGCAGGGGCACGTGCAGCCAGGCCTTCGCGACCAGGGGCGACAGGCACCGAGCGGTGTTGACGAAAACCTCTGCGTCCGCTTCGGGGCTGGGGAGCGGGTTCTCGAAGGTGAACAGGATCTTCAGGAACGGGCGGGACAGGGTCAACTCGATCTCGCCGGCCCCATGCGGAGGTTGATTAGCCCGGGATGGTCCTCCTGAACAGCCGCCCCGTCCTGCCGGCGACCAGAAAGATCAGACGAGGCCGTCGTCCCAGGCGACCGACGGGTCGATATGCCCCGGAGGGAGCGCGGACGTTCAGGCGGAAGCGGTTGCGGATGACCGTGCGGACGGAAAAGGCGCGCCAGGCTTGTCTGGTCGACCCGGACGGTTTGTCGTTCGCATCTGGCCTGGTTGGCGTCCTCGATCCGGTTGTCGATCCTGCGGCCTCGCCGTTCTCCGGCGTGGGCGGCGTGCCATGAGCCGTTCGCCGGGAGCATCGGACCAGGCCGGTCCTGCCGGTCCGGCGGCTCAACAGCCGCCTGGCATGAGGTCCCGGCGCAGCAGGTTCGTCATGCTCATCCCGACCCTCAGGGCGGAAGGTCGCCCGCTGTCCGGTTGGTGGTCGAGCTGGTGCCGGTCGGGTCTTCCGCTGCCGACGACCGTGGTTCCTGTTGCGCTTCTGCCGGACGGTCCGGATCGTCCGGGACGTCGTCACACCCTGCTCCCGCCTCCGTGGCGGCATCCGTTCGGCCGCGACACCGTCGCCCGCGTGGTCGCAGGAACCCGGATCCTGCTGCTGGAGATCGTCGCGAGCGTCGGGCCGGCGGTACCGGTGGAAGTGCCTGTCGGCCCGGTCGCCGGCTACGCCGCTCAGCTGCTGGACGGCATCTTCATGGCCGCGATGGAGGTGCCGTGCGCCTTTCCCGGTGTGGAGCAGCATCGGACACCGCTCCCCATGGCGGGGTGATCGGCGTCCGGGATCTCGACGCCGACGACACTCCGACGGTGCTCGCCTTTGACCGCCTCGGCGAAGGCGTGCGCGACCCGCTGGTCCGGAACCCCGAGACCTTTGTTCGAGAAGGACGGAACCTCCTGATTGAGGTCGGCACCGCAGCCACGAGGCGGCGCCTGGCCTTGATGCCGTGGACGTGGCAGTGGCTCCCACGCGACCTGTCGCCTCGGACGTCGATCCGCCCGCCTCATCCTGTCCGGCTACAAGAATGCGTCCTGGTGTTCACCGGACCATTGAGCATCAACACAAAGTAGTTGAAGTATTAAACTGGCGTTTTCCAATGGCGGCGTTAATAAGACGCTCTGCCGCATTTACGTCTTAAGGCGAGCTAGGCCCGACATATGTAACTTTAGGTTGTAAATGCTCATGGGAGGTTGGCGCCTACGGAGTCGCTGACCTCGCCGGCCTGTTCGGCAGCGCTGAGGTCCTTACAGGTGGTGACGAGAACTTCGCCGTCGGCGGCGTCACCAGCAACAGCGTCGTCACGCTGGGCAACGGCGCCGACGCCGTCGGGCTGGCCGGCGGCGACAACATCGTCATCCCCGCGCCGTGCAGACCGCTTCCGTCACCGGCAACAGCGGCGACAGCGCCATCGCGGGCCTTCTGGGCATCGGCGGTGCTGCTGGACGGACCGGCAACTCGCTCACCGTGGCCGGCGCCGTCGACGCCGCCCTGGTCGGCACCAACAACTCAATGAGCTTCGGCGACCCGGCTTCGCCTCGCCGACCGGCAACAGCGCCGCGCCCGATCTGGTCAATGTCGAACTCGTCGGCACCGGCGACCACATCGGCCAGGCCGCGGACGCGTCTCCGGTAGCAGCAGCCCACAGGCCAACATCTGGGGCGGCTCCGGCAGCAACTACGTCGACGTGGTGGGGAACTCCACCATCGATCTGGATGGCAAGAAGAACACGGTCATCGCCGGCGGCGGCGGCACCAGCGGCAGCCACTTCGACATCACCGCCGGCAGCGGCCAGGACTACGTCACGCTGCTGAACGGCCTCGACCCCAGCGGCAACCTCGTCGCCAGCAGCGACGTGGTGCATCTCGCCGGCACCGGCAACCAAGTCACCGGCGGCTCCGGCGACGCCACCCTGACGCTCGGCACCGGCACCGGCAGCCCGCTCGGCAGCTTCGACGTGAGCCTCGGCGGCACCGGCAACAGCGTCACGCTGCAGAACTCGGTTTCCCTCGCCCTGGAGGCCGGCACGAGCTCGGACACCGTGAACCTGCTCGACTCCAGCGGCAACCTTTCCTTCCAAGGTTCCAACAACGTTCTGTTCATCGGTGGCGGCAGCGCACCCGGTCCGATCGCGGTGAGCGACCAGTCCATGGGCCTGCGCATCGACGTCGCGAACGTGCTGTCGGCGCCGCTCACCATCACCGGCGCCGACAAGTCGCTGCTGTCGACTTCGCGCCCGGCGCCAGCAGCCTCAGCAGCACGGCACAGACCACCCAGCACCTTCATGCCGACGGTGTCGGCGGCATGATCCTGTCGGCCGGCACCGGCACGAACAGCCCGGCCTTGATCCACTTCGTCGGCGACACCCATGTCACCGCCGCCAACTTCGCGTTCGGCTAGAGCATGATCCGTTCGCATCGGCTCACGGAGCCTGCTCCAGCTCATTGTCTTGTCGGGCATCTTCATCCAACCGATCGAGTTGGTTCGGTCGGATGATGCTCCAGGACGAAGCGGCACCAGGTCGCCTGCCTGCAAGGGAACCCGTCGAGGCGGCAGCCAGAGGGCTGCCGCATCCCGGCGCCGAACGCGCCGCAGGCGATCAGGCCCGGCCTGCAGCGATCGTGTGGAAGGACGTGCGGTGCGTCCTCCGGAAGAACAGGAACGAGCACCTTCTGCGGATGATCCCCCATGGCAGGCGCGACGGACGGAACCGATGGCCCATCCGATCGGTGCGCACCCTCGCCTGCCAGTCGAGTCGCGACGAGCTGGAGCTCAGGCACCTCGTCTGCGCGCGGGGACCTCGCCACCCGCGTAGACCCAGATGACGGGAAGCAGGAGGCTGCCTGGCGAGAACGGATCCAGGAAGTCGAGCTCAACCCCGACCCTGATGGCGTAGAAGACGATCAGCGCGCCCAGGAACGCGGTGTCGGAGTCCGGTCGGACGAGGCAGGCGCGCAGCGAGACGGTGGCAGCGGCAAGGAGGCAGAAGGCCATGATCGCAGCGCCCGCCCCGCCAAGCTCGACGGCAGTCTCGTAGTAAAGGTTGTGGAAGTGGAAGCCTGCGCGGCTCTCGATCTGCGCAAAGCGCCACAATCCTTCCGCCTCGACATGGCCCTGGACCCAGAAGGCCTGGTAGCCGACCCCGAGCAGCGGACGCATGCCGATGTAGTCCCGGGCGCGTGACCAGAGAAAGGTGCGGCCGGTCAGGCTCGTGTCCTTGCCGGCCGCTGCCAGTATCGAGGACAGGTCGAAGCCCTGCTGCAGCGCGAGCAGCAGGAAGCCGCCCACCCCGGCAGCCAGGATCGCGGCCAGCGGAACCAGCAGGTTGCGCTGCCGTGCCGGGACGCGTGACGAGGCTGCAACCGAGCACGCCGTCACGATGGCGCCGCCGCCTGCGAGCAGCGCGCCGAGGGAATGGGCCTTGACCAGCATGATCGGATCGAGCGCCAGCCCCAGCAAGGCCAGCAGGCGGAGCAGACGCGGCTGCTTCCGGTCGGTGAGCACCGACACGCTGCTGATCATGGACAGGCAGACGAAGTTCGCCAGGTTGTTCTTGCTGCCGAACACGCCGATCAGCGCGATCTCGCCGGTGGTCCCGACCGGTGCGGTGGTGCGTGTCACCGCACTCAGCACGACGCCCACGAGGAGCGCGCACATCAGGGACGAGATCAGGCTGCGCGGGTCCTGCGCGCGGGCGGACACGACTGCCACCGTGGTGAAGACCAGGAACTCGGTGCCGAGCTTGAGCGAGATGGCGGGCTCGATCGACCAGACGGTGGACAGCATGGCGAACAGCGGCAGCAGCCAAGGCAGGCGGTAGCTCTCCAGCCAGACCAGGCAGCGACCGGGCCAGGCGGCGACATAGGCGGCCCAGCTGCCGATGCAGATCGCCATGGCCAACGTGCCGTAGCGCGTTTCCAACACGAAACCGGTGAGCGACACGAAGGAAAGCCACCAGACCGGATCCGCCGGCCGCGCCGACGCCCGGGACAACGTGAAGGGCGCTGGTTCGCCGGGCAACCCGAGGCTCGCCTGGAGCGGCATCGGCTAGGGCATCATCCGATGGAACCGGGTCGGTCGATCGGACCAGGAGGCTCGGTCGGCCGATGCGAGCGGATCATGCTCTAGCTGCCCATGCGGACGCGGTTCAGCACGACGCCCGCGAGCTGGCGACGGTCGAGGCCGGCGGAGCGGAGCGTGTCCAGGAGCGCCGAAGGCTGCAGCTGTCCCGCGGGAACGACCAGGACGAGGTGGTCGATGTCGGGAAACAGCATGTGCGCCTCCGCCGGCCGGTCGAGCGCGGGAAGATCGACCACCACGAACTCGTGCTCGCGTCGGAGAAGGTCGAGCTGCTCGCGGATCTGCCGCTGCGTGCCTGACGAGCCCGACAGGGCGAGCAGGCAGCTCTGGTAGCCGGACAGGCCGAGCGACCGGACGAGGCCCGCAGCGACGGTGCTCGTCCCCGACCCCGCCACTGCTCCGACCAGGCCGATCAGCCTGCACCGGCTGGACTGGCCCTGCTGCTGCAGGCGCAGCTGGAGGGTGCGCATCCCGAGGCCGAACGCTTCCTCGGGAGCATCCGCGACCGGCGTCCCGGGACGGCCGGCAGCTCCTGCGGCGGCACGGCGGAACCGGCCGGACAGGAACCGGACCCGTGCCGTGTCCCGCTCCGGCAGCACGGCCAGGCAGGACAGACCGGTCTCGGCCAGAAGGTCCGAGGCGTTGCGCAGCCGACGGTCGAGCGCCTCCCGCAGCAGGCCGACGGCGAACCCGATCCCCAGCCCGACGACGATGGAGCCGGCGAGGACCAGCTTGCCCTGCGGCCTGCTCTTGGTCAGCGGCGGCCTTGCTTCCGTCACCACGCGGGCGTCCGCGATCGGGAACGCCTCGCCTTGTGCCGTCTGCAACGCGCGCTGCAGGAACGCCGTGTAGAGCGAGCGATAGGTGTCGGCGGCGCTTTGCAGCGATCGCAACGTCGCGCGGGCGGTGTCGGTCGAGGCCGACTGCTCGACCAGCCGGTCGAGCTGGGCCTGAATCGCGGCTTCCCCGGCGCGTGCCACTGCGAGGTCGCTTTCGGCGGCCTGCTCGATCCGGCGGCCTTCGCTGTCGATCGAGGCCTGGAGCTGCACCATCTCCCTGCGCAGCTGGACGACCGCACCGTTGCTGCCGCCGTAGCGGGCGGACCATTCCGCGACGCGCTGCGCGTCGTTGAGGTAGTGCTCCCGCAACCCGTCGATCACCGGGCTCTTGAGCACGTCCGAGACGGCGAGATCCGTCCTGCTGCCGGGCCTCGTCATCTGGCGGATCCGGTCCAGCCGGGCCGCCGCCTCGGCGGTGCGGCCGCGCGCCGCGATCAGCTGGCTGTTCAGCTCGGTGAGCTGCTGCTCGTTCAGCAGTCCGTGCCCGGTGTCGACGATGCCGCTCCTGGACTTGAACAGCTGCACCTGCTGATCCGCCTTCAGCGCCTTGTCCTGCAGCGTGGCCAGCCGTGCCTCCTGCCAATCGGCGGCCTGGCGGGCAGAGGCGTCGCGCACCGCGATCTGGTCGGCGAGATAGGCCTGCATCAGCCCGTTGGCGAGCCCCGCCGCCAGCGCCGGCGTGCTCGCGGTGGCGTCGATCTCGATGACGTAGGTCAGGCCGATCCGGTGCGGCGACACCATGCCCAGGAACTGCTGGACCAGACGGTCCTGCTGTGCGGTCGACCCACCCGCGCCACGTACCTGCGATGGGACCGGCGCGCGCAGGAGCGAGGCGAGTCTCGACAGCACCGATGGGACGCCGGCGAAGGCCGGATCGGTTCCGAGCTTCAGGGCGGTCACTGCCTTGCGTGCCAGGCCGGGCGAACGCAGGACCTCGACCTCGCTCTCGATCAGCGCGTTCTCGATCTGCGCGTCCGACACGGCGGGGTGCTGCTGCAGCAGGTCCGCCTGCTTGGTGTCGATCATCAGCGTGGCGCTCGCGGTGAAGCGCGGCGTCGCCGTGAGGAGGTAAAGCAGCGCCAGCAGCACCGTCGCTGTCAGGCAGGCGAACAGCGGCATCCGGTTGCGCCGCAGGAAGCCGGCGAGCTCGCCGACCCAGGCAAACGGACGCTGCGGGACGGTGCCCGAGGCAAGGAAGACGGGTTCGTGCGGCAAGGTGGAGTTCATTGCGGAACCTTCGCGAGGTGCGATCCGCCGAAGGTTTCTTCCTCCGGTCTGGCACGGCCGACAAAATCAAGCAGGCCGCCGTGGCAGGCCTCGGGCGAGAAGTGGCAACGCGCCGCTTCCAGTGCCTGCGCGCCCAGCCGCAACCGTGCCGGGCCGTCGTCCAGGAGCCGCGCGAAGGCAGCGTGGAATTCCGCCGCGGTGTCGGCCTGGACGACGGCGCCCGCGACCTGGTCGCTGATGCCCTGCAGGGTGGTCTCGGTGGCGATCACTGCCTTGCCATGGCCGATCGCCTCGACCAGCTTGATCTTGAGGCCCGATCCGAGTCGCAGCGGCGAGACGACGATGCCGGCGCGCCGGTAGACCTCGTCGAGATCGTCCACCCTGCCGAGCAGGACGACGTTCCGCGGCACCCCGGATAGGCTACCACAGCAGGTGCCGGCGATCTGCAGCTGTATCCGTGAACACTGTTCAAGCAGACCCGGCCAGACCTCGCGCAGGAACCACTCGATGCCGTCGATGTTGGGCAGCGCGTTGCTGCCGACGAACAGCACGGTCCCGTCCTCTCCGGGCTGCGGGCCTGCCACCGGCGACACCGCCATCGGCGCCAGGATGACCGGCCGGTGCGGCAGCAGCCGCGACACCGTGCCGCCCTCGTCCGCCTGGATCGCCACTACCGCGTCCGCCTGGTCGAGCAGGGCCATCTCGCCGTCCCGGTCGAGCCGCACGATCCGGCGCTCGGGATCCTGGGAGAAGAACAGGTCATGCATGACGACGGCGCTGGGCGTGCGCGGCTGCAGCGCGAACGGGATCGCCTCGTTCAGGAAGGCATAGTCGGTCAGGATCGCCCGCGACGGGCGGACGGCATTGGCGACGAACAGCCGGTCGGCGTCGGTGAGCGGGACCGTGATGGCGTGCGGCGCCTTGCGGTTCCACGCCGCGACCGTGATCCCGAACCGGCCCAGCAGCCGGCCGGCCATCCCGGCCGCGGCACGCAGGCCGATCCGCGGGTCGCAGGCGATCACCACCCGGCCGAGCCGGACCGCGCCGCGGATGCGGATCGACGCGAACACGTCCATCGCCGGATCGAGCCGGAGGAACGGCCAGCGGCCGAACATGGCCGGCGACGGGGAGACGAGGTCGATCCGGTAGCCGGCCCGCTTCAGGCTGTCGCACAGGCCGAGGAGGTAGGCAGAGCTGCCGTTGCTGATCCCGACGATCCGCTGCCGCGACAGCAGGCTGACACGGCGCTCCGCCGGCGCCGACTCGGCATGAACATGCGACTGCACCTGACGCCTGCGCGCAAGCCTTGCACGCAGGCGACGCAGCCGGTCCTGGACGGGGATCCGGAGAAGCGCCGCGGTCCCAGGCCTGGCGCAGGCGATGCGCAGCGCTCGCCGCCAGTCCCGGCCCTTGAGCGCGTCCACCAGCCGCTCGAATTCGAGCGCCCGCAGGATCGTGTCGCGGCGACGGTCGAGTACCGCGATCACCTGGTCGGAACGATGGAACGGCGACGCAGGCAGGGTGGCGCGAAGTGCGCGGTCCGCCGCCAGCATCGGCAGAAGGGTTTCGGTCGACAGCCGGTGCGAGATCGACCGGCCGTGGCGACGGTAGAAGTAGGTCATCTGCGGCTCGACCCGGAACCGCGCGCCGGCCAGGAGCAGGCGGAGCACCAGGTCGTAGTCCTCTGCAATCAGGAGGGTCGGGTCGTAGCGGCACCCCGTCTCCTCCATGAACGACCGGAGGAACAGCGGCTTCAGGTAGCCGAGCGGCGTCGCCGCAGCAAAGAACCGGTTCGAGTCGATGTAATCCTCGACGGATACGACGCCGCCCTGCGGCAGACGCTCGAGGAGCGGGCGTGCCGGAGCCATCCGCGCGTGGTCGAAGACCATCTGGTTGTCGGCGACGATCTCTGCGCCATCCGCTGCGGCGGCCTCGACCAGGCGCGCAAGGCGCTGCGGATGCATGAGGTCGTCGCTGTCCAGGATGGCGATCCAGGTGCCGCGTGCAACCGCCAAGCCCTGGTTCCGCGCGCTGCCCGGCCCGCTGCGCTGCGGTGTCCGGACCAGCCGGATGCGGCCATCGCGCGCCGCCAGCAGGTGCACGCGCGACACGCTGTCGTCGGTCGAGCCGTCGTCGACGACGATGATCTCGATGTCGCGCAGCGTCTGCCGCAGCGCAGAGGCGAGCGCGTCCTCGATGAACGCGCTGCCGTTGTGGTTGGCGACGATGACGCTGACGACTGGCGCAACGGAGCCGCCAGGACGGGGCGCCCATGTGGTGTCGGCCTCCTCCTCAGTTCCGCCGGTTCCGGCCGACTTCTGCTCCAGGAGCCGGGTAACGCCGTGCTCCCTGTCTGCGGCAATCATTGCGGATCCTGCTTCCAGATCTTTACCGAACGGATGGCAAGGGTCGCCGGAAACCGCGTCTGTCCATCGGGGGCACCGGGCCAGCTGCCCGTGTCGCCCACAGCCAGGTTGACGACGAGGTAGAACGGCCTGTTCATGTCGCGCGGCGTGGTCCTGCGCGCGACGATCCTGTCGTCCAGGTAGAAGGTGATCGTGCCTGGCTGCCAGTCCAGCGCGTAGCGGTGGTACCCCTGGGACAGGTCGCCTACGGCAGCGGCGTCGGTGGTCGTGCTGCCGTTGTAGCTGTGCGGCTCGCGGCGCACCCATGCGGCATCGGTCGAGTGCAGCGACGCGTAGGCGACGCGGCTGTTGCTGCCGAGTATCTCGGCGATGTCGATCTCCGGAGGCCAGCTCCGGTCCATCGGAAGCAGCCAGAACGCGGGCCACAGCCCGGCCCCCGTCGGCACGCGCGCGGTCACCTCGAAGTACCCGTAGGTCTGGCCGAACGGATAGGTGTTGAACGCGCCCGACAGGTAGCGTCGCGGCATGTCGGGCGGCAGCGTCGCTGCGGCGGCGGCCGGCATCGGCGACGCCGTGATCAGGAGGGCACCGTCCCGGACCGAATATGGGCTGATCCCGAGCTTCGCCATCGCATCGGCATCTGGATAGGCCTCCTGCTCGTGCGGCAGGCTGGCCCAGGCGGCGTCCATCCCGTTCGCTGTGTCGAACGGCGGGCGCAACCCGCCCAGCAACCCAGCGTCGAGGACGAAGTTCTTGTCGTCGAAGGGCTTTACGGCTGCGGCCGGACGCACCGGACCACGTCGCCAAGCCGGCATCGCCT
Organism: uncultured Acetobacteraceae bacterium; assembly: GCA_964247735.1. Taxonomy (GTDB): domain Bacteria; phylum Pseudomonadota; class Alphaproteobacteria; order Acetobacterales; family Acetobacteraceae; genus Lichenicola. The sequence goes on from CAXTVS010000029.1 coordinate 23,176, forward strand.
CGAACGTCAGCGCAAGCGCCGGCAGGCCGGTGTGCGACCTCACCATGGTTTCTGTCGCCTGCGAGGCCGGCACGGCCGTCAGGCCCAGCATGGCGATGCAGGCCAGGGCGCCGCGGCATCCTGCCCAGGACCGCATCCGGAAGGGCGATCGATCCGGCACCGGCGTCACACGTTCTGGGCCGGCGGCAGGAGCATGGCCGGGATCGTGCGGACCATGATCTCGATGTCGCGTCGGAACGACCACTTGCCGATATACTGGAAGTCGTATTCCACTCGCTTGCGCAGCTGCTCCTCGGTGTCCGTGTTGCCCCGCCAGCCGTTGACCTGCGCCCAGCCGGTCATGCCGGGCTTCACCCGGTAGCGGAGCATGTACTCGGGGATGACCTCGGCATAGATCCGTCCGTCGGCCTTGGCACGCGGCGCATGCGGCCGCGGGCCGACCAGGGACATCTGCCCGATCAGCACGTTGAACACCTGTGGCAGCTCGTCGATCGAGTACTTGCGCAGGACATGGCCGACCCGGGTGACCCTGCGGTCGCCGGCCGTGACCAGCGTTTCCGCCGCAGCGTCGGCCTGCGCCAGGTGAAGGCTGCGGAACTTGAAGATACGGAACGGCCGCCCGAACTGGCCCGACCTCACCTGGCGGAAGAAGACCGGGCCGCGGCTGTCGAGCTTGATGCAGATCGCCACGATGATGAACAGGGGGATGAGCGGGATCATCAGCAGCACGGCGGCACACACGTCGACGGCGCGCTTGAGGAAGGCTCCGGAAGTGGAGAAGGGAGGGACCATCAGCGTCGGCATCACGACGCCATGCAGCTGCCCCTCGCCCTGTCCAGGGAGTGCCGGCGGGACCTGGTCGGGGATCAGGCGGACCGTGAGCGGCAGGAAACGCAACCGGTCGATCAGTTCCGAGATCCGCGGGCCGGCCGACCAGGGAAGCGCCATGTAGACTTCCGACAACTCGGCATCCTGGATGAAGCTGACGAGGCCGTCGATCGGGCCGAGGCAGGGCAGCAGGCTCGTGAGCGGCCCGGGCCGGTTGTAACGGTCGTCGAAGAAGCCGATGACGCGGACCTGGCTGTGGCGGGTCTCTCCGAGCTGCGTGAACATCCTGGCCGCCATCTCGCTGTTGCCGAGAAACGCGACGGTTCTCGGCACGGGCAGCGCGGCCAGGACGTTCTCCTTCAGCCGGCTGTTTGCGAACTGGACTACGGCAGTCCCGGATGCGGCCACGACGAACCAGAGGGCCAGCGCCTCGACCTGATTGCGGCCATGTGCATGCGTGGCCAGAAGCGCCAGCAGCAGGGTGAGCCACACCAGCCACGTGGTGTCGAGCTGCCGCCTTGGAACCAGCTGGCGCAAGGTTGTCGCGACCGTTGCAACGCCAAGATAGATGGTGGCAAGCACGCGCACGTCTTCCGCGCTCGCAAGCACCGGGTCCATGGTGATGGCGATCATGCCCCCGATCAGCACCGCGAGGGTTTCCAGCAGCAGGCTTGCTACCATCAGAATCAGGAAGCTGAGCCGATAGAACCACTTCCGCAACGTTGCCTTCTCGTAGTCCAGCACCGCCCGTTGCGACGCCAGAGCATCCGAGGCCAGGTCGTCGACCGGCAGACTGCCTTCGGTGAACGGCTGTTGTGCAAATGACATTCCGATGTCCAAACGAGTGTCAGGATCGAGCAGAAGTGGTCGTCTTGATGGGTAGCCGATCGCTAACGAACGACCTGTTGAACAAAGGTTCAGCCAGTTCCAGAGCATCAGCCTCCGTCGCCGACGTTTCTGTCAGCTTCATCCTTATTTCATTACTGAAGCTGCATACCTCCTCGATGAACTGCAAGCGGGCATCGTGCTCGAGCAGTGCGTGGTCCGCAGCGGAAAGCAGGCCGACCTGGACGTTTGACATGCGGAAGAATCGTTTCTTGCTTCTGCCGAAGTAGTGTGCGAGCTCCGATAAACCGGGATCGCCCTCACTGTAGAGCAGGCCGATCCGAACCTCACGCAATTTCAACAGCTGAAACCATCTCATTATTTTTCCGGATCGTGTTTCGATCCCGGTCAGCCGTTCAAATAGGTGGCAGACGCGGCGGTACAGGCCGGTCAACGGACGGCGGCACAATGCCATCAGGATGACGCCGATGGCGACCTCGCCTTTCGCAAGTCGCGTCCACGCTGCAGGCCGCATCATGGCGTGCAGATAGAAGCCGAGCGGGCGTCGCTGCCGCCGGTTCGCGATCTTCAGCGAGGTGTTCGTGTTCCAGATGAACTTCTGCAGGTTGACGAGGATGACCGCCCGGATACGGGGCTCCCGCAGGGTCGCGTGGAACGCCGAGTAGGCGCCGGAGCAGATGCCGACCAGCACCGGATCGGGATGTCCCGCCGCTTCCAGGGCCGTCACGGCCGCGACGATGTCGTCGGCGTTGCGGCTCGAATAGGGATCCGGATCGACGTCGAAGGAGACGACGCTGTCGCCAAAACCGGCGAGATCCATGCGCAGCGAGGATATGCCAAGGGTTGCCAGTCGTCTCGCCAGGGTTACGAACACGCGTCCGTCGCCGACGTGCCGACCAAAACCGGTGTTCGGCATGATGACGGTGGGTCTGGTCGGGTCGCGACCGGCGGCAGGAGAACACAGGATGCCGAACAGGCCGCAGGACGAGCCGAACGCAAAGGGCTGCTCGATCGCTTCCGGCAGCCTGAGCAGGCCGCTCGTCGGGCGCACCGGATGGCGCGCGGCGGCCAGAATCGGGCCGGCCGGCAGGTGCTCGCACCACCGCGTGACCATGTCGAAGGCGAGATGCGGGATCCTGCTGGACAGCGCGTCCTGCAGGTAGTCCGCCTCGCCCGGAAAGGGCTGCCTCGCCACGCAACAGCCCTGCGCCTCCAAGCGGGTTGCCAGCTTGGCCGCGAGCCGGCCGCCGTTCTCCTGCATGAGCAGGACGTGTTCCGCACGAACGCGCAGTCCGTCCAGGTCGAGGCGGGACAGGTCGGCAAGCGTCTGCGCCGTCAGCCTGTCGCCGACCACGTCCAAGTGATCGGCGGGCTGCGGGACGTCGGGAAGAAGGTTCACCGTACGCCACGTCCTCGCCAGCAGGGACAGTTCCCGGACATGGCTCCTGCCCGACAGCACGGGGGCGAGGCAGACGATCCCGTCCACCCGCTCGATCGTCTCTGCGGCACGCAGGGCCAGCGTGGCGCCGAGCCGCAACCCGATCAGGATCACCCTGTCCGCCTCTGTTACGTCACGAAGGTGGCGGACCGCCTCCGGAATGCCGGCCTGCCAAGCCGCCAGGCGGTCAGGGTCGGTTCCGGAGCCGGCGGAATCGCCGGTACCGGGATAGTCGAACCGCAGCACGTGGAAGCCGCTCGCCGCCAACCGCTCGGCGAGACGGATCCAGCCGCGGTGGGCGATCATGTTCTCGTGGCCGAAGGTCGGGCACAGCACCACACCCCTGGTGCCGCTGCCCTGATGCAGCCAGCCGAAGCATCCGGCGAAGGCGACCGGGATCATGGCCGACCCTTGAACGGGACGGACTGCAGGCCGTTCAGCGCCTCGACGACGCCCGCCGGCGGCGCGGTGACGCCCGGATCAGGCAGCAGGACCAGCCGCCGCGGGCGGCCCGACGGCAGGTGGAACCAGTCATCGCTCGGCCGGTAGCCGTCGAGCGTGACGTGCACCGCCTGGGCGAACCGCGTCGCGGCAATGTCGAGCATCCAGCTGCCATTCTCCAGCGACAGGGCGGCGCTGAGCCCGAGATCATCCTTGGGCAGGCTGCGCCCGAGCGGGAAGTGGAACGCTTCAGACAGGATACGGCCGGACAGGGCGCAACGGAGGGTGGCGACCGTGATGCTGTGCTCGGGCGGCCCGAACCGGTAGACACGGTTGATGTCGAAGAAGCCGTCGAGCATGGACTGGCTCGACACCGAGACGCTGCCGCGGGCGCCGACCGTGACGGCGCGACGCGCGGCTGCGACCGGAACCACGCCGCGCTTCAGGCAGGCCAGCTCCGCAACCGCCGCGATCGGCTCCGCCGTCTCGTTCAGGACGTGCAGCGCCAGTCCGTCGCAGCCCTCGTCCGACAGCAGGATCTGCACTGGGGCCAGCACCCGCCGCAGTCCATGCCACGCCGCCTTGGGGTGGCCGTGGCTGTCGATCACGCCCCATCCGCTGCCCGGCGCCACGTCCTGGAGCTGCCAGACCAGGGCGCCGGCGCAGCTCGATCCCGGCCGACGCCATTCTGCCAGCACCGCTTCCATGAGGTCCGCGGTGACCGCCCGCGACAGCTGCCAGTAGCGCTCGGTCTCCTCGCCGCGCAGGCGCGCCGGGTCCACCAAGTAGAGCTCGCGGAGGTAGTGGTCGCGTATGTCGGCAAAGGTCCAGGCGACGCCGCGGTCGCGCGGACCGGCTTCAAGGTTGCAGGCGGAGGGCGAGGCCGCCGAGGGCGGGTTCGCGAAGGCCAGGCACTCGGTCGCGAACCGGACACCGGCACGCCTGGCGTCCTCGAGCGGCCGCCGATAGGCACCGACGCCGTAGTAGTGGGCAATGCCCGCGCTCACCGTGATCGGAAGCGGGCCGCCCCAGGGCGAATGCGGCACGTAGTGCAGGTCCGGCTTCAGCCGGGCGACCAGCGCCGGCAGGACGGTCTCGAAGAATGCCGTCTGCCGGCGTTCCACATCCAGCCCCAGCATCGTTGCCTGCTGGGCGATCTCGGAGCCGCCGCACAGCACCACCAGCGACGGACTGGCCGCGAGGCGCCCGACCAGCTGCTCGACTTCAAGCAGGGCGCTGTCCCGGAAGTGCTGCCGCTCCGTGGCATAGTCCAGGTTGGCGAACATGAGGTCCTGCCACACCAGGATGCCCATCTCGTCGCACAGGTCGTGGAAGTTCTGGCTCTCGTAGAGCATGGTGCCGCCGACACGGATCATGTTCATCCCGCCGTCCACGACCAGCTGGAGCCAGCGTGCGTAGGTGTTGCGGTCCGCGCCGAGGCCGAGCAGATCGGCGCTGGTCCAGCACGCGCCGCGGCAGAACACCGTCGTGCCATTGATCTCAATCGCGAAGCCGGCGCCGTCCTCACCGCACAGGATGCGGACGTCGCGGAAGCCGGTACGTCCCAGGTGCAGCTCCACCGCCCCGTGGACCAGGAAGACGTCGTAAAGGGTCGGCGTGCCGTGGGTGTGCGGCCACCAGGGCTGCACGTCGGACAGCAGGATCTCGGCGAGGAGGGCACCATGCCCGTCATCGCAGAGGGGTGCGCGGTGATGGTCGATCCTGATCGACAGGGCGGACAGGGAAGCGGCGCCCGCGGCGAACCGGATGTGGACGGAAACCACGCCGTCGCGTCCGCGCAGCGTACTCGACAACCGGCAGCACTCGATCGCTCCCGCGCCGCCGCTCCGCTCGATGGCGCGAAAGGGACCGACGGCGTGGAACGACGGGCACCAGCCCGGCATGTGGCCGAGCAGGGTCTGCCGGTGCTGGCGAAGGCCGTTGGACGTGACCAGCCTAGTCCGCCATCGGGCGCGACCGCTGGGAGCCTGCAGCGCCCGGCCCAGCGAGCGGAAGCGAATCGCCAGCACTGCTTCGCCCGTGGCCGGAACCGTGATGGTCTGTGCCACGAACATGCTGGTGGAGGTCGCGACGTGGTCGTCGTCGATCCAGATCTCGGCCAGTCCGGCCAGCCCGTGGAAGGTGATCTTCTCACCCGCTTCGCATCGGACCGTCGCCCGGTACCAGACGTCGTGATCGTGCAGCGGGCGGAAGGCTTCGTCCTCCCCGGCATCAGGGTCGAGCAGCGCCTGCAGAGCGGTTCCGGGAACCGGTGCCGGCTTCCACGCGGCCTGCCCGGGCAGCAGGCTCGGGGCAGTGGCCATATCGGGCGAGGTGAGGATCATCGACCAATCGGCGAGCAGCGGCCTTGGAAGCGACGGGCGGACCGGCGCCGCATCGACAGACCGCAGCGTGATGCCGCTGGCCGGACCAGCCTCCGGAAGAGCCGTGCAGGGGTGCTGATCCATCAACGCTTGCTGGCAACAGGTCAGGACAGGTGACGGTCGAGGCCGCCGATCACGCGCTCATAGTCAGTTTCGAGGCTGTCGAAGCATTCGCCGCAAGGATCTGAACGATGCCTGGCCACAGTGCGGGCAAGCCGGAACTGCAGGACCTTGCACGTCTGCGCCATGCGTCGGCAGGCTTCCGCGACTCCGGCCAGCGGTTCGTCTGCGAGCCAAGTCATGTGGCTGCCGAGAAGCTCGAAGTTCGCGCCTGCCAGGCGCGGGAAATGAAACGCGTAGTCGTCGAAGGAAACGGAAGCCGACAGGAGCGCGTCGACATGGCGGTCGAACACCGCACGCCAAGCGGAAAACGGGTTCACCTGCGGCCGTCGAGACAGGTGGCTACGTAGGATGTCGAGCGCCACGGCGCGGCGCGATCCGGGATCCCTCGCCGCGACGTGCCGCTCGACGATCTCGACGTAAGGCGGCAGGATATCCGGCTGTGACAGGAATTCCGGCCGCAGCCGCAATACGCCGAGGTAGTCCTCGCCGGCAAGAACATTGCGCGACGCATTATGGACGTAGCAGGCTTCTTGCCGCGCCGGGTTGATGACGTCGATGGCAATGGTGGTCTTGGTGTGGCTGCGACGGTAGGTCGTCGCGTGCGTGTCGGGCAGGTAGAAGGCGTCCACCTCCATCAGGACGACATGGCCGCACTCGACGTGCAGCGCGACGTGCTGCTCGAGCGGGCGGTAGATCGACAGCTCCTGCACGACCAGGCCGTACAGGCGGCGCAGGTCCTCGATCGGCATCTTGGAGAAGGTGAATTGGTCTTCGCCGAATTTCTGGCAGACGGAATGGCCGAACGCGGCCTCCGGGACCTCGCCCAGCGCGGCCAGCACCTCGATCCACAGGTCGATGTAGCAGTTCGTTTCCGGCCAGCAACGGCTGACGTCGTGCAGCCGATGCGGCGTGAACGTGCCTCCGGTCGCGGCGGTCGGCGCGGTCACCGATCCCATAGCGCCATCCTCGTTTCCTCGGGCCAATGCTGCGGGTCGAAGCCGTGGTGGCGCAGGAGTGCCAGGGCGAGACGTTCGAAGCCGAAACCGACGCAGGCGGTGTGGGCCTGCTCGCCGTCTTCCAGCCTGAGGTTCCAGATCTCGCCAAAATGCTCCATGTGGTAGTTGAAGCTGAGGCAGGCGGTCGGCTTGTCCGGGTTGCTGACCGGAACCAGCAGCTCGTACTTGAGCGCCTGGTCGCGCTGGCTCCTGGCCATGAGCGTGCCGCCGCGCCCGAAGAATGGATCGTTGGCGAGGTCGATAGCGACGGGCAGCCCGAGAGTGGCAATGACGGCTCGACCGCGCTCGATCCACCCATCGCGGAAAGCCCGCACCACGGTCGGCGATCCCAGGCAGACGAACTCGCGCATCCGGAACATCTGCATACGCACCGGGTCGATCGACGGCTCATGCCGGAAGCAGTAGGACGACACGTCGACAATGTGGCCGCCGGGCCGGAGCGCGCCACGCGCGGCGACCATGGGGTAGACCGGGTAGCAGGCGGCGGGCGTGAGGGCGAGATCGACGCATTGCTGCCCCGTCGTCCAGTCCTCCCCGGCTTCGAGGCATCGCAGCATCGCCTGATGCGCCCGCTCATCGCCGCAGAAGCAGTGCACCGTCCCGGCGAGGTGGGGAAAGCCGTTCAGGTAGCCGCTGGTTTCCAGCACGCTCCTGGGCATCGCTGGCGGGAAGCGGATCACCTCCGCGTCCTGGCCTCGTCCGAGGCGGGAGACGAGGGTGTCAATGCCGTCGACGATCGATTCGAAGACGCCGCTTCGGCCATACAGGCCCTCAACGCCGCTCGGAACGAGGATGCGCGCCTCGACCAGCGCCTGATGGAATGCTTTTTCCGCCTGCATGGCTCAGCTCCTCACCAGAGGAGCACGTTGCGCCACCAGCAGGATCGCGGTGTTGGTCACGATCCGGTCGTTGTTGACCATGAGCGGCGCCGACTGCACGTCGCGCAGGTGGCGGCCGATGCTGTAGGGCGTGCCGCACTTGTAGCCGGACAGGCCGCAGATCATCATCGCATGCTGCACCACCTCGACGGCCAGTTCCGACATCGTCACCTTCAGGGCGTTGACCTCCGTCAGAAATCCCAGCGGCAACGCGTCGCGATGAGCCACCCCCTCTGCCGCATATTCGGTGACAGCGCTTTCCAGCCGCGAGCGCATCGTTGCCAGCAGCGACGCGGCCTTCTCGAAGCGGAGTGCGGCCGGGCTGACGACGCCCGGCTCGTTTTGTGCCTGGCGCCGCAGGAAGGATCTCGCTTTTCCGGCGGCGATGGCGGCGATGCCGAGCCACACCCCGCCCCACAGCATGTGCGAGACCGGCAGCATCGTATGCTGCGCGATGTCGGAAAACGGTATCGGAACGATCTGCGACCGGTCCACCGAAAGAGTGATGTCGAATGCCTTGCTGTCGGTGCCACGCATGCCGAGCGTGTCCCAACGGCTTGTTTCGGTAAGGGTTGTATCCCCTCGTTCGGCGACGATTAAGACCTGGTCCGACGACGAGGCATCCTGGTTGCGCCTCGCCGTGATCAGCAGTGCATCGGCATGCTCACCATAGGAGATGGCCGACGAGTGTTTGGTCAGTGTCAGCCGGTCACCGCAGTAGTCGGGGGCACAGATGCTGGAGCGGATGTTGCCGCCGATCCCCACCTCGGAGGTAACGGAAGCGAGGAGCAGCTGGTCGCGCTCGATTCGTTTCAGAAAGCTTCTGTGCCAGTCGTCGTCCGCAGCACCCGCCACCAAGCAGGCAACCTGGATCTGGTGCATGGCGTATATTAGCGCGCTCGAACCACAGGCCTGTCCCAGGATGCGGCAGACGTGGAGCGTTTCGGACAAGGATGCGCCCGCGCCGCCGAGACTTTCTGGCACGAGGAGGCCCATGAGGCCCTGCTGCCGAAACGCCTCGATCGCCTCAGAAGGAAAGCGTGCCTTGACATCCACATCGTCGGCGTACAGAGCCGCGATCGATGCGGCGGCCTCCGCGCGCTGGGTAAGATGTTCGCGGTCGATCACGACGACACGGTGCTCGACTTGAGGCTTTCGACGACATCGGTCAGCGATGACACACTCTGAAAAGATCGACGCGTCAGAAGACGATCCGGGAACTCGACCCCGAACTGCTCCTCGATTGCCAGCATCACGTTAACCGTCGCAAGCGAGCTCAAACCTGCATCATACAGATCGTCCTCAATGCCGACGTTTCGGATATCTACCGAAAGGCGACCGAATTTGCTGAGGATCTTACGGATCTGATCTTCCATGTTATACATCCTGTTCCAAAATAGTTCAGTTTCCTGACTGCGCCGGGAGTACCGAAGCCGGCTGCATCGAAGGACGTTTGTGGCAGGAAGTCATCTAGAGGCCGGCGTTGAAGCCGGAGCTCGAGCTGGCGGCGGGAAGGACAAGCGACAGGAACTTGGCAAGATCGGTCATCGGTGCATTTGATACAAAGATGACATCCTCCGGATACATAGCAAACCTGCTTGCATAGAAATACCCAGTAGGATCACGAAGATCCAGAAGGTAGATAGTTGGAGCGTTTGTCGATGCTTGGCTACTGAGCTTGTGATTGAGGCGATATACGAAGCAGGCGCGAGCATTCGCCCTGTCGTCTTCCAAACCGCCGGCCTTTGCCAGCGCGTCGGCCAGCGAGATCGTCGTGCCGCCGAAAGTGATGCGGCGGTCGAGCGGTCCAAGCGAGGTCGCTTGGCCGGTCGCGCCGAGTGCCAGGAAGAAGTCCGCGTCGTGGGAAACGTAGATCGTGTCGCCCGGGGCCAAAGGCAGGTTCTGGTCCGGCCGCTCGACGATCTCCGAAAGCCTCACCTTCTGCGTGGCACCATCACGTTGCAGAGTGACGGTCGTTTCGTAATCTGGGAAACGAGGTCCGCCGGCGCGAGCGATCGCTCCCAGCAGCGTTTCGCCGCTAGGCTCGAGCGAGAACCGTGCAGCGCTCCCGACGTCGCCCACCACGTTGATGGTGCCCGCACGCCGGTTGAGAATGCTGACAACGACCTGTGGATCGAGAGCACGACCGCTGAGCCGGCGCACGACCTCGCGCTCGACCTCCGCGGGCGTTTGGCCGATGACGGGAACGACACCCCCGAACGGGATGACGATCGAGCCGTTGCCGTCGACCTGCTGCGACGGCAACGTCACCGAGTTTCCGGACGGATTCTCCGGACGATCGGTGATGAAAAGGCCTCCAGGTCCCGACTCGAAGATGGTGATGCCGAGATCGTCCCCTACGCCGATCGTCCCAGGTCGACCATGGTCGGTCGGCGTGACGCGGAAGCTTGGCTGAAGGGGAGGCACGGAAAGATCCGGCAGGGTTCCTGCGTTCACCGGAACGAGGACATAGGGCAGCGATGGCGCGGATCTTGAGGCCGTCGCGGAAGCCTGCATCATGATCGCCTCACGGCCGGGGCCGCTTTCCGACAGGAACGGCCCGCAACCGGTCAAGTCGGTCACCAGGAGAAATCCAAGCACGCGGCCGACGGTTTCTAGGGTACGCATCCACTCATGCTGCCGCACTGCAGTAGTCAGGACCATTTATCCTAGTCCGGCTTGCTCGACGCCCTGCGGCATCGCTGGATGGAGGACACTTCTGGACTGAACCGCCCGCAGTCGACCGTCCAGAAAGCCGATGGCCCATGACAGGTGCATGACAACCGCAGCCGGACCCATCAGGAGCAGTGCCGCATCGGCGCGCCGCGCGGCCTCCGCAACGCTCCAGCATAGGCAGGCGAGTAGGTAGCATCCGACTGGCACGGCCAGCCACGGAAGCAGCGGCGCTAGCGCCGCAAGGCCGGTGGCCGCCAGGAGGATCAGCGGAAGCCCCTGTCGCAGCTTCAGGCGCAGCCGGTGCTTGGCGATCGTGCGCGCGCGGCCGCGTCCGTGGCGGACGTACTGCCGGGCAAGCTGCCTCAGGCTGTCGCGTGGGAAGTAGTCGATGGCGGCCTCGGTGCACAGCCAGATCCGGCCGCCAGCGCGCGCTGCCCGCACGTCGAGCTCAGCATCCTCATTGTGGGTGAAGTCCCGGTCGTAGCCGCCGAGCGAGCGGAAGAAGGCGAGGTCGAATACGGCGTGGTGTCCATGGTCGACGAATCGCGAGGCGCCGAGGCGCCGGTGGCTCGATCCACCATTGCCAAGCCGGCTGTTCTGGGTCGCCGCGATCGCACGCTGCAGAGGTGCCTTGCCAACCGTGCGCATCGGCACCACCACCGAGGTGGCCCCGGTGTCGAGCAGCGCCCGCATGGCGATGGCGACGAAGCCGGACGGATAGGCGGCATGAGCGTCGGTACGGAGCAGGATGCCGCTCCTCGAGCAGGCCAACTCCGCGGCCAAGTTGCAGGCGGCCGACTGCGTCCGTCCGGGATTGTCAATCAGACGGATGACGGGATGGGTGGCGGACAGCTTGGCAACGATGGCGCGGGTCGCATCCTGGCTGCCGCCATCCAGGACGAGGATCTCGCCATCCAGCTGCTCGACCTCGTCCAGCAGCGACAACAAGGCCAGCTCGACGTAGCGTTCCTCGTCGAGCACCGGCATCACGATCGAGAAGCGAGGCAACAATCCCGTTGTCATGTCGTTCCCATGAAGCTTGCTGTTGCAGCGACGGCTGGCGTCCGGATGCGCAGCTGATCGAGCTTGGTCACGAAAGCGGTGGCACTTGCGGACGTCTCCATGAGCAGGTCAGGATCGAGCCGTGTGATCCGGCGCCTAGCGTCCTCGTAGACGGCGCTTGTCATGCCGGCGAACAGCGCCGGAAGGTCTCGTTCCAAAGGCACGTCGAGCAGGAGCCCGCACTCGTGGCGGGCCAGCCAGCGTCCGGTCTCGACCGTGTGGAGCGCCAGCGGCACCGAGCCGAACATGCTGCCTTCATAGAGTCGGTTCGGCAGCAGCCAGGCCGAGTTCAGCCCGTCCTCGTAGAAGTCGATCGCCCAGTTGAAGTGAACACGGCGGTAGATCGCCGGAAGGTCGGTCGCTCTGTTGTAGGCGCCGCCGAAGCTCAGGCCCGGCGTCGAGCCGACCACGGCGTCGAAATCGCTCACCACGTCCCGCGCGGGCTGGCCGCGTATCTCCACCTCGATGGCGCCATTGGAGTCGCGTACCAGGGCCGCAAGCAGATGGAGGCTTCGCCTGCACCGGATGATGCCAAACCAGCCGATCCGCCACGGCGGTCCGGCCGGAGCCGCTCCAGGGTCACAGCCGGCCGCGGCCAGGGATGCCGGGATGGAGGCGAACTCGCTGCTGAGCAGCTTGTTCTCCAGCAGCGTCCAGGGCGGGAGCCGATGATGGTAACGCAGGAAATAGGCCTCGATGAACTGCGGCGAGCTGACGACAAGCAGGGAGCAGGAGGCCAGAAGCCGGCGCTCCAGCCAGCGCAGGCCGCCGCCGATCGCGTCGTCACGGGTCATCAGCCGGTGGATGTCGAGGCACTCGTAGACGACCGCGGCCTCAAGCCCGAAACGCTTGCGGACGAAAGTGGCGATCAGCAGCATCTCGAGCGAGCGGGCGACGATGACGTCGGCATCCTCAACGTCCCGGTGCCAGGCCTCGGCAGTCATCAAGGCCAGGATGGTTGTCGCGATCCGGCGGAACAGCCGGCCGTTCCAGGTCCGCCCGATCTCGCGGCCTTCCGACGTCGACTGCGACACCTCCTTCTTCAGCCTGCGGAAGCCGACTAGACAGACCTGCGCCCCGCCGTCGCCCAAGAAGCGCAGCCGCCGCCGCACCGCCGCGTCGTCTAGATCGTGCACGAGATAGAGCAGCTTCACGTTTGAAGGCCTTGCATCGGTATCCTGTCAGCTAGGCGTCCGGACAGCAGGTAGGCCGGCGCGATCCAGAGGCCCCCGCAGCAGAGGGCACCGGCCCCCGAGCAAGCCAGCGTCAGGACGGCCCGCAGTGGGCCGGACACCAGGTTCGTCGGCAGCAGTACGGTTGCCGCGCTGGCGGCCGCGGTCATCGCCGTCAGTGGGATGATAACGGCGACGACATAGGTCAGGGCCGGCCGGCCGGTGTCTCGACGGCACAGCCACGCCATCCACCCGACGATGACGGCATTCTTGACGACGAGGCTCGCGGCACAAAGGGCGATGCTGGACGACGCAAATGCCGCGACCAAAGCAAGGCTGCCCAGGGCGGACGCCACAGACGTCACGAGCAGGTCCCGGTTCCGTCCAGACACCGACAGGAACGAGCCTGGTACCATGCCGACAGCGCGTACAAACCCGTTCAACGACAGCCAACCAACCACCGGGGACGCTGCAAGCCAGCTGTGTCCGAACAGCAGGCCGACCACCGTGCTGCTGTTGCTGAAGCTGACTGCCGCTGGAATGCCGCAGATCAGCGTGGTCAGGAAGAGGGCCCGGACCGTCGCCTTCTGCTTACTCAGGACGCCGTCGACGGCGAACAGCGGTTGGAACAGGATGGCGGAGAAGGAGTTGGCAACCGTAACGAACGTCGTCTCAATTCGCTTGCCGAGGTTGTAGTACGCCAGTGGGGTGTCGCCGGCCAGGGGCGCCAAGATCATCTGGTCGACGTAGTTGATCGTTGCGGCAAGCGCGCGATTTCCTGTCGACAGGAGCATCTCGCGGTGAAGGCGACCGATGCAATCGCGATGCAGGATCGGACGCGCCATTAGCCCCCGGCCGAACGCGGTGGTGGCGAAGGTCAGTCCGGACTGGACCAGCTGATAGACGACGAGGCCGGCCACCGGCCGGACGAACGAGGCGACGAGGATTCCGAGGCAGCCGGCCACGCCATTGGCCAGGATCGTCCGCATCGCGAGCCGGTGGAACGCCAGCCGCACGACGAGTACGGCCTGCGGCTGGACGATCGCGAGGTCGAGCGGGATGCGAAGGACGAGCACCGCCAAAAGAACGAAGTGCTGGTGCAGGCCGGTCACCAGGTAGCCGAGCCCCCAGATGAACGCGAGGCACAGTGGTGCCAATGCCGCACTAGCACACAGGACGAGCGCGAGGGCCGTCTCGTGGCAGCGATGCACCTCGGTCTTCTGTTGCAAGAGCGCCTCGTAGACGCCGGGAAGGCCAACCGCCTTGAAGACCTCGATGCAGGCGGTGACGAGGGCTACGAGCCCGAGCAGCGGAGGGCTGATCTCGCGCGCGAAGAAGACGAACAGGGCGAACGGCAGGAGCACGCTTGTCGCTGCATTCAGCCCCGCCCATACCGTGCCCGTCAGGTACGAGGACGACCGTCCGACAGGTTGAGCGGTAGGTGGTCCATCCCTCATGCGAAGCAAGCTAGTGACTCCGACAGCCTGACGATCCCGCCTCGCAACACCGTCCTGGACGCGAAGCGAGGTCTTTATCAACAACCGTAACGAAAGTGGGTTAACGAGTTATGAAGGTAAGGCCAAGCCAAAAGTTTATGGCACACTCATAATCCCCAGCGTTTCGACACGGAGCGTCATAAGAATGAACAGGCGTATATATTATGTTCTTGGAGGCCCGTTGCAGCCAGATATTGAGACAAGGAAGCTGGATAAAGAGCAGCCGCTTGCGGAGTTCAACGTCTTCGCGACGCGGAACAGCACGCAGGTCGTAGGCACCGATCAGGTGCGCGGTGGGCATCCGACGTCGGTGCGTCGTCGTCTCGGGCTGGCATGGTCATTATCGCGAAGGCGCCGTGATTACGATGCTCTTCTCGCTTCAGGCGAGGACGTGGGGATCCCGCTTTCGCTGTTTCCCCTCGTTGGCAGGGTTCGAAAGCCGCTCTGGATCATCCTGCACGGATCCTACCTGGAAGGCAGGAAGTTTGCCCTGATCGCGCCGATTTTGCGTCGCGCGAAACACGTCCACTTCCTTTGTCTCTCGGAGGCGCTCCGGCAGCGCCTGATCCGGGAGGGATTTCCTGTCAACAGATGCCACAACGCCGGATATGGCGTGGATACGAACTTCTTCCATCCTGACGGCATCTGGGAAGGTCGGCTGGTGCTCGCTGCAGGAAGCGCCAACCGGGACTACCAAACCCTGGTCTCGGCTGTCGAAGGGCTCGACGTGTCACTGCGCATCGCCGCGGACAGCTTGTGGCGTCCGAAACCTGCCGATGTGGAGGAAGCAATGCTGTCAGACTCGATCGTGGTCGGTTCCGCCGGTGACTACATCGGGCTGCGGGATCTCTACCGTCGTGCCCGTTTCGTGGTCGTGCCGCTTCACCCGGCACGATATGCTTCGGGTTACGCGGTAATTGCTGAGGCGATGGCCATGGGCAAGGCAGTCATCAGCACGCAGATCGAGGCGCATTCGGACCTCATTGTCGACGGCGAGACCGGCTTCTATACCAAAGTTGGCGATGTTGCTGACCTCAGGGAGAAGATTGCGCTTCTGCTCGACAATCCGGCGCTTGCGCGACGGATGGGAGAGGCTGCGGCTAGACGCATGCAGAAGAAGTTCAGCCTTGACGCCTACTGTGAAAGGATAGAGCATATCATCCAGGAGGGATCGGCAATCGAGGTCCAGTAGACTATCGGATTGAACAAGTGTTTACTCCAAGATTGTGATGGTGTGGGTTTAGCCGGAAGGGTTTTGGCTCGATGGTCCACTGACGGCAGATGAACTCGTAGGGGGTAAGGCCGCACAGGCCTTCAGCCGCCGTGCGTGGTTGTGAGCATCGACGAAGAGCTGGTGGTGGTGGCGGAGCTGGTGGTGGCTGCCGTAGTGGTAGCGGCCCATGGTAGCGGGCTTTAGCGTCCGGTTCATCCGCTCGACCTGCCCGTCAGTCCAGGGGTGCGCGGGCCTAGTGATGCGGTGTCGATGCCGTGCTGCTCGCGAGCATGATCGAAGGCGTGCATGCGTCAGATGCAGGGTCCATCCTGGGTGGCCCGGAATACGGCTGCTTTAGCTTCATCTTCTTCGTTGGTGGGTGTTCGATCGACGAATTGAGTTCCGTTGTCGGTGAACACGGTATGGATGCGGTAGGGTACTGCCGCGACGAGGGTGTGCGGGAAGTCGGCGGCGATGCACCGGGTGGCCTTCTCGT
Organism: uncultured Acetobacteraceae bacterium; assembly: GCA_964247735.1. Taxonomy (GTDB): domain Bacteria; phylum Pseudomonadota; class Alphaproteobacteria; order Acetobacterales; family Acetobacteraceae; genus Lichenicola. Next base: position 39,245 of record CAXTVS010000029.1, read on the forward strand.
GCAGTTGGACAAGGGCGAACTTCGAGGTCCTGTCAATGGCGACGAAGAGGTAGAGGCGGCCCTCCTCGGTGTGCACCTCGGCGATGTCGATATCGAAGAAGCCGATCGGGTAACTCTTGAAGCGCGAACGCTTAAGCTTTGTGCCGTCCACCTCGGACAATCAGGCGACGCCGTGACGCGTGCCAAGCAGTGACGACGAGCGCGTCAGATGCGGCATGCTGGGCTGCAGGGCGTAGAGGCATCGTCCAGCGGCAGCAGGATGTGCCGCCGGAACGCGACGATGGACGGCCTCGTTCTCGGGACTGAGCACGGTCGATCCCGGGATTTTGACCCCACGGGCAGCATCGCCGGTGTGGGTCCGCTTACACCAGTTCTGCACGGTGGTGGGGCTGATGCCATGGCGGTGGGCCAGCGCCCTTGTGCTTTCTTGACCAGCCCAGATTGCACGATGGATCGCCTCAGTCGTGGTGGCGCTGCCGTGTAGAAGCTGTGCCACTGCACATTCCTCCAGGTTTGATGGTCAAGCAAAAAATCCCTTCCTGAGACCAGACACCTAGGCCGGGAAAGCAAGCTTCTGCCCTGGCCACCTCTTTCTCTTTGCACTTCGGTTCGGCAGGGGATCCATACTGACTTGCGGAAGCCACACATGGACGGCCGGTGAGGGTGCACCGGGCTTGGCGACATATCTGTCATCCCGGACCGACACCGGGCAGCGGCGACACCCCGAACAGCCGAGGATGGAACACCAGCAGCAGGACCCAGAGTGCCAGCCCGGCCGCCGGCGCGATCCAGCCGATCTCGCGCACCACCAGCCGGTTGCGCCCAGCCATGATGGCACCGAACGGCAGGATCGAGGTCGCCTTCCGCAGCCCCATCCATCCCTGCGGATCGCGCTTCGCCAGCTTGGCGTCGATCGAGGGCATTCCGGCCAGTGCGGTCAGGCCGAAGGCCCCGAAGAACAGCAGCGACACCAGGTCGCCGTTGCCGATGACGTGCACCGCTGACCAGGTCGTGAAGGACCAGAGCATCGGGTGGCGGGTGACCCGCAGCAGCCCGCGGGGCTCCTGTCCGATCGCCCGCTCGCCCCCGACTGCGGTCGGGTTCGGCGCCGTGACCGAGCCGACCAGCAGCACGAAGGCGGGTGCCATCAGCAGGACAAGGATCCAGCCCAGCCAGTGTGGTGCTGCCCAGAGTTGTTCGCTGCCGGCCGCGCGGGCCCGCTTGTAGGTGACCACCAGGACAGTGATCGCAGCGACCGACAGCAGCGAGAACACGCCGCGGAACCCGGCATCGCCGATCCGCCCGGCAACCGCCTGGCGCACGCGGGTGCCGGCGATGCCGACATGCACGCCGACCCAGGCTGCCGCGGCGATGGTCAACAGGTCTAGGCTGGACACCGCTGCCTCTCCCTGGTCATGGATCGTCCGGGACCACTTTGCCGACAGGCCCGAGGCTGGTCAGCCTGCGGACGCCAATCCGAGATCGGTGACCTGGGACGCGCCGGGCGTCTTGCCGAGGCGGCCGATCGGCAGGATCTCGCGGCCCGCGGTTTCCGACAGCACCTCGGCAGCGGCGAGATAGGTCGCCGCCACTGCAGTCAGCATGCCGGTATAGCCACCGGCGTTGTGGATCAGCCCCGATCCGGTCCATTCGCCGAGGGCAAGCAGGAAGAAGGTGATCCAGAGCAGGAAGAACACCGTTCCCACCGCCCGGTTGGCCGTGAACGTGGCGAACCACATGAACAGCGTGAACACGCCCCAGAGCGCCAGGTACCAGCCGACGAAGCTGGGCGGGACCGTAGCATGGAAGAACTCGACGAACAGCGCGAACGACCACCAGAACGCGCCGAACGAGCAGAAGGCGGTGAAGCCGAAGGTGTTGCCGCGCGGCAGCTCGCACACGCCGGCGACGAACTGGGCGGTGCCGCCGAACGCGAACGCCATGGCAAGCACCATCGGGATCGCAGGTGGCGCATACCAACCTGCATTGATCATGCTGAGCAGCCAGGTTGTCAGCGCAAACCCGGTCAGGCCCAACGGGGCGGGATTGGCATAGCCCTTCATCGACATCTCCTCTGGGTCGCTCCTCTGCGGGAGCTCGTTTGAACCCGACGGTTATATCAGGACACCGGGACATAGGCTTCAGCCCATGCTCCCGCCAAGATTCGCCCGGCAGACTACCCCGCTGCAGCCTTGAACCAGCATTCGTCCAGGCGCGGAGCCAGAGGGGCTACAACCGAGCTGCACGCCCACCGGGCTCGGGTCGCGATCTGCCTGGGGTCATCGATGTTGGCACCGATGATCAGCCCGGGGTCGAGCCGCCGGCGGCAGATGGGACTACCCTCTGCTCACGGCGGCGCTCCAGGCGGTCCGTCGATGGTCAATGGACGGCCACTCCACCACCAGCAGTGACACCACCACCATTCCCCATCCCGCCGTTGGCACCGCCTTCCCCCATGTTGCTGCCGCCGAGGCTGTCCGGTATCGCCGGTCCGTTGACACCCTGCACCACAGGCGGCGGCCCTCCGGGTTGGGGTCCGCAGGAGGACAGGGTTGACAGAAGGGACAGCGCGATCGTCAGCTTGAACAGGGCCATGAGCGTTTCCAGAAAAGGATGAATCGCGAACGCGCGAGGCAGAAGGAAAGCGACAGCGCCACGTGATCATGAGCGGTAGTGAAGCCTCAACGGGACTGAGCCGTGCCGAGCGGTAACCCTTGTTGGATTGCGACCTTGGAGCTCCCCCTTGCGCCCACGACCGCCACGACGCTCCGATCACGCGGCGCCGCCGAAGCTTCTCGAATTTGCAGTCCTGTCGGATCCTCGTAAGGATACGGCATCGCATGGCATATCGAACTTCCGGGAGCCGCTCGTAGCACTACAGCAATCAGTCGTCACGGCAGAGACCACCCATCGCCATGATGGACGGATTGTGCGCAACGCAGCTGGCGTCGACGGAAAACGGATCGGGACAGGGGACCGGGATGGCGGACGCGATCGGTGACGCACTGCGGACAGCAATGATGCACAGCGAAGCGGCCATGGTGCTGTCCGACCCGCATCTGCCCGACTGTCCGATGATCATGGTCAACCCCGCCTTCACGACCGTGACGGGATACAGCGCCGAGGAAGCGATCGGTCGCAACTGTCGCTTCCTGCAAGGCACCAGCACCGATCCGGAGGCGGCGCACCGGATCCGCGCTTGTCTTGAAGCGGGACAGGGCTGCATCGAGTGGATCGTCAACTATCGCAGGAACGGCGAAGCCTTCTGGAACCTGCTGTTCATCTCGCCGGTGCACGACGAAAGCGGAGCGCTGCGCTACTTCTTCGGCAACCAGCTCGACATCACGTTGGGCATGCCCGACTGGTTCGTCGAGGTGAGCCTTGGTCAGGCACACGTCATACCTACGGTCGAAAGGGAGTTCCAGGCCGTCCTGCGCGAGGTCGGGGACGCGGAGCGTGCCCACGCGCTCGATCGCATCGTTGCCGCGGCACACCGCCTGGCCGAGATCACGGTGAAGCTGGCGCCGGGCACGCTGGAGAAGGTGCGAATGGGGCGGCACGACGCGCCCGCTGCCGTGGCGGACTGATCCGGTTCCTGCCGGTCTCGCACGAGCAGTGGCTTGGGATGCCGGATGTCGACCTACCAATCAGAGCAGTTGCGACCGCATCGGATGGGCGGTGGCGCATCCGGGGTTGCAGAGGTAGTTAGCGCATGCTGTTCGGCTGAACTGGTCGAACAGCTTTCTGACGCATCGTCAAGCCGACTCAGTGGTGCATCCGTTAGCTTTCGGATCAAGGCCCCGGTCTTGGAGGCCTGCTCAATCGGCTTCAGGTCGGCAGGTAGGGTGGCAGCGACAGCAGGTAAACGTCGACTTTGTGGATGGCCTGGCATATCGCCTGCTGTTTGCAGCAGGCGAGATCACCAGTACGGCGACATCGCCTAGTGTTGGTGTCGATCGGGCACTGCTCGACCTGGACTTGGGAGAGCTTGCCGCTGACGACGCGGTCCAACGCGTGCGGTGGATGTCGATAAAGACGGTACGGCGCGGATCAATCCGCTTCTGATGTCGGCTCAGACGGGTTTGCTTGCATGTGATGTCCGGCCGATCCTGCCCAAAGGCCAGCACACCTGCCGTTGAGTTGGCATCCTTAGAGCATTTCTAGGTTACGTAAACTCATATCCTGAGTTGGCGAGGTAGTTGCGA